>NZ_JBNAGJ010000001.1:0-851051 GCF_049803795.1 Youngimonas ophiurae (nom. illeg.)
GCCATAGAATGGCAAAGGAAAAGTTTGAACGTAGCAAACCGCACGTTAACATCGGCACGATTGGTCACGTTGACCACGGTAAGACGACGCTGACGGCGGCGATCACCAAGTATTTCGGTGACTTCAAAGCGTATGACCAGATTGATGGCGCGCCGGAAGAGAAAGCGCGCGGGATCACGATCTCGACGGCGCACGTGGAATACGAGACCGAGACCCGCCACTACGCGCACGTCGACTGCCCCGGCCACGCTGACTATGTGAAGAACATGATCACCGGCGCGGCGCAGATGGACGGCGGTATCCTGGTTGTGAACGCAGCCGACGGCCCGATGCCCCAAACCCGCGAGCACATCCTGCTGGCGCGTCAGGTTGGTGTGCCTGCGCTGGTCGTGTTCCTGAACAAGGTTGACCAGGTTGACGACGAAGAGCTGCTGGAGCTGGTGGAAATGGAAGTCCGCGAGCTGCTGTCCGAATACGACTTCCCCGGCGACGATA
Organism: Youngimonas ophiurae (nom. illeg.); assembly: GCF_049803795.1. Taxonomy (NCBI): domain Bacteria; kingdom Pseudomonadati; phylum Pseudomonadota; class Alphaproteobacteria; order Rhodobacterales; family Roseobacteraceae; genus Thalassovita; species Youngimonas ophiurae (nom. illeg.). The sequence goes on from NZ_JBNAGJ010000001.1 coordinate 496, forward strand.
TTCCGATCATCGCAGGTTCGGCCCTGGCCGCAATGGAAGGCAAGAACCCGGAAATCGGTGAAGAGAAGATCAAAGAGCTGATGGCCGCCGTGGATGCCTACATCCCCGAGCCCGAGCGCGCGATCGACCAGCCCTTCCTGATGCCGATCGAAGACGTGTTCTCGATCTCGGGTCGTGGTACCGTTGTGACCGGCCGTGTCGAGCGTGGCGTGATCAACGTTGGCGACGAGATCGAAATCGTCGGCATCAAGGACACCACCAAAACCACCTGTACCGGCGTTGAAATGTTCCGCAAGCTGCTGGACCGCGGCGAAGCGGGCGACAACATCGGCGCGCTGCTGCGCGGCATCGACCGCGAGTCGGTCGAGCGTGGCCAGGTTCTGTGTGCCCCCGGTTCGGTGAACCCGCACACCAAGTTCGAAGCCGAGGTCTACATCCTGACCAAGGAAGAGGGCGGCCGCCACACCCCGTTCTTCGCGAACTACCGTCCGCAGTTCTACTTCCGTACCACGGACGTGACCGGCACCTGCATCCTGCCCGAGGGCACCGAGATGGTGATGCCCGGCGATAACCTGAAACTGTCGGCCGAGCTGATCGCCCCGATCGCGATGGAAGAAGGCCTGCGCTTCGCCATCCGCGAAGGCGGCCGCACCGTCGGTTCGGGCGTTGTGTCCAAAATCATCGAGTAAGGGTGGCTTTGCGCAAGCAAAACGCCCGTTAGCGACAGGCGATTTCCCAACGGAAACCCCGCCGAAAGCCGACCGATAAAAACCAACAAAGGGCCGCTCAACAAAGCGGCCCTTTTGCTGTGAGTGGTTGATGGTCGGCCGCGTCCGTGCTTGTCTGGGTGGACCTCAGAAACCCCGGAGCCATTTCATGACAGAGCCTTTCGTCACCTATGCCTATGCCCTGGATGGCACCGAGGCGGGCCAGCCTCTGGCCGGCGCGGCTTTGTTGCAGGCCCTGCGTGCCGATGCGCCGGCCTGGGCGCATCTGGATGGCAAGGATCCGGCGGCGAACGGCTGGATCTCGGCGCAGCTGGATTATCTGGATCCACAGGCGATTGAGGCGCTCTTGGATGTGGACACGCGCCCGCGCCTGACGGTGCTGGGCAGCGGTATGATCCTGATTCTGCGCGGCATGAACTTTAACGCGGGCGAAGACCCCGAGGACATGGTCTCGGTTCGGATGTGGATTGATCCGCATCGGATTGTCACGATTTCGCGCAAACGGGTCTGGGCGATTGAACGGATGCACGAGGCTCTGGCTGCGGGGCGGGGCCCCAGCGATGCGGGCAGTTTTCTGGTAAATCTGATCGAAGACATCACCACCAATATCGCAAAATTCCAATCGGGCCTGGACCAGAAAGCCGAGGAACTGGAGCATAAGGTCATATCAGAAGGGACCGAACGGTTGCGCCGTCAGGTGGTGGACATGCGTTTGCAGATCATCGCGGCGCGGCGCTACATGGGGCCGCAAAGGGATGCTTTGGCTGAGATCGGCAGGGCGAAGCTGGAGCTTCTGGATCAGACCACCCGGCGCGAGATCGAAGAAGAGCACCTGAAAATGACCCGAGTGGTCGAGGACATGGACGAGTTGCGCGAACAGGCCTCGGTTCTGCGCGAGGAACTGTCGGGGCAATTGTCGGACCGCCTGAACCGCAACATGTTCATGCTGTCGATTCTGTCGGCGATTTTCCTGCCGCTGGGGTTCCTGACCGGGCTGTTTGGCGTCAATGTGGGCGGTTTGCCGGGGCTCGAGCGCAGCGATGCCTTCCTGTGGCTGTGCGGCGCCATGGGCGGGCTGGTGTTCCTTCAGGTGCTTGCCCTGTGGCACATGCGCTGGATCGGACGGGGCGGGTAGCTGTTTCGTGATTTTTTGTGCGAATCTGTCTTGCACATTTGGGCTGGGTCCACTAATCCGACACCCGGCCTGAAGGGGTATAGCTCAGCTGGTAGAGCGACGGTCTCCAAAACCGTAGGTCCCGGGTTCGAACCCTGGTGCCCCTGCCATTTCTCTGGAATAGATTAAATCCGTACCGCTGCGGGGCTTGTGTTTCGCGCGCCCCAGGCAGCAGGCTGGCGGTAATCTGAGCGGGGCGCGGCAGGCTGCTCTTGAAATCCTATGCCGGGCCGCGTATGTGACCCGCAATCCGTACAGAGAAGAATGTGATCCCCATGGCACGTACAAATCCGCTTCAATTCGTTCAGCAGGTCCGCACCGAGGTGGGCAAGGTGACCTGGCCGACCCGCCGCGAAGTCCTGCTGACCACGGTCATGGTCTTCCTGATGGCGACGCTGACCGCGATTTTCTTTGCGCTGGTTGATCTGCTGATCCGCGGCGGTCTGCGCGGGTTGCTTTCGTTCTTTGGCTAAGGGGCGAATTTTACCCTGTAAGGGTTGATTATTTCGGCTTTTGGGGGTAGGTGACAGGCCTGATCCGATCCATGGCGTGCGGCGATTCGTGTTGCACGCCGATTTTTTGTTTCGGAGAGGGCGGCCTAATGGCTGCAATTAAAGAATATTTTGGCCTTCGGGCCGCGGGATGCAAGGACTGAGGTCAGTATGGCGAAGCGTTGGTATTCGGTGAGCGTGCTCTCGAATTTCGAGAAAAAGATCGCCGAGCAGATCAAGACGGCTGTGGTCGAGAATGGTCTGGAAGATCAGATCGAAGAAGTTCTGGTGCCCACCGAAGAAGTGATCGAAGTGCGCCGCGGTAAGAAAATCACGACCGAGCGCCGCTTCATGCCCGGCTATGTGCTGGTGCGCATGGAAATGTCGGATCAGGGCTATCACCTGATCAGCTCGATCAACCGCGTCACCGGGTTTCTGGGGCCGCAGGGCCGTCCGATGCCGATGCGCGATGCCGAGGTGAACGCGATCCTGAACCGTGTCGAGGAAGGTGTCGAAGCGCCGCGCACCCTGATCCACTTCGAAGTGGGTGAGAAGGTCAAGGTCAACGACGGCCCGTTCGAAGATTTCGACGGCATGATCGAAGAAGTAGACGACGAGAACCAGCGCCTGAAGGTGTCGGTCTCGATCTTTGGCCGGGAAACCCCGGTCGAGCTGGAATTCACTCAGGTTACCAAGCAAGCCTGAGCCTGAACCGTGGGAGGCTCCGGGCGCGCGCGTCAGGGCCGGACCACACAACTGAGAGCCTGCGGAACGCGTTCCAAGGGCGTTGGAAAAAGGAGAGGCCAAATGGCCAAGAAACTGGTTGGTACGCTGAAGCTGCAGATCCCTGCAGGCCAAGCAAACCCCTCGCCGCCCGTGGGCCCCGCCCTGGGTCAGCGCGGCATCAACATCATGGAATTCTGCAAGGCGTTCAACGCCAAGACGCAGGAAATGGAAAACGGCGCTCCGTGCCCGACCATCATCAACTACTATCAGGACAAGTCCTTCACCATGGACATCAAGACGCCCCCCGCGTCTTACTACCTGAAGAAAGCTGCCGGTCTGAAGCCCGTCGGTAAGCGGAACCGTCCCAAGGGCGCTGAAAACCCCGGTCGTGAAGTGGTCGCCACCGTGACCGCCGCTCAGGTCAAGGAAATCGCCGAGGCGAAAATGAAAGACCTGAACGCCAACGACGTCGAAGGCGCAATGCAGATCATCCTGGGCTCGGCCCGGTCCATGGGCATCGAGGTGAAGTAAGATGGCAAAAGTCGGAAAACGCACCGCTGCTGCTCGTGAAGCATTCGCTGGTAAGGGCGATGTCTCGGTCGAGGATGCCGTCGCACTGGTCAAGGCAAACGCCACCGCCAAGTTCGACGAAACCGTTGAAATCGCAATGAACCTGGGTGTTGATCCCCGCCACGCTGACCAGATGGTCCGCGGTGTGGTGTCGCTGCCCAACGGCACCGGCAAAACCGTCCGCGTCGCTGTGTTCGCACGTGGCCCCAAAGCCGAAGAAGCGCAGGCCGCAGGCGCGGACATCGTGGGCGCCGAAGACCTGATGGAAACCATCCAGGGCGGCACCATTGAATTCGATCGCTGCATCGCGACCCCGGACATGATGCCCGTCGTTGGCCGTCTGGGTAAGATCCTGGGCCCGCGCAACCTGATGCCGAACCCCAAGGTCGGCACCGTGACCATGGACGTGAAAGCAGCCGTTGAAGCCGCCAAAGGCGGTGAGGTGCAGTTCAAGGCCGAAAAAGCCGGTGTCGTGCACGCTGGCGTCGGCAAGGCCTCGTTCGACGAAGGCAAGCTGGTCGAAAATATCAAGGCTTTCGTTGGCGCTGTTGCCAAGGCCAAGCCGGCAGGTGCCAAGGGTGCCTACATGAAGAAAGTCGCGATCTCCTCGACCATGGGTCCGGGTGTGTCGATCGACCTGGGCAGCGTGACTGCCGAATAAGAATTTAGGCTGGGGAAACCCAACCTGAATGGCGGGGCTCAACAGCCCCGTCCTGTCCGAGACGGAGGGTTCAGGCATCTGCCCGAATAATTCCTTCCTGAGATGGGGAACGAGACGAATTAACCGTTGGGTATGACCCTCGGGTGATCTGGGCTCGGGACCCTGAAATTGGACCCGAAACGGTGGGGCAACTCACCAAAACTGAGCCGGGGGGCAACCCCCAAATTTGGAGTAATACTGTGGATAGAGCCCAAAAAGAGAAGGTGGTCGAGGAACTCGGCCAGATCTTTGACAGCTCTGGCGTTGTGGTCGTAGCCCACTACGCAGGTCTCACGGTTGCTGAGATGCAGGACCTGCGCGCACGCATGCGTGATGCGGGCGGTGCCGTACGTGTCGCCAAGAACAGGCTCGCCAAGATCGCCCTGGAAGGGAAACCCTGCGCAAGCATCGGTGACCTGCTGACGGGCATGACCGTTCTGACCTATTCCGAGGATCCCGTGGCAGCAGCCAAGGTGGCCGAGGACTTCGCCAAGGATAACAAGAAGTTTGAAATTCTTGGTGGCGCAATGGGTGAGAACGCTCTGGACCGGGCCGGTGTCGAAGCCGTGTCGAAAATGCCTTCGCGCGAGGAGCTTATTGCCTCGATCGTTGGTTGCATCGGCGCACCCGCATCGAACATCGCCGGCGCCATTGGCGCACCTGCTTCGAACATCGCCTCCATTCTGTCTACCATCGAGGAAAAGGCAGAGGCGGCGTAAGCAACCTTATGATCTGCGTAGGGTCGAAAACCTTGCGTTGGAACACATACCTAATAACGGAAAGAGTCTAAAATGGCTGATCTGAAAAAACTGGCAGAAGAGATCGTTGGTCTGACCCTGCTGGAAGCACAAGAACTGAAAACCATCCTGAAAGACGAGTACGGCATCGAGCCCGCCGCTGGCGGCGCTGTCATGGTCGCAGGTGCAGCTGACGCCGGTGGCGCAGCCGAAGAAGAGAAGACTGAATTCGACGTCGTCCTGCTGGAAGCTGGCGCATCGAAAATCAACGTCATCAAAGAAGTCCGCGGCATCACCGGCCTGGGCCTGAAAGAAGCAAAAGAGCTGGTCGAAGCCGGCGGCAAAGCCGTCAAAGAAGGCGTCGACAAAGCCGAAGCAGAAGAGATCAAAGGCAAGCTGGAAGCAGCTGGCGCCAAGGTCGAACTGAAGTAATAAACGCCGGGGCGACCCGGATGTTTGTTCAGGCTGGGCCCGGAGTTTTCCGGGCCCAGCCGTACCTGTCTTGGTAAGGGCTTTTGCACAAAGCCTTTTCCTGGGAGAGGTTCGAGGATCGGGAGGCTTCTGGTGGGACAGAGGCCGGGAATTGATCAGAACATCCCTGTTTCGATTGGGCGTGCCGCCGGGGCCCGACGGCTGGCGCGTTCAGGTGAGACACGAAAGGTGACATCGACCATGGCTCAGAGCTTCCTTGGCCAGAAACGTCTGCGTAAATATTTCGGCAAAATCCGCGAAGTGCTGGAGATGCCGAACCTGATCGAGGTTCAGAAATCCTCGTATGATCTTTTCCTGCGTTCCGGTGACGCGCCTCAGCCGACTGACGGCGAGGGCATCATGGGCGTGTTCCAGTCGGTTTTCCCGATCAAGGACTTCAATGAGACCTCGATCCTGGAATTCGTGAAATACGAGCTGGAAAAACCCAAATACGACGTTGACGAATGTATGCAGCGCGACATGACCTACAGCGCCCCGCTGAAGGTGACCCTGCGTCTGATCGTGTTCGATATCGACGAAGATACCGGCGCCAAATCGGTGAAGGATATCAAGGAACAGGACGTTTTCATGGGCGACATGCCTTTGATGACTCCGAACGGTACTTTCATCGTCAACGGCACCGAACGCGTGATCGTCAGCCAGATGCACCGCTCGCCCGGTGTGTTCTTTGACCACGACAAAGGCAAGACCCACAGCTCGGGCAAGCTGCTCTTCGCCTGCCGCATCATTCCCTATCGCGGCTCGTGGCTGGATTTCGAATTCGACGCCAAGGATATTGTCTACGCGCGCATCGACCGCCGCCGCAAACTGCCTGTGACCACCCTGCTGTATGCGCTGGGTCTGGACCAGGAAGCGATCTGCGACGCGTATTATGAAACCGTGGAATACACGCTGCGCAAAGGCGAGGGCTGGGTCACCAAGTTCTTCCCCGAGCGTGTGCGCGGCACCCGTCCGGTCACCGATCTGGTGGACGCCGACACGGGCGAGGTGATCTGCGAAGCGGGCAAGAAAATGACCCCGCGCGCGGTGAAGAAAATCATCGACGAAGGCAAAATCACCGACCTGCTGGTGCCGTTCAAGGACATCGTGGGCAAGTTTGTCTCCAAGGACATCATCAACGAAGACACCGGCGCGATCTATGTCGAAGCCGGCGATGAGCTGACCCTGGAAATCGACAAAGACGGTGAAATCACCGGCGGCACCCTGCAAGAGCTGCTGGACGCCGGCGTCACCGAAATCCCGGTTCTGGACATCGACAACGTGAACGTGGGGGCCTACATCCGCAACACGCTGGCCATGGATAAAAACATGGGCCGCGCGACCGCGCTGATGGACATCTACCGCGTGATGCGCCCCGGCGAGCCGCCGACCGAAGAGGCTGCCTCGGCCCTGTTCGACACGCTGTTCTTTGATTCCGAGCGCTACGATCTGTCCGCCGTTGGCCGCGTGAAAATGAACATGCGCCTGGCTCTGGACAAGGAAGACACCCAGCGCACCCTGGACCGCGAAGACATCGTTCAGTGCATCAAGGCGCTGGTCGAACTGCGCGACGGGCGCGGCGACATCGACGACATCGACCACCTGGGCAACCGTCGTGTGCGTTCCGTTGGCGAACTGATGGAAAACCAGTACCGTGTCGGCCTGCTGCGCATGGAGCGCGCGATCAAGGAACGTATGTCCTCGGTCGAGATTGACACCGTGATGCCGCAGGATCTGATCAACGCGAAACCGGCCGCCGCCGCTGTGCGCGAATTCTTCGGCTCTTCGCAGCTGTCGCAGTTCATGGACCAGACGAACCCGCTGTCCGAAGTGACGCACAAACGCCGCCTGTCGGCGCTTGGGCCGGGCGGTCTGACCCGCGAGCGCGCGGGTTTTGAGGTTCGCGACGTGCATCCCACCCACTATGGCCGGATGTGCCCGATTGAAACGCCGGAAGGGCCGAACATCGGTCTGATCAACTCGCTGGCTACCTTTGCCCGCGTGAACAAGTATGGCTTTATCGAGACCCCGTATCGCGTTGTCAAAGACGCCAAGGTCACCGACGAAGTGCACTACATGTCCGCGACCGAGGAAATGCGTCACACCGTGGCACAGGCGAACGCCTCGCTGGATGAAAACGGTCAGTTCCAGAACGATCTGGTTTCGACCCGTCAGTCGGGCGATTACACCCTGGCGCCGCGCGAAAACGTGGATCTGATCGACGTGTCGCCGAAACAGTTGGTCTCGGTTGCGGCCTCGCTGATTCCGTTCCTGGAAAACGACGATGCGAACCGCGCTCTGATGGGTTCGAACATGCAACGTCAGGCCGTGCCGCTGCTGCGCGCCGAGGCGCCGCTGGTCGGCACCGGGATCGAAGAGGTTGTGGCCCGCGATTCCGGCGCTGCCATCATGGCGGCTCGTGGCGGGATCATCGACCAGGTCGATGCGCAGCGTATCGTGATCCGCGCCACCGAGGATCTGGAACTGGGCGACGCCGGTGTGGACATCTACCGGATGCGCAAGTTCCAGCGCTCGAACCAGAACACCTGCATCAACCAGCGTCCGCTGGTGAAAGTGGGCGACACGGTTCAGAAGGGCGAAGTGATCGCCGACGGCCCGTCCACCGATATCGGTGAACTGGCGCTGGGTAAAAACGTGATCGTCGCGTTCATGCCCTGGAACGGTTACAACTACGAAGACAGTATCCTGATCAGCGAACGCATTGCGCGTGACGACGTGTTTACCTCGATCCACATCGAGGAATTCGAAGTCGCCGCCCGTGACACCAAGCTGGGCCCGGAAGAGATCACCCGCGACATCCCCAACGTCGGTGAAGAAGCGCTGCGCAACCTCGATGAGGCGGGCATCGTTTACATCGGTGCGGATGTGGAGCCGGGCGACATTCTGGTCGGTAAGATCACCCCCAAGGGTGAATCGCCGATGACCCCCGAGGAAAAACTGCTGCGCGCCATTTTTGGTGAAAAAGCCTCGGACGTGCGCGACACCTCGCTGCGCGTGAAGCCCGGTGACTATGGCACCGTGGTCGAGGTGCGCGTCTTCAACCGCCACGGCGTGGAAAAAGACGAACGTGCGCTGCAAATCGAACGGGAAGAAGTGGAACAGCTGGCCCGTGACCGTGACGACGAACTGGTGATCCTGGATCGGAACATCTATGCCCGTCTGCGCGGCATGATCCTGGGTAAAACCGCCGTCAAAGGCCCCAAAGGTGTCAAAGCGAACTCGGAAATCACCGAGGAACTGCTGGGCAGCCTGACCCGTGGCCAATGGTGGCAGCTGGCTCTGGAAGAAGAGGCCGACGCTCAGGTCGTGGAAGCGCTGCACGAACAATACGAAGTGCAAAAACGCGCCCTGGATGCCCGTTTCGAGGATAAGGTCGAAAAAGTCCGCCGTGGCGACGATCTGCCGCCGGGCGTGATGAAAATGGTCAAGGTGTTCATCGCGGTGAAGCGCAAGCTGCAACCGGGTGACAAAATGGCCGGTCGTCACGGGAACAAAGGTGTTATTTCCAAGGTCGTTCCGATGGAGGACATGCCGTTCCTCGAAGACGGAACCCCGGTTGATTTCTGTCTGAACCCGCTGGGTGTGCCGTCGCGTATGAACGTCGGTCAGATTCTGGAAACCCACATGGGCTGGGCCTCGCGGGGCTTGGGCCTGAAGATCGACGACGCTCTGCAAGAGTACCGCCGCTCGGGTGATCTGACTCCGGTGCGCGAAGCGATGCACAGCGCCTATGGCGATGACGTCTATGACGAAGGCATCGCCAACATGGACGAAGGCCAACTGCTGGAGGCCGCAGGCAACGTGACCCGCGGTGTTCCGATCGCAACGCCCGTCTTTGATGGCGCGAAAGAGGCTGACGTGAACGACGCCCTGCTGCGGGCTGGTTTCTCGGAAAGCGGCCAGTCGGTGCTGTTCGATGGCCGTACCGGCGAACAGTTCGCCCGTCCGGTGACCGTGGGTGTCAAATACCTGCTGAAACTGCACCACCTGGTGGATGACAAAATCCACGCGCGTTCGACCGGTCCGTACTCGCTTGTCACGCAGCAGCCGCTGGGCGGTAAGGCGCAGTTCGGTGGTCAGCGCTTCGGTGAGATGGAGGTCTGGGCCCTGGAAGCCTACGGTGCCGCCTACACCTTGCAGGAAATGCTGACGGTGAAATCGGATGACGTTGCCGGCCGGACGAAAGTCTATGAAAGCATCGTCAAAGGCGAGGACAACTTCGAAGCCGGCGTGCCGGAATCGTTCAATGTTCTGGTCAAAGAAGTCCGTGGCCTCGGCCTGAACATGGAACTCCTGGATGCGGAGGGTGAGGAATAAGGGCCCCGCGCCCATTCCCCCCACCCATCTGCAAGAATTTGAGGTATCAAAATGAACCAGGAACTGACGAACAACCCGTTCAACCCGCTGACCCCGCCCAAGGTCTTTGATGAAATCAAGGTCTCGCTGGCCTCGCCGGAACGTATCCTGTCGTGGTCCTACGGTGAGATCAAGAAGCCGGAAACCATCAACTACCGCACGTTCAAGCCTGAGCGTGACGGCCTGTTCTGCGCGCGTATCTTTGGCCCGATCAAGGATTACGAATGTCTGTGCGGCAAATATAAGCGCATGAAATATCGCGGCGTTGTCTGCGAAAAATGCGGTGTCGAGGTGACTCTGCAAAAGGTCCGCCGTGAACGCATGGGCCATATCGAACTGGCCGCGCCCGTCGCGCATATCTGGTTCCTGAAATCGCTGCCCAGCCGCATCGGCCTGATGCTGGACATGACGCTGCGGGATCTGGAACGGGTTCTGTACTTTGAAAACTACGTTGTTATCGAGCCGGGTCTGACCGACCTGCAATACGGCCAGATGATGACCGAAGAAGAGTATATGGACGCGCAGGATGCCTATGGCATGGACGCGTTCACCGCCAATATCGGCGCCGAGGCGATCCGTGACATGCTGTCCCAGATCGACCTGGAAGCCGAAGCCGAACAGCTGCGCGCCGATCTGGCCGAAGCCACTGGCGAGCTGAAGCCCAAGAAGATCATCAAGCGCCTTAAGGTCGTGGAATCCTTCCTGGAATCGGGCAACCGCCCCGAATGGATGGTCCTGACCGTGATCCCCGTGATCCCGCCGGAACTGCGCCCGCTGGTGCCTCTGGACGGTGGCCGCTTCGCGACCTCGGATCTGAACGATCTGTACCGCCGCGTGATCAACCGGAACAACCGTCTGAAGCGTCTGATTGAACTGCGTGCGCCCGATATCATCGTGCGTAACGAAAAGCGGATGCTGCAGGAATCGGTTGATGCTCTGTTCGACAACGGCCGCCGTGGCCGCGTGATCACCGGCGCCAACAAGCGCCCGTTGAAATCGCTGTCGGACATGCTGAAAGGTAAGCAGGGTCGCTTCCGTCAGAACCTTTTGGGGAAACGCGTCGACTTCTCGGGCCGTTCGGTGATTGTGACCGGCCCCGAGCTGAAGTTGCACCAATGTGGTCTGCCGAAAAAGATGGCGCTGGAGCTGTTCAAGCCCTTCATCTACTCGCGACTGGAGGCCAAGGGTCTGTCCAGCACCGTGAAACAGGCGAAGAAACTGGTGGAAAAGGAACGCCCCGAGGTCTGGGACATTCTGGACGAGGTGATCCGCGAACACCCCGTGATGTTGAACCGTGCCCCCACGCTGCACCGTCTGGGCATTCAGGCGTTCGAACCCACGCTGATCGAAGGGAAGGCCATCCAGCTGCACCCGCTGGTCTGCTCGGCGTTCAACGCGGACTTTGACGGTGACCAGATGGCCGTGCACGTCCCGCTGAGCCTGGAGGCCCAGTTGGAAGCGCGTGTTCTGATGATGTCCACCAACAACGTGCTGTCGCCGGCCAACGGTGCGCCGATTATCGTGCCGTCGCAGGATATGATTCTGGGTCTGTACTATACGACCATCGAACGCGAAGGCATGAAGGGCGAGGGCATGACCTTCGGCTCGATCGAAGAGGTGCAATACGCGCTGGATACCGGCGTTGTTCACCTGCACTCGAAAATCACCGCGCGGGTTCCTCAGATCGACGAGGAAGGCAACGAGGTGATGAAACGCTTCGAAACCACGCCTGGCCGTGTCCGTCTGGGCGCGCTGCTGCCGCAGAACGCCAAGGCGCCGTTCGATCTGGTGAACACGCTGCTGCGTAAGAAAGACGTGCAGAAAGTGATCGACACCGTGTACCGCTACTGCGGTCAGAAAGAGTCGGTTATTTTCTGTGATCAGATCATGTCGATGGGCTTCAAAGAGGCGTTCAAGGCCGGGATTTCCTTCGGTAAGGACGACATGGTGATCCCCGATGACAAATGGTCGATCGTGGATGAAACGCGCGATCAGGTGAAGGACTTTGAACAGCAGTACATGGACGGCCTGATCACTCAGGGCGAAAAGTACAACAAGGTCGTCGATGCCTGGTCGAAGTGTAACGACAAGGTCACCGATGCGATGATGGGCACCATCTCGGCTGAAAAGCGCGACGAGAGCGGCGCGGTCATGGAGCCGAACTCGGTTTACATGATGGCCCACTCGGGTGCGCGTGGCTCGGTTACGCAGATGAAACAGCTGGGCGGGATGCGCGGCCTGATGGCCAAGCCGAACGGCGACATCATCGAGACCCCGATCATCTCGAACTTTAAAGAAGGCCTGACCGTGCTTGAGTACTTCAACTCGACCCACGGTGCACGTAAAGGTCTGTCGGATACGGCGCTTAAGACGGCGAACTCGGGTTACCTGACCCGTCGTCTGGTGGACGTTGCGCAGGATTGTATCGTGCGCGAGGTCGATTGCGGCACCGAGCGTTCGATCACCGCCGAGGCTGCGGTGAACGATGGTGAGGTTGTCGCCTCGCTGGGCGAACGTATCCTGGGCCGTGTGGCTGCCGATGACATCCTGCGCCCCGGTACCGAAGAGGTTCTGGTTGCCAAGGGCACTCTGATCGACGAACGCACTGCCGATGCCATCGAAGAGGCCGGAGTGCAGACCGCACGTATCCGCTCGCCTCTGACCTGTGAGGCCGAGGATGGCGTCTGCGCCAACTGCTACGGCCGTGACCTGGCGCGCGGCACCCGCGTAAACGTGGGCGAGGCCGTGGGCATCATCGCGGCGCAGTCGATTGGTGAACCGGGCACGCAGCTGACGATGCGGACCTTCCACATCGGCGGCGTTGCGCAGGGTGGTCAGCAGTCCTTCCTGGAAGCCAGCCAAGAGGGTAAGATCGAGTTCGAAAACCCGCAGCTTCTGACCAACGCCAATGGCGAGGTTCTGGTGATTGGCCGGAACATGAAACTGAAGATCATGGGCGAAACCGGCGACGAACGCGCCAGCCACAAACTGGGCTACGGTACGAAACTGTTCGTCACCGACGGCCAGGACGTGGCCCGCGGCGACAAGCTGTTCGAATGGGATCCCTACACCCTGCCGATCATCGCCGAGAAGGACGCAACGGCGAAATACGTTGACCTGACCAGCGGTGTGGCCGTGCGCGATGAAACTGACGATGCCACCGGCATGACTCAGAAAATCGTGATCGACTGGCGCGCAGCTCCCAAAGGCAACGAGCTGAAGCCCGAGATCATCCTGGTGGATGCCGACGGCGAGCCGGTGCGCAACGATGCCGGCAACCCGATCACCTATCCGATGTCTGTGGACGCGATCCTGTCGGTCGAAGACGGCCAGCAGGTCAAGGCCGGTGACGTTGTTGCGCGTATCCCGCGCGAAGGCGCCAAGACCAAGGACATTACGGGTGGTCTGCCGCGTGTGGCTGAACTGTTCGAGGCCCGCCGTCCGAAAGATCACGCGATCATCGCCGAACTGGATGGTTACGTGCGCTTTGGCCGCGACTACAAGAACAAGCGCCGTATCGCGATTGATCCTGTGGATGAAAGCCGCGAACCCGTCGAGTACATGGTGCCCAAGGGCAAGCACATCCCGGTGCAGGAAGGTGACTTCGTGCAGAAGGGCGATTACATCATGGACGGTAACCCCGCGCCGCATGACATCCTGGCCATCATGGGTGTCGAGGCGCTGGCGAATTACATGATCGACGAAGTGCAGGACGTGTACCGACTGCAAGGTGTGAAGATCAACGACAAGCACGTCGAAGTGATCGTCCGCCAGATGCTGCAAAAATGGGAGATCTCGGACAGCGGCGACACCACGCTGCTGAAGGGCGAACATGTCGATAAGGCCGAATTCGATGCTGCCAACCAGAAGGCTCTGGATAAAGGCGGGCGTCCGGCCCAGGGCGAGCCGATCCTGCTGGGGATCACCAAGGCCTCGTTGCAGACCCGTTCGTTCATCTCGGCGGCGTCGTTCCAGGAAACCACCCGCGTGCTGACCGAAGCCTCGGTTCAGGGCAAACGCGATAAGCTGGTCGGCCTGAAAGAGAACGTGATCGTGGGTCGTCTGATCCCGGCCGGGACCGGCGGTGCCACCATGCGTGTGCGCCAGATCGCCCAGTCGCGCGACAATGTCGTGATCGAAGCGCGCCGCGAAGAAGCCGAGGCCGCAGCTCAGCTGGCGGCGCCGGTGGATGACGTGGTTGGCGGCGATGAGTTCGACAACCTGGTTCAAACCCCCGAAAGCCGCGACGAATAATCCCGGCTGACAGAATTTCAGAGGGCCCCCGGAGTGATCCGGGGGCCTTTTGCGTGGGGCCCGTAGTTTTCCGGTGGGGCTGGACGGCTTCGGGGTTTGGCCGCAAAACTGGGGCGTTCGACCGCCGCTCAAGATACGGAGACCCACATGCAGCTGTCCGGAAATACCAAAGGCGCTTTGTTGATGATGGGCAGCATGGCGGCCTTCACGCTGAACGACACTTTCATGAAAGAGCTGGCCGGGCAGGTGCATCTGTTTCAGCTGCTGGTGCTGCGCGGGGCTTTGTCCATTCTGTTTGTCGGGCTGCTGACCTGGAAAATGGGGGCGATGCACCTGCGTATCCCGCGGCGGGACCGCGGGCTGATCGTGCTGCGCATGATCGGAGAGATCGGCGCGGCGTATTTCTTTCTGACGGCACTGTTCAACATGCCTTTGGCCAATGTTACGGCGATTTTGCAGTCCTTGCCGCTGGCGGTGTCGCTCTGTGCGGCGATGCTGTTCAACGAACCTTTGGGCTGGCGCAGGTTCAGCGCGATCATGGTGGGGATGATCGGTGTGCTGCTGATCTTGCAGCCGGGCGGGACGGGGTTCAACAGCTACGCGCTTTATGCGCTGATCGCGGTCGGCTTTGTCGTGCTGCGCGATCTGGCCACCCGTCGGCTGAGCGGCGCGGCCCATTCGATGATGGTGACATTCGCCACGACAGTCGCCGTCACCGCCTTTTTCAGCGTTGCAAGCCTGACGGTAGACTGGGTGCCCCTGGACGGGAGGGCGCTCTGGCTTGTGTTGAAGGCGGCGGTGATGGTGACGGTGGGCTATCTGTTGTCGGTGTTGGTGATGCGGGTGGGCGAGGTCTCGTTTATCGCGCCCTTCCGCTATACCGGATTAATCTGGGCTTTAGGATTGGGGTGGTATGTCTTCGGCGATTGGCCCCAGCCGGTGGTTCTGCTGGGCGCGGGAATAGTCGTGGGCAGCGGTCTTTTCATGCTGTACAGAGAGGCCCTGCTGGCACGGCGCAAGGAAGGTAAATGAATGTAGACGTCCAGGTTCAGGGCCTGTGCCGCTGGTCCTATCCTTCGGAGCCCGGAGCCTTTCAGAAGGAACCGGATGGTGCGGATTTGGGGGCGCTGCGCGCGCAGCTTTACGCGCCTGAACGGCTGGAATTACGGCTGTTTTATCTGGAAAACGTGATGTTGCCCGCGCTGCGGGCGCAGACCGACACGGATTATACCCTGACCCTGCTGATGGGGGACCAGCTGCCCGAAGATATAAAGGCGCGCGTGCTGAAACTGATCGCGGATGTCCCGCAAATTCAGCCCGTATTCGAACCCGAGGGCCAACCCCACCAAGAGGTCTGCCGCAAAGTCATGCTGGCGGGGCGGAATCTCGATGGTCGTGTTGTCGCCGAGTTTCGCCTGGATGACGATGATGCGGTTGCGGTGGATTTCATTCAGGAAACCCGCGAACATTTTGTAAAAATACGTCGTATATGGCGCAATGGGGGCAAGTTTGCCCTGGATTTCAACAAAGGGTTCATCCTGAATTCAACCCGCAAGGGGCTGGATCTGCTGCCGGTGATCGCGCGGTACTGGACGCCGGGGCTGGTGCTGTATCTGCGGCCGCAACACGAGTGCAGCCTGCTGGATTTCGCCCATGCGCAGATGTGGAAACGGTTCCCGACGCTGACCCATCCGCGCCGCCCGATGTTCATTCGCGGGGCACATGGGGGCAATGACAGCTCGGTCAGCCTGCAACCGCATAATGCGGAACTGGAGGAAGAGGCCTGGGGCAATACCGCCCGTCAGATGCGCAGGCGCTTTGCGATTGATCTGGCCCAGCTTGAGCAGGCCTGGGAAGGGTTCCATCTGGCCCACCGCAGGTAGGTGCCACGCCCCAGAGGGGCTGTTGACAAGCATCGCGACTCCGCCTATACGCCCGACCATCCGGCAATCGGGGAATGCCCCCATCCGCCGAATTCAAAATCGAAGTGGCCAAGATCCGGGCAATTTTGCAGCCTCGGTCCTCTGCGAACTCACCGCGTCGTTCACCTCGGAATGGGAACGATAGCGGTTTTTGTCTATGCGGGCGTGTGATGCGTCTGAAATGAAACGCCGGCGGCCCTGGCCAATGGCAGTACTTGAGTAGGAAACGGGGAAACACCCAATGCCAACGATCCAACAGCTGATCCGCAAGCCGCGTCAGCCCAAAGTCAAACGTTCGAAGTCCATGCACCTGGAGCAGTGCCCGCAGAAGCGTGGCGTTTGCACCCGTGTGTACACCACCACGCCGAAGAAGCCGAACTCGGCTATGCGTAAAGTTGCCAAGGTCCGCCTGACCAACGGCTTCGAGGTCATCAGCTACATCCCCGGTGAAAGCCACAACCTTCAGGAACACTCGGTTGTTCTGATCCGTGGCGGCCGTGTGAAAGACCTTCCCGGTGTGCGTTACCACATCCTGCGCGGTGTTCTGGATACCCAGGGCGTCAAAGACCGTAAGCAGCGTCGTTCGAAATACGGCGCCAAGCGTCCTAAGTAAGGAGATCTCAGAATGTCTCGTCGTCACGCTGCTGAGAAGCGCGAAGTTCTGCCCGACGCCAAATATGGCGATCGCGTGCTGACCAAGTTCATGAACAACCTGATGATCGACGGTAAGAAGTCGGTCGCAGAGAAAATCGTCTACAACGCGCTGGATCGCGTCGAAGGCAAAGTCAAACGCGCCCCCGTCGAGGTCTTCCACGAAGCCCTGGACAACGTGAAGCCCGCCGTTGAGGTGCGCTCGCGTCGTGTGGGTGGTGCCACCTACCAGGTTCCCGTCGAAGTGCGCCCCGAGCGCCGCGAGGCCCTGGCCATCCGTTGGTTGATTTCGGCCGCCCGTTCGCGGAACGAAAACACCATGGAAGAGCGTCTGGCCGGCGAACTGCTGGATGCTGTGAACAGCCGCGGTTCGGCTGTTAAGAAGCGCGAAGATACTCATAAGATGGCCGACGCGAACAAAGCGTTCAGCCATTATCGCTGGTAATCCTCAAAGGACATTAGACCAATGGCACGCGAATATCCGCTCGACCGTTATCGCAACTTCGGGATCATGGCGCACATCGACGCAGGGAAAACCACCTGCTCCGAGCGCATCCTGTACTACACCGGCAAATCCCACAACATCGGTGAGGTGCACGACGGTGCAGCCACCATGGACTGGATGGAGCAGGAGCAGGAACGCGGGATCACCATCACCTCGGCTGCGACCACCACTTTCTGGGAACGCACCGAAGACGGTCAGACCGCAGACACCGAAAAGCACCGTCTGAACATCATCGACACCCCCGGCCACGTTGACTTCACCATTGAAGTTGAGCGTTCGCTGGCGGTTCTGGATGGTGCCGTTTGCGTTCTGGACGCAAACGCCGGTGTTGAGCCGCAAACCGAAACCGTGTGGCGTCAGGCTGACCGCTACAAGGTGCCGCGCATGGTGTTCGTCAACAAGATGGACAAAATCGGCGCGGACTTCTTCAACTGTGTGAAGATGATCGAAGACCGTACCGGCGCGCGCGCGATTCCGGTGGGTGTTCCGATCGGTGCCGAAACCGAGCTGGAAGGCCTGGTTGACCTGGTGACCATGGAAGAGTGGCTGTGGCAGGGCGAAGATCTGGGTGCATCCTGGATCAAGGCTCCGATCCGCCCCGAGCTTCAGGACATGGCCAACGAGTGGCGCGAAAAAATGGTCGAGGCTGCCGTCGAAGAAGACGAAGAAGCCATGATGGAATACCTGGAAGGCAACGAGCCCGACGTGCCCACCCTGCGCAAACTGCTGCGCAAGGGCACCCTGGCTCTGAACTTTGTGCCTGTTCTGGGTGGTTCGGCGTTCAAAAACAAAGGCGTGCAGCCCCTGCTGAACGCTGTGATCGACTATCTGCCCAGCCCGCTGGACGTTGTTGATTACATGGGCTTCGAACCCGGCGACGAAACCGAAGAGCGGAACATCGCGCGCCGCGCCGACGACAACATGGCCTTCTCGGGTCTGGCGTTCAAAATCATGAACGACCCCTTTGTCGGTTCGCTGACCTTCACCCGTATCTACTCGGGCACCCTGACCAAGGGTGAGACCATGCTGAACTCGACCAAAGGCAAAAAAGAGCGTGTTGGCCGGATGATGATGATGCACTCGAACGATCGTGAAGAGATCGAAGAGGCATTCGCAGGCGATATTATCGCTCTGGCTGGTCTGAAGGACACCACCACTGGTGATACCCTGTGTGACGCCAAGGATCCGGTTGTTCTGGAAACCATGACCTTCCCCGATCCCGTGATCGAGATCGCCGTGGAGCCCAAAACCAAGGGCGACCAGGAAAAGATGAGCCAAGGTCTGGCCCGTCTGGCCGCCGAAGACCCCTCGTTCCGTGTGGAAACTGACCTGGAATCGGGTCAGACCATCATGAAGGGCATGGGCGAACTGCACCTGGACATCCTGGTTGACCGTCTGAAGCGTGAATTCAAGGTTGAAGCCAACATCGGTGCGCCTCAGGTGGCCTACCGTGAAACCATCAGCCACGAAGCCGAAGTCGATTACACCCACAAGAAACAGTCGGGTGGTTCGGGTCAGTTCGCGCGCGTCAAAATGGTCATCACCCCGACCGAGGCCGGCGAAGGTTACTCGTTCGAATCCAAGATCGTCGGCGGCTCGGTTCCCAAGGAATACATCCCCGGTGTGGAAAAAGGCATCCAGTCCGTCATGGACAGCGGCCCTCTGGCTGGCTTCCCCGTGATCGACTTCAAGGTTGCCCTGATCGACGGTGCCTTCCACGACGTTGACTCGAGCGTTCTGGCGTTCGAAATCGCGGCCCGTGCAGGGATGCGTGAAGGTCTGAAAAAGGCCGGCGCGAAGCTGCTGGAACCGATGATGAAAGTCGAGGTGATCACGCCTGAGGAATACACAGGTGGCATCATCGGCGATCTGACCTCGCGTCGTGGTCAGGTTTCCGGTCAGGAACCCCGTGGTAACGCGATCGCGATTGACGCGAACGTGCCGCTGGCCAACATGTTCGGCTACATCAACACTCTGCGTTCGATGTCGTCGGGCCGTGCCCAGTTCACCATGCAGTTCTCGCATTACGATCCCGTTCCGCAGAACATCTCGGACGAGATCCAGGCCAAATACGCATAACAGCGGTGGGCCACTGGCCCACCCTACCCCCAACAGTAGGGTGCAGGGGATGCCTGCACCGCTTCAAAGATCTAAGGAGGCCATAGAATGGCAAAGGAAAAGTTTGAACGTAGCAAACCGCACGTTAACATCGGCACGATTGGTCACGTTGACCACGGTAAGACGACGCTGACGGCGGCGATCACCAAGTATTTCGGTGACTTCAAAGCGTATGACCAGATTGATGGCGCGCCGGAAGAGAAAGCGCGCGGGATCACGATCTCGACGGCGCACGTGGAATACGAGACCGAGACCCGCCACTACGCGCACGTCGACTGCCCCGGCCACGCTGACTATGTGAAGAACATGATCACCGGCGCGGCGCAGATGGACGGCGGTATCCTGGTTGTGAACGCAGCCGACGGCCCGATGCCCCAAACCCGCGAGCACATCCTGCTGGCGCGTCAGGTTGGTGTGCCTGCGCTGGTCGTGTTCCTGAACAAGGTTGACCAGGTTGACGACGAAGAGCTGCTGGAGCTGGTGGAAATGGAAGTCCGCGAGCTGCTGTCCGAATACGACTTCCCCGGCGACGATATTCCGATCATCGCAGGTTCGGCCCTGGCCGCAATGGAAGGCAAGAACCCGGAAATCGGTGAAGAGAAGATCAAAGAGCTGATGGCCGCCGTGGATGCCTACATCCCCGAGCCCGAGCGCGCGATCGACCAGCCCTTCCTGATGCCGATCGAAGACGTGTTCTCGATCTCGGGTCGTGGTACCGTTGTGACCGGCCGTGTCGAGCGTGGCGTGATCAACGTTGGCGACGAGATCGAAATCGTCGGCATCAAGGACACCACCAAAACCACCTGTACCGGCGTTGAAATGTTCCGCAAGCTGCTGGACCGCGGCGAAGCGGGCGACAACATCGGCGCGCTGCTGCGCGGCATCGACCGCGAGTCGGTCGAGCGTGGCCAGGTTCTGTGTGCCCCCGGTTCGGTGAACCCGCACACCAAGTTCGAAGCCGAGGTCTACATCCTGACCAAGGAAGAGGGCGGCCGCCACACCCCGTTCTTCGCGAACTACCGTCCGCAGTTCTACTTCCGTACCACGGACGTGACCGGCACCTGCATCCTGCCCGAGGGCACCGAGATGGTGATGCCCGGCGATAACCTGAAACTGTCGGCCGAGCTGATCGCCCCGATCGCGATGGAAGAAGGCCTGCGCTTCGCCATCCGCGAAGGCGGCCGCACCGTCGGTTCGGGCGTTGTGTCCAAAATCATCGAGTAAGGGTGGCTTTGCGCAAGCAAAACGCCCGTTAGCGACAGGCGATTTCCCAACGGAAACCCCGCCGAAAGCCGACCGATAAAAACCAACAAAGGGCCGCTCAACAAAGCGGCCCTTTTGCTGTGAGTGGTTGAGGACTTAACTCCTGTGAAGGCCGTCACTATCTATTAAAAAGTACGACGATGAGGCTGGGAAACACTTCATGTATGCGCCGGGAATAGGTCAATTGCGATCAATGTCTGTAGAGGAGTTGGAGGAGCTGTATGACAACGCTGCTCAGAACACTGTCATAGGGACAGGTTTCATTCTGGATGAGCTCCGAGATCGTCGCATTACGCGCGTTACACAGCGAACATATATGGTCGCTGTATTCGCTGCGATAACTGCATTTTTGACCTTGGGAGTTTCTATTGTTGCGCTCGTTCTGGCGCTTGTGAAAGCGACTGGCTAGGGAGCACTCTGAGAGTACGTCTTTGTAGGGAACTTTTCCCTTGCCCCACAGCCCTCTCCCCTGTATGTCGCGCGGGTCTGCTATTGCGGATGACGGCGGGGTGATTCCCGCCGTTTGGGTTCGAAGAGGGTTCGCGGTGGTCGCTGGTCCTCCTCTCAACTCCAACGCCTAAGAAAAGGCTATGAAATGCAAAGCCAAAACATTCGCATTCGGCTGAAGGCATTCGATTACCGGGTTCTGGACGCCAGCACTCAGGAAATCGTCAACACGGCAAAGCGCACTGGCGCAAATGTCCGTGGCCCGATCCCGCTGCCGAACAAGATTGAGAAGTTCACCGTTCTGCGTGGCCCTCACATCGACAAGAAATCCCGCGACCAGTTCGAGATCCGTACGCACAAGCGTATGCTCGACATCATTGATCCGACCCCCCAGACCGTGGACGCGCTGATGAAGCTCGACCTGGCCGCTGGTGTGGACGTCGAAATCAAGCTGCAGTCGTAAGCTCGGAGGGTATAGAAAATGCGCTCTGGTGTTATCGCTAAGAAGGTGGGCATGACCCGCCTGTTCATGGAAGACGGCAAGCAGATCCCTGTGACCGTTCTTCAACTGGAAAACCTGCAGGTCGTTTCGCAGCGCACCGCAGATCAGCACGGCTATACCGCCGTTCAGCTGGGCTGTGGTTCGGTCAAGGCAAAACGCGTGAGCAAAGCCATGCGCGGCCACTTCGCCGCTGCCTCGGTTGAGCCCAAGCGTAAGCTGGCCGAATTCCGCGTGACCGAAGACAACCTGATCGACGTTGGCGCCGAACTGTCTGCCGAGCACTATGTTGCCGGTCAGAAAGTGGACGTTGCCGGCACCTCGATCGGTAAAGGCTTCGCCGGTGCCATGAAACGCCACAACTTTGGTGGTCTGCGCGCCTCGCACGGTGTGTCGATCAGCCACCGTTCGCACGGTTCGACAGGTCAGTGTCAGGATCCGGGCAAGGTGTTCAAAGGCAAGAAAATGGCCGGCCACATGGGTGCCGTCCGCGTGACCACTCAGAACCTGGAAGTCGTCAAAACCGACGCCGACCGCGGCCTGATCATGGTCAAAGGTGCCGTTCCTGGCTCCAAAGGCGGCTGGGTCACCATCAAGGATGCAGTGAAGAAGAAACTGCCCGAGAACGTCCCGTTCCCGGCTGCTCTGAAAACCGCTGCTGTCGAAGCTCCGGCTGAAGAAGCCCCCGCGGAAGGTGGTGAAGCATGAAACTTGACGTGATCAAACTGGACGGCGGCACCGCCGGTTCCGTGGAACTGTCCGAAGACCTGTTCGGCCTGGAGCCGCGCGCAGACATCCTGCACCGCGTGGTTCGCTGGCAGCGTAACAAGGCACAGGCTGGCACCCACAAGGTTCTGACCCGTTCCGAGGTAAGCTACTCGACCAAGAAGATCTATCGCCAGAAGGGCACCGGCGGCGCACGCCACGGCTCGCGCAAGGCGCCGATCTTCCGCAAAGGTGGTATCTACAAGGGCCCGACCCCGCGTAGCCACGCCCATGACCTGCCGAAGAAATTCCGCAAGCTGGGCCTGAAGCACGCCCTGTCCGCGAAAGCCAAGGCAGGCGAGCTGGTCGTGATCGAAGCCGCCGAAACCGAGGGCAAGACCGCCGCTCTGGCCAAACAGGTTGCAAACCTGGGCTGGAAACGCGCCCTGATCATCGACGGTGCGTCGGTGAACGAGGGCTTTGCCCAAGCCGCCCGCAACATCGAAGGCCTGGACATCCTGCCGACGATGGGCGCTAACGTGTATGACATCCTGAAGCGTGACACCCTGGTGATCACCAAAGCAGGTGTCGAAGCTCTGGAGGCTCGCCTGAAATGACCACCAAGGCAGAACTGTACGACGTGATCCGCAAGCCCGTCATCACCGAGAAGGCCACCATGGCCTCGGAAACCGGTGCTGTCGTGTTCGAGGTCGCCATCGACGCCAACAAACCCCAGATCAAAGAGGCTGTTGAGACTCTGTTCGGTGTGAAGGTGAAAGCCGTCAACACCACGATCACCAAGGGTAAAGTAAAGCGTTTCCGCGGCCAGCTGGGCAAGCGTAAAGACGTTAAGAAAGCCTATGTGACCCTGGAAGAGGGCAACACGATCGACGTGTCCACCGGACTGTAAGATCTAGGTTTTTGAAAAAATGAAAGGCCCCTCGGTGCAAACCGGGGGGCTTTTTTCTCTATAAAATATTGACCAAACTAAGGAGGAGGCACCCTGATGCCCCGACAGTCAGAGAGCCTTGAGGTTGTCATTGATGGTCTTAGAGACGATATTTTGTGGATGTTGATCACTTATTATGCGCTGTGCAAGAGACGAACATTGCCAGATTTACAGAGGATGAGTCGGGAAGATTTTGTCGTCGAATTGAACTTATTAGAGTGTGCTCAACGAGACTTGGTAATGCGCTTAACCGCCCTTGATGACACGAAAGGGAACCGTTCATTTCGACTGGCTAAGAAGCTTAAGTTAGCAACGAGTTTGTCGAGAGAAAGGCAACGTGAGATTGCTGAGAACACGAAAGCTTTCACGGACGCAGTCAATCAATTGAAAACCGACCATCGTAACAAATATATCGCTCACGTTTCAACTGCTACCAGCGTTTCCCCCAGGTTGGTCCAAGAGGTTCCAAAGCTTGCGGATGTGATTTCCGTCGCGGTCCGAACCCTAGACGCATTCGAGAATAAGCGCATAAAGTACTTTCTGGATCCTGGCTCTGTTGAGCCCAATGTCGATCTAAGGGAAGTGTTTGCGATCTAGCGCTTTGCTTAAGACAATCAGCCTGAATAAACCATCGAAGATAGCAAATCTCACCCCCGCTATAGACACCCCTCCATTCCCCTGCTAAAGACGCGCATCTCTTCGGCCTCGGATTCGTTCCGGGGCCGGTGATTTTTGGAATCAGGGACCTTCGGGGCCCTAGCAAAGCGGCCACCTTAGTAGGGCGTTTCCTGGCGAAAGCTTCTGGGGAACAAACGGGCAGGGGGCTACAACATCGGGTGGGCCGCAGGCCTGCCTCACAAAACGGAAGACAGAAAGCATGGCACTCAAGTCGTATAAACCGACGACGCCGGGCCAGCGTGGGCTGGTTCTGATCGACCGTTCGGAGCTGTGGAAAGGACGTCCGGTCAAATCCCTTACTGAGGGTTTGACCAAGAACGGCGGCCGGAACAACACCGGGCGGATCACGATGCGCCGCAAGGGCGGTGGGGCAAAGCGCCTCTATCGTATCGTGGACTTCAAGCGCAACAAATTCGACGTTGCTGCAACGGTTGAGCGGATCGAATATGACCCCAACCGCACCGCGTTCATCGCGCTGATCAAATACGAAGATGGCGAACAGGCTTATATCCTGGCTCCGCAGCGTCTGGCTGTTGGGGACACGGTGATTGCCTCGGCCAAGGCCGACATCAAGCCGGGCAACGCAATGCCGTTCTCGGGGATGCCGATCGGGACCATCATCCACAACATCGAGATGAAGCCCGGCAAAGGCGGTCAGATCGCCCGTGCTGCTGGTACTTACGCTCAGTTCGTGGGTCGTGACGGTGGTTACGCTCAGATCCGCCTGTCCTCGGGCGAACTGCGCCTGGTGCGTCAGGAATGCATGGCCACCGTTGGCGCCGTGTCGAACCCTGACAACAGCAACCAGAACTTCGGTAAAGCTGGCCGTATGCGCCACAAGGGCATCCGTCCGTCGGTTCGTGGTGTTGTCATGAACCCGATCGACCACCCCCATGGTGGTGGTGAAGGCCGGACCTCGGGTGGTCGTCATCCGGTGACCCCGTGGGGTAAGCCGACCAAGGGTAAGCGCACCCGTAACACAAACAAGGCGTCGCAGAAGCTGATCATCCGCTCGCGTCACGCCAAGAAGAAGGGCCGCTAAGACATGGCACGTTCTGTTTGGAAAGGCCCCTTCGTGGATGCTTACGTGCTGAAAAAAGCCGAAGCAGCACGCGAGTCGGGCCGCAACGAAGTCATCAAAATCTGGTCGCGTCGTTCCACCATCCTGCCCCAGTTCGTGGGTCTGACGTTTGGTGTGTACAACGGCCAGAAACACGTTCCTGTGAACGTATCCGAAGACATGATTGGCCAGAAGTTCGGTGAATATTCGCCGACCCGGACCTACTATGGTCACGCGGCTGACAAAAAAGCGAAGCGGAAATAAGTCATGGGCAAGGCAAAGAACCCCCGCCGCGTGGCAGATAACGAAGCAATGGCCAAAGTGCGCATGCTTCGCACCAGCCCGCAGAAACTGAACCTGGTCGCCGCAATGATCCGTGGCAAGAAGGTGGAAAAGGCCCTGACGGACCTGACCTTCTCGAAGAAACGGATCGCTCAGGACGTGAAGAAATGCCTTCAGTCCGCCATTGCGAACGCCGAAAACAACCACAACCTGGATGTGGACGAGCTGATCGTGGCAGAAGCTTACGTTGGTAAGAACCTGACCATGAAGCGCGGCCGCCCCCGTGCCCGTGGCCGTTTCGGCAAGATCATCAAGCCGTTCTCGGAACTCACGATCACCGTGCGTCAAGTTGAGGAGCAAGCCTAATGGGTCAGAAAGTAAATCCGATCGGCATGCGCCTTCAGGTCAACCGCACCTGGGACAGCCGCTGGTACGCGGACTCGAAAGATTACGGTGATCTTCTGCTGGAAGACATCAAAATCCGTGAGTTCATCAAGGAAGAGTGCAAACAGGCCGGCGTGGCTCGTGTGATCATCGAGCGTCCGCACAAGAAGTGCCGCGTGACGATCCACACTGCGCGTCCGGGCGTGATCATCGGCAAGAAAGGCGCAGACATCGAAGTGCTGCGCAAGAAGCTGGCGGCCATGACCGATTCTGAGCTGCACCTGAACATCGTCGAAGTGCGCAAGCCCGAGCTGGACGCTCAGCTGGTCGCGGAATCGATTGCTCAGCAGCTGGAACGCCGTGTGTCCTTCCGTCGTGCGATGAAGCGCGGCGTGCAGAACGCCATGCGTATGGGCGCCCTGGGCATCCGTGTGAACGTCGCTGGCCGTCTGGGCGGTGCAGAAATCGCGCGTACCGAATGGTACCGTGAGGGCCGCGTGCCGCTGCACACCCTGCGTGCTGACATCGACTACGCCGCCGCAGAGGCCATGACCCCCTACGGCATCATCGGCATCAAAACCTGGATCTTCAAAGGCGAGATCATGGAACACGACCCTCAGGCTCGTGACCGTCGCGCCCAGGAAATCCAGGATGGTCCCGCGCCCCGTGGCGCCGGCGGCCGCCGCTAAGGAGATCTGAGTTATGCTTCAACCAAAGCGTACTAAATTCCGCAAGCAGCAGAAGGGCCGTATCAAAGGCCTGGCCAAGGGCGGCAGCGACCTGAACTTCGGTTCGTTCGGCCTGAAAGCCCTTCAGCCTGAGCGTGTGACTGCGCGTCAGATCGAGGCGGCTCGCCGCGCGATGACCCGCCACATGAAACGTCAGGGCCGTGTCTGGATCCGTATCTTCCCCGATGTCCCCGTGACCTCGAAGCCCGTCGAAGTTCGTATGGGTAAAGGTAAGGGTTCGGTGGATTACTGGGCCTGCAAGGTGAAGCCCGGCCGCATCATGTTCGAAATCGACGGCGTCGACGAAGATATCGCACGTGAAGCTCTGCGCCTGGCCGCGATGAAACTGCCGGTGAAAACCCGCGTCGTGGTTCGCGAAGACTGGTAAACCGTTGCAGTTTGCATCGCAAACTGTCAGCAGCGTGGTATAGGCAAAATCGCAAGTTTTGTCCGGGCCACGTACCAGCCTGAAAAATCAAAACCCCCGTCGAGAAATCGGCGGGGGTTTTCTTTGAGTATTTGAAGAGCAAAGAAGGGGCGGTGGGGTGGTCCCGTGTGCGGCGGGGTTATTCCCACTTATAGTTAAAGCTGACCGAGACCCGGTCGTATTCCGAGCGGTTCAAGGGGACCTCGTGGCGTAGCCAGCTTTCCCATAGCAGGACGTCGCCCACTTCTGGTGTCATGTAGATGAACGGTTGCAGGTCGCGGCGGGCGTCTTTGCGGCGGGCGGGGGCGGCCATCATGCGGGCCGAGCGTGGGTCTTCGAGTTTCAGGGCCGAGGCGCCGTCGGGCATGGCCACGTAGGTGGTGCCGGAAATCACTGAATGCGGGTGCAGGTGGGATGAATGGGTGCCGCCTTCGGGCAGGATGTTGATCCACAGGTCTTCGAGGACGAGGTTGCGGTCGTCCAGATCGAATTCCAGGTCTTTGGCGAAGGCCGCGACGTGTTGATTCAGCGATTTGATCAGGTCGTCGAAGATGGGAAAGCGCCAGCCCAGGTCCGTCAGCGAAGCATAGGAGGTGTAGCCGGGATAGCCGTTCTCCTCGCACCATTGCTGGCCGGCCTCGTCGTCCTCGGCGATGGAGTAGCAGGAGGCCTCTAGCTCGTCCGGGTCGATCTTGGGGGCGAACTCGGACAGGGCGGCGCGGTAGAGGCGGGTGACAAAGAGCGATTCAATCTGTGACATACCCGCCTTTTACCGCAGCCACGGGCCAAGCGCGATAGGCTTAGGCGGCCAGGTTCAGGACAATGTCATCTTCGGTCAGGGTGCGGGTTGTATCGACCATGATGCGCCAGGTTGCTTCCACGCCGGTTTGCGGGGCAGTGTAGACCAGCTCGATGTAGTGTCGATGCGCGACACCCTGATCGGTTTCGATGGTCAGTGTGGGGGTGCCCGAGAAAACGCCTGTATCCTCGGGGGTGATGATCAGCACGTCTTCGTCCGGGTCGAAATCCCGGATCCATGTCGAATTGGACATGGTGAAATCCGGGTCGGAGGAGGACGTGAAGTTATTGTCTTCGATCTGGTGGATGACCTCGAACGTGTCGGCACCTTCGCCCCCGGTGACGCCAAAGTGGTAGGTATCGGGGTTGCCGTCGGCATCCAAAAAGAAACCGCTTTGATGCGACACATTGGTGATCCGAAACACATCGTCGCCCGTGCCGCCACTGATGGTTTCGTCGATGTCGTGGCGATAGTACAGGTCATCGAATTCCAGCTCGAACGTGTCGTCGCCCTCGCCGCCAAGGTATTCGCCGAATCTTAGGTTTTCCGCGGTGATCGTATCGTTGCCCGCGCCGCCATACATGTTTTGGGTGTCCCCGTGCGCGATCAGGTGGTCATCACCGTCGCCCCCGTCGAACGTGCCGCCGTCGTTTTGCCAGCCGCCGGGGTTATAGGTGCTTTCCAGGATATCGTCGCCATCGCCGCCGTTGATGTTCGTGCGGCCGTCCGTGCGAACGATGTCGTCCCCTGATCCGGCATCAACCTGGCTGTCGCCATCCGCCAGGATATCAATCAGATCATCCCCCGCGCCGCTGTTGATCGTGACCGGGGCGTCAAGCTCTTCGGGGGTAATGATCACATCATCGCCATCGCCAGTGGTGACTGTGCCGCCTTCGGTTACGCGAATGGTTTCGTCTTCTGGTGTGTCTTCTGGTGCGTCGTCATCAGAGGCGGTATCGTCGCTGCTATCTTCAAAGATACCGAATAGGGCCGTCAGCGCGAGGGCGCCTCCCAATCCTAATAACAGAAAATATTCCATCTTTACCTCTAACAACCATTTATAATTGTAGTAAGATACGGACCACGCCCTGGGGCTGTCAACGGTGGCGGGCGGGTTTGGTGTTTCCGTTTTGGGGACAGAAAATATGATTGTTGCGGCAGCGGATTTGGGGACAGGTTTAACCCCCTCAGTTTTTCCTTGCCCCCAACGGGGGATCCCCTTATAGAGCGGCATCTCGCGGATTCCGGGTGACTGGGATTCGCGCGTTTATTTTTTGACTCCACCAGATACTGGGTCACCCGTCATAAGGCGCTCACTGGTGTTAGAAGAAGGAACTGGCGACATGTCCGCCACTGAACTGCGTGAAAAATCGCTGGACGAGCTGCGCGAGCAGCTGTCCGCCCTGAAGAAAGAAGCGTTTAACCTGCGCTTCCAGCAAGCAACCGGCCAACTGGAAAACACCGCACGCGTCAAAACCGTGCGTCGCGACGTTGCCCGCGTCCTGACCGTGTTGAACGCCAAAGCCGCTGAAGCAGCAGAATAAGGAGCCTGACAGATGCCCAAACGTATTCTCCAAGGCACCGTGACCTCGAATGCCAACGAACAGACCGTTACCGTTCAGGTCGAACGCCGCTTTACGCACCCCGTTCTGAAGAAAACCATCCGTAAGTCCAAGAAATACCGGGCTCACGATGAGAACAACCAATTCAACGTCGGTGACACCGTCCGTATCCAGGAATGTGCCCCGAAGTCGAAGACCAAGCGTTGGGAAGTGATCGCCTAAGTCCCACTTAGACGATCCCGACGCTATTTAGCGAAACCCTGGGGAAATGGACGCCTGCATGTCCCCCCATAGGTCGGGAGAAACCAAATGATCCAGATGCAGACCAATCTGGATGTTGCTGACAACTCTGGCGCGCGCCGAGTTCAGTGCATCAAGGTTCTGGGTGGCTCGAAGCGTAAATACGCTTCGGTGGGCGACATCATCGTCGTCTCTGTCAAAGAAGCCATCCCGCGCGGTCGCGTGAAAAAGGGTGACGTCCGTAAGGCCGTCGTCGTGCGCACCGCCAAAGAAGTTCGTCGTGAAGATGGCACCGCCATCCGCTTCGACCGCAACGCCGCCGTTATCCTGAATAACGCGGGCGAGCCCGTCGGCACCCGTATCTTCGGGCCGGTTGTTCGCGAGCTGCGCTCGAAGAACTTCATGAAAATCATCTCGCTCGCTCCGGAGGTGCTGTAATGGCTGCTAAACTCCGCAAAGGCGATAAGGTCGTCGTGCTGGCCGGCAAAGACAAAGGCAAGCAGGGCACCATCGAGAGCGTAGATCCGAAAGCTGGCAAAGCTGTCGTGGAAGGCATCAACATGGCCATCCGTCACACCCGCCAGTCGCAAACCAGCCAGGGCGGCCGTCTGCCCAAGGCGATGCCGATCCAGCTGTCGAACCTGGCACTGCTGGACGCAAACGGCAAAGCAACCCGCGTTGGCTTCCGTATGGAAGGCGACAAGAAGGTGCGCTTCGCCAAGACCACGGGGGACGTGATTGATGCTTGATGCTGCTACCTACACCCCGCGTCTGAAGGCTCAGTACAAAGAGTCGATCCGCGCCGCTCTGAAAGAAGAGTTCGGCTACAAGAACGACATGATGATCCCCAAGCTGGACAAAATCGTTCTGAACATCGGCTGTGGCGCTGAAGCTGTCAAAGACAGCAAGAAAGCCAAATCCGCCGTTGAGGATCTGACCGTGATTGCCGGCCAGAAGGCTCTGACCACCGTCGCTCGTAACTCGATCGCGGGTTTCCGGGTTCGTGAAGGTATGCCGATGGGCGCGAAAGTGACCCTGCGCGCAGACCGTATGTACGAATTCCTGGACCGTCTGATCACCATCGCAATGCCCCGTATCCGTGACTTCCGCGGCGTGTCGGGCAAATCCTTCGATGGTCGTGGCAACTATGCCATGGGTCTGAAAGAGCACATCGTCTTTCCCGAGATCGACTTCGACAAGGTCGATGTTGCCTGGGGCATGGACATCGTGATCGCCACCACCGCGAAAACCGACGCGGAAGCAAAGGCGCTGTTGAAGCATTTCAACATGCCCTTCAACAGCTAAGCGCGGGAGAGAAGAGTTATGGCTAAAAAATCCATGGTCGAACGCGAGAAAAAGCGCGAACGCCTGGTGGCAAAATACGCCGCCAAGCGCGCTGCTCTCAAAGAGATCATCAATGATCAAGACAAGCCGATGGAAGAGCGTTTCCGCGCTTCGCTGAAGCTTGCGAAACTGCCGCGCAACAGCTCGGCAACCCGTCTGCACAACCGTTGTCAGCTGACCGGCCGTCCCCACGCTTACTATCGTAAGCTCAAGGTCAGCCGTATCATGCTGCGGGAACTGGGCTCGTTTGGCCAGATCCCCGGTCTGGTGAAATCCAGCTGGTAAGGGAGAGAGTGATATGAACGATCCTATCGGCGATATGCTCACCCGTATCCGCAACGCTCAGATGCGCGGCAAGTCCGTTGTTTCGACCCCGGCGTCGAAACTGCGCGGCTGGGTTCTGGATGTACTGGCTGACGAAGGCTACATCCGCGGCTACGAAAAGGGCACTGATGTCAACGGTCACCCGACCCTTGAAATCAGCCTGAAATACTACGAAGGCACCCCTGTCATTCGCGAACTGAAGCGGGTTTCGAAACCCGGCCGTCGCGTCTACATGGGCGTCAATGACATCCCCGTTGTCCGTCAGGGCCTGGGCGTGTCGATTGTCAGCACTCCGAAAGGTGTGATGTCGGACGCAAGCGCACGCTCCAACAATGTTGGTGGCGAAGTGCTCTGCACCGTCTTCTAAGGAGGTCTGCAATGTCTCGTATTGGTAAAAAACCGGTCGAGCTGCCCAGCGGCGTTACCGCGTCGGTGTCCGGCCAGACCATCGAAGTCAAAGGCGCGAAAGCGACCCAAAGCTTCACCGCAACCGACGACGTGACCATCGCGGTCGAGGACAACGCTGTTGTCGTCACCCCGCGTGGCAAGTCCAAGCGCGCGCGTCAGCAGTGGGGCATGTCCCGCACCATGGTGGCCAACATGGTCCAGGGTGTGACGACCGGCTTCAAAAAAGAGCTGGAGATCAACGGTGTGGGTTACCGGGCTCAGATGCAGGGCAACACCCTGAAACTGAACCTGGGCTACTCGCACGAGGTGAACTTCGAAGTGCCCGACGGCGTGACCGTCACCGCTCCGAAACCCACCGAGATCGTTGTCGAAGGCAATGACCCGCAACTCGTCGGCCAGGTCGCGGCCAACATCCGCGAATGGCGTAAGCCCGAGCCCTACAAAGGCAAAGGCATCAAGTACAAAGACGAGTACATCTTCCGCAAGGAAGGCAAGAAGAAGTAAGGACGAGCAAAATGGCAAACAGCAAACGGACCCTGTTCCTGAAGCGCCGTCTGCGCGTTCGGAACAAACAGCGGAAAGTGAACGTCGGCAAGCTGCGCCTGTCGGTTCACCGCAGCAACAAGAACATCAGCGTTCAGCTGATCGACGACGTCAAAGGCGTCACCCTGGCATCGGCCTCCTCGCTGGAGAAAGATCTGGGCGTGGTCGGCAAGAACAACGTCGAAGCCGCCGCGAAAGTCGGCGCGCTGATCGCAGAACGTGCCAAGGCAGCCGGCGTCGAAGAGTGCTACTTCGACCGTGGTGGCTTCCTGTTTCACGGCAAGGTGAAGGCTCTGGCCGACGCCGCGCGTGAAGGCGGTCTGAAGTTCTAAGCAACCTGCGGAGGGCGCGCTGTGCCCTCCCGATGATCCGGGTTCTGCGCGGCCAGCCCGCGCAGAGCACCAGGATTGAGACAAACGGCGCAGCCGCGCCACCATGAAAGGACTGTCCAAATGGCAGAACGTGAAAACCGCCGGGGCCGCGGTCGCAACCGCGAAGAGGAAACCCCGGAATTTGCAGATCGCCTGGTCGCGATCAACCGTGTTTCGAAAACCGTGAAGGGTGGTAAGCGCTTTGGCTTCGCTGCTCTGGTGGTTGTCGGCGATCAGAAAGGCCGCGTTGGTTTCGGCAAAGGCAAAGCGAAAGAAGTGCCCGAGGCCATCCGCAAAGCCACCGAGCAAGCCAAGCGCCAGATGGTTCGCGTGCCTCTGAAAGAGGGCCGCACCCTGCACCACGACATTGAAGGTCGCCACGGCGCCGGTAAGGTCGTCATGCGCACCGCACCTGAAGGGACCGGGATCATCGCCGGTGGTCCGATGCGTGCCGTGTTCGAAATGCTGGGCGTGAAAGACGTGGTTTCCAAGTCGATCGGCTCGCAGAACCCCTACAACATGATCCGCGCCACCATCAACGGCCTGACCAAAGAGTCGAGCCCGCGTTCGGTTGCTGCGCGTCGCGGTAAGAAAGTTGCTGACATCCTGCGCAAGGACGAAGCAGCGGCCCCCGCCGAAGCAGAAGCGTAAGGAGAGCGAGACATGGCTAAAACCATCGTTGTCAAACAGATCGGTTCCCCGATCCGTCGCCCCGCCGTCCAGCGTCAGACCCTGATCGGTCTGGGCCTGAACAAGATGCACAAGACCCGCGAGCTGGAGGATACGCCTTCGGTTCGTGGCATGGTCGCGAAAATCCCGCACCTGGTCGAAATCATCGAAGAGCGCGACTAAGCGATCCTTCATCGGATAAGAACACGAACGCCCCGCAGTGCATTGCGGGGCGTTTTCTTTGACGGGGTGCTCTGCGCTTGCATCATGCAAGCGAAGCGTCTATACGCCCCCGGTGGCCCTTTGGCTGCATAAGAATCAACCAAGAAAAGCCGTGTTTGACCCCTTCCGCTTCGTGGGTCAGTTCCGGCAAAGGAGAAGCGACATGAAATTGCATGAATTGCGTGATAACGCAGGCGCAACCAAGAAACGCACACGCGTTGGCCGTGGTCCGGGTTCGGGCAAAGGTAAAATGGGTGGCCGTGGTATCAAAGGTCAGAAATCGCGCTCGGGTGTGGCCATCAATGGCTACGAGGGCGGCCAGATGCCCCTGTACCAACGCCTGCCCAAGCGTGGCTTTAACAAGCCCAACCGCAAGGAATACGCCGTTGTGAACCTGGGCCTGATCGCCAAGTTCATCGAAGCCGGCAAGCTGGACGCTTCGGCCGCGATCACCGAGGACGCGCTGGTTGCCAGCGGTCTGGTGCGCCGCAAGCTGGATGGCGTCCGCGTTCTGGCCAAAGGCGAGATTGCAACCGCTGTTAACCTGGAAGTGACCGGGGCCTCGAAATCGGCCATCGAAGCCGTCGAAAAGGCCGGTGGATCGCTGAAGGTTGCGGCTGCCGCAGAATAACGGGTTGTGAGCGGGGCTGAGCCCGCTTAGATACATCCTAGTTTTCCTAAGAACGCCGCCTGAGCTGGAAAACGCTCTGGGCGGCGTTGCCACATAAGAGAGACCGAATATGGTATCTGCAGTCGAACAAATGGCCGCGAACACCAGCTGGGGACAGCTGGCCAAGGCGTCGGACCTGCGCAGCCGCATCCTGTTCACCCTTGGGCTTCTGATCGTTTGCCGTATCGGCACCTTCATTCCCGTTCCGGGCATTGACGGCGAACAGCTGCGCAACTTCATGGAGGGCGCGGCAAGCGGCCTGGGCGGCATCCTGTCGATGTTCACCGGCGGCGCGCTGGGACGGATGGGGATTTTTGCGCTGGGGATCATGCCGTATATTTCGGCCTCGATCATTGTTCAGCTGCTGACCTCGATGGTGCCTTCGCTGGAACAGCTGAAGAAAGAGGGCGACGCAGGCCGTAAGAAGATCAACCAATACACCCGTTACGGCACTGTGGTGCTGGCGACCTTGCAGGCCTACGGTCTGGCCGCCTCGCTTGAGGCCGGGGATCTGGTGACCGATCCGGGCATGTTCTTCCGTGTGACCTGTGTGATGACGCTGGTGGGCGGCACCATGTTCATGATGTGGCTGGGCGACCAGATCACCAGCCGCGGCATTGGTAACGGTATCTCTCTGATCATTTTCGTCGGCATCATCGCCGAGGTGCCCGCCGCTCTGGCGCAGTTCCTCAGCCAGGGGCGTTCGGGTGCCATCAGCCCCGCCGTGATCATCGGTGTCTTTGTGATGGTTGCTGTTGTGATTGCCTTTGTGGTGTTCATGGAGCGCGCCCTGCGCAAGATCCACATTCAGTATCCGCGCCGTCAGGTGGGGATGAAAGTCTATGACGGCGGCAGCTCGCACCTGCCGATCAAGGTGAACCCGGCCGGCGTGATCCCGGCGATCTTTGCCAGCTCGCTGCTGCTGCTGCCGACCACGATCAGCACGTTCTCGGGGTCGCAAACGGGGCCGGTCATGTCCACGCTGCTGGCCTATTTCGGGCCGGGGCAGCCGCTGTACCTGCTGTTCTTTGTCGCGATGATCGTGTTCTTTGCCTATTTCTATACGTTCAATGTGTCGTTCAAACCCGATGATGTGGCGGACAACCTGAAGAACCAGAACGGCTTTGTTCCCGGTATCCGTCCGGGGCAGAAAACCGCCGAATATCTGGAGTACGTGGCCAACCGCGTGCTGGTTCTGGGGTCGGCCTACCTTGCGGCAGTTTGTCTCTTGCCCGAGATTCTGCGTAGCCAATTGGCGATCCCCTTCTATTTTGGCGGAACCTCGGTGCTGATCGTCGTGTCCGTGACCATGGATACGATCCAACAGGTGCAAAGCCATCTGCTGGCCCATCAGTACGAAGGTCTGATCGAGAAGTCGCAGCTACGCGGCAAAGGTAAGAAACGCGCACGCAAAGGACCCGCACGTCGATGAACATTATTCTGCTTGGACCGCCCGGCGCGGGCAAAGGAACTCAGGCTGGCCATCTGGTCGAAACACGCGACATGATCCAGCTGAGCACCGGCGACATGCTGCGGGAAGCCAAGGCCAGCGGTTCCGAAATGGGGCAGCTTGTGGCCAAGGTCATGGACAGCGGCGGCCTGGTCACCGATGAAATCGTCATCGGCCTGATCCGCGAGAAGCTGGAAGGCGACAAAAAGGGCGGTTTCATCTTCGACGGCTTCCCGCGCACCCTGGCCCAGGCCGATGCACTGGGAGAGTTGCTGGCCGAGAAGGGCGAAACCCTGGACGCCGTGATCGAGATGCAGGTCGAGGACGAGGTTCTGGTCAAGCGGATCGTCAACCGCGCCGCCGAAGCCGTCGCCGCCGGGGGCACCGCCCGCGCAGACGATAACGAAGAAAGCGTGCGTTTCCGTCTGATGGAATACTACAAAAAGACCGCGCCGCTGATCGGCTATTACCACGCCAAGGGGAATCTGACCTCGATTGACGGTTTGGGCTCGATCGAAGACGTTCAGGGCGCGATTGCCGGGATTCTGGGCTAATCACAGGATGAATGGGGAAGGGGGCTTGACGGCCCTCTTTTTTCCACATACCCAGCACCATCTCTATTATGAGGCTGATTCTCGGTGTGCATATGCGCCGATGATCTTATCACCTGGTACAGCTGAGGCCCGGCGCAAAAATCGTCGGGCTTACGTTGTGAAAAAAGGTTCTGGAACTACGGAACCGCAACGAAAAGGAAAGTGACACGTGGCACGTATCGCCGGCGTAAACATCCCCACTGCAAAGCGGGTCCCTATCGCCCTGACCTATATCACTGGTATCGGCCCTGCATCGGCCAAAGCCATCTGCGAAGCTGTGAACATCGAATCGACTCGCCGTGTAAACGAGCTGTCGGACGCCGAAGTTCTGGCCATCCGCGAACACATCGACGCCAACTACACCGTCGAAGGTGACCTGCGCCGCGAAGTGCAGATGAACATCAAACGCCTGATGGATCTGGGTTGCTACCGCGGCCTGCGTCACCGCCGCAGCCTGCCTGTGCGCGGCCAGCGCACCCACACCAACGCACGTACCCGCAAAGGCCCCGCAAAGGCCATCGCCGGTAAGAAGAAGTAAGGGAGGGCAGCACCAATGGCACGTGATACCCGTCGTGGCGGCAAGAAAAAGGCCTCCAAGAACATCGCAGCTGGCGTCGCACATGTGAACTCCAGCTTCAACAACACCAAGATCCTGATCTCGGACGTGCAGGGCAACGCGATCTCGTGGTCGTCGGCCGGCACCATGGGCTTCAAAGGGTCGCGCAAATCCACGCCTTACGCTGCTCAGATGGCAGCCGAGGACGCGGGCAAGAAAGCCCAGGATCACGGCGTGAAAACCCTGGAAGTCGAAGTTCAGGGCCCCGGTTCGGGCCGTGAATCGGCTCTGCGCGCGCTGGCCGCAATCGGTTTCAACATCACCTCGATCCGTGATGTGACCCCGATCGCACACAACGGCTGCCGCCCGCCGAAACGCCGCCGGGTCTAATCCGACAGTATTGTTTTGGGGCTGTGCACGCGCACGGCCCCATTCCGTCATTTTGAAACCTCGGGCGTCTTGGCCTTTGGACATGGGGACAAGACAGGAATGGAGGGACGCATGATCCACAAGAATTGGGCAGAGCTGATCAAGCCGACTCAGCTGGACGTAAAGCCGGGCAATGACCCGCTGCGTCAGGCAACCGTGGTTGCCGAACCGCTGGAGCGTGGCTTTGGCCTGACGCTGGGCAACGCCCTGCGCCGCGTGCTGATGAGCTCGTTGCAAGGTGCGGCCATCACCAGCGTGCAGATCGACAACGTTCTGCATGAATTCTCGTCTGTTGCCGGTGTGCGCGAAGACGTCACCGACATCATCCTGAACCTGAAGCAGGTCGCCCTGCGCATGGAAGCCGAAGGCCCCAAGCGTCTGTCGATCTCGGCCAAGGGTCCGGGGGCTGTGACCGCCGGTGACATCTCCGACAGCGCAGGTATCGAGATCCTGAACAAGGAACACGTGATCTGCCACCTGGATGACGGCGCCGATCTGTACATGGAACTGACCGTCAACACCGGGAAGGGCTATGTCGCCGCAGATAAGAACAAACCCGAAGATGCGCCCATCGGCCTGATCCCGATCGACGCGATCTACTCGCCGGTCAAGAAAGTGTCCTATGACGTGCAGCCCACCCGTGAGGGCCAGGTGCTGGACTATGACAAACTGACCCTGAAGGTGGAAACCGACGGTTCGATCACCCCCGATGACGCCGTGGCCTTTGCCGCGCGCATCCTGCAAGACCAGCTGTCGATCTTCGTGAACTTCGAAGAGCCCGAAGCCGCTGGCCGCCAGGACGAGGATGACGGTCTGGAGTTCAACCCGCTGCTGCTGAAGAAAGTGGACGAGCTGGAACTGTCCGTCCGTTCGGCAAACTGCCTGAAGAACGACAACATCGTCTACATCGGCGATCTGATCCAGAAAACCGAAGCCGAGATGCTGCGCACTCCGAACTTCGGCCGCAAATCGCTGAACGAGATCAAAGAAGTGCTCTCGGGCATGGGGCTGCACCTGGGCATGGACGTCGAGGACTGGCCGCCGGACAACATCGAAGATCTGGCCAAGAAATTCGAAGACGCGTTCTAAAAATAGGGGGCGGGCGCATAGCCTGCCCCGCATATGCCCGCATCTGGCGGGGAACATCCGGGCCAACGCCCCAAGGAGAGCCGGTGACACGCATCGCCGGACGGACAAAGCAAAACGCACGTTAGGAGATAGAAAATGCGTCACGCACGTGGTTACCGCCGCCTGAACCGTACTCATGAGCACCGTAAGGCCCTGTTCTCGAACATGGCTGGCTCGCTGATCGAGCACGAGCAAATCAAAACCACCCTGCCCAAAGCCAAAGAACTGCGCCCGATCGTTGAAAAACTGATCACCCTGGCCAAACGCGGCGATCTGCACGCCCGCCGTCAGGCCGCGGCTCAGCTGAAGCAGGACAAGGACGTCGCCAAACTGTTCGACGTTCTGGGCCCGCGCTACAAAGAGCGTCAGGGTGGCTACATCCGCATCCTGAAGGCCGGCTTCCGCTATGGCGACATGGCTCCGATGGCGATCATCGAGTTCGTTGACCGCGACGTCTCGGCCAAAGGTGCGGCTGACAAAGCCCGCCTGGAAGCGGAAGAAGCTGTCGAAGAATAAGCGCTGCGCAACACGCACAGCCCAAGGCCCTGCCAGACCTGGCGGGGCCTTTTTGTTTGGTGCAGGCATATGCGGCAAACCGGCCGTTCAGAGCGTGCGTTTTTCAGGGTACGCTGACGTCTGACGCAGGGCGCTTGAAACCCGAGCGCTTGAAATCACAGCGCCAGACCGACATATCCGAAGAAAACCGGAGGTTCCCTTGCTGCGAATTCTGAGCGTCCTTCTGATCCTGGCCACGCCGGTCTGGTCGGATACCCGTGTCCCGCAAAGCCAGATGGAAATCCAGCTGGGCTTTGCCCCTTTGGTGAAACAGGCCGCCCCTGCGGTGGTGAATATCTATGCCAAGCGCATCGTGGCCGAGCGCTCCAGCCCGTTTCAGAATGACCCGTTTTTCCGACAGTTTTTTGGCAATCTGGGGCAACCGCGCCAAAGGGTGCAGAATTCGCTGGGCTCGGGGGTGATTCTGTCTGGCGATGGGATCGTGGTGACGAATTACCATGTCGTGGGCGAGGCAACGGAAATCCGGGTGGTTCTGACAGATCGGCGCGAATTCGATGCGCAGGTGATGCTGTCGGATCAGGAATCGGATCTGGCGGTCCTGCAACTTGAAGGCGCCGAGGATATGCCGCATCTGACCCTGCGCGACAGTGACCGGGTGGAGGTTGGCGAGCTGGTTCTGGCCATCGGTAACCCGTTCGGCGTGGGCCAGACGGTCAGCAGCGGAATCGTGTCCGGGCTGGCGCGTTCGGGCGCGGCGGTGGGCAGCGCGCGCGGGTATTTCCTGCAAACGGATGCCGCGATCAATCCGGGCAATTCCGGCGGGGCGTTGATTGATGTGAATGGGCGGCTGATCGGGGTGAATACGCGGATTCTGACGCGCTCGGGTGGGTCGAACGGGATCGGTTTTGCGATTCCGGCCAATCTGGTGGCGCAGTTCGTGGCGCAGGCGCGGGCGGGCAATCCCGCGTTTCAGCGCCCTTGGGCCGGGATGAGCGGCCAGCCCGTGGATGCGGATATGGCGGCGGGGCTGGGGCTGGATCTGCCGGGCGGGATCGTGCTGTCTCAGTTGCATCCCGACAGCCCCTTTGCCGAGGCGGGCCTGCGTTCCGGCGATGTGGTGCTGCGCGTGGATGGGGAAACCGTCAATACCCCCGCCGAGATGCTGTTCCGCATGAGCGTCGCCGGGCTGGGCACCGAGGCGCAGATTGCCTTTGTGCGCGGGGGGCAGGAACGCGTGGTGCCTGTGCCCCTGCGGATCGCCCCTGAGACCCCCGGCCGGGATCGGCGGGTGCTGAGCGACCGCAGCGTTCTGCCCGGTCTGACGGTGGCCAATGTGAACCCTGGCGTGCTGGCGGAATTCGGTCTGCCTCTGTCTGCGGTGGGCGTCGTGGTCGAGGCTCCTGGCCCTTATGGCGCGCGGGCCGGGCTGCGCCCCGGCGATATTCTGGCGCGCATCAACGGAGAGGATATTCAAACCACCCAGGACGTTCACACGATCCTGAACAGCCGGATGAAAACCCTTTCGCTGGATGTGCAACGTGGCTTGAAGCGGGTGCGGATGCGGTTCAGGCTGTGACCCATGGCTGACCTGTTTGATTCTGGCACTCCGGCCGCTGCGCCGGCCTCTACCCATCGTCCTTTGGCGGATCGGCTGCGTCCGCAATCGCTGGATCAGGTGATCGGACAGGAACAGGTGCTGGGGGCCGAGGCACCCTTGGGGGTGATGCTGGCTGCGGGCTCTTTGTCGTCGCTTATTCTGTGGGGCCCGCCGGGGGTGGGGAAAACCACGATTGCGCGGCTGCTGGCGGATGAAACCGACCTGCATTTCGTTCAGATCAGCGCGATTTTCACCGGGGTGCCGGACCTGAAGAAAGTGTTCGAGGCCGCCCGGATTCGCGCCGCGAACGGGCAGGGGACGCTCTTGTTCGTGGATGAAATCCACCGCTTTAACAAGGCGCAGCAGGACAGTTTCCTGCCCCATATGGAGGACGGCACGATCCTGCTGGTGGGGGCGACGACGGAAAACCCCTCGTTCGAACTGAACGCCGCTGTGCTCAGCCGGGCGCAGGTGCTGGTGCTGGAGAGGCTGTCGCTGACCGATCTGGAGCGGATGGCGCAGAGGGCGGAAAAAGAGCTGGACCGCGCGCTGCCTCTGACCGGCCCGGCGCGCGAGGCGCTGCTGGAAATGGCCGATGGCGATGGGCGCGCGCTGCTGAACCTGATCGAGCAGGTCAGCGCCTGGACGGTAGACGGCAAACT
Organism: Youngimonas ophiurae (nom. illeg.); assembly: GCF_049803795.1. Taxonomy (NCBI): domain Bacteria; kingdom Pseudomonadati; phylum Pseudomonadota; class Alphaproteobacteria; order Rhodobacterales; family Roseobacteraceae; genus Thalassovita; species Youngimonas ophiurae (nom. illeg.). The sequence continues at coordinate 41,425 of NZ_JBNAGJ010000001.1, forward strand.
GGACACCGAGGGCCTGTCGGCACGTCTGATGCGGCGCGCGGCCAAATATGACAAGGGCGGGGACGAGCATTACAACCTGATCTCAGCCCTGCATAAATCGGTGCGCGGGTCCGATCCGGATGCGGCGCTGTATTGGCTGGCGCGGATGCTGACCGGGGGCGAGGATCCGCGCTATCTGGCGCGCCGGATCACGCGCATGGCAGTCGAGGATATTGGCCTGGCCGACCCGCAGGCGCAATCGGTCTGCCTGCACGCCTGGGAAATCTATGAGCGGCTGGGCAGCCCCGAAGGCGAGCTGGCGCTGGCGCAGGCCGTCACATATCTGGCGCTGGCCCCCAAATCCAACGCGGGCTATGCGGGCTATAAGGCGGCGATGCGGCTGGCCAAGAAAACCGGCTCGGCCATGCCGCCCAAACATATCCTGAACGCGCCGACATCCATGATGAAGGATCAGGGTTATGGCGATGGCTATGCCTATGATCACGATGCCGAGGATGGTTTTTCGGGGCAGAATTATTTCCCCGATGGGGTGGATCGGCCCGCGCTTTATCAGCCGGTCGAACGCGGGTTCGAACGCGAATTGCAAAAACGTGTCGCCTATTTCAGCAAGCTGCGCGCCAAGCGCGGTTAGCGCAAAAGGGCAGCGTGGCTTGACATTTTGCGGGCGGACGCTCACACGAGCGCCATGATGACAACGCTTCTGCAAGTGGCCCTGGGCGGCGCAATCGGTGCCTCGGGGCGATACCTGACTGGCCTGGCCGCGATACGGCTGATGGGGCCCGGTTTCCCGTGGGGGACGCTGGCGGTGAACATCCTGGGCAGTTTTGCCATGGGGGTGATCGTCGTGGTGCTGGGCCATTTCAGCGCGAACCGTTTCGCGCCTTTGCTGATGACGGGCGTTTTGGGCGGTTTCACCACGTTCTCGGCTTTTTCGCTGGATGCGATCACGCTGTGGGAACGCGGGCAGCACGGGATTGCGGCGGCCTATGTGGCGGTCTCGGTGCTGTGCTCGCTGGGCGCGTTGGGATTGGGGCTGCTGCTGGCACGAGGGATGATGCAATGAGCCGAGTACAGATGATCACAGTCGCCGAAGGCGAGGGCGACCAGCGCCTGGACCGCTGGCTAAAGCGCCAGTTCCCGCATCTGGGCCAGGGGCAGATCGAGAAAATGTGCCGCAAGGGCGAGCTGCGCGTCGATGGCAGCCGTTGCAAGGCCAGCACCCGGCTGGAAGTGGGCCAAGAGCTGCGGATTCCGCCTCTGCCCGCGCCGGGCGCGCAAAGGCCGATGCAGAAGACACGTGTCTCGCAGGCGGATGCACGGATGATGCAGGATGCGGTTCTGTATAGGGACGATCATATCATCGTGATGAACAAGCCCGCGGGCCTGCCCGTTCAGGGCGGCAGCAAACAGGCGCGCCATGTGGATGGGCTGTCCGAGGCGCTGTGCTTTGACTATGACGAAAAACCCCGGCTGGTGCACCGTCTGGATAAGGATACCAGCGGCGTTCTGATGCTGGCCCGCACGCGCGAGGCGGCCTCGCGGCTGACTGCGGCTTTCCGGCACCGGGAAACGCGGAAAATCTACTGGGCCTTGGTGGCGGGTGTGCCGCACCCTTATCTGGGCGAGATTAAATACGGGCTGGTCAAGGCCGCGGGCCACGGGCGCGGCGGCGAGGGAGAGAAGATGCACGCCGTCCATCCGCGCGATGTGGCCGACACGCCCGGCGCAAAACGTGCGCATACGCTTTATGCCACGCTCTATCGAGTGGCCGGGCGCGCGGCCTGGGTGGCAATGGAGCCCGTCACCGGACGCACCCACCAGCTGCGCGCGCATATGGCCGAGATCGGGCATCCGATCATCGGCGATGGCAAATACGGGGGCTCGGGGCAGGAAAACCTGGGCGATGGCTGGGGCGCGCAATTGGGCGGGATCATCAGCAAGAAACTGCACCTGCACGCGCGTACCTTGACCATTGAACATCCGGGGACGCGGCAGGTGATGACGTTCACCGCGCCTCTGCCGCCGCATATGGCGGACAGCTGGGACACCTTCGGCTGGACCGAGGATCTGGCCGCCGATGACCCGTTCGAGAGCCTGCAATGAGCGCGCCCCTGCGTCTGATCATATTCGATGTGGACGGCACGCTGGTGGACAGCCAGGCCGATATTGTCGCCTCGATGGGGGCGGCCTTTGCGATGGTGGATCAGGAACCGCCGGCGCGCGCCGACATCCTGGCCATTGTCGGGCTGTCGCTGGATGTGGCGATTGCGCAGCTGCGGCCGGGGCTGAGCCAGGCCAGCTATGATGCGATGGTGCAGGGGTATAAGGAGACCTATCACCAGCGCCGCACGGCCTTGGGCACGAAACAGAGCAGCCCCCTGTATCCGGGGATTGCGCAGATGCTGGCGCAGGTCGGTGCGGTGCCGGAATTCCTGCTGGGGGTGGCGACGGGTAAATCCCGGCGCGGCCTGGATGCTTTGCTGGCCGGGCACGGGCTGGAGCAGACCTTTCTGACGCAGCAGGTGGCGGATCATCATCCCTCGAAGCCGCATCCGGCGATGCTGCTGGCGGCGATGGAGGAAATGGGCGTGGGGCCGGACAGCACGGTGATGATCGGCGACACGGAATTTGACATGACGATGGCCCGCGCGGCTGGGGTGCGGGCGATCGGGGTCAGCTGGGGGTATCACGCGCCCGACAGGCTGGACGGCGCGGACCGGCTGGTGCATGAGGTGCCCGACCTGGCCAAGGCCATCACCGAGCTATGGGGATAAAGACATGAGCGCATGGAAAGCAAAACGGTTCTGGAAAGAAAGCACCGCCGAACCCTATGAGGGCGGCTTTGCCGTGTTGCTGGACGGGCGTTTGGTGAAGACCCCGGCGAAAACGTCTTTGGTGGTGCCGACCCTGGAAATGGCGCAGGCGATTGCTGCCGAATGGGACGCTCAAGAGGGCGAGGTGGACCCGAACACGATGCCGGTGACGCGCTCGGCCAATGCGGCGCTGGACAAGGTCGCGACGCAGCACGCCGAGGTCGCCAGCCTGATCGCCGATTATGGCGGGACGGATTTGCTGTGCTATCGCGCCGATGCCCCCGAGCCGCTGATCCAGCGTCAGGCCGCGCTGTGGGATCCGGTGCTGGACTGGGCGGCTGATTCTCTGAAGGCGCGTCTGACGGTGGCGTCCGGCGTGATGCATGTGGCGCAGGAACCGCAGGTTCTGAAGGCGCTGCACAGGCGCGTCGCGGAGATGTCCCCGTTCCAGCTGGCGGCCTTTCACGATCTTGTGGGGCTGAGCGGCTCGTTGATCCTGGGGTTCGCAGCCGTCGCGGACCTGCACCCAATCGAGGAAATCTGGGCCCTGTCCCGCGTCGATGAGACCTGGCAGGAAGAGCAATGGGGCAAGGACGAAGAGGCCGCCGAACACGCGGAAATCAAGCGTCAGGCCTTCTTTCATGCCAAGCGATTCTTTGACCTTTGCCAGGCCGCGCAGCCGGGTGATTAATTTGATCACTTATTTTGGCTTGCCTTAGCGTCAGCTGACGGAATGGGCTGCCGATTTCTTGATCAGTCCCTTGACCTTTTCCCGCGAATGCGCCCAAACTTCGATCACTGAATGGGAAAATCCCTTTCCAGTTTCGACCCCGATCTGACAGGATCGGTTTAACCGTCGAGCAAAATCGGCGGATAATCAGGAAGAGGTAAACATGAAAAAATCCGTATTTCTTGGCGCGCTGACCATTGCTGGTCTGGCCGCTGGTGCCGCTGCCGCTGGCACGCTGGAGGACGTTAAAGCCCGCGGTAAGCTGCGCTGTGGCGTGACCACCGGCCTGGTTGGCTTTGCTGCGCCCGACGCGAATGGCCACTGGGACGGCTTTGACGTCGGTGTGTGCCGCGCTGTTGCCGCCGCGGTTCTGGGGGACGGTGAAGCCGTCGAATTCGTGCCGACCACTGGTAAAACCCGTTTTACCGCGCTGGCCTCGGGCGAGATCGACATGCTGGCCCGGAACACCACCTGGACCTTCTCGCGCGATGTGGACCTGAAGTTCGAATTCGTCGGCGTGAACTACTATGACGGTCAGGGCTTCATGGTGCCCAAAGAGCTGGGCGTTTCGTCCGCCAAAGAACTGGATGGTGCCACCGTTTGCATCCAGACCGGCACCACCACCGAGCTGAACCTGGCGGATTTCTTCCGCTCGAACAACATCAGCTACGAGCCGGTTCCGATCGAAACCAACGCCGAAGCTCAGCAGCAGTACCTGGCCGGTGCCTGTGACGTTTACACCACCGATGCCTCGGGTCTGGCGGCCACGCGCGCCACCTTCGAAGATCCGTCGGCGCATGTGGTTCTGCCCGAAATCATCTCGAAAGAGCCGCTGGGCCCGCTGGTCCGTCATGGCGATCACGAGTGGGGCGACGTTGTGCGCTGGTCTCTGAACGCGCTGATCGCGGCAGAAGAAATGGGCATCACTTCGGCGAATATCGACGAGCTGGCCAAAGGCACCAACAATCCCGAAGTGAACCGCATCCTGGGTACCGAAGGCACCCTGGGCGAAATGCTGGGTCTGGACGCGGGCTGGGCCATGGCGGCCATCAAGGTCGGCGGCAACTACGGTGAGCTGTTCGAAAAGAACATCGGCTCCAGCACCCCGATCGGCCTGTCGCGCGGCCTGAACGCGCAATGGACCGAAGGTGGCCTGCTGTACGCACCGCCGTTCCGCTAAGACGGCACCAAAGATCGAAGGGCGCGGGGTAACTCGCGCCCTTCCTCCTCTATATGATACGTGAATAATTCGGCCATCGGTCTGCGAACCGGCACAAAAAAACAAGGCCGAAAGACGGGGAAAAACCCAATGACAACACTGACCGACCCTCCTAAGGAGTCGTTTCGGCTATCTATGCTGATTTACGACACCCGGTATCGGTCCATGACCATTCAGGTTGTGGCGATGATCGGGTTCATGTCGCTGTTCGCTTGGCTGATCAGCAACACTGCGGCGAATCTTCAGGATCTGGGCAAAGAGCCCAGCTTCCGTTTCCTGAGCGAGCCCGCAGGCTATGATATCAACCAGCGTCTGATCGACTATAATTCGCAAAGCACCCATCTGCGTGCGGCCTTTGTGGGGCTGCTGAACACCATTCTGGTGGCCGTCATGGGCTGTATCACCGCCACCGTCTTGGGCGTGGTCATCGGCGTTTTGCGCCTGTCCAGAAACTGGCTGATTGCCCGCATCATGACCGTCTATGTCGAGATGTTCCGCAATGTTCCCGTCCTGCTGTGGATCGTGTTCAGCATGGCCATCCTGATCGAGACCCTGCCCGCGCCGCGGGCATTCCGCGGGGTGGATACCGGCGCTGTCGTCGCGACGAACCGGGGCTTTTACGTCCCCGAGCCGCTGTTTTCGAACAGTCTGGGCAATATCCACCTGTTTGGCGACTCCAGCCTGCGGTTTGACATCTCGATTGACTTGATCGCGGTTCTGATCGCGCTGGCCATCGGGTTTACCGTGCGCCATTTCATCAACAAACGCGCCAATGCCATCCAAGAGGCCACGGGCGCCCGCCCGACCACCTGGTACCTGAGCCTGGCAGCCATTCTGGTGCCGCTGATCGCGGTTCTGGTCTTTCTGGGGTTCTATCTGGGCTATCCCGAGCTGAAGGGCTTTAACTTCAAGGGCGGCATTTATATGCGGAACTCGCTGATCGCCCTGTGGCTGGCCCTGTCGCTTTATACCGCTGCTTTTATTGCGGAAAACGTCCGGGCGGGGATTCTGGCGATCTCAAAAGGGCAAACCGAGGCGGCAAGTGCCCTGGGCCTGCGCCCCAACCGGGTCATGAGCCTGGTGATTTTGCCGCAGGCGTTGCGGGTGATCATCCCGCCGCTGATCTCGCAATATCTGAACCTGACCAAGAACTCTTCGCTGGCGATTGCCGTCGGTTACATGGACCTGACCGGCACCTTGATGGGCATCACCCTGAACCAGACCGGCCGCGAGCTGGAAACCGTTCTGATCGGGATGCTGATCTATCTGGCGATCAGCCTGGCCATTTCGGTGGTGATGAACTGGTACAATAACAGCGTCAAACTGGTGGAGCGGTGATATGAGCGATATTTCTTTTGTTCGCACGGAAATGCTGCCTCAGCAGGAACCGCCGGCCAGCTCGGTCGGGGTGATCGGCTGGATGCGCGAGAACCTGTTCTCGGGCTGGGTGAACTCGGTTATCACGGTGATCTGCGGTGTTTTCGTTGTCTATGTGCTGGGCTTCCTGCTGGGCTGGGCCTGGTCCCCGACCTGGAACGCCGCCTCGCTGTCCGAGTGCCGCGAGATCCTGGCAGGCCTGGGCCATGAAGGCCACGGAGCCTGCTGGGGCGTGATCCGAGATCGCTGGGTGCAGTTGCTTTTCGGTTTCTACCCGGCCGATGAATACTGGCGGCCGATCCTGGCCTTTATCCTGCTGGCCGTCGCCCTGGCGCCGGTGCTGTTTTCGGATAAGGTGCCGGCCAAGCTGGGCTATTTCACCGCCGTGTATCCGTTCCTGATGCCCTGGCTGCTGTGGGGCGGCACCATCTGGGGCCCGCTGGCGGCGGCTGCGGGGTTTGTCATCGGCTATGTTGTCTTCAAACTGGTCGATAAGACCATGGGCAGCCTGGCTGGTATCATTGCGGGCGTTGCTGCGGCGCTGATCTGGTGGCTGTTTCTGGCCTCGCCGATTTCTGGCGCATTGGGGGCGGTCATCGGCATCGGGCTTGAACCCGTCGAAAGCCGCTTTTTTGGCGGGATGATGCTGTCGATCACCATCGGCGTGGTTGCCATCGCGGTGTCCCTGCCGATCGGGATCGTGCTGGCGCTGGGGCGTCAGTCGGACCTGCTGATCGTCAAATCGCTCTGCGTCGGCTTTATCGAGTTCATCCGCGGCGTCCCGCTGATCACGTTGCTGTTCGTGGCCTCGACGCTGCTGAACATCTTCATGCCGCCGGGCACGAATTTCGACATCATCATGCGGGTGATCATCATGGCAACCCTGTTCTCGGCCGCCTATATGGCCGAGGTGATCCGGGGCGGCCTGGCAGCCCTGCCCAAAGGCCAGTACGAGGGCGCAGACAGCCTGGGCCTGAACTACTGGCAGGCACAACGTCTGATCATCATGCCGCAAGCGCTGAAAATCTCGATCCCCGGCATCGTGTCCACATTCATCGGCCTGTTCAAAGACACCACGCTGGTGTCCGTGATCGGCCTGCTGGACCCGCTGGGCCTGTCGAACGCCATCCGCGCGGATGCGGCCTGGAACGGAGTCGTCTGGGAACTGTATGGCTTCATCGCCCTGCTGTTCTTCGTCTTCTGTTTCTCCATGTCCCGCTACTCGATGTACCTGGAGCGCAAGCTCCGGACTGACCACCATTAAGGAGATCGCACATGTCTGAACTAGCCATTGAACGCGATATCGACCGCTCGAAAATGACCGTCTCGGATGAGGTGGCCATCGAAATCACCAACATGAACAAGTGGTACGGATCGTTCCACGTTCTGCGCGATGTCAATCTGACCGTGAACCGCGGCGAACGCATCGTCATCGCCGGGCCTTCGGGCTCGGGCAAATCGACGCTGATCCGCTGCATCAACCGCCTGGAAGAGCACCAGGCCGGGCGCATCATCGTGGACGGCACGGAGCTGACCTCGGATCTGAAAAACATCGACAAGATCCGCTCCGAGGTGGGGATGTGTTTCCAGCACTTCAACCTCTTTCCGCACCTGACCATCCTGGAAAACTGCACCCTGGCCCCGATCTGGGTCCGCAAAGTGCCCCGCAAAGAGGCCGAGGAAACGGCCATGCACTTCCTCGAAAAGGTGAAAATCCCCGATCAGGCCAATAAATACCCCGGCCAATTGTCGGGCGGTCAGCAACAGCGCGTGGCCATCGCCCGTTCGCTGTGCATGAAACCGCGGATCATGCTCTTTGACGAACCCACCTCGGCGCTGGACCCCGAGATGATCAAAGAAGTCCTCGACACCATGATCGAGCTGGCCGAGGAAGGCATGACCATGCTCTGCGTCACCCACGAAATGGGCTTTGCCCGTCAGGTCGCCAACCGCGTGATCTTCATGGATCAGGGGCAAATCGTGGAACAGAACGAACCCGAAGAGTTCTTTAATAATCCCAAATCGGAACGGACCAAATTGTTTCTGTCGCAGATCCTTGGGCACTGATCCACACAGAAAACTGCAAAGGCGCGTCCCATTCCGGGCGCGCCTTTTGCGTTTCTTTCTGATAAAAATACTCCCGCCGGAGGCCCGGAATTTTTGAAAAATTCCGGTCAAAATTCTGGATCAGAATTTTGCACCCGGCTCAGCCGTTCAGCTGATCATGGGGGATGGCGAAATCCAGCGCCGTTCCGGTGCCAAATCCCACCTCTGCCCAATCCTGCCCCGAAAATTCCGCAACCAGTGTCGCACAGGTCGGATAATGGAAAAACTGGGGGTGGCCGGGCGGCTGGCGCAGCAAGCGGTCGGCAAATTCCGCGATGCCGGGATTGTGGCCCAGCATCAGCACGGTTGGGGCACTGCCCGCACCTTGCAGTACGTCCATCATCCTTGCCGCTCCGGCGTGATACAGCGCGGGTAAGAACTGCACGGTACAGTCCAGCCCCAACCGCGCAAAGGTTTCTTGCGTCCGCGTGGCGTCCGAGACCAGGGCTAGATCGGGGACATGGCCCTGCCTGCGCAGCCACTCCCCCATGGCGGGGGCCGAGGCGCGGCCTCGGGCATTCAGGGGGCGCTGATGGTCGGTCTGGGTGGGGTCATCCCAGGCGGATTTGGCGTGGCGCATCAGGATCAGGCGCAGGTTCATAGAAAGGCCCTCATGTGGAATGCGGAATGCTCGGGCAGCCGGCCAAACCGGGCGTTGACCGGGCAGGCGCGGCGGGCGGCGCAGCCTTGGGTCATGCACGCCTGCCCGGCGGGGGTGCTCAGGTGGGATTTGCAGGCGGGCACGTCATATTGCCCGTTCTCAAAGGCGTTCACAGGACAGGCCGTGGCGCAGGGGCGGGCGCAGGCGGCGCAGGGCGCATCGGGCAGGGGCGGCAGGGCGATCCGCTCGGGCAGGCCAAGTGCGCCGCGATAGGACACGAACAGCCCGGCCTGATCATGCACCAACAGTTGGATGGGCGAGGGCCAGGCGCGGCCGGACAGGGTGGCCCAGCGGAAAAAAGGAGCATGGGGCGGCCGGCCAAAGGGGAAAAAGGCCTTTGCGTTCAGCTGCTTGGCCCAAGCACCTATCACGCGGGCAGACCAGCGGTCCATCGGGTCGGGCTGGCCGTCCCGGTATTCGGCACTGGCGGTAAAGGCGGGCCAGAAGCGGGGCTCGTCCGGGGCCAGCAGGATCAGCGTGCCCACGCCGGGCAGATCATCGGGGTGAAACGCCCCGCGCACGGCCAGGTGACGTGCGGGGGCGGCCTGGGTGATGGTGGCGTAGGTGGGGCTCATTCCTCGTGCGTGGGTTTCACGCGCGGCGCGGTCGAGCGAATGATCGAGCCCGCCCCGTGTTCGGTGAACAGCTCGAGCAGGGTGGCATTGGGCATCCGCCCGTCCAGAATGACCACCGCGCGCACGCCGCGCGACAGGGCGTCCAGCGCGGTTTCGGTCTTGGGGATCATGCCGCCGGCGATGGTGCCCTCGGCGATCATCTCGCGGACCTGCTCGGGAGAAATCTGGGTCATCACCTCGCCATCGGCGCCTTTGACGCCGGGCACATCGGTCAGCAGCAGCAGGCGATCGGCCTGAAGCGCGCCCGCGATGGCGCCGGCAGCGGTGTCGCCGTTGACGTTGAAGGTTTCGCCATCTGCCGTGCCGGTGCCCACGGGGGCGATGACGGGGATGATGCCCGCCGCGCACAGATCGTGGATCACCTGGACGTTCATCTCTACCGGACGACCGACAAAGCCCAATTCAGGGTCGTCGGCGACGCAGACCATCAGATCATCGTCCTTACCCGAGATCCCGACGGCGCGGCCGCCTTCGTCGTTGATGGCCTGGACGATGCGCTTGTTCACCAGCCCGGCCAGCACCATTTCCACCACATCGACCGTGGCCTTGTCGGTGACGCGTTTGCCGCGGACCCAATCGCTCTCGATCCCCAGCTTTTTCAGCATGTCATTGATCATCGGGCCGCCGCCATGCACGACGACCGGGTTCACGCCAACCTGTCGCATCAGAACCATGTCGCGGGCGAAATCGGCCATGGCCTCGTCGTTGCCCATGGCGTTGCCGCCGAATTTGACGACAACCACAGCGCCGGTGAAGCGTTGCAGGTAGGGCAGGGCCTCGGACAGGGTGCGGGCGGTGGCGATCCAATCGCGGTTCATGTTCTGCTTCTTCATCATTTGCGTCCCGAAATTCGCCCTGTGTTAGCGGGGATTGGGCCGAGTTCCAAGTGCTACGTTGAAACTCTGGCGTGCGGTGCTAGGGTCTGGCCTATCCAATTTGGGATTCTTACCATGACAGATCGTCGAAAAACGCTTCTTCTGACCGGGGCCAGCCGCGGGATTGGCCATGCCACCGTGCGCCGGTTCAACAATGCCGGCTGGCGGGTGATCACTTGCTCGCGCGCGCCTTTTCCCAAGGAATGCCCCTGGGGCGGCGGCGCGGAAAATCACGTGCAGATCGACCTGGCCGATCCCACGGATACGATTAACAAGGTCGAGGAAATTCGGGATCGGCTGGACGGGCGGCTGGATGCGCTGGTGAATAATGCCGGGATCTCGCCCAAGGGCCCGAACGGAGAGCGGCTGAACACGATTGACACCGACCTGATGACCTGGGGGCATGTGTTTCATGTGAACTTTTTCGCGTCGGTGGTGCTGGCGCGGGGGCTGCGCGAGGAATTGGCCGCCGCGCAGGGGGCCGTGGTGAATGTGACCTCGATCGCGGGGTATCGGGTGCATCCGTTCGCCGGGGCGGCCTATGCGACATCCAAGGCCGCGCTGAAGGCACTGACGCGGGAAATGGCCAATGATTTCGGCCCGATGGGGGTGCGGGTGAACGCGATTGCGCCCGGTGAGATCGAAACGGCGATCTTGTCTCCGGGGACGGATAAGCTGGCTGAGGAAATCCCGCTGCGCCGTCTGGGGCAGACCAGCGAGGTGGCCGATGCGATCTTTTTCCTGTGTACGGATGCGTCCTCGTATATTTCGGGGACGGAGATCGAGGTGAACGGCGGGCAGCACGTCTGACGGCGTGATCCAACGGGCACGCCTGCGGCGTGGCACGATGCTTGACCCCCTCCCTGGCCCTCCCCTTCTGGGGAGGGAAGCGTGCGGCGGCCGACCCTGTCAGATCAGCGTTGCGATGATGGCGCGCAGGGTGGCGATGCCGTCGCCCTTTTCCGAGGAGGTGAGGACGATTTCGGGGAAGGCGGCGGGGTGTTTGGACAGGCGTTCGCGCACCTGGGTCAGGACGCGATCACGATCTTTGGCTTTGACCTTGTCGGTTTTGGTGAGCACGCATTGGAAGGTGACGGCGGCGCTGTCCAGCAGGGACATGATTTCCTCGTCTACTTTCTTGATGCCGTGGCGGGCGTCGATCAGGACGAAGGCGCGGCGCAGATTCTGGCGGCCCGAGAGGTACTGTTTCAGCAGTTTTTGCCACTTTTCCACGACGGCCACCGGCGCATTGGCGAAGCCATAGCCGGGCAGGTCCACGAGGTAGTGGTCTGTGCCTGCGGTGAAGAAGTTGATCTCCTGGGTGCGACCAGGGGTGTTGGAGGCGCGGGCCAGCCCCTTGCGCCCTGTCAGCGCGTTGATAAGGCTGGATTTTCCTACGTTTGAGCGGCCGGCAAAGCAGACCTCGATCCGGTCGGCGGGGGGCAGGCCGTTCATGGCGACGACACCCTTGAGGAACTCGGTCTCGCCGGCAAAGAGCAGGCGGCCTTTTTCGCGGGTGATGTCGTCGGGCTCTTCTGCCTGAGGGAAGGGGAGTTGCATTACAGAACCTCGATTGCGTCGTTGCGGGCGATGGGGCCGGATTGGGAGACCAGGGCGAAGACGCCGAAATCCTGGTGGTCATAGGCCCGGTTCAATGCGCCCAGTGTATCCACATCCGAGCGCCCCGTGTTCGGGTTGACGGTGGTGGCCTGGCAGCGGGTGATCCGCGCCACCACGCGCAATTGCGCCCCACCGATGCGGAGCGTCTTGCCGATCAGGTCAAATTCGTGGAAGGGGGGCCAGTCCTCGGCCCATAGATTGCCGCGGAACCTGTGGATGGACAGATCAGCGCCGCTGCGATGGCTGAGCGCCCGCAGCGAACTAAGGCTGAGCAGCGACACAAACGGATCGGGCATATCGCCGAAGGGTTGATCGGGCAGGTGCACCACGCTGGCAGGGGCGGGGCGGGTGTCGGGCCAGAAAGGGCGGATCCAGTCGATCAGCTGATCGGCCTGGGCCAATGGGTCAAGCGTAACCGGCTGCGCTTGCGGATGGGTCAGCGTGACGGTGCCGGACTTTGTATCGGTCTGGGCGCGGATGGCCATCAGCGGATGCCCCGCCGCGCCGCGCACGAAATTGCGTTTCGAGGCCCACTGGGTCGGCTGCGCACCGAAACTGGCGGCTTCGTGCGCGATGGCCCAGTGCCGATCAAAGGGAAGAGCGCGCCCCTTTGTCAGGGACGCGCTTTCGATCTCCTCGTACCCGACCGATTTGATCGGATGCCGAACGATATGTGCAAGACGGCTCATTTCTTTCGTTTGAAGCTGTTCTTGATATTGCCGAACACATCGGGTTTGTACCCGTGGCTGCGCATGATCAGATACTGCTGCGTAAAGGTGATGGTGTTGTTGGTGATCCAGTACAGGACCAGACCGCTGGCAAAGCTGCCCAGCATGAACATGAACACCCAGGGCATCCAGGCAAAGATCATCGCCTGGGTCGCATCGGTGGGGGCTGGGTTCAGTTTTTGCTGCAACCACATCGAGACCCCCAGCAGGATCGGCAGGATGCCCAGGCTGACGATGGCAAAAACGCTGTCGGGGCCGGGGGTGGCATAGGGCAGCAGGCCAAACAGGTTCAGGATCGAGCTGGGATCCGGCGCGCTGAGGTCGGTAATCCAACCCAGCCAGGGCGCGTGGCGCAGTTCCAGCGTGACGAAAATCACCTTATAGAGCGAGAAAAAGATCGGAATCTGGATCAGGATCGGCAGACAACCCGAGGCGGGGTTCACCTTTTCCTTCTTGTACAGCTCCATCATGGCCTGCTGCAATTTGGCGCGGTCGTCGCCGGCATTTTGCTTCAGCTCTTCCATTTTGGGCTGCAATTCCTTCATCTTCGCCATCGAGGCGTAGGATTTATACGCCAGCGGGAAGACGACAGCCTTGATCACGATGGTCAGCGCGATGATCGACCAGCCCATGTTACCAATGAACCCGTGCAAGAAGTGCAGCGCCTGGAAGATCGGTTTGGTCAGGAAGAAGAACCAACCCCAGTCAATCGAATCCACGAATTTGGCGACGCCGGCCTTTTCATAGGCGCGGATTGCCTCCCATTCCTTGGCACCCGAAAACAGCTGCGTCCGGGCGGTGCCGGTCTGCCCCGGCGCGATGGTCTGGGTTGGCTGGACGGCTTCGGCCTGGAAAATATCGCGGCGTTCGTCATATTTGACTGCGGATTTGAACGGGGTGCCAGAAGACGGGATCAGAGTCGACATCCAGTAATGATCGGTAAACCCGATCCAGCCGGTTTCGGCGACTTGGGTCACGTCGGCGCGGGCGCCCTCGCGGGCGTTAAAATCCAGATCCTCCAGATCAGAATAGCTGGTTTCCGTCAGCTCTCCATCGGCCATGCCGACGGTGCCCTCGTGCAGAATAAAGAATTTCTTGGCATTCGCAGGTTCGCCATGACGGGCCAGAATCCCATAAGGGGCCAGGCTGACCGCATTGGCGCCAGTGTTGGTGACGCTTTGTTCAATCGCGAACATGTAATCGGCATCAATGGAGATCACGCGATGGAAAACCTGCCCCTTGCCATTGTCCCAGTTCAGCGTGATGGGCGTGTCCGGCGTCAGCGCGCCAGTTCCGGCAATGGACCACAGCGTGTTCGGACCGGGTACATCCTCGGGCGAGAGCCCAGCGCCTGCGGCCCACCCGAACAGCGCGTAGTAGGCATTTTCACTTCCGATCGGAGACAGAACGGTCACGATGTCAGACTCAGGCTCTTGCGTTTCGTTGTAATCTTTCAGTGCAAGCTGGTCGATGCGCCCCCCCAGCAGTGAAATCGAGCCTTTGACACGCGGGGTTTCAATCGCAACGCGCGGCGCATCCGGGGCGGTCTCGGCTGGGGTTGCCTGCGCAGGGTCGGTGGCGGCGGCAACAGGTGCGGGGGCCGATGGGCTGGTCACTTCGGCCGCAGCAACAGGTGCGTTAGGATCCTCGGCGGGGGCCTCAGGCGGCGGGAAGAGGAGGAACCATACAAGGATGACGACAAAGCTGAGCGCTGTTGCCAAAATGATGTTCTTATTCTGATCGTCCATCGGGATCCTAGCCTGTCCTGGTGAAGTACAGGCCGGTTCAACAGAGTGCTGCCCAAAAGGTCAAGTGGAATCCCGGTTTTCCCCTGGGGATGTGGCTATTTGCGGGGTCAGATTTGTTTGCGGCCGATCAAAGGTGGCTCTTTGACCTTGGCTTCATGCGCGCGAATCCAGTCCAGGGTTTGTTCAAAAGGCATCGGCCTGGCGATGCCAAACCCCTGGACATGGCCGCACCCCAATTGAGCCAGCAGCGCGTGCTCGCCAGCGGTTTCCACACCTTCGGCCAAGGTTTCCAGTCCAAGGCGTTCGGCCATGGAAAGGATCGCGGTTACCATGCGCTGCTGTTCCGGATCACGGTCCACCTTCATGACAAATGAGCGGTCAATTTTGATCCGCTGCACGGCAAATCTGCGAATCGATGAAATGGACGCGTGCCCTGTGCCAAAATCGTCCAGATCAATAGAACAGCCCATGGCGGAAAGCGCATTGATATTGCGAGCAATAACATCATCCGGGGATGCGGCCACCACCGTTTCCAGCACCTCAACGGCCAAGCGATCGGGGGCAAGCTCGTATTTGTCCAGCTCCCACCGGATTTTCTCTATGAGTTTGGGGTTTCGCAGCTCGGCCTCGGCAAAATTGACACCGACCATGGGCACATGGGCATCCGCCAAATCCCACTCGGTCAAGGCCGCAAGCGAACGGGACAGCATGACCTCGCCCAAGCGTTCCAGCATGCCATTGTTTTCCAGAACGGGCAGGAAATCGCCGGGGGGGATGATGCCTTGTTCCGGATGGACCCATCGGGCAAGCGCTTCAAACCCCGTGATGCGGCCTGTGTCGGTTGAAATCTGCGGCTGAAACCAGGGATGGATCTGACCATTCTCAAGCGCCCGCGCGGCTTGATCGGCCAGGGTGGATCCCGTCAGGCGCTGTGATTTCATACCTTCCGTCCAGGCGCGGATGGCGGACGGGGCATTCGCGCGTGCGTCATCCAGGGCGGCCATGGTGTTTTTCAGCATCTTCATACCGTTACGATGCGCATTCTGCTGGCTTAGGCTGAAACCGATCGAGCAAGAGATGTATACGCTAGTTGCATCCATCGAGATCGGCTCTTCGATTGCGGCTTGCAGGCGCCGCGAGAGCTGAATCGCCGCCTCCAGATCCAGAAGACGCACCGGGGACAGGATGACAGCCACAACATCGTCCTCGACCCGAAGCACAAGATCACCATGCCGCAATGTCGCGCTGATCCGGTCAGAGACACGCTCGATCACGCGATCTGTAGCGCTATGCCCGTATCGGTCCAGCAACTCGTCAAAGTCATCCAGGGCGACCAGAAAACAGCCAAATGCCTTCTGATGCTGATGCGCGTCCTGCAAGCGGCTTTCCAGAATCACATCCGGAGAGGGCAATTCTTCGGTGGGTTGGGGGCGGGCAAACTGCCCAAATCCACCCGCCAGCGCGTAGAGCACGGGAAACCCCAGTGAAATCCCCAGCAGGTACCCCTCGCCCCCAATCCAATAGGCCCCCAGCACCGCTGCCGGCAGAAATGCCAGAATATGCGGGCCGGTGACGGCATAGCGCAGTTTTGTCCGCAAAAGGGACAGAGCCGGCAGGCGGGAATGCGACATGTGGGGCCTCTCTTTCCAGGTTCACCGGAAAGCTAGGCCGCCGAGTCTCAATGCACTCTTAACGCAGCTGTGGAATTTCGGTGTCTATTTGCTGAAAATTGTTCGCACCCAGGGCCAGCCCCGCGAAGTCGAACAGCCCCGGATCCAGCATATGAGAGGGCCGGATATTGGTCAGCGCGCGGAACATCACCTGACGGCGGCCGGGAGAGTTTTTCTCCCATTTATCAATGATTTGCTTGACCTGCTGGCGTTGTAGACCGTCCTGCGATCCGCACAGATCGCACGGAATGATCGGATAGTTCATCAGACGGGCGAATTTCTCGCAATCGGCCTCGGCAACATGTGCGAGCGGTCGGTATACGAACAGGTCTTTTTCTTCGTTCACCAGCTTGGGCGGCATGGTGGCCAGACGCCCTCCGTGGAACAGATTCATAAAGAAAGTTTCCAAAATGTCGTCCCGGTGGTGGCCCAGAACAACTGCGGAACATCCCTCTTCGCGGGCGATTCGGTACAGATTGCCCCGGCGCAGGCGCGAACACAGCGCGCAATAGGTCCGGCCCTGGGGCACCTTATCCATCACAACCGAGTAGGTGTCCTGATACTCGATCCGGTGCGGAACGCCCATTTTTTCCAGAAATTCGGGCAGCACTGTGGCCGGAAAGCCCGGCTGACCCTGATCCAGATTGCAGGCCAGCAGTTCGACCGGCAGCAGGCCGCGCCATTTCAGCTCGTGCAGGACGGCCAGCAGGGTATAGCTGTCCTTCCCGCCGGACAGGCAGACCAGCCATTTGGAGCCCGGTTCGATCATGCCGTATTGCTCGATCGCCTCGCGGGTGTTGCGGACGATCCGCTTGCGCAGCTTCTTGAAATCGGCCGATTTGGGCGCACCGTGAAACAGCGGGTGGATGTCGTCTGCGTCGTCCAGCATGGTCATTTCTTCTCTTTGGGGGCAGGAACCGGGTCATAGCCATCGCTGCCCAGCGGGTGACAGCGCCCGATGCGGCGGATCGTCAGCCAGCTGCCCCGGAGCGCGCCGTGTTTTTCCAGCGCCTCCAGCGCATAGGCGCTGCATGTGGGCTGATAACGGCAATTATGCCCGACCCAGGGGCTGAAGATCAGCCGATACGCCCGAACGGGCAGGGCGACGATATGGGCAAGCGGTGTCATGCGCGATCCTGATGCAGCTTCTTCAGCGCATAGATAAGGTCGGCTTGCAGATCCTCAAAGGGGCGCTGGGCGGTCATTCCCGCGCGTCCGATCAGCACATAGTCCCATCCGGCGCGGCCGTGGGTGGGCAGCAGCATCCGGGCGACCTCGCGCAATCTGCGTTTGGCGCGGTTGCGGGCCACGGCATTGCCGACCTTCTTGGAACAGGTAAAGCCCACGCGGATTCCCTGCGCGGGCTCGTCAGCGCGCCGTTTGCGCGCCTGAACCATCATGCCGCGGGTGCCCTGCCGCCGCGCCTTGGACGCGCGCAGGAAATCCGAGCGGTTTTTCAGAACCTCAAGACAAACGGAAACCGCCGGGGGCGCATCCCCAGGGCTGGCACTGCCATCCATAGGGGCCTCCGGCGGTGTCATGTCCGTCAGGTCGGCTAAGCTTAGGCGCTCAGCGACTTGCGGCCGCGTGCGCGGCGTGCGTTCAGGATCTTGCGACCGGCTTTGGTGGCCATGCGGGCGCGGAATCCGTGGCGGCGCTTGCGAACCAGGTTCGAGGGCTGGTAGGTGCGTTTCATCGCTCCGTCTCCAAATCATCTGGGGGCTGGACAAGCGGATTCGCCCGGCCCGTGGTATCCGAAGCCCGTCCTATAGGGGGAGGCCCGGACTATGTCAAATCCCTGATCGGGGTTTTGCAACAAAAATATGGCTCTTTTCGGGGCAAATGTTTCAAGCCCCCGCAAAACCCGTGAAAACGCGGCGTTAGAAGTCACCGCCGATCAACCCGGCGTGATCCCCCTATCATCTGGCGCGTCCTGCCCGCATTTTGGCTGCAACCGAGAATGGGGAAAATTGTGGGAAACAAACAGGAAAAACAAGCTCGAAGCTGGGGGCGGATGCTGCCTTTGCTGGTGATTGTGGGCGTGGCGCTGGTGGGGGGCTATCTGCTGCGCGATTACCTGAGCTTCGAGACCCTGCGCGACAACCGCCAGGCGCTGCTGGCGTTTCGGGATGCGCACTATGCGGCGACGGTGCTGGTGTTCATGCTCGTTTACGTGGGCATTGTGGCGTTTTCCTTGCCTGGGGCGACGGTGGCCACGCTGACGGGCGGGTTCCTGTTCGCCACCTTCCCCGGCGCATTGTTCAACATCACCGCCGCCACGATCGGCGCGGTGGGGATCTTTCTGGCGGCGCGCTGGGGGCTGGGCGAACGTCTGGCCGCCCGGATGCAAAGCAGTCAGGGCGCGGTGAAGAAGATCAAAGACGGGATCGACGAAAACCAGTGGTCCATGCTGTTCCTGATCCGTCTGGTGCCGGCGGTGCCGTTCTTCGTGGCCAATCTGGTGCCTGCGCTGGTGGGGGTGCCTTTGTCGCGCTTTGCGATCTCGACCTTTCTGGGCATCATTCCGGGCGGCGTCGTCTATACTTCGGTGGGCGCGGGGCTGGGCGAGGTGTTCGCTCGTGGAGAGACCCCGAACCTGGGCATCATATTCGAGCCGCAGATCCTGCTGCCCATTCTGGGCCTGTGCGCGCTGGCGGCGCTGCCCATCGTGATCAAGGCCCTGCGGGGCGGGAAGGCTGCATAATGGCTAAGATAAAGACGGATTTGCTGGTGATCGGTGCGGGCTCGGGCGGGTTGTCGGTGGCGGCGGGCGCGGTGCAGATGGGGGCGGATGTGACCCTGCTGGAAGGGCATAAAATGGGCGGAGACTGCCTGAACTATGGCTGTGTGCCCTCCAAGGCTTTGCTGGCCGCGGGCCATGCGGCCCATGCGATGACGGCGGGCGCTGCGATGGGGGTCAGCCCCGTGCCGGCGCAGGTGGACTACGCCAAGGCCAAGGATCACGTAGCCTCGGTGATCGACACCATCGCCCCGGTGGACAGTCAGGAACGGTTCGAAGGTCTGGGCGTGCGGGTGATCCGCGAATTTGGCCGCTTTACCGGCCCGCGTACCGTGCAAGCGGGCGAGCATACCATCACCGCCCGGCGGGTGATCATCGCTACGGGCTCGTCCCCGTTCGTGCCGCCGATTCCGGGGCTGGATCAGGTGCCCTATCTGACCAACGAAACCCTGTTCGATCTGCGCGAAAAGCCTGACCACCTGCTGATCATCGGCGCAGGCCCCATCGGGATGGAGATGGCGCAGGCCCATATTCGGCTGGGCTGCAAGGTTACGGTGATCGAAGGGGCCAAGGCCTTGGGTAAGGATGACCCTGAACTGGCCGGGATTGCCCTGGATGCTCTGCGCGCCGAGGGTGTGCAGATCGTCGAGGACGCGCAGGCGCAGCGGATCAGCGGGGCGGGGGGCGTCACCGTTCATACTGAGGCGGGGGAGTTGACCGGCTCGCATCTGCTGATGGCCGTCGGGCGCAGACCCAATATCGACAAGCTGAACCTGGAAGCGGCGGGTATCGACTACGAACGCAGCGGGATCACCGTCGATGATCGCCTGCGGACCTCGAACAAGAAGGTCTATGCCATCGGGGACGTCGCCGGTGGGCTGCAGTTCACCCATGTTGCGGGCTATCACGCGGGCCTGATCATCCGAGAGGTCCTGTTCGGCCTGCCCGCAAAGGTGAAAACCGCGCATATCCCCTGGGCTACCTATACCGATCCCGAGATGGCGCAAGTGGGCCTGACCGAGGCACAGGCGCGTGAAAAACACGGCGATAGGCTGGAAGTCGCGCGGTTCGAATATCACCACAACGACCGCGCCATCGCCATTCGCCAGACAAAGGGTCTGATCAAGGTGATGGTGGTCAAGGGGCGGCCCGTCGGGGCCTCGATCGTGGGACATCAGGCGGGCGAATTGATCGCCACTTGGTCGCTGGCCATCGCCAATGGCATCAAGATGGCAGGGATTTCTGCGATGATTGCGCCCTATCCGACCATTGCCGAGGTTAACAAGCGGGCAGCGGGTGCCTATTTCTCTCCGAAACTGTTTGATAACATGAAGGTCAAACGGGTGGTGCGGTTCGTCCAACGCTGGCTGCCATGACCCGATAACGGAGCAGATATGCTGAACTCGCTTTCGGGCCGATTCCTGATCCTGACGGTCATCTTCGTGATGCTGGCCGAAGTGCTGATCTTTGTCCCGTCCATCGCGCGCTTTCGCGAGGATTACCTGCTGTCGCGGCTGGAACGGGCGCAGATCGCCAGCCTGGCGTTGCTGGCCGATGACATGATCTCGATGGATCTGGAGGAAGAGCTGCTGCGCAACGCCGAGGTGTTCAACGTGGTGCTGCGCCGCGATGAGGCGCGCCAGCTGATCCTGTCCTCGCCCCTGCCGCAGCCGATTCACGCCACGTTCGACCTGCGCGAGGCCCCGGCCTTCGATCTGATCCGCGACGCGATGATGCGCCTGTTCGATACCGAGGACCGGGTGATCCGCGTGATCGGCGATCCGGTCCGCGAGGCCGGCCTGCTGATCGAGGTAACGATGCAGACCGCCCCCCTGCGGATGGCGATGATTGATTACGGGCTGCGGATTTTGGTGCTCTCTGCTGTGATCTCGGCCTTTACGGCGGTGCTGCTGTTTCTTGCTGTCCGCATGTTCCTGGTGAAGCCGATCAAAGGCGTGGTGCGGCATATGCAATCCTATGCCGCCAACCCCGAGGACGCCCGCCGGATCATCACCCCCACGTCCTCTCTGCGTGAGCTGCGCGAGGCCGAGGAGGCCCTGGCCACGATGCAGACCCAGCTGACCGGCGCGCTGAAGCAAAAGGAGCGCCTGGCCCAGCTGGGCGGCGCGGTGGCCAAGATCAGCCACGATCTGCGCAATATCCTGACCAGCGCGCAGCTGTTCACCGACCGGATCGAAATGTCCGAAGATCCCGGTGTCAAACGTCTGGCGCCCAAGCTGGTGAACTCGATCACCCGCGCGGTGCATCTGTGCGAATCCACGCTGGCCTTTGGCAAGGCCGAGGAACCCGCCCCTCGCCTGAGCCGCATTTTCCTGGCCGATATCGTCAGTGACGTGATCGACAGCGAACGCCTGTCCGTGGGCGAGCATGACATTTCCTT
Organism: Youngimonas ophiurae (nom. illeg.); assembly: GCF_049803795.1. Classification (NCBI taxonomy): domain Bacteria; kingdom Pseudomonadati; phylum Pseudomonadota; class Alphaproteobacteria; order Rhodobacterales; family Roseobacteraceae; genus Thalassovita; species Youngimonas ophiurae (nom. illeg.). The sequence goes on from NZ_JBNAGJ010000001.1 coordinate 62,748, forward strand.
CGCCGAGGACGTCCCCGGCGCCATGCAGGTGCGGGCCGATCCTGAACAGCTTTATCGCGTGATCTTCAACCTTGTGCGCAACGCCCGGCAGGCTCTCGCGCAGCGGGGCGCGGGGGGGGAAATCTCGGTTCATGCGGAAGAGGACGATGCCTGCTGGCTGATCCGCGTCACCGATACCGGCCCCGGATTGCCCGCTAAGGCCCAGGAACATCTGTTCAAACCCTTCCAGGGCGGAGCCAGCAAGGGCGGCACCGGGCTGGGGCTGGCCATCGCGCAGGAATTGATCCGCGGCCATGGCGGTGATTTGCGCCTGGATTACACGGGGCCCGAAGGCACATCCTTTGAAATCGCGCTGCCCAAAGGCGAGGCCACCCAGTAAAATAAGGGCAAACACGAGGGGCGAAAAAACTTCGGGAAATCTGCGATTTTTGCTCTTGCCAATGTCCGCAGCAAGGCTTAAACCCCGCCTCCACGGACCGATAGCTCAGCTGGATAGAGTACCTGACTACGAATCAGGGGGTCGGGGGTTCGAATCCTCCTCGGTCCGCCACTTCCCCCTTATAAGACGTCAGGCGAAATTGGCTTTTACGTCATAAACTGACCCAATCACCGCGAACCGGATGATTGTGGGTAAACCGCGAGTATCCGGTTCGCCCCCGTACGTGATGCTTCGCTGGATTTTTAGGATGGCGACGCACGGAAAACGCCTAAGCTATGCTGGGACGGCGGTAGCGCCGTGAAAAATGCCAAACGGTCCGCCGGAAACGCCGTCACAGCAACTGCCCGCGCACTTTCTCCATAGTCTCACCAAGATCCCTGCGGCTTCCACCTTGGGGGATTTTCCAACGCGGGACCGGCCACCAAGCCCAACCGTCACACGCGTGCCCGCATTCCGGACATTCGAATTGGCTGAGGCACGGTTCAAATGAAGACTGGCGGGCTACGAGTTTGGGCTACCTAAACAGAAGTAACAATGCTTCCAGGCTGGTTGAATGCGAATTTTGAGCCTCTTTCAGTAGGGCAGGAGCTTCTTCTATGAGCTTGGCGTCGCGCTTCCATTGCCCAGCCTGTCCACCAGTGAACTTTTCGCCATGGAAGTAACTATTTCCCGCGCGACAGACACCATTGATTATAAGTTGCGAGAGATTTGAGAGTGGGACGGGATTAGCTGGATCCCACTGCATATCTGCCAGAAGGCGGCGCGGTGGCTCGCCAACCAGTGTTTTTGCAGCCCCAGACCTCGCGACATGATCGAAGACCTTCTGATATCTTGAAGCTGTCCGCACACCTGGCAGACCAAGATGCCGCATCCACCATATCTAATCGACGTTCAAACTGGTCTATCTGCACTTCCGTTCGGGCTTTGCGGTTGCCTACCAATCGCTGAGGGCCGAGCCTGCCAGACTGGAGAAGATTTGCGTATCCAGCAGAGCAGGCGACTTGTCCTTCAAAGTTGATCTAAGCGCATTGATCAGCTCATCCATCATCAATCAGCGCATACATGCGGGCGCGATCATATTTTTGGTTTGAATTTCGTGGCTTGATCGTGCGTCCGGTCGACTTGATCCACTTGGATATCGTTTGTGGTGTCGGTCCGTGCTGTTTGCTCAGGACACGCAGAGATTTCCCGCCTTACGACCACGAAGCCAGCTCGCTAGATGGTAGGCGTTACTCTTCCGAGGAGTGCGCAGAAGCAGCATCGTTTATATTGCATATCTATGTGTCGATGTTCCCAGTTGATGGTATGTCATGCGCACATGTGGACACCGAAGCCGCAGGGAATAATGCGCTCGTTGACACTTGAACATGCGGCGCGTGGTCATCTTGGCCATTACTTGAAATCTGATGGCCCGTTCGTGCTGCCATGCGCTGCGCCCTGTAGTTTTGTGTTCTCTACCATCCGGTATGATGGCGTGTTCATGTCTCCGGACAGCCAAACAGCGACGGAATTCCGAAACCGGGGCGTTGTATGATCCAGGTCATGCAACTCTGTTACCGAGTGTCGTAACAGGGGGAAACTGTTCAAATCGACGGAAATCGAGCCATGAACGAAACACAGCGCGAAATTGAAATGTCCCTTGGTCTGGGAAAGGCCAGTCGGAGCTTCCCAGCCTGGCTGGGATGGGTGGGGGCTGCTGTCCTTCTCGGGGCGCTTGGGGTCTGGTGGATGCAACAGACCGAAGAACGCTCGGGGGTGGTCTATGTGACCGAGGCCGCCAGCCGTGGGAATCTGACGGTGACGGTCACCGCAACCGGAACGATAGAGCCCACCAATAATGTCGAAGTGTCATCCGAGCAAACTGGGACCATCGCCGAGGTACTGGTGGATTTCAACGATCGGGTCACCTCTGGCCAGGTTCTGGCCAAGCTGGACACGGTGCAGCTGAACGCGCAACTGGCCGTCCAGATTGCCAGCCAAGCGGTGGCCGAGGCGCAACTGGCCAGCGCGCAGGCCAGCCTTCTGGAAGCGCAAGCGGATTTTGAGGTTGTGAAGCAACTGGATGAACGCGGCGTCACCTCGCATGTTAATCTGATCACGTCGCAGGCCGCGTTGAACCGGGCTCGTGCCGGCGTTGCCAGTGCGCAGGCCAATGTGGATCTGACGCAGGCCCAGCTTGATGCGCAGCAGGCCATTCTGGACAAGGCCACCATCGTGTCGCCGATCAACGGAATCGTGTTGGATCGCGCTGTCGATGTCGGACAGATCGTCGTTGCCAGCCTGTCTGCGCCCGAGCTGTTCACAATTGCCGAGGACTTGGCGCAGATGGAATTGCAGGTCGATGTTGCCGAGGCCGACATCGGTCGGATTGCCAAAGGGGATTCCGCAAGCTTCACCGTCGATGCCTATGACGATGCGGTTTTCCCGGCGGAAATATCCATGGTGCGCTATGCGTCGGAAAGCACCGATGGGCTTGTGACATACAAGGCAATTTTGTCCGTAGACAATGAGGCGCTTTTGCTGCGCCCCGGCATGACGGCCACCGCCGATATTATTGCCGCACATTACGAAGACGTGCTGCTGGTGCCCAATGCTGCGCTGCGCTTTGCTCCGCCCCAGGTCATCGAGGCCGAGATCGCGGACGATGAGGGCGGCGGTGGTCTGCTGGGGCTGATCATGCCTTCGAGGCCTGGCGCCGCTAGGGCCGTGTCCGATCATACGCTGTGGGTGTTGCGCGGCAAGGACATCGTTGAGATCACGATTGAAAAAGGAGATTCGGATGGTCTGCACACGATCATTCTTGCCGGTGAGGTGCAGGCCGGGGATCAAGTGATCACCGACATGATCGAGGGCCAGTAACGTGAGCAGTGATACGGGCACGGGCAGCAACGTGGGCCGCGACACTCCCGTGATCGCGTTGCGGGACATTTCCAAGGTTTACGGCAGTGGCGAAGCTGAAGTGCGCGCCATGGATGGCGTCGATCTGACCATCGCACCGGGCGAGTTCGTCGCGATCATGGGCCCGTCGGGATCTGGAAAATCGACCGCGATGAACATCATCGGCTGTCTCGATAGCCCCACCAGTGGCAGTTACCTGTTCAACGGGGTGCAGGTGGGCGATCTGACGCGGGATCAGCGCGCTTTGTTGCGTCGCAACTATCTTGGTTTCGTGTTTCAGGGGTTCAACCTGCTGGCGCGCACCTCGGCGATAGACAATGTTGAACTGCCGCTGATCTACAAGGGCGTGCCGGCCGGTGAACGGCGCGCACAGGCGATGGAGGCTCTGGCGAAGGTCGGGCTCAAGGGGCGCGAACACCATGATCCCTCTCAGCTTTCGGGGGGGCAGCAACAGCGGGTCGCCATTGCCCGTGCCCTGATCGGCAGCCCGCAGGTCATCCTGGCGGATGAACCTACTGGCAATCTCGATACCAAACGGTCACTCGAAATCATGGAGCTGCTAAGCGATTTTAACCAGCGCGAAGGGATAACCATCGTCATGGTCACGCATGAAGAAGACATGGCGGCCTATGCCCACCGGGTGATCTGGATGGTGGACGGGCGTATAGAACGCACCGGCACCCCCGAAGAAGTCTTCAACCACGAAAGGCAGGGCGCATGATACGGGAAACCGTTCACCTGGCGATCCAGGCCATCTTTCGCAATGCGATGCGCTCGATCCTGACCGTGCTTGGCATCGTGATCGGTGTGGCGGCGGTCATCGCTATGGTCACTGTAGGCCAGGGCAGTTCCGATCAGGTCACGGCGGATGTTGAAAAGCTGGGCACCAATGTATTGATGGTGTTGCCAGGGGCAGGGCGGATGGGGCCGGGGAACAGTTCCGTCGCGGCATCGCTTGAACTGAAGGATGTCGAGGCGCTGGTGGATCAACTGTCCAGCATTCGCACCGCCGCGCCCTATACACAGACCACGCTGAACGCGGTCTATGGCACCGAGGACATGCGTACATCCGTGGCCGGCACCGATGCGCGCTATCTGGACGTGGTGGATTGGCCGGTGGTGCGCGGGCGCAGTTTTTTGCCGTCTGAGGAAAACTCGGGCAAGGCGGTCTGCATCATCGGTGAAACCGTTCGCCAAGAACTGATGGGAAATTTCGATCCGGTCGGTGAGACATTGCGCTTGAAGAGTGTCTCGTGTGAAGTCATCGGTTTGCTGGAGGCAAAGGGCGCGTCGAGCTTCGGTTCGGATCAGGATGATATCGTTTTGATGCCGATCAAGGCCTTGCAGCGCCGGGTTCTTGGGACGTCAGATGTTTCGATGATCTATCTGGCGGTGGTCGATGGCGTGTCCACCGAGCGCGCCGTGGTCGATGTCGAGGTGCTGATGCGCGAGCGGCGCAGGATCAGTGACGGCGAAGAAGACGATTTTAATGTCCGCGACATGAAACAGCTGGCGTCTATGCTGACCGGGATTACCGACGTTTTGACTGGTTTGCTATCGGCTGTGGCGGCTGTCAGCCTGTTGGTTGGTGGGATCGGGATCATGAACATCATGCTTGTCTCGGTCACCGAGCGCACCCGCGAAATTGGCATCCGGCTGGCGGTTGGGGCCACGGCGCATCAGGTGCTGCTCCAGTTTCTGGTTGAGGCGGTTGTGCTGTCGATGATCGGTGGAGTCATTGGCATCCTGTTGGGGCTGGGGCTTGCAGCCGTAGCGTCCAACATCATGGTCATCCCGTTCAGCCCCGATCCGTTTATCGTGGCCATTGCATTCCTGTTTTCAGCGGCGGTTGGCGTGGTTTTCGGGTATTTCCCAGCGCGTCGTGCCGCGCATCTGGATCCGATTGAAGCATTGCGTCATCAATGATGAATGGCCGCAGGCGCGGGCGCACAGGATTGGAAATTCCGCTCATCAGAATCTGCCAGCGGTGGCTTGTCTGCCCGAATGTTCGTGGTGAAGGGGCGCGGCGCAACCGGATAATTGCCCGCACTCCTTGGCACGCCAAAAACTGAAAATACCCCTAAATACCCAAGACCGGCCGGATTGCTCTGGCCGGTCGTCATCCAGACTGTCTTAGCGATAGGCGGCGGGCAGTTGGATTTTCAGGATCCGGTATGGATCGGCGGGGCCTGCGGACGGGTCGAACAGGTGATCCAGCTGGCCCTCGATCACATAGGCCTGCGTTCCGATCACCGTGGCCGTCGTGGGCACGTTCAGATCCGCCGCGATCGTGTCGATTGTGGCAGCGTCGCCGTTCAGCGTGACACCCAGCAGGGCGCCTGTCGCGCCAGCAGACAAACCGCCGCCTTCGACGATCAGAAACCGTCCGTTGCCCAGGGCCGTCAGCCCGTCCGCGCCATGGATATTTCGCGGCAGGGCCACCTGGCTGACGGCTCCGGACTGGCCGTTCTGCTCGATGGCGATCCGGTGCAGCGTGCCGGTGTTATAGCGCAGCGCATAGACCGCGCCGTCGTCATAGGCGATGCCATTCAGGTTGAAACCCTCGCCGCTGAATTGCGCGTCCTCCAGCCAGATTTCCAACTGATCGCCCCCCGGTGCAAGCGCATAAATCCGCGGCGCAAAGCTGTCGGTGGCCAGGATCGTGCCGTCCGGCAATTGGGCGATGTCATTGCAGAAGGCACCGCCAGCGGGCAGCTCGTACCGCCCCGAGGCCGCGCCGGTGACGCGGTCAAAGGCCACCAGAGCGGGGGCGGCGGTGCCGGTCAGCGCGCTGATCCCCGGATCCGAGGAACAGGCGAACACGGTGTCCCCCGCCACGTGCAGGCCCACAACCGTGACCATGCCATTCGCACCGGCGGGGGCGAAATCGCGCACGCTGTGATCTTTGGCCGAGATCGCGATCAGGCGGCCCTGGGTCAGGCTGCCGGTATACAGGTTGCCATCGGCATCGGCCGAAATGCCCTCGGGGGCAAAGGCGGGGTCGGGCAGGGGGATGGCAGTGCCGGACTGGGCGAGCGCCGGCACAAAAGAGACAAGCGCGCCGATCAGCGCGAAAGGGGTCAGCGAGAGTTTCATAAGCTTCCTTTCCAGATATGTGAGGAAAGAAATGCCCGTTCGGGCCTGTGTTTGCGCGCCGCGGACGGTCAATCTCGCGCCTGTTTCGGTCAGGGCGCGGGGCGATAGCTGTCCATCTGAACCACATGGCTGGCGGGCTGGGTCTGTGTGGCGCGCAGCTCGGTCGGGCTGAGCGAGAACCGCAGGCGAAACCGCTCGGAAAAGCGTGATTGCGACTGGTAGCCGCAGTCAAAGGCAATCTGGCCGATGGGCATGTCCGACATCATCACCAGCTCGACCCCATGGCTTAGCCGCGCATCTTCAAGCAAAGCGCGGAAGCTGGTGTTTTCGCTGCGCAATTGGCGGCGCAGGGTGCTTTCGCTCATGGCCAGTTTCGCGGTCAGATCCGCGATCCGCCAGTCCTGTGCGGGGGCGGCTGCGAACAGGCTGCGAATCCGATCACGCAGTGTCTCGGCCCCCGATCCCAGCAGGTTTCCAGCCACCCCCTGCCGGGCCAGCAGTAGCAGGATTTCGGCCAGGCGGTGCCGGGTCTGTGCGCGATCCGAGCCAAACTTCCGATCATGTGCCAGCCAGTCCGCAATCAGCGAAAACAGCGCGTCCGACCCGGCGGTGCGCCATTTCGCAGACATCTGCCAGTTGGTCAGCTCGGGGCCATAAATCTTGTGAAACAGCTCAACCGTGGGGGCATCGAACACCAATGAGGCCCCCAGAAAACGGCCCGTTCCCACCGCCGGGATGTTTTGCAGATCAAAGCGCGTGTTGGGGGGCAGCACCAGCAGCTCTCCTGCCTGGACGTCGTAGATTTGGGGGCCCACCGCGATCCGTTTGCGTCCCTTGATCGGGAACATCACAATCGGCTGGGCCATGTCCATGTCTGTCAGGCTCTGGGTCTGTTGGCACCCGTTCACGCCGATGTTGCGCGCAATCTGCCCCGCAGACATGGCCTGCGAGACTTCGGATTCCAGCCGTAAAAGCGTCTGATCGCTGATCATTGGGGCTCCTTATCTGGTCTGGCCGCAGTTTAATACAGCAGCCCCGCAGGCCCAGCCCTGCACACAGATTTGACCGTTTCAGGCGCAAGAATGATGGGTTCAGGCCAGGCAATCAGCCGTTACGAGGCCTGGGGCGCCCGATATGGGGCGGCTCTTGGGTGATCTGCCAGACCGTGGCCGGGGGAAAATTGCGCAAGGTGTGGCCGGCTCTTTGGGTGCGCAGGCCCAGCCCCGTCCGGATGCGCGCAGGCACCGGGCAGCGCGGGCCATAGGTGAATTGCCACAGCGCCGCGCCGGGCCGCAGTTGGGCGAAAACGCCGGCCAGCACCCGCAGCACCTGGCTTTGGGGCATGGACAGCAGCGGCAGGCCACTGATGGCCGCTCCATGCTGGCGGCTGGCGGGGGGCAGGTGCCGCAGGCCGCCTGCATCCATCCGATAAAGCCGGGCCTGCGGAAACCTGAGGCTTAGCAGATCGGCAAAGCTATCCTCGGCCTCGATCAGGGTCAGGTTCCGTTCGGCCACCCCCGCTTTCAGCAGGGCGCGGGTGAAAACGCCCGTTCCCGGCCCCAGTTCCAGCACGGGCCCGGTGTCGGGGCCGATGCGGGCGGTGATCAGATGCGCCAGCCGGGGCCCCGAAGGGACCACCGAGGCCACGCGCAACGGCGCGCCGATCCAGGCCTTGAGGAACAGAACAGTGTCGGTCATCGCGCTACCCTTGCATCTGTCTTGGATACCACAATAATGTGAGCAAAGGCTCATATCGGAAACTCGTATTTCATGGCGTCGGCGGAAACCTTCCTAAACCCCAGAAAAAAACCGCGTCAGGCCCGTGCCCGCGCGACGGTCAGCGCGATTTTGCAGGCGGGGGCTCATATTCTGGAAGAGCAGGGGCTTCAGGGATTCACCACAAATGCGGTGGCGCAGCGGGCCGGGGTCAGTATCGGCAGCCTGTATCAGTATTTCCCCGCGCGCGAGGCTCTTTTGGCGGCGCTGATCCGGCAGAAACGCAAGACTTTGCTTGGCGCGCTCCAGACTGCCTCTGCCCAATCCGAAGGGCAGGATTTAACCTGCGTGCTGCGCGCGCTGATCCGCGCGGGAACCGCGCATTGGCAGCAGCGGCCTGCTCTGGTCCGCTCGCTCAGCTATGCTGAGGCGACCCTGCCCATGGAAGAGGAAACGCGGGCGCTCAAGCGGGCGATCCTTCAGGTTGTCAGCCAGGCGCTGGCCAACCATGCCGTTCCCCGCCCGGCCCAGGCCGCGCGGGATCTGTCTGCGCTGACTTATGGCATGACGGATGCAACCGGGGTGTTCGGACCGACCGAGGCCAGCACGCTTGAGACACGGATTTTGCGGGCGGCGCAGGGCTATCTGGGCATGGCAGAGGGGCAGTCCAGTTTGCGCAACAGGTAGATATCCATGATCCACCCGTTCCGTGCCCGCGCCTGCGCGCGCGTCTGCCGAATCCTGTCCGAGACCTCTGCCAGCTGTCCGGACAGGCGGATTTCCTGTGTCATTCCGGCATAGGCCGACCACCAGATGTGATAGGCGCTGCCGCTCAGGCTTTGGAAGGCACAAGACCCGTCCAGCATGACGACAACGGTGTCGGCCCCGTCCGGCCAGCCGTGATCGCGCAATTGGCGGCCGGTGGTGATGGTGATGGGCGCTCCGATCCGGTTCAGCGCGATGGCATGTCCCGCCGTCAGCGCCTGCACCGAGGTGATGCCGGGAATGACGCTTACCCTAAGCGGCAGGTGGTTTTCCAGCCGTGCGGCGATGCGCAGCGTGCTGTCATATAACGACGGATCGCCCCAGACCAGAAACCCCACGCGCCCGCCATCGGGCAGATGGGCACGGATTTCAGACCGCCAGGTTTCCGCGATGGCATCGTGCCACTGCGCGACACCCTGGTGATAATCGGGGGTGCTGTCGTCGCGGCGCGGCAGATCGAACTCGGCCAGTTTCGGCCCGCCGGGTCGCAAGACCCGCTGGCAGATTTCCCGCCGGGCCTGGGCCAGATCGTCTTTGTTCCGGCCTTTGCGCGGGATCAGGATCAGATCGCAGGCATTGAGCGCCTCGACCGCCTGTAAGGTCAGATGCTGCGGATTGCCGGTGCCGATACCGACCAGCGACAGGGTGTACATGGGTAGAAATCCTTGGTGTGCGTGGCCCCAGAAAGGGCCACGCCGGAAGCGTTAGCTGCCGCTGTGCAGGCGGGCGTTGAACAGTGGCGTGCGGGTCAGATCCCGTGCCGATTTGGCCGCCGCCAGAACGGCCAGGTCCGCCAGGGGCTCGATGATCACGACCAGCATGTAGGCACCGCCAAAGGCAAGGACCGAGGCCAGGGTTTCCGCGCCGACCCCCTGTCCGTAAAAGGCCCAGAACGCGACCCAGGCCACCACGCCGCCCTGATAGGCCGTCGAAAGCGCCAGCGCCTGCGTGTATTTCAGATCCACATAGGCCGTGCCGGGGGCGATGATGCGTTGGGCCAGCTCTTTGACCAGCCACAGAGGCACCAGCAGGGTGGTCACGTTGATGAAATATTGCGGCAGATCGAAGGGCGCGAACACAAGGCCCTGAATCAGCAGCCCCAGCGCCAGACCAACGGCCGCCGGCGCGGCACCCAGCAGCAAAAACAGGGTCGAGCCGAGGATGAAATGCACCTCGCTGACGCCGACCGGGAAATGCGGCAGGATCTCGAAGAACACAAAGGTCAGGACGGTGGCGATCAGCGCGCGCCCGGCAAAGGCCAGCACCCCGCTGGCGCGGATCAGATCATAGGCCGATCTAAGCACCAGCGCGCCGGCACCAGCAGCCGTGGCATAAGACAGCACGATTTTCGCGCCGGTTACGATTCCAGGTTCGATATGCATTTTAGTCTCCTTGCCGTCTTCCCCGACGGCGATTGTGTGATACGGCCCGAAACGGGCCAGGATGTCGTGTGGCGGCAGGTCTCCTGACTTTGCGGATCATCGCTGGCCGCGCCTTCCCGAGGTCTTCAGTGGCAGTGCGGTTTGCTCGTCGCTTACAGTTGCGGGGGCAGTCACGGATTTGCACCGCGTTCCCTTTTCATCCCAGGTGCAAGCACCGATAGGAGCCGCCGGGCCGAGTTATCTGTGGGGTTGGCCTCCTTTCTGGATGGGGCTGGACGCCCCCGAGATCAGGTGAAAAAAGGTTCCGCTGGCATGGCCTCGGCGCGATCCGGTTTCCGGCACCTCGGCGCCATTGGCATCCTCGACATGGGCCAGGGGATCATCCGGCTGGGCCAGGATTGTGGAATAGTGGAATTCATGCCCGCGCAGCGCCGTGCCCGCAGGCAGGCCGGGCATCGCGGACTTCAGCCGGGCCAGGCGGTATCCCAGATGCATTTTGCGCCTGGCATAGCTGGTCTCTAGCCCTAAAAGCCCGGCCATCCGGTGCCGGGTGCCTTCCTTGTCGACCAGCCCGGCGCCCATGGCCATGTAGCCGCCGCATTCGCCATGGACCGGGCGGGTTTCAGCAAAGCGGCGCAGCCCGGTGTGGAATTGCTCGGCCGCCGCCAGCGCCCCGGCGTGCAATTCCGGATAGCCTCCGGGCAGCCAGCAGGTATCGGCGCTTGGGTCCGGGGCCTGATCGGCCAGAGGCGAGAAGAACAGAATTTCGGCTCCGGCCCGGCGCCAGCTGTGCAGAAGATGCGGATATACAAAGGAAAACGCCGCATCGCGCGCCAGCGCAATCCGCTGCCCCGGAGGCGGCGGCAGATGTAGCGGGGCCGCGTTGGCCTGCGTGCCGCCAGCCGCCGCCAGCAGGGCCGGAATGTCGATGTGTTGGGCGATGAAATCCCCGGCGGCCTGCAACAGAGCCTTCAGTTGGGGCTGCTCTTCGGCCTGAACCAATCCCAGGTGCCGCTCGGGCAGCTCGACCGCGCCGCGCCGGGGCAGCGCGCCCAGAACCGGGATGCCTGCCTGTTCCATGCCCAGACGCAGCAGATGTTCATGGCGGGGGCTGGCCACCTTGTTCAGCACGACGCCCGCCAGCCGGACATCGGGCCGCATCTGGCGGAACCCCAGCGCCGTGGCGGCCGCCGATTGCGCCTGACCAGAGACATCCAGCATCAGCACCACCGGCCATCCGGTCCGGGCGGCGATATCGGCGCTGGCACCATTGCCGGTCTCGCCGGGGCGGGCGACGCCATCGAACAGGCCCATCGACCCTTCGGCCAGCGCCAGATCCGCCCCCTGCGCCTGTTGCAGCCATTGGCTCAGATCGCCGGGCGTCATGGCCCAGCTGTCCAGGTTGAACGAGGGCCGCCCCGCCGCCACCCGGTGAAAGCCGGGGTCGATATAGTCGGGGCCGCTTTTGAAGGGCTGCACCGTCAGCCCCTGGCGGCTGAGCGCATTCAGCAGCCCCAGCATCAGCGTGGTTTTCCCGGTCCCCGAAGAGGGCGCCGAGATCATCAGACCAGAGGGCAGGCTCATTGCGTGCCCTCCGGAAAGCGCGGGTGCGTGCCCACGGGGCGGAACCGGCGGTCATAATCCCCGGCATAAAGGCAGCTTTCGTCGAAATCCTGCGCCCCCAGGGCAGGCCCCACCAGAATCAGCGCGGTGCGGCCGCGTTCCCCCTGCGTGGCGTCGAGCACCGTTGCCAGCGTGGCGCGCAGCAGGCGCTGATCGGGCCAGCTGGCGCGCCAGACAATGGCCACCGGGCACTCGGGCCCATAGGCGGGGGTCAGCCGCGCCACGACATCCTCAAGCACATGCACGGACAGGTGAATCGCCAGCGTGGCCTGGGTGGCGGCGAAATTCTCCAGCGTTTCGGCCTCGGGCATGGCCGAGGCCCGCCCCGAGGTCCGCGTCAGCACCAGCGATTGCGCCACGCCGGGCAGGGTCAGCTCAGCCCCAAGCGCCGCCGCCGAGGCCGCAAAGGCAGGCACGCCGGGGGTGATCCGATAGGGAATGTCCAGGGCGCGCAAGCGGCGCAATTGCTCGCCCATGGCGGACCAGACCGACAGATCCCCCGAATGCAGACGGGCGATATCCTGTCCGGCCCGATGAGCGGTCTGAATTTCCGCGATGATCTGATCTAGCGACAGCGGCGCGGTGTTCACGATCCGGGCACCGGGCGGACAATGCTGTAACAGCGCCTCGGGCACCAGCGAACCCGCATAGAGACACACAGGGCAGGCCGCGATCAGGTCGCGCCCGCGCAGGGTGATCAGATCGGGCGCGCCGGGGCCGGCTCCGATAAAGTGGACGGTCATTTGGTGGATCCTTCTGCAAGGGCGATGGTGATGTGGCCGCAAGCGGATACCCAGCGCGGAGCGATCAGCCGTGTGGTCTGTTGTCCGGTCTGAGGGGACAGCGCGGCCAGCGCCGTGGCCTCGGCCACCGATCCGGTTGCGAAACGCGCCAGGATACGGGGGGATTGTGTGTGGGTCGGAACGCCCGCGATCTGCTGTTCGCTGAGCGTGAAAAGCGGCAGGCCCATCTGTTGCGCCAGTGGCCTTAGCGGCGCGGCCCGCTGCTCCAGACAGGCCAGCGCGGCAATCGGGTGCGTGGACATTTTCAGCGCGGCGTGCACCTGTGCCTGCTGCGCCGTGCTGCGCATTCCAATTCCGGCAACAATCATCGCAGAACGCTCCATTGCAGCTGGCTGCGCGCGGCCTGCCACCCCTGGCCCCGCCCCAGAGGCTGCGCCATGGCCAGGTCGATTTTCATCAGCGAGCCGCCCTGTGCGTCCTGCCACCGGGTCAGCAGGGCCTGGCTTTGCAGCGTGACGGCATTGGCAACCACGCGGGTGCCCGGCGGCAGGATGTCCCACAGCGCGCGGAACAGGGATTCGGACCCGCCTCCGCCCAGAAACACTGCATCGGGCGGCGGGAGTTGCGGGAATATCTGGGGGGCCGCGCCCAGATGCGGAGTGATCCGGTCCAGCAGGCCAAAGCGGCGGGCATTTTCGGTGATGTTCTGAATGCGATCTGCGCGGGGCTCGACTGCCGAGGAACTGGCCCCCGTCGCCGCCAGCGCCCATTCCACCGAAACCGAGCCCGAGCCCGCGCCAATGTCCCACAGATGCTGCCCCGCGCGGGGGGCCAGCGCGGCCAGGGTCAGGGCGCGCATCGGGCCTTTGGTGATCTGGCCGTCATGCGCGAACAGATCGGCGTCGCGGCCGGGGCTTTGGGGCAGGCCGGCCCGGCCCTCAATCTGCAAGGCCACCATGACCGGGGCGGGGGTCTGGGGCAGGTCGAACCGATCGGCCCGGCTGGTGTGGATCTGCTCTCGTGGCCCCCCCAGTGCGGCAAGCAGCGTCATGCGGCTGGCACCAAAACCCTGCTGGGTCAGCCACTGGGCCAGGGCACGCGGGGCCAGCCCGTCGCGCAGGGTGCAGAACAGGCGCTGCCCCGCGTTCAAATGCGCGATCAGGTGCTCGAACGGAGCGGCATGAAGCGCGACTGCCTGGACATCCTGAGCCCGCCACCCCAGATGCGCAGCGGCCAGGGCAACGCAGGAAAGCGCGGGAAAGCACTGCCATTCGGCGGGCGTCAGGTGCTGGGTCAGGCTGCCTCCGGCACCGTGCCAGAACGGATCGCCCGAGGCCAGCACCACCACGCGTTTGCCGCGCGCCCGTAGCACCGGCTCAATGGAAAACGGCACGGGCCAGGCCCGCCCGCGCGGGCCTGCGTTCACCAGGGTCAGGTGACGCGGGCCTCCGAAAATCAGCTGGGCGTCATGCAATGCCTTTCGGCTTGCATCATGCAGCCCGGCCAGTCCATCTTCGCCCAGCCCGATCAGGGTCAGCCACGCAGGATCAGAGAGGTTTTCACACATGGCGCGCATCCTTCTGCTTGGCGGCACCAGCGAGGCCTCGGAGCTGGCGCGCGCCTTGGCACAGCGCGGGGCGGACGCGGTGTTTTCCTATGCCGGACGGACGGCCAGACCCGTCGCGCAGCCCTTGCCCACACGGGTTGGCGGCTTCGGAGGATGCGCGGGGTTGCAGGCTTTCTTGCAGGCTGAAAACGTGCGGCAAGTGATTGATGCAACACATCCTTTTGCCTCTGGGATGAGCCGGAACGCACAGGCCGCCTGCGCGGCGCTGGGGGTGGATCTGGTGACGTATCAACGCCCGCCCTGGCAGGCTGGCGCTGGTGACATCTGGCATCATGTTTCCGATATGCAGGCCGCCGTTGCAGCCCTGCCCGAGGCCCCCGCGCGGGTGTTTCTGGCGATCGGAAAACAGGCGCTGGCGCTGTTCTCTGCGCGGTCTCAGCATCGGTATCTGCTGCGGCTGGTGGATGCGCCGCAGGACGTGCCCTTGCGGCACTGGCAGGCGGAAATTGCACGCGGGCCGTTCGATGTGCCCGGCGATATTGCGCTGATGCGCGCCCACCGGATCCAGCTGATCGTGGCCAAGAATGCGGGCGGGGACGGGGCCATGGCAAAGCTGGTGGCCGCTCGCGAATTGGGCTTGCCGGTGATCCTGGTGGATCGTCCGGTTGCGCCGGCTGGCACGGTTCTGACAGGGCTGGAGCAGGTGCTGCATTGGCTGGATCATCCGGAGCGTCTGGGGGTGTAGACATGCCGCCCCACCTGCCGCGTCTGTGAATTCCCCAGCAGCACCACGGTGCGCATGTCGGCCATTTGAGGATGTGCCTGCGACAGGCGAACGGTGGTCAGGGTTTCCCCCGGTTTGCAGACGTCGCGCGCAAACGAGATCAGCCGATCGGGGCCGCATTCCTGGCGCAGGATGTCCAGGGTCCGGGCGAATTGATGGGGACGTGCTTTGGAGCGCGGATTATAGAAGGCCATGGCGAAATCGGCCTGCGCGCCCAGCCTGAGCCGCTTTTCAATCAGCGGCCAGGGCTTGAGATTGTCGCTTAGATTGATCGCACAGAAATCATGGCCCAGAGGGGCCCCCAGCCGGGCAGCGGCGGCCAGCATGGCGGTAATGCCGGGCAGGACGCGGATGTCCAGATCCTGCCAGCGATCCGGCCCGGCCTCCAGCGCTTCGAACAGGGCCGAGGCCATGGCGAACACCCCCGGATCCCCCGAAGAGACAACCACCACGCGATGCCCCTGCGCGGCCAGTTCCAGCGCATGTGCCGCGCGCTCCAGTTCGACCCGGTTGTCGGTTGCGTGCAGGGTCAGCCCCGGACGAGGCGCAATCCGGCGCACGTAGGGAATATAGCCGATGACATCGGTTGCCTGGGACAGCGCGTGCTGTACCTCTGGGGTGATCAGCTGCGTATCTCCGGGGCCCAGACCCGCGATTTGAACCCAGCCGCTCATGGGCGCCGCCCCTGGCCATGGATCAGCACGATCGAGAAATAGGGGACGGTTTCGGGCGCGTCCGAGAGTTTCTGAACCGTCTCGCCCTGCATCGTACCGCGCTCGACCAGCCAGGCGTCTTGCATCCGTCCGGCGGCGCTGAGGGCGCGTTTCAGCTTGGGCAGGTTGCGGCCGATCTTCATCACAACCAGCGCATCGGTGTTGGCCGCATGGCGGGCCAGTTCCTGTTCGGGCAGCGTGGCCATCGCAACTGTCAACACGTCATCGCCCCAGGTGATCGGCGTGCCCGTGGCTGTCCAGCAACCGGACATGCCGGTGATGCCGGGGATGATCTCGATCTGTGCGCGGCCCTGAAGGCGCGTGTGTAAGTGCATGAAAGAGCCAAAGAAAAACGGGTCGCCCTCGCATAGAACCAGAATGTCTTGTGCGGCGGACAGATCCGCCAGACGCGTGGCCCAGTCATCGTAAAACCCGGACAGAAGCCGCGTATATTCGGGCGAGTCAAAGGGCAGCTCGGTGGTGACGGGATATTCCATCGCCCATTCGGTCGCCGCAGGGTTTATCAGCCCCTCGACTGTTTTACGGGCCCGTCCCGCGCGGCCTTTTTTGCGGAAATAGGCGACGTGGCTGGCACCCGAGATCAGCCGGTGGGCCTTGACGCTCATCAGATCGGGATCACCGGGGCCGAGGCCCACACAGATAACCTTGCCCATGATTATTCCTTCCAGCTTGCCAGAGCGTTCACAGCGGCCACAGTCATCGCCGAGCCGCCCAGACGGCCGCGCACGATCATCGCGGGGCAGGGCGGGGCCTGTATCAGGGCCTCTTTGCTTTCGGCGGCGCCGACAAAGCCGACGGGGCAGCCAATGATCGCGGCGGGGCGCGGGCAGGCCGGATCTTCCAGCATGTTCAGCAGGTGAAACAGGGCTGTCGGCGCGTTGCCGATGGCCACCAGCGCGCCTTGTAAATGCGGGCGCCACAATTCCAGCGCGGCGGCCGAACGGGTGTTGCCCATGGCGCGGGCCATGTCAGGCACCTGCGGGTCGCGCAGGGTGCAGATGACGGGATTTCGGGCCGGCAGGCGGGGGCGGGTGATGCCCTCGGCCACCATGAAGGCATCGCACAGGATAGGCGCGCCCTCTGCCAGCGCGGCCCGCGCGGTATGCGCCATCCCATCCGAGAAACGCACATGTTCCTCAAGCCCGACCATGCCAGCCGCGTGGATCATCCGCACCACCACGGATTCCTCGTCGCGGTCAAAGCGGGCCAGATCGGCTTCGTGCCGGATGGTGGCAAAGCTTTCGGCATAAATCGCCGCGCCGTTGGTTTCATAGATATGAGGCATTCACAGCTCTCCGTTCAGAATGTCGTGGGGGTGCAGGCCGGTTCGGGCGGGGGCATCTGCCGCGCGGCCATTGCGGATCAGATCAAAGCGATCCGGCCCTGTTGCGGTCAGCGTCACCGCGCAGGGCTGCGGATGCGCGCAGCCTTTGGCGCAGCCGGAAATATGCACCGGCCTGGACGCATAACGCGGCAGAACGCCCGCCAGTTTGCGCGCCAGAGCACGGGTTTCGGACAGCGATTGTTTGCAGCCGGGCGCTCCGGTGCAGACGCTGATAGACAGGCGCGGATCGTGCGGATGGGTGATCAGCTGGGGATGAGCGGGCAGCCTGTGCGCCTGTTCCAGCAGCAGCATCCGCCAGGGTGTCAGACGTATCGGGCCCAAAGGTGCCAGCGCGGCCAGGGTCTGGGCGTGGATCTGCCCGAATTCCAGAGCAACGAGCGCACCATGTGTGCCCACCCCCGGCCCCGGAGGCGTCGCGGCAGCGAGGCGCGGGATGTCATGCCGTTTGGGCAGGGCGGTGGTGGCCAGATGCTGGGCCATGCGGCCTCGTCCAGCGCGGGCCCCGCCCGTTTTCAGGAACCAGTCTGCCAGATCCAGGGCCACCTGCGCGGCCGATCCGGCGTCTGTTTGCAGGCCCATCTCCATCCCGTCGGCGCGGCAGATCAAACCTGTGGCCGCGCGCTCGATCCGGATATCGGCCGGGCTGGCACACAGCACGGGGGCCGGGCCGCAATCCACGGCGAACCCGAATTTTCCGGGCAGATCCGGCGCGTCGGGCCGGGCCAGAGCCTGAGCAAGAGATCTGGCCACGCGATAGGTATCGTCCTGCCTGCGCCAGAACGGGGCGATCATCAGGTTGCGGCGGCTTTCGCGCCGGATATCGGCATCAATCAGGCCAAGGCGTTTTAACCCGTTGATCAGAGGCGTATATTCGGCCTTCTGGATGCCGCGGAGTTGCAGATTTGCGCGCGCGGACAGATCAATCAGCCCG
Organism: Youngimonas ophiurae (nom. illeg.); assembly: GCF_049803795.1. Lineage (NCBI taxonomy): Bacteria > Pseudomonadati > Pseudomonadota > Alphaproteobacteria > Rhodobacterales > Roseobacteraceae > Thalassovita > Youngimonas ophiurae (nom. illeg.). The sequence goes on from NZ_JBNAGJ010000001.1 coordinate 80,771, forward strand.
TTTCCGTGACGCAGAGACAGGGCGGCGATTCCGGCGGTCTGATCTGGCTTCAGCCGTCCCAGCGGGGCGCGGATACGCACCACCAGCCCATCCCCCGAGACCATGGGGCGCAACGCGCCGGGGCACCAGCCGTATATCTTGGGCGCGGTCATGGCAGGGTTTCCAATCGGGCAAGGATGGCGTTGCGGCGGGTCTGCCACAGCCCCGATTCCAGCAGGGCCTGAAACCGATCGCGCAGGGCGCTTAGCGCCTGCGGGTTCGTGCGGTGCAGGAAGGCGGTGACATCCTCGCGCGCAAGTGTCGCCTGAAAATAAAGATCGAACAGATGGGCGGGCACTGCCCCTGCCAGATGGGCAAAAGCGGCCATGTGATCCAGCGTGGCGGCCATCTCGGCTGCGCCGCGAAACCCGTGCGCCATCATGCTGTCCACCCAGTCTGGATTGGCGGCACGGGCGCGCACCACGCGGGCGATCTCTTCTGGCAGCGCGCGCGCGCGCGGGGTGTCCGGACGGGTGGCATCCAGATGATACAGCGCGGGGGGCGGGGCACCGATACGGGCCATTGCGGCGGCAAATCCGGCCTCGTGCGCGGCATAATCCGCCGCCATCAGAAGATCGGTTTCCGGCAGATCCTGAAGGTGCACGAAACTGTCTGCGCCGCGCAGCCGGGTCTCCAGTTCCGGGCGGGCGGGGGTGATCTGGCCGGTTGCGGAAATCGCATGATCCGAGGCATTCAGCCAGGCCTCGCCCGCGGCGGCGCGACTGTCCCGAGAGTAGCTGTCCAGATGCGCGCCCATGCCCAGCCCATAGCGCCCCGGAGCAGGGCCAAACACCCGTGGGCTGCGCAGGCTGTAGGGGTTATCGGCGGTTTCCTCGTCGCGTTTCGCCAATTGCGCGGCGGCGGTTTCAAACATCTGCGCCAGTCCGGGGAACACATCGCGAAACAGGCCCGACACGCGCAGGGTGACGTCGATCCGGGGCCGGTTCAGCAGGGCAAGCGGCAGAATTTCGAACCCGTTCAGCCGGTCCGATTGCGTATCCCAGCGCGGCGCCAGCCCGGCCAGGTGCAGCGCCATGGCAAATTCCTCGCCGGCGGTGCGCATCGTGGCCGAGCCCCACAGATCAATCACCAGCCCCTTGGGCCAGTCGCCGTGGTCTTGCAGGTGTTTGCGCAGCAGTTCCTCGGCCAGTTTGATCCCCTGCGCATGGGCCGCCCGCGAGGGCACGGCGCGCGGATCGGTGGTAAAAAGGTTCCGCCCCGTCGGCAGCACATCGCTGCGCCCGCGATAGGGGGATCCGGACGGCCCGGCCGGGACGAACCGCCCCGAAAGGGCCTGTTGCAGGCCGGTCAGTTCGGCCTGTCCGTGCGGGCCGGTGCCGAACACATGCAGGCCTTCGCCGAACTGGCTTTCCTTGAGATCACAGACAAAACGATCAATGCGGGGGATGGCCTCGGCGGCCGAGGCCTGTTCGGGCAGGCCCAGATCGGTCTCGACACCGCGTCCCTGGGCCTCGGCGCGGATATCCGCGATCAGACGGTCCCGGCGGGCCGGATCCAGCCCGTCGGCCGTGGAATATTCATCCAGCAGAGTTTCAAGATGGGCCAGATCGCGCGGCAGGTTCGAATGCGCCAGAGGCGGCGGCACATGGCCCAGCGTGACCGCGCCGATCCGGCGTTTGGCCTGGGCGGCCTCGCCGGGGTCATTCACGATAAAGGGGTAGATCACTGGCATCGCGCCGGTCAGCGCTTCGGGCCAGCAGGTTTCCGACAGGGCGACGGATTTGCCGGGCAGCCACTCTAATGTGCCATGCGCGCCCAGATGGATCAGCGCGTCGCTTTGCCCGTGTAGCCACAGATAAAAGGCAACATAGCCGTGGCGCGGGGTGCGGCTCAGGTCGTGGTACTCGTCCGCGCGTGTGGCCTGCGCGCCGCGCTCGGGCTGAAGCGCAATCAGGGCGTTCCCAGCCCTGAGCGCTACGAACTCAAAGGCGCCCTCGTGCACGGCAGGGTCGTTTTCCGGGCTGCCCCAGCAGGCGGTCAGATCGTTTTGCAAACTTACGGGCAGGCGCAACAGGGCTGCCAGGTAATCGGCCATGGGCCAGCGCAGGCGCGCGGTTTGCAGGCGTTGCGACAGGTCTGGAATCTGGTGCAGATCATAGCCCTGCTGGGCCAGCGCGCGCATGATCACCGGAGCCGAGCCCAGCGTATCCAGCCCCACCGCGTGCGCCATCTGATAGGTTTTGCCCGGATAGGTGGACAGGATCAGCGCCAGTTTTTTACGCGTATTTGGCCGTTTGCGCAGCCGGTGCCAGGCGGCGGCGTGCTGCGCAATGGCGGCGATGCGCGCGGGGTCGGGCCTGTGGGCAAACCGGCTGTACTCCAGATCCGGGTCACGTTTCTCGGGCTGTTTGAAACTGGCGACACCGGCGAAAATGCGCCCGTCCACCTCGGGCAGGACCACATGCATGGCCAGGTCCGCCGGAGAAAGCCCGCGTTCGGACCCGGCCCAGTCCTTGCGGCGGGATGTGGACAGAGCGACCTGAAACACCGGGCCGTCGGCTGCCTCCAGAGGCGAGGGCTGACCTGCGGGGCCTTTGGCGGAAAAGGCGGTGGCATTCACGATCAGGGCGGGGCGATAATCGGCGATCAGCTGCGCGACCTGCGGCGCAGCGGGGCCTTTCAGGCTGGCGGCAAACAGGCCGATGGTCTGAAAGCCTTGGGTTTCGAACGCATGGATCAGCGCGTCAACCGGGCCGGTATCCGCCGCCGTCAGGTAGGTCCGATAGAATGAGATCAGCGCCCGTGGCCGTCCGTCCGGAGCAGGGGCCGGGCAGGGGCCGTGCTTGGGCAAATAGACCCCGGCCTGAGGGAACGCGGTAGCCTTGGGGGCATCGGGGGCGGGCAGCCCCGCGCTGCGCGCCAAGAGCGTCAGCGCCGCACGCGCGGCCAGGGCTCCGCCCGTGTCGCACAGGGTTTGCAACTGTCCAAGCGTTTGTTCCGGAACGGTCGAGAGCTGCTCTAGGCGGGGATCGGGGCGGCCGTCGGCGGGCAGAATGGCCAAGGCAATGCCCCGCCTGCGCGCCAGATCCTGCACCGTGGCCAGCCCATAGGGCCAATAGCTTTCGCCACCGATCAGACGCACCAGAATGGCCTTGGCGCCGTGCAGGGTCTGTTCGGCATAGGTGTCCACGGACAGCGGGTGTTTCAGCGCCACCAGATTGGCCAGGCGCAGGCTGGGCAAAGCCCCGCCCCCCTGCCGCCACCCCGCCGCGAAAGCGCCCAGGTCGCTGTCCGAAAAGGACAGCACCACCATGTCCGCAGGGCTGTGGCCCAAATCCTGCGGCAGGGCGCTCTGATCGAGCCCGTGGCTTTCGCGAAAGACGACGTGCATTCAGGATCAGCCTTCCAGAACGGCGCGAATGGCGGCGGCGTCGATATTGTCGTGCTCGGCGATGACCACCAGCTGGCTTTGGCGTGGGGCAGAGCCCCAGGGGCGGTCGTACTGGCTGCGGATTCGTTCTCCGACGGCCTGAACCAACAGGCGCATCGGTTTCCCCTGAATGGCGACATAGCCCTTGACCCGCAGGATGTTCTGCTCTTGCGCCAGGCGCAGGACGGCGGCCTCCAACATGTCCTGATCGGCGAATTCCGCGGTTTCAAGCACGATGCTGTCGAAATCGTCGTGCTCGTGATCGTGATGCCCGTCATGATGGCTGGGGCGGGCATCCAGATCGTCCTCGGCGGCGGCACCAATGCCCAGAACGATGCGCGGGTCGATCACGCCCTCGGCCATCGGCAGAACCGGCAGTTTGCGCGGCGTTCTGGCGTCGATGACCTGCCGGGCGGCAGCAATGCCGGAGACCCCGGCCAGATCGGCCTTGGACAGCAGCACGATGTCGGCGCAGGCGATCTGATCCTCGAAGACCTCGGACAGGGGGGTGTCATGATCCAGGCTGTCATCGGCCTCGCGCTGGGCCTGAACGGCACCGGGATCCGAGGCAAACAGCCCGCGCGCGACGGCCTCGGCATCGGCCAGGGCCACGACCCCGTCCACCGTGATACGCGAGCGGATCGCGGGCCAGTCAAAGGCCTTGAGCAAGGGTTTGGGCAGCGCCAGCCCAGAGGTCTCGATCAGGATGTGATCGGGCGTTTCGGGCAGGGCCATCAGGGCCTCGATCGTGGGGATGAAATCATCGGCCACAGTGCAGCAGATGCAGCCGTTTGCCAGCTCGACAATGTTTTCCGCAGGGCAGTTTTCATCCGCGCAGGTTTTCAGGATATTGCCATCCACGCCCGCCGTGCCGAACTCATTCACCAGAACGGCCAGGCGTTTGCCCTGGTTATGGGCCATCAGATGGCGGATCAGAGTGGTTTTACCAGCCCCCAGAAATCCGGTGATGACGGTGACGGGGATTTTGACCAGATCAGACATGGGGGGCCTCTTTGGGGGGAATGCGGGCGATGGATTGTTTGCGGAAAACCTCGGGGCGGGCGCGCCAGGGAACCAGACCGTCCGCGCTGGCCGCATAGGCCGCGATCCCGTCCAGAATTTGCCGGACATGCGTGTCGGGGTTGAGATCGCCATAGAGATAAGTCCAGCGCTCTGCGCCGCCCTCGATCACCATGGCGCATCCGCGGGCGCAGGCCGACAGGCACTGAACCGGACGCAGAGCGACACCCGCCGGCAGATCAGAATCGGCCAGCGCGGACAGCAGTCGCGCGCCGGGCCGTTCGGCCCGTTCATCCTGAGAATCGGGGGCATCGGCATCCTGCCCTGCGCGGCGGCAGGTGATGCAGACGGTGACGGTGACCTGAGTCATCCTTCCCTCACTTTCGTTGTGGCAAAAGGGGGAAGGCCAGCAGGGAATGCGCGTGCGAACGGCAGACCATCAGCCGGTCGCGAAACACCCCGTTCGCCCGTTACATCCTGTGCTGGCAGGTCTCCCGGCTTGCGGATTCAGGGGCGTTTTTTCAAACATCCCAGCGGTTTACCCACCTTCCCGGCCCAATCAGAGGCCAGTGGTCAGGCAACCTTTCCGGTCACGGTCGCGGGGGCGGCTGCGCTTGGCCGGGGCCCTGACGGGGCCATATCGGCGTATCGCATTCCCTCTTCGCCTGTCCTGAGACAGGAACCAACACAGGGTGTTACTGCGGCAAGTCCGCAGGGATTGTCAAGCGCTACGGGCGGGGACGGGGATTAAACAAGGGCGGGTATCAAAGCGCGGCCAGCCCTTTGTCCAATGCCATCAGGATGGTCTGCACGTTGTCCGAGGACAGGATCAACGGAGGAGACAGGATGATATTGTTCCCCGACACCCGGACCATGGCACCGTTTTCATAGGTCACGCGGTGGACCTGTCCGATCAGGGGTTTGTCAATGGCGGCCTTGGTGCTGCGATCACTGACCAGTTCCAGCGCCAGCATCAGACCGTGGCCGCCCCGGACGTCTCCGATGGCGTCATGCTTGTCTTTCAGCGCATTCAGCCCGTCGAACAGTTCCTGACCGCGCAGGGCGGCGTTATCCTTGACGTTCAGGCGCTGGGTTTCGTGCAGGCAGGCGATGGCAGCGGCGGCCCCCACGGGATGGCCCGAATAGGTATAGCCCGACCCGATAGACCCAGCCGCCGAGCGATCGGATTCAAACACCTCGGCCACCTGATCGGAGATCATCACCGCACCGAAGGGGAAATACCCGTTGGTGATGGCTTTGGCGGTGCACATCAGGTCAGGCTGCACGCCCCAGTGCCGCGCGCCGCTCCAGCTGCCGGTGCGGCCAAAGCCGGTGATCACCTCATCCGAGATCAGCAGGATCCCGTGTTTGTCACACAGCGCCCGCACACCGGGCATGAAGCTTTCATGCGGTGGAATCACCCCGCCCGCGCCCAGGATTGGCTCCATGATCATCGCGGCAATGGTGCCTGCCCCCTGAAAGGCGATCTCGTCCTCCAGCGCGGCCAGACACAGCTGCGCCAGCCGGGCCGGATCGGATTCGTTGAACGGGTTGCGATAGGTATAGGGGGCCGGGATGTGATAACAGCCGGGCAGCAGGGGTTCGTATTGCGTGCGGAAATTGGCGTTGCCATTGACCGAGGCACCAAAGGTATGGGTGCCATGATAGCCCTTTTTCAGCGACAGGGTTTTGACCCGCCCGGCATCCCCGCGCAGCTTGTGATATTGGCGGGCCAGACGCAGCGCCACCTCTACTGAATCCGACCCGCCCGAGGTAAAGAACGCCCGGCTCATCCCGTCGGGGGCAAAGAAATCGGCCAGCATCTCGCCCAGTTCGATCACCTGGTCGTTCGTGGTGCCCCGGAAGATCGAGTAATAGGGCAGCCGTTCCAGTTGTTCCGCGATGGCCTGTTTGATCGGCGCGCAGGAAAACCCAAGGTTCACGTTCCACAGCCCGCCCACGGCGTCCACGGTGCGGTGTCCGTCCACATCGGTGATTGTCACCCCGTCGCCGCCCACGATGATATCGGGCGGGTTGGCCTGGCTGTCGGCGGGATGGGCCATCGGGTGCCAGATGGTGCGGGCGTTCTTTTCCTTCAGGAAGTTGGAATCTTTCATGTGGGCCTCTTGGGGGCGGGGTCATGGTCTGACCGGATGTTGCGATACATAGGCGGAGAGACACCGCCCAGAGAGCCAGTGATCCAGGCCTGGGCATGGGCCAGGTGTTGGCATATTTCTGTTTGTTTTTCAGGGCTTTCGCGCAGGTTCGGAATGGCGATCGAAACCGCGCCGATCACGTTGCCCTCGGGGCCGAACAGCGGGGCCGCAACCGAGGTGACCTCAAGATCAAAGGCCTTGCCCAATGCGCTGAAACCGTTTTGCCGTGTCTGGTGCAGCAGATCGCGGATCGCCTGCGGGTCTGTGATGGTCTGCCCGGTGATGTCGCGCAGATCCTGTGATAGAATCTCAGATACAAATGACGCGTCCGAATAGGCCAAAGTTGCAATGCCCGATGCGGTGGCGTGCAGCGGCAGGGTTTCGGCCTCGTCAAAGGCAACCTGCGTGGCGTGAACCTGCGGGTCGGCGTGGTAGACGGGCGAAAGCGTCTGGCCCTGCAACAGGGAAACATGGGTCAGCTCGCCCACCGATTGGGCGATCTGCGTCACAATCGGCCGCAGAACCGAGCGCACCGGATGCGTTGCCTCGCGCACGCCCGACAGCCTGAGAATCGCCGGCCCCAAACGATAGGCGCGGGTCTGAGGGTGCTGCTCAAGATAGCCGTTTTCCAGCAATTCCGTCAGATGCCGATGCACGGTGGCCTTGTCCCGCCCGGCCAGCCGAACGAAATCGGTTAATCCGATCTCGGGCTTATGGCGTGAGAAAAAGTTCATTAACTCAAGGGCTTTGGTGATCGTTCCCAAGGGTGGCGGGCTCCGTTCGGCAGAATTTGCGGGTTTATCTGTCACGGATGTTGACAGAAAAGAAATCGCTGCGCAAGAATAAATGAAACCACTGGTTCACATAATGAACCTTTGGGTGGGCCAAAGCATCTGCCAGGCCCGGCAATATGTGCTGCGGCCCATTCCGATTGCGATCTGCACAAGGCTGAAACGAGGTGACCATGCTGGACCAATCCAAAATCGACGCGCTGCGGGATGCCCCTGTTCCGCCCGCGCAGCACGTGATTGACGGGGCGCTTTGCCCGTCGCTCGATGGTGCGGTGATGGAGGTGGTCTCGCCTCTGGATGGGACGGTGCTGACGACGATGGCTCGCGGAGGCCCCGCCGATGCCGAGGCCGCGATTCAGGCCGCGCGCCGGGCTTTTGACGATGGCCGCTGGGCGGATCTGCCCCCCGCCACGCGCAAGGCGATCCTGCTACGCTGGGCCGATCTGATTGAACAGAACGCGCTGGAACTGGCCGTTCTGGGGGTGCGCAATAACGGCACCGAGATCGGCATGGCGCTCAAGGCCGAACCGCTGAGCGCGGTGCAGACAATCCGCTATTACGCTGAGGCGATTGATAAAATTTACGGGCAGATCGCCCCCACCGCGCCCGGTGCTCTGGGCCTGATACATCGCGAACCCGTGGGCGTTGTTGGCGCGATTGTCCCGTGGAATTTTCCGCTGATGATCGCTGCGTGGAAACTGGCGCCGGCCTTGGCGGCGGGGAATACGGTGGTGCTGAAACCGGCCGAGACAGCCTCGTTAAGCTTGGTGCGTCTGGCCGAACTGGCCCTGCAAGCGGGCCTGCCTGCGGGCGTTCTGAATGTGGTTACCGGCCCCGGCGCGCAGGTCGGTCAGGCGATGTCTCTGTCTTATGATATTGACGTGATCGTGTTCACCGGGTCCGGCGGGGTGGGGCGGCGTCTGTTGGAAAATGCCGCGAAATCAAACCTCAAGCGGGTCTATCTGGAGCTGGGCGGCAAATCCCCCAACATCGTTTTCGCCGATGCACCTGATCTGGAAGAGGCCGCCAAAGCCGCCGTCAACGGGGCGTTCCGCAACGCGGGGCAGGTGTGTATTGCGGGCACGCGGCTGCTGGTGCAGCGCAGCATTCACGATGCGTTTGTCTTGCGTCTGACTCAGCTGGCCGAGGCGATGATCGTGGGCGATCCGCTGGACATGCGCTCGGATGCGGGCGCGGTGAACTCCGAAGGGCAGTTGCGGCAAAATCTGCGCTTCGTGGAGGACGCCCGCGCCGCCGGCCGTCAGGTCGTCACCGGCGGTCAGCGGATTTTGCAGGACACGGGCGGGTATTTCATGGCTCCGACCATCATCACCGGGGTGCAGGCCAGCGATCCTCTGGCCCAGCAAGAGGTGTTCGGCCCGGTTCTGGCAGTGATCGCCTTCGAGGATGAGGACGAGGCCATCGAGATCGCGAATGCCACCGATTACGGGTTGGCGGCGGGCATCTGGACGGCGGATCTGTCGCGCGCGCACCGGATGATTCGCCGGGTGAAATCGGGGCTGGTACATGTGAATACCTATGGGGGCTCGGACCTGACAGTGCCGCTGGGCGGTATGAAGCAATCGGGGAATGGGTATGATAAGTCTTTGCACGCATTCGATAAATTTCTGAATTTGAAATCCGCCTGGATTAAGCTGTAGGGGGGGCGCAGGATGGCTGAGCGTACAATTCTGATCGTGGGAACCTATGACACCAAAGAGGACGAGCTGCGCTATATCGCCGAGGTGATCCGAACGCAGGGCGGGCGCGTTGTGGCAATGGATGTCAGCGTTCTGGGCGATCCTGCTCAGCCTGTGGAGTATTCGAAACATCAGGTGGCCGAGGCGGCGGGGGGCTCGATCGCGCAGGCCATTGGCGGGGGGGATGAAAATTCTGCCATGCAGATCATGGCGCGGGGCGCGGCCCAGCTGACGGCGCACCTGTATGCCGAAGGGGCGTTTGACGGGGTGCTGGTTCTGGGGGGCACGATGGGCACCGATCTGGCGCTGGATGTGTGCAACGCGGTGCCTTTGGGCGTGCCGAAATACGTGGTCTCGACGGTCTCTTTTTCGCCGCTGATCCCGGCCGAGCGCCTGGCGGCGGATATTCAGATGATCCTGTGGGCCGGCGGGCTGTATGGGCTGAATTCGCTGTGCAAGGCGTCTCTCTCGCAGGCGGCGGGGGCCGTTCTGGGGGCTGCCCGTGCGGTTCAGCGGCGCGATGCCACGCGTCCGCTGATCGGCATGACCTCTTTCGGTAAGTCCTTTCTGACATACATGGTGCCGCTGAAACCCGCATTAGAGGCGCGCGGTTATGAGGTTGCCGTGTTCCACGCCACCGGGATGGGCGGGCGGGCGTTCGAAAATCTGGCCGCGCAGGGGGCGTTTGCCTGTGTGATGGATTTCGCCACACAAGAGGTAGGGAATTTCATCCATGGCTCGGCGCTTCATGCGGGTAAAACGCGGCTGACGGCGGCAGGGCGGGCGGGGGTGCCGCAGATGGTGTCTGCGGGGGGCTATGATCTGGTGGATCTGCCCGGATGGCAGCCGATGCCCGCCGCGCTGGAACAACTGGAGAGCCACGCGCACAACCGGCTGCTGACCTCGGTGGTTCTGGATGCGGGGGGGCGGCGCAAAGTGGCCCAGGCGCTGGCCAGGCGGTTGGCGCAGGCCCAGGGCCCATCGGTGTTTTTTCTGCCCACGGGCGGCACCCACGCCCTGGACGCGCCCGGTGCCGCGCTGTGCCATCCCGAGGGGTTGCAGGCGTTCGTGCAGGAAATGACGCAGGCCTGCCCGCCCTCGACGCAGCTGATTTCGCTGAAGGCACATATCAACGATCCCGCGTTTTCGCAGGCCGTTCTGGCGCAGTTTGATCGCTGGGTGGCCGAGGGGATTGTTCCGCGCCCTTAGCTGTGTTGCGGACAAACCCCTTGCCTCGTCTGACGTGTTGATCCACTCTGCCCGGCATTTGAAATCTTCTTTGTAAAGGGTGGTTTGGCCGAGGTTACGCCGTATCATCCGCAGATTTGGATGACGGGGTTGACACGGGCGACGAAGACAGCTCCGCGCAGGCGGGCTCGATTAAGCGATCTGATCACGCTGGGGCAGGTGCCACACGATCCGGTGCATCTGCGCGATCTCAAAGCGATGTCGGTGGTGGTGGTGCTGGCGACATTCTGTGTCTCGCTCAGTTATTTTCTGGTGCCTGAACGCTCGGATTTTCTGAAAATTTTCGACGGGGTGATCATCGGGGTCGAGCTGCTGTCCCTTCTGGCGTTCTGGCGGCTGCGTTCGGTCGAGGCGCTGTTTCGCATCTTTGTGCCGGCTTATCTGTCGCTGATGGGGTTCTTTGTGCTGCTCAATGGCACGCGCGAAGGCGATGTTCTGGCCTTTCTGGTGGTGCCCTGTGCGGCGGTTGTCGTGTTCGGGCCGCGTCGGTCTGTCCCGTGGTTCTGGCTGTGCCTGATCGGGGTTGTTGGACTGGCCATGCTGGATGAAATCCTGCCGCTGGTCAGTCTCGAGTCCGCCCGATCCGCAGTGAACCCGCAGGGGTATCTGTTCCACAGCCCGTGGAAAAAACCGCTGGGTCTGGTCGAGGGGATCGCCTTTGCTGCGGTCACATGCCTGCTGTATTTCCTGTTCCGTTCAGCTCATCGGCAATTGCGGCGGGCCAACATGGCCCTGGGGCGGGAAAAGCAGCAGGTCGATCGCCTGATGCGGGCGGTCTATCCCGATCATGTCATTGATCGGCTGAAAGAAAAGGACGCGCAGACCATCGTGGATCATGTTCCGCAGGCCAGCGTTCTGTTCGCGGATCTGGAGGGGTTCTCCAAGCTGGCGGACACCCAGACTCCTGCTGCTCTGGTGCGGATGCTGGACGTGCTGTTTGGCGAATTTGACCGGCTGACCCAGGCGCATGGCGCAGAGAAGATCAAATCGCTGGGGGATGGCTATCTTGCGGTTGCGGGGGTCAGTCAGGCCAATCCGGACCATGCGGCCGCCCTGTGTCAGCTGGGGGCTGAAATCGTGCGTGCGGTTCGGGATTTCGCACATCGCGAAGGGCTGGATCTGGGTGTGCGGGTGGGCGTGCATTCCGGCCCGGTGATTGCCGGGGTCATGGGGCGCACGCGGCCGCATTACGATATCTGGGGCGGCACGGTCAATCTGGCCCAGAGACTTCAGGCGACGGCCCCTCGGAACAGTGTGCAACTGTCCGGGCAGACTCGGGCGCTGGCCGGAAGGGCGCTGCAAGTCGAGGGCCCGCGGATGCTGACGCTCAAGGGGTTGGGCGAGGTCGCAATCTGGACGCTGCGCCCCTAGGTCTGGTGGAATCTGCGCCGGGGGCAGGTAAGGCATTCCCGACTTGTTTTCGGATCCGGGGATCGGACAATCTTAACCATCTGATAAAAAGATTGCACCGATGCCGACTGAAATCGCTCTTTCTCCGTCTCTTTTCGCCAATGGCGCGCTGCTGTTCTATGTGATCGGCCTGTTGATGCGCGAAGGGCTGTTGCTGCGGACCTTTCTGCTGGCCGGAACCGGGTGCTATCTGCTGTATTATTTCACCATCGCGGACACGCCCTTGTGGGATGCGATCTATGCCAGCACCTGCATTGCGATCGCGAATGTCTACTCGATTCTGCGGTCGGTCATGGATCGTTCGACGATCGGCATGTCGCACGACTATAAAGAGCTGTATGGGCATTTCCCAACCCTGACGCCGGGCCAGTTCCGGCGGATCATGCGTTGCGCCACCTGGCACGAAACCGAAGCCCCCCAAGAGCTGTGCCACCAGGGGTTTGAGCCCGAAGCGCTGTATTTCGTGCAAAAGGGCCCGGTCTTCCTCAGCCGCTCGGGGCAGAGAATACGCATTCAGCCGCAGCAGTTCCTATGCGAGATTTCCTTCGTTCAGGGGCGCGGGGCCGTTGCCAGCGCCTCGGTTCTGTTGGGGGCGGGGGCGCAGTATGTGCGCTGGGATCGCGCGCGGCTGTATCGGATGATGGATCGGTCCTTGCCTTTGGCGAATGCGGTTTCGGCGATGTTCAACAAGGACATGAGCCACAAATTGGCGCGCAGCTGGCCGCACAGCCACGCGCCGGTGCCGCCAGCGAAACGGCAGTCCGAGGCCCGACTTGTGTCCTGAACATGTGCCTTGAACATGTGGCCTTGCAGAAGCAGGCTCAGTCGATCACGGTTTCCTGGCCCGGTAAAATCTGAACCGGCACAGGGATTTCGGCGCCATCGAACAGCACTTCGTACCAGCCCGGTTTCAGCGGGATTTCCGCCCCGCCGGCTTGCCCCCGGCTGATCAGTTTTCCCTTCTGATACAGCGCGAATCCCAGCTTGCGGGTCTCGCGCAGCGCTGCCAGCAGATCCGCGCCCGAGTCGGCCTCGATAAAGATACCGCCACCGGCCTGCGCCCAGCTGTGGAACGTGGCGCGGTCAATTTCAGGGTCCAGAGCAAAGCTGACCACATCCACCTGCGTGTCGATACCCGCTGCACGCAGGGCCTGAATTTCCGCCAGCGGGTCGCCCTCGCAGGTTTCTTCGCCATCGGTGATCAGCAGGATGCTGGCGGGGCCTGTCCAATTGGCCAGATCCTGCCGCGCCGCCCTGAGCGAGGCGCCAATGGCGGTTTTTGCCTTGTTCTGTGGACGGATCAGCTGCACCTGGGCCTCTGTCTGGCTCAGATCGGCAGAGGGGGCGACGGCCAGGCGGGTCTGGCAGGATTCAGGTGGGCCGCCAAACACGCGCAAGCCCACGGACAGGGGCTGCTCTTTGGGGCTTTGGGCGGACAAACCGGCCAGAAAAGCGCTGACCGAGTCGCGCGCGATCTCGATCCGGCGGCGTCCGTCCAGCCGTCTGAGCATACTGCCCGAAGCGTCGAAGATAATCAGCATGGCAGCAGGGCGCGCGGCCGGGTCATCGTTCTGCGCGCGGGCCGTTTCCAGCACGCGCAGACGTCCGGGCTCAAGGCTGACCGGCTGCGCGCTGGCCGCGATCCGGTAAGATTTGGGGCCCAGCAGGCGGGCCGCGACACGGGCGTACCCGGTCGAAATATCCTCGCTGCGCAGCACGGGCCAGACCTCGCCGCCCGTCGCCCCCGCCCAGAAGGCCGCAGCATGTTGCGCGGTGGTCGGATCCTGCCACATCCCGCCCGAGCTGACCTTGATCACGTAAATCCGCGCGCCCGAGGCGGCCAGTTTTTGCGGCAACTCCCCATGATAATCGCTGTCCGCGTCGGTGATCAGCACGATCGCGCGGCTGCCCTCTTGATCTTGCAGTTTGTCGGCGGCGTCGATCAGGCTGGCCTCGGCTGTGCTGGTGCCCTCGCGGGGGTATGTGGCCAGGGCCTTGCGCAGCAGAACCGTGTCCGAGAACCAGTCCCGCGTCGCCCAATCACGCCCCAGAGCCCGGAAATTCACGCGGTCCCGGCCCGGTTGCAGCGCATCGGCGAAATCAATCACCCCGCGGCGGATCAGCGGCAGATACCCCAGCACCGAGGGGCTTTGATCAATCAGGAAAACCGTGTTGCGGCGGGACTCTTGGATTTCCACACGATAGTGCCCAGCCGTCAGGGCAAAGCTGTGCAGCGTGACCTGCGGATCGTCAGGGCGTTCGGACGGAAGCGGGTCAATACGCGTGCCCGTCCCATCCCTGAGCACCACGGTCGGCACAAATCCCGGCGCGCCCTGGGTGCGGATGTCCAGACGGGCGGCGGGCTGTGTGATTTCCAGGCTCCAGATGTCCTGATGCCTGGCGAATTCGACCTGTCCGGGCTGAAACTTGTCATTCAGCGGCAGCGGGCGCACGCGCTGCGCGCGCTGTGTCTCTGACCGGGGGGCAGGAGGCGTGCGCTGTGTCGCATACTGCCCGTAAGTGCCTAACGCGGATAGATAATCCTTGCCTTCGGGGCGTTCCAGAACCGCGATATGAGTCGGCAGGTGCAGCTGCGTGGTTTCCGGGTTTTGGGCCTGAAAACTGATGCGCAACCCGCGCAGAGGCAGCGTGCCGGGCCAGGGCAGCTGTATGATTTCTCCGGGTTTTGGGGCGGTTGGCAGCCCGATTGTAACGGGCTTGGCGGGGGCATCCAGCGGCGTGTTCAGCAGCGGCTGGACCACGGCAGTTGCTGCGAAATTCGGCGCATCGGGCAGGGTGTGCGGGTAGGTGAACTCCAGCGCTGCCAGCTGCGCAGAGCGGGTGTTCAGGAAGCTGAAAATCACGTTGTGATCGGCGGTGCCCTCGGGGGCGATCAGCTGGTTTGCCGGCTGGTCGGGCCGGATCGGAGCGTGCAGAAAACCGGGGCCCAGCAGATGCTGACGGCCGCCGCTGGCCCAGCCACCCAGCCTGCGATCGGCCAGATTGAGCGGCCCCAGCCCCGAATGGCCGGGCTGGGCGATGACTTCGAATCCGTTCACGGCGATCTGCCCGGTCGGAGGCCGCCGCCGATCCAGCGCTCGGAGCCGGACAAAACGCGCCATCCGGGGCCCGTCTGGCAATGTGTAATAGGCGGTTTGCCCCCACAGATCATGGGTGCCGGTCAGGGCCTCGGCCCAGCTTTGGCCATCGTGCGACAGATCGACAGCAAAGCGGTGCAACGCGTCCCCTGCCGCCAGCATCCGTGTGTCAATCGCGATGCCGGCCACGGGAAATTCCCGCCCCTCTGGTAAGGCCAGAACCGGGGCCAGACTGTGCGGGGCGTTGTTGGCGGACAGATAGGCCTCTTGGTCCACAGGGGGGGTGCCCTGCGCAATCACGCCGTTCAGCAGCACAGGAAAACCCCGCGCCTGCGCCGGGTTGCCGCGGGCGTAGTCTCCGGTTTCGTCAATCTGGGCCGTGTCGGTGGGCAGCCATCTGGCCCCCAGCGCGGCCTGAGCCAGGTTGATGCCACCTCGGAGCGCGTCGGGCACGTGTTTTGCCTGTGCCGGAGCCTGAGCGGGGGCCTCGGGCGTGGCTGCAAACGCCACAGGCGCAGACCCCAGCGCCTGCCCCTGCGCGTCGGTGATCGCCACAAACACGGGCAGTTTTCCGGCGTTCAAATCCGGCGCCGCAGCAAAGACCATGGGCACGGTTTGCACCTGCCCCGGCCCAAGCGTCAGGGCCTGAGCCGACAGGTGCAGCGCCGGATCGGCAGACCAGCCCTGCAAACGGCCCTGAATTTGCCGATCCGACAGGTTGCGGATCGTGACGGGCAACTGGCCGGACTGCGCAAAGCGCGAGAAAGCCCGAAGCGTCGGAGCAACCGCAGACATCTGAGCGGTCTCGGCGTCGCCAAACGGGTTCACATAGTCGATCGCAACGCTGTATTCGGCGGGGCTTGGGTCCAGCGGAAGCAGTCGCAAGACATGCTCGCCGGGGGGCAGCAGGACCGTTTTCTCCAGATGCGGGGCGGTGGCTTTTTCGCGGTGAAACCCGGCAGAAGAGGGCCGCCCGGCGCTGCTGATGTCCAGCTCATACCGCGCGCCCGCCGGAGGGCTGACGGTGACGCGCATTTCCGCCGCGCGTCTGAGGTAAAATCCGAAATGATCGCGGTCCCCGTCGCGCAGCGTACCAACCAGCGGTGTGCCAATCGTCAGTCGGCGGGGCTTGGCGGCGTCATCGTTCGGTTCGCGCTCGGAATTGGGCCGGGGCGGGCCAAGCGGTTTGGCCAGAACGCGATAGTCCCCAAGGCCGCGCAGGCTGATCTGCGCCGTCCCCGCCGGCAGATAGAGATCGCGCGCCGGTAAACGGGGCCCGTGACGGGCATTGCGCCGGATGTCTGCGGCTGTCTCGCCCAGGGCATCCGTCAGCAGAGCCTGGCTTACCCCGTCGCCCGTGACTTGCAGTCGCCACATCTGCGCGACATCCCCGGTCAGAAAGGCAAAGCTGTCGCGCTCTTCTTGGGTCAGGTGTCCCTGAACCAGAACGCGACCGTCCAGCGGCGGCCAGCTGGTCGGATCCTGGTTGGGTTCGGGGCGGGCGCGTTTGGGTATCGCGATTTCACGCGCACTCAGCCGGTAGCGCGTGCCCTCGGCGCGGCCACGGGACAGCACCAGATCGCCTGCCACGGTGGGCGCGATGTTCAGATCTGCGCCGGTCCAGCATTCCTCGCCCTGCGGTGCGTTCAGACATAGGCGCAGGGGGGCTTCGGCCTGTAGCGACAGCGCATAGCCCCTCTGATCCGGCAGGGCAGGCAATTGAAAGGTGTCGCGGTCCGATCCGTCCAGAATGGCCTGAATTGTCTTCCCCACGGGCAGGGGAGAGGGCCGGTTGTCATCCACCTCGTGCCCGGCGTCATCCGAGCGCGAAATTTGCAAACGCCAATGGCCGGGGTGGTCTGGCGGGGCGTTGCGCGCACGCAGGCAAAACTGTGCATTTTCAATAGGTTTCAGCCCGGTCAGAGCGATCCGCCCCTCGCCTGCGCGGCGGGCCAGTTCCTGGCCTTCTGCGGTTAGCCAGAGTTCAAGATGCTGCTGCGGCGCACCGATCAGGGCGATATCATGCACTTGCGGGCTTTCTGGCGTGCCCGCCGGCAAATCCGGGGTCAGGCACAGGCTGCCTGGCTGCGCGGCCCCGGCGCTGTCGGGGCCGATTTTCTGATCGTCGGTGACGAACACAGGCGCGGCCAGGCGGCGAATGCGCAGGCTTGTCCGTGTCTGGGCCATCGCGGCCAGCCCGATAAAATACGTCCCCGGCACCAGCAGACTGGGCCGCAGCCGCGCCACCCGGTCCCCCATCCCCAAAGAGCTGTCCGACAGCAGCACCTCCCGCTTGGTGGCCTGCCCCTTTTCATTCAGGCTCAGCCGGTTCAGCTCGATGGTCAGGCCGATCGGCTGCATCGCCTCGGCCGAGATTTCATACAGCGCGGTCGGATCGTCGGCGTCCAGCTGAAACAGGGCAGATCCGCTCAGATCGAGCTGCGTTTCATAGCTGCCATCTGGCGGCAGGGCGATGTGCCGGGCCGAAACCGGAGGCGTATCAGGCTGCGCGCCGGGCATGGCGGACAGATCGACAAGCCCCTCGGACAGGCCGGGCATGGGCAAAAGAGCGATCAGCAGGGCCGAGACAGCAATACGCATGATCACCGCCCCAGAACCGTGTTGCAGACGCCCTCGGTGGCGGTGCCGGGGATCAGCATGACCGAATCCAGAACGAATTCGAATGTCACGCCCACAGCCAGACCGCCAAGCGCGCTGAGCCCCAGGCCAGCGATGGCCACGCCGGCCCCGGCGCCGATGGCCCCGCCGGCGACGGCCAGCATACTGTTCCCGACCAGACAGCACCCCGTCATGTCGTCGTCGCCCGCGTAATTGGCCTGACAGTCATTCCCGCCCTTGATCGCAAAGGCCATCGCGATGCCCAGGCTGATGGCTCCGGTCAGATATTCCACGAATTCCGAGCCCCCGGCGGCGCTCATCCCCAGGATATGCCCGGTTGAGGGATCGAACC
This sequence comes from Youngimonas ophiurae (nom. illeg.), assembly GCF_049803795.1. NCBI lineage: Bacteria > Pseudomonadati > Pseudomonadota > Alphaproteobacteria > Rhodobacterales > Roseobacteraceae > Thalassovita > Youngimonas ophiurae (nom. illeg.). The sequence goes on from NZ_JBNAGJ010000001.1 coordinate 98,595, forward strand.
GCCACCAGCGCAGATCCGAATCCTGCCCCACCAGTAACAGCGCCCGCCCATGTTTCAGATCTGCGTTCATGCGATCCGTGGTCAGCGTGTCGATTGCGCGCCCCTCCAGCCAGTTTTTCAGATCGCCGGGGCTGCGCAGCACGGTTTCGACAGGGCCCTGCATCCAGAATTCCGAATTGTCCGAGGTGGAGAAGTATTGCTCGATCAGGGTTTCTTTCAGGCCCTGCCGCAGGGCCTGTTCGGGGGCGGCGATCAGGTGCCCGCCCGTTTGCTGCCCTTCTGCCTGTTGCGTGGCCGTCCCCTGCGTGCGCGCCAGCCCCATCACCGGCGCGTGCAGAATATCCATCCGCGTGACCAGCAGCCCGGCCTGGGTTGTCTGCTCGAAAGCGCGGCGCATACTGACGAAGGCCCCGGTGCGCACGGCGCGGGCCTGAGGGTGAAAATCGGGGGCCAGCATCTGCCCCAAAAAGGCCATGTCCGACCAGGGCATCGGGGACGTCCCATAGCTGATGGCCCCGGTTGCGATCAGCTCTTCGGCAGAAGTCTGTTGGCGCATCAGGGCTGCGTAATACGGGATCTGGCCAAGCGCCTGAGCCTGGCTGCGCAGCCCGGCAATCGTCCGCCACGCGCCGTTTTCAGCGCCGGTTCTGATGTCCACGATGCCTTCGAACGTGATATGAGAGCTGGCGGTTTCCGGCCTTTCATCGCGGAAATCGAACAGGCGGCGGGTCTCGTCCCGGCGGGGCAGGCCAGGGCCCCAGGTGCTGATGGTCAGCAGAGCGCCGGTCAGACGCGGGGCCCCTTGGCCTGGGGTGTTTTCGGGGGCTGAGGTATCGCTCAGAATGCCCTGCCCCCCTGCCAGCTTGCCTGAAATCGTCTGGAAAATGTCGGGGCCTGCGGCGGCATCCGCCGCTTTGACCGTCAGCCCCAACAGGCCAAAGGCGCGCGCGTCCGGCGCGGCCTGCCCATTCAGAACGGGCACGAAATAGGGGGCTTCCTGATCCGTGCCGACGGTGGCCGGGGAAATGCCGATGGTTAGTTGCCGCAAGGCTTGATTGGCCACCGGGGTCTCATAGGTCTGCATCAGGGATTCGCGATGCAAGCGCCCGGCCTCGTGGCGTTCGATATCCATGCGGACCGCGATTTTATGCAATTGCTCTTGTGGCACCTGATCGGCCAGATACGCGGTGGGCTGCACCTGCGGTGCGCGCAGCTTACCGAAGGCCGGATGCACGTCGATCCACGCGTCCGAGGGCGTTTCCCGATACCGTACCCACACGTAATTCCGAGCGATTTCAGAAAGATGCGCCTTCAGGTTTGGGGGGGCGTGCAGCTGGTTTTGATCCAGGGAGTGCTGCAAAAGACGCGCCTGGGCGTCGATGGTCTGACGGGGATTGTGGGATTGTCCGGCCAGCCGCGCACGTTCGCGAGCCACCCAGCCAGCCCCCAGCGCAGGGGTCAGCAGCGTCTCTAGCCTGTCCTCGGAGATCAAAGGCGCGAATCTGGGGCGCGGGGCCAGAGCCTGCCCCAGCAAGCGCTGCGCATCCTCGGCAGATAGGGCGCCGCGCACCAGCTGGGCCTCGCCTGCCATGGTGTTGATCAGCCCGGCCAGCAGAACGGCCTGATCCCAGGACGAGCCGGCCTGCGCCGAAATCGTCCCCGAGGGGCCGCGCAAAACGCCCAGGTAGGGATCATAATGGATTTGCGTCCGGACGTGCTCGGCGGCGGCCGAAATCTGATAGTCCAGATGGTCGGCCAGGGCCTCGAGGTCGTGGAGATGCGCGGGGATACTGTCAGCGAGATCCCTTAGAATCTGGCTGTTCCGCGCGACGCGGGTTTCAAGATCGGGCGAGAGGGTGAAAGCCTGGCCGATATGCGGAAACACAAGGATCAAACAGGCCAAAACGGCCTTTGGAATGCGCAGCATTAAGGGCTCCAATCGAAATGGTTGCAGACCTTTCAGGGCAGTAATTGGCCTGCGTAAATGCCCATAGATAAGGGGGGCAGGTCCGGGCTTGTCAATTCAAAAATCCATTAAAAACATGGGCCTATGGAAATCCATAGGTGTCAACCGGCAGGGGCGGGGGCTGCCCGCGCGCGGCCTAAAGGCTGATTTCACCCGACATGATCGCCTTGGCCAGGGCCTCTTCTCGGGTGGCGGCCCCCAGTTTTTTGCGCGCGCCTTTCAGGTGCAGATCGACCGTGACACTGGCCAGCCCGATCTGATCGGCGATTTGGGCCGTGCGCAGCCCTTGCGCCAGCCAGAGCAGGCATTCGCGTTCGCGTGGGGACAGGCATGAGGGCGGCGGGGCGGTCTGCGCCGCGCTTTCTTGAAAGGACTGATGCACCAGCAGCCCGGCCAGATGCAGCCCGGCCCCGTGTTCACGCAAGAGCGCCTCGTATTCCGGGCGGGGCAGGCACGAGCCGAAGTTCCAGCCGCCGAAATGCCCCGCATTGGCCCGCCGCACCGTGCAGGACACCCCGCTGCGCAGCCCGGTCTCGCCTGCCTGGCGGATAAATTCGGCCTCCTCCGCGGACAGCATATAGGCATTTTCCTGAACATAATCGCGCCCGGTGGGGACTGGGGCCAGGGTGTGGCAGGTCTTGAAAAAGGGGTCGGTGGCGGCCAGCTCTGCCTCTAGATAGTGGTCGGCCCACCAATCGGGCATGGCCGAGAAAATCATCGGCCGATCCTGCGGAGCCGAGGGGCGCAGGTACATATAGATCGGCAGATCGACTCCCAGCCCGGCCAAAAAGCCGCGTGCCAGATGCCATTTGCTGGCCAGATCAAGGCAATGATCCAGATCCGCGCGCAGAGCCAGCAGGGATTCGGCGCAGGGGGCGCTGGCCCCGTTCGGGCGAATGATATGATACCGGTTCTGCAATGCGCTCTCGGGGTTTCAGAAGTCCTGAACAGATGCGCCCGCAGTTTGTGGCGCGACGGGCCAAAGTCAACACGCAGGGCGGCATGGGGCGGCGTAAACGCCCGAATGCGGACAGTTTGCTAGACTGTTGCGAAAAAATTCTGCCTGACAGTAATTTTTTGCTTGCCCCCGGAATTGAGCCAGCCGCAACATCGCGTCACGTAAACAAAGGAAGCCGCCCCCCGTGAGCTATAAGATCGCGCTGAACCAACAGACCTGGGTGTTCGAGGGGCTGGCTCAGGTAATGGCCAAGGCGACGCCTGCGCGATCGGGGGATGCGCTGGCCGGGATTTGCGCGCGCAGCGATGTGGAACGGGTGGCCGCGCAGATGCTGCTGGCCGATCTGCCGCTGGATGTCTTTTTGCAACAGGCGCTGATCCCCTATGAACAGGACGAGGTCACGCGGCTGATTGTGGACACGCATGATACGGCCGCTTTTGCCCCCGTGGCGCATATGACGGTGGGCGCGTTTCGCGACTGGTTACTGTCGGATGCGGCGACGGGCAGTGCTCTGGCCCGTCTGGCGCCCGGCATTACCCCGGAAATGGCCGCCGCCGTGTCCAAGCTGATGCGCAACCGTGATCTGATCGCCGTGGCCCGCAAGATCGAGGTACGCAGCGGGTTTCGCACCAGTTTGGGGCTGCCGGGGCGGATCGGCTCGCGTTTGCAGCCGAACCATCCGTCGGACGATCTGCGCGGGATCGCGGCCTCGACGCTGGATGGGCTGTCCTATGGGGTGGGCGATGCGGTGATCGGCATCAACCCGGCGACGGATAACATCCCCACGGCCTCGGCCCTGCTGGATATGTTAGAGGAGCTGCGCACCCGCTATGACATCCCCACCCAGACCTGCGTTCTGACCCATGTGACCAACAGTTTGCAGATGATCGAGCGCGGCGCCCCCGTTGATCTGGTGTTTCAATCGGTGGCCGGTACGCAGGCCGCGAACGAGGGATTCGGCGTCACCCTGTCCATGCTGCAAGAGGCGCGCGCCGCCGCGCTGAGCCTGAACCGCGGCACCGTGGGCAATAATGTGATGTATCTGGAAACGGGGCAGGGCTCGGCCCTGTCGGCCAATGCGCATCACGGGGTGGATCAGCAAACGCTGGAGGCGCGCGCCTATGCGGTCTGCCGGGCGGTGGATCCGCTGATCGTGAACACGGTGGTGGGCTTTATCGGGCCGGAATACCTCTATGATGGCAAAGAGATCATCCGCGCGGGGCTGGAGGATCATTTCTGCGGTAAGCTGATGGGCCTGCCGATGGGCTGTGACGTGTGCTATACCAACCACGCCGAGGCCGATCAGAACGATATGGATGTGCTGATGACCCTGCTGGCCGATGCGCGCGCCCATTTCCTGATTGCCGTGCCGGGGGCCGATGACATCATGCTGAATTATCAAAGCCTGTCCTTTCATGACATTGCCTATCTGCGCAACAGTTTCGGGCTGCGCGCCGCGCCGGAATTCGAAGCCTGGCTGCAAGCGGCCGGTCTGGTGGATGAAAATGGCCGGTTGGGCTCGGGGAGCGGCGCGCTGCACCTGCTGGAGGGGCTGGCATGAGCGATCTGCCTCAAAAAGACCCCTGGGCGCGGCTGCGCGCGGCCACCCCTGCGCGGATCGGGCTGGGGCGCAGCGGGGCGGGATTGCAGACGGGCACCAATCTGGCGTTTCAATTCGCCCATGCCCGCGCGCGCGATGCGGTGCACCGGGCGGTGGATCCGGTGGCCCTGGCGCAGGAGCTGGCCCCGCATCCGGTGATCCAGCTGACCAGTGCCGCACCGGACCGGGCCACCTATCTGCGCCGCCCGGATCTGGGCCGCATGTTGTCCGCAGACAGTCAGGATAAGCTGCGCGGCTATGAAAAGCCCGATGTGGTGTTTGTCATCGCGGATGGGCTCTCGGCGGATGCGGTGCAGGCCCATGCTGTGCCGGTGGTGCGGGCCTCGGTCCGGGCTATGCCCAAGATACAGATCGGCCCCATCGTCATCGCCACCCAGGCGCGTGTGGCCATCGGGGATCAGATCGGCGCCGCCCTTGACGCGCGTCTGAGCATCCTTCTGGTGGGCGAGCGTCCGGGGCTGACCGTGGCCGACAGCCTGGGGGCCTATCTGACCTATGCGCCGATGCCGGGCCGCAAGGACAGTGATCGCAATTGTCTGTCAAATATCCACGGGCAGGGCGGGCTCAGCTATGGCGAGGCCGCGCACAAGATCGCCTGGCTGACGCGCGAGGCATTGAAACTGGGCCTGACAGGCACCGGCCTGAAAGAAGAGGCAGGCCCGGCCCTGCCAGCCTGAAGCCTCCTTTCGCGACGTCAGGACAGCGCCTTGCCAAAGCGCTGCCGCGCAACCCGCAGCGCCGCGGTGAAAATCAGGTAATAGACCCAGGTCACCAGCACGGCGGGCTGATCGCTGATCAGGTAAATCACCCCGATCGCCGGCCCCGCCAGCAGCGTGTTCCACAGGGCGAAATCCGAAAGTTTGCGTTCAGGGATGGTTAGGCGGGCCTTGCTGTCCTGATAGGTCAGCAGCCGCGGAAACACAAAGAGCAGCGCCCCCACCGCCATCACCCATACCGCATCGGTCAGCGCGGTAGCAAAGAACACCGGGGTGGAGAACCGCAGCAGGGACATCTGGAAAAAGGTCATCATTTTGAACTCTTCGCGGGTCAGCAGGTTATGCGCCAGAATGGCCGCCCCCAGCAGCGCCAGCACCCCCCAGAAGGCCGGCATTCCCAGCAGCCCCAGCACATAGCCCATCGTCAGAACCGTCCCCAGCCGGACCAGCACAAAGGCGGGATAGAAAGGTTTGGGATAGTCCACCTGGATCCGGCGGCGCGGGGTGCTGTCATGGCGCAGCCCCCAGGTGTCATTCATCAGATAGCCCAGCTCATATACGGAAATGAACGCCAGATAGCCGGTGAAATACAGCGTCAGGATCAGCCCCAAGGAGGCCTCGGTCAGCCCCGCCGTCAGGATCAGCCCCGGCGCCCACAGTGTCAGCGCGTTGAATCCGAACCCGCGCAGCCCCTTCATCCGTGAAAAATAGGCATACAGGAACGGCACCAGCAGGATGGCGTGGTTGCGCTCAGTAATAAAGGGTTTCGGCATCGGGATAGGCCTCCATCCAGGGTTTGGGGTGTCGAGGCGCGACCAAAATGGCCAGATCGGCGGCCCGGATCAGGTCAGTGTCGCTTTTGTTATCGGTCATCACGGCCAACGCATCGAAAGAGCAGACAGCCTGAACGGCGCGCAGTTTGTGGCCCTTCAGATCGGTGGTCAGGCGGCCCGTGCAGATGTCCCCGTCAAAGGCCAGCGCCGAAGCGACCCAGGGCAGGGATTTCGCCTGGGCGATGGCAGAGATCACCACATCCAGACTGTTCGAGGCCAACATTACCTGCCAGCCCTGGGCCTGCATCCGGGCCAGCCGTGCGTGCGTTTGCGCGATCTGGCGGGTCGCTTCCAGATGGGCGGCATAGGCCTGCGCGCTTTGGGACAGCGCGGGGCGGGGCTGCCCCTTCAGGCAACGGATATAGCCCTGGCGGAACAGATCGCGGCGCAGCGCCTTGCCCAGGGCGATCACGGCCATTCTGAACGGGGATTGGCGCAACGCTTCCAGCAGGCGAAACCGCCAGGGTCGGTGCCCCGTGCGCGCCGCATGAAACCGCACGAACCCGGCGGTCGTGTTATCGGGATACAGCGTGCCGCACACATCGACGGCCAGCAGCCGCGCGCTCATGTTGCCAGGGCCTTGTAGATGTCGAAATAGTTGCGCGTTGCGCGTTCCAGCGAAAACGTCCGGGCCGAGCCGGCCTTGATCTGATCGCGGCTTAGCAGATCGCCGGCCATCAGATCGGCGCAGGCGGCTATATCTGCGTCTGTTTCTCTGCGCAGAACGGCGCCGTTCTGGCCATCGGTCACGATACGCTCGATATCGCCGATCCCAAAATTCGACACAACGGGCAGCCCGCAGGCCAGATACTCGCCTACCTTGGTGGCCGACACCCCCAGGCTGGAGCGTGTGCTGACGATAAAAGACAGCCCCATATCGGCGGCATTCAGCAGGGCGGGCACCTGATCGTGCGGTACGCGGGTGCAGATCAGCTCGTCTTCGGACAGGGAAATGCCGATGTCGCGGGCGGCGGCAATATGCTGGGCCGCTGTGTGATTGCCGATGAACAGCATCCGGCAGGGGCCTTTGCGCGCGCGCAGCGCAGCATAGAACCGATAGACCAGATCCATCCGATAGAGCCCGCTGGCCGAGCCCAGATAGCTAACCACCGTTTCTGCCGGCGCAATGCCCAGATGCTGGCGTGTGGCGGCGCGCAGGGCCGGGTCATGGCGGAAATGGCTCTGATCAACGCTGCACGGGATCACATGCACGGGCGCCCCGCGATAATCGGGGTGGGATTGCACCACGGCCTGCGCATCCTGGGTAAGCACAACGATGGCGGCAGCGCGCTGAAAGGCCATGCTCTCTAATTTGCGAAACCGCCCGATCAGCGCGCGGCCCTTGGGAGAGGCAGGATCCCAGAACCCGCCCTCGATCCGCTGGTCGATCCAGAACCCGCGCATGTCGAAAATCCATGGCAGCCCGTGACGCCGCGCCGCCGCCAGAATCGCGGGCAGGGGCATGTAGCTGCGGCAATGCAGCAGGCTGGGACGGTCGCGCCGGATCATCCGGTCCAGCCGATTGGACAGGCGAAACGGCATGGCCAGCCGGTCCAGCCGCGCCCAGGGGCCGGTCTTGCGCCAGATGGGGCGATGGGCGATGCCGCTGTTTCGAATGCCCTGTACCTGTGCCGGGTCTTGCCAGTTCTGGCGGTTTTCCACGGTCAGGGCCGAGACGGCGACTCCGTTGCCGATCAACCCGGACAGATAGGGCATGACCTGCGCCTTGCCGATATGATCTGCCAGCCCGTTATTGCTGACGAAAATCGAGGAAATCTGCGGCATCAGGGGCAAAGTCCTTTGGGGGCTGCGGGCGTGCTATGGCATTGATAAGAGAGGCCCCAGGCCCGAACAAGGTGTTTCTGCCCCCTAAGCCAGAAGCGCGGCCAGCCCCATCGCGGCCAGCAGCAAAAACAGCGTTGTCAGCCCCAAAACGCGCAAGGCGGTGTGGCCGGTGCGGAAAATCTCTTGGACATTGGACAAAAGCCCGATGGCCGCAATCGAGACATAAAAAATGCTGCGCGCGCCGTGGGATGCGCCCGCCGTCAGCCAATCGGGCACAGGCACCAGGCTGGCCAGAATGGCCAGAGCGATAAAGACCACGACAAACCAGGGCAGGCGGATCGCGCCTTTGGTGGCGCTGCGCCGGGCCAGCATCACGGAAAGCGTCAGCAACACGACAGGCAGCATGGCCACGCGGATCATTTTGGTCAGGACCGCGATCTCGCCCACCTCGTCGGATACCGAATAGCCCGCGCCGACAACCTGCGCGACGTCATGGATGCTGGCCCCCAGAACGAAACCCTCCTGTGCGGCGTCAAAGCCCATGGTCTCTAGCAGTACGGGATAGGCGACCATGCCCAGCGTGGAAAAGGCCGTGGCGGTCAGCACGATTGTCATGGTCTGGCTGCGGTGCTCTTTCATGCCCGGCAGCAGCGATGAAATGGCCAGCGCCGCCGAGGCCCCGCAGATCGACACGGCCCCCGCCGCGACGGTGGCAACAGGCAGGGGCCAGCCCGCGCGCCGCCCGATCGCGATGCCCACCCCCATGGTGGCACCCAGCAGGCCGATCACGCTTAGCACCGCCCACAGGCCCAATTGGGTAAAGGTTGTGGCGGTGATCGACAGGCCCAGCAGCGCCACGCCGATCTTCAGCAAAGAGGCGGCTGTGAACTCCAGCCCCGGACGAATGCGCGGATCCTGCGCCAGAAAGGACATGGCGATCCCAAGCAGCAGCGCAAAAGGCATGACCGGCGCGCCATACCGCTGGCTCAGCGACAGCGCGGCCAGGCAGATGATCACCGACAGCCCCAGCCCCGGCGCGATCTCGCGTATCCGGGCCAGACCATCGCGCGAAAAGGGCAGAGTCATGAAACGCGTCCTTTTGGATTGTCTGGAGGCAGACTAGCCAACATGGCGCCACGGGCAAGGGCCCGAAAACGACGGTTTCCACGCAGTCGCGGCGCGCTTAGCTGTCTGCGCGGGGGCTGCGCCCGGTCCATTTGCGATAGGCGCGGAAAAAGGCACTGGGCTCGCTATAGCCCAGCTGGCTGGCGATGTCGGCCACGCTATGCCCCGGCTCGGCCAGCAGTTTTTGCGCGCGGGCCAGGCGCAGATCGTCCTTGATGGCCAGATAGCTCTGCCCGTCGGCCCTAAGTTGTCTGCGCAGCGTGGCCGGAGACAGTTTCAGCCGCCCGGCCAGCGTCTCGAAATCGGGCCATTCGGCGGGGGGGCGGTCCGACAGATGCTTGCGCACGCGGATGGCCCAGCTTTGATCGTGACGGAACCGGACCAGAATATTCGCCGGTGCCTCGCTTAGAAAGGTCCGCAGCGCCGGATCGTTCCGAATGACGGGCAGGCTTAGATGTGCGGCGTCGAAACGCAGCATGGTTTCGGGGGCATCGAACCGGACAGGCGCGCCAAAGAAATGCAGGTATTCGTGCCGGTGCGCTGGGGCCGGACAGGCAAATTCCAGCCCGCGCAGGGGAATACGCCGCCCGACCAGCCAACAGGTGACCCCCATCAGCAGCAGCCAGTAGGTCCGATAGGCAAAAGCGGTTCGGGGCACCTGGGCGGACAGCGAGATCCGGGCCTCGCCCTCACGGATGTGCAGGCTGCCGCGCGGATCGTCCAGCACCACGTTCAGAAAGCTAAGCGCCCGGTGCAGGGCCTGTTTCAGGGTTCGGGTGTGCAGCACCGCATGGCACATCAGAGCAAAACTGCCAGGGCGCATGGGGCGGGCGGCCAGGCCGAAAAACTCATCCTGCATATCCTGGGCAATCTGCCACCAAAGCTGACCGTACAGCAGGTTTGACACGGGGGTTTGTACCGGATCGCTCAGGCGTAGCCCGCGCAGAATGGGGCCCGGATCGCGCCCCGCCTGCCGCAGGCAATGCAGGGCATCCTCGACAAAGACGGCAGAGATCTGGGTGGCGGACATGGGGTACATGTACTGGCATTTTCGATCAGTAATCAAGATCATATGCGTCATTGTTTGCCACTCAGTTGCGGCTAATCTGGCGCCAAAGGGATGGAGGATTTGCATGAAAATCGAAGGAAAGGTGATCCTGATCACCGGCGCGGGATCGGGCTTGGGCGCAGCGGTGGCCGAGATGGTCACCGGGGCGGGCGGCCGCGTGGTGCTGGCGGACATCAACGCATTGGCGGGCGCAGCGATGCAAGAACAGCTGGGCACGGCGGCGAAATTCGTCAAAACCGATGTCACCAGGGACGAAGACGGGCGCGCGGCGGTTGCGGCGGCTCTGGATGGGTTCGGGCGGCTGGACGGGCTGGTCAATTGCGCCGGGATTGCGCCGGGGGAAAAGATCGTGGGGCGCAAGGGCGCGCATGATCTGGACACGTTCGCGCGGACGGTTTCGATCAATTTGGTGGGCAGTTTCAACATGTTGCGCCTGGCAGCCGAGGCAATCGCCCAGCAAGAGCCCGACGTGGGCAAAGAGCGCGGGGTGATTGTGAACACGGCCTCGATTGCGGCCTATGACGGGCAGATCGGACAGGCGGCCTATGCGGCCTCGAAGGGTGGGGTGGCCTCGTTGACGCTGCCTGCCGCGCGTGAGCTGGCGCGCTCGGGCATTCGTGTGGTGACCATCGCGCCGGGGATTTTCGCCACACCGATGATGGCCGGAATGCCAGCCGAGGTGCAGGACGCGCTGGGGGCCTCGGTGCCGTTCCCGTCGCGTTTGGGCGATCCGGCGGAATATGCCAGTATGGTGCGGCACATTTTCGAAAACCGGATGCTGAACGGCGAGGTAATCCGGCTGGACGGCGCGCTGCGCATGGCGGCCAGATAATCGCAGATAAGGAAGAATGACATGACAGATCCAATCGTGATTGTGGGGGCGGCGCGCACCCCGATGGGCGGGTTCCAGGGGGATTTCGCAGGGGTCGAGGCCTCGGTTCTGGGGGGGGCGGCGATTTCGGCCGCTGTGTCCGGCGCGGGGCTGTCGCCCGAGGATGTTCAGGAGGTGGTGATGGGCTGCGTTCTGCCAGCCGGCCAGGGCCAGGCCCCCGCGCGGCAGGCGGCCCTGAAGGGCGGGCTGCCCCTGTCTGCGGGGGCCACCACGGTGAATAAGATGTGCGGCTCGGGGATGAAGGCGGCGATGTTCGCGCATGATCTGCTGCGGGCGGGCAGCGCCGATGTGATGGTGGCGGGCGGCATGGAAAGCATGACCAACGCCCCGTATTTGCTGCCGAAAATGCGAGATGGCGCGCGGATCGGGCATCAGCAGGTGATGGATCACATGTTTCTGGACGGGCTGGAGGACGCCTATGACAAGGGCCGCCTGATGGGCACCTTTGCCGAGGATTGCGCCCAGTCCTATCAGTTCACCCGCGAAGAGCAGGACAGTTTCGCCATCACCTCTTTGACCCGCGCGCAAAAGGCGATCGAGGACGGCAGTTTCTCCGCCGAGGTCAGCCCCGTGACGCTGAAAACCCGCAAGGGCGACGTGACGGTCAGCATCGACGAGCAGCCGGGCAAGGCGCGTCTGGACAAGATCCCGATGCTGAAACCGGCCTTTCGCAAGGACGGCACGGTGACGGCGGCGAACGCGTCCTCGATCTCGGATGGGGCGGCGGCTCTGGTGCTGATGCGCCAGTCCGAGGCCGAGCGGCGCGGCCTGACCCCGCTGGCGCGCATCGTCGGGCACACCACCCATGCTCATGCGCCGAACCTGTTCCCGACGGCGCCGATTGGCGCGATGCAGAAACTGTCAGACAAAACCGGCTGGGCCCTGGGGGATGTGGATCTGTTCGAGATCAACGAGGCCTTCGCCGTGGTCGCCATGGCCGCGATGAAAGAGCTGGACCTGCCGCATGACAAGGTGAACGTGCACGGCGGGGCCTGTGCCCTTGGCCATCCGATTGGTGCCTCGGGGGCGCGGGTGATGGTGACGCTGCTGGCCGCTTTGCAAAAATACGATCTGAAACGCGGCGTGGCCTCGTTGTGTATCGGCGGGGGCGAGGCCACGGCCATCGGCCTGGAAAGGATCGCGTGATGCTGCTGGACGAAACCACCGAAATGATCCGCGATGGGGTGCGGGCCTTTGCTCAGGAACAGCTGGCACCGGGGGCGGCGCAGCGCGACCGCGATCACGCCTTTCCGCGCGCCGAACTGGCGCAGATGGGGCAGCTGGGTTTCATGGGGATGCTGGTGCCCGAGGAATTCGGCGGCTCGGACATGGGCATGGTGCCCTACGCGCTGGCGCTTGAGGAAATCGCCGCTGCCGACGGGGCCTGCTCGACCATTTTGTCGGTGCACAGCTCGGTTGGGTGCGTGCCGATCCTGAAGTACGGCACCGACGATCAGAAGAGGCGATTCCTGCCGAAAATGGCTGCGGGCGAATGGGTGGGCGGCTTTGCCCTGACCGAGCCGCAGGCGGGCTCGGATGCGTCGGGGCTGAAAACCCGCGCGCGGCGGGATGGCGATCACTATGTGATTGATGGGGCGAAACAATTCATCACCTCGGGCAAGAACGGCGACGTGGTGATCGTGTTCGCCGTCACCGATCCGGAGGCGGGCAAAAAGGGCATTTCCGCCTTTATCGTGCCCACCGATACGCCGGGCTACGAGGTGGTCTCGGTCGAGCATAAACTGGGGCAGCACAGCTCGGATACCTGCGCGCTGGCGTTCAGCAATATGCGTATTCCGGTGGAAAACCGGCTGGGCGCCGAGGGCGAAGGCTATAGGATCGCGCTGGCCAATCTGGAGGGCGGACGGATCGGTATCGCCGCGCAGGCGGTGGGCATGGCGCGGGCCGCCTATCAGGCCGCGCGGGACTATGCGCATGAACGCATCACCTTTGGCAAACCGATTATTTCGCATCAGGCGGTGGGGTTCAAACTGGCCGACATGGCCACCCAGATCGAGGCCGCGCGCCATATGGTGCTGCACGCGGCGCAGCTGCGCCAGGCGGGCAAACCCTGCCTGACCGAGGCCTCGATGGCCAAGCTGTTTGCCTCGGAAATGGCCGAGAAGGTCTGCTCGGACGCGATTCAGATTCACGGGGGCTATGGCTATCTGGCCGATTACCCGGTCGAGCGGATCTACCGCGATGTGCGCGTCTGTCAGATCTACGAAGGCACCAGCGAGGTGCAGCGCCTGGTGATCGCGCGCGGGCTGTAATCAGACCGCGACGGGCCGGTCCAGCCCCTGCACCAGCTTGGGCCCGCGATGGCGCAGATGCTCTAGAAAACTGGCGATATGCGCGATTTCGCGGGCCTCGCGTCGCCAGCACCAGACGAAATCGAACTGCGCAGGCTGGCCGGAGTTGCAGAGCAGCTGGCTGACCGGGCCAGAGGCGTCGCCGATCTTGGCGCGGGGCAGAATGCCGGCCCCCAGCCCCAGCCACGTCCATTCCTGAATAACCGGATAGCTGATCGCATAGCCCGGATACACGGGCAGCGCCGCGCCATCGTCCTTGAACAGGGCCTGAAGCGAGGCATTCAGCCCGCAGCCTCCGCCCGTCAGGATCACCGGGGTTTGGGGGATGTCCGCCAGCCGCAGGGGCGCGGGTAGCGCGCTGCCGTGCTGTGGCAGATAGACCAGCGGATCGCTGTAGAAGCTTTGGCGCTCCAGCATGTCGGGCACGACGCGTTCGGGCAGGACCGCCAGATCAATCGCGCCATTTGCGATACGCTCGGACAGATCGTCCAGCAGGCATTCCTTGTAGAAGATGTCCAGCGGGCCGTGCAGGCGCTGAAACGGTTGGGTCACAGCGGTGACCATACGCATGTCCACAAGCGGAGAAATCCCGATACGCAGCAGTTTTTGCTGCGGGTTATGAAAGCTCTGCGCGGCACTGGCGGCTTCGGATTGCGCGGTCAGGATGGCCTGTAGATAGGGCAGCATATGGCGGCCAAAGGGGGTCAGATCCACCTGGCGTGTGGTGCGGGTGAACAGTTTGCCGTTCAGTTGGGATTCAAGCTGAGCCACGGCATTGGACAGGGTTGGCTGGGTCGCGTTGCACTCTGCAGCCGCCTGGCTGAAGGACCGGGTGCGCGCAATCGCGCAGACGAACTGAATCTGTCTGAGCTTCATGGCGCAAGCTTAATTCATTCAACTTATCTATCAATCATATTTTTTCATATGATTTCTCTTTTTCTGGCGCGCGGCCCAGGATGCTGTCATTCAAAACGTATCAGGAGACTGAAATGAAACGGAAATTCTTGGGTTCAGTGGTGGCGCTTGCCTTGGCCGCCCCTGTCTATGCGGGGGAAATGCTTAGCGATGCGCAGATTATTGGCATCTACAGTCAGGTGAATAGCTTCGATATCGAGACGGCCTTGCTGGGCGAGCTCAAAGGCCATTCGGACGATGTGCGCGCGATTGGCAGCATGGTGTCGGGCGATCATTCGGGGGTGCGTCAGGCGATCCATCAACTGGCCAGTGAGATGGGGGTTCAGCCCGTTCTGCCCCCCGCCCGGATTGAGGCCGCGCAGGATCATGACACCGTGATCATGCAGTTGCGCGGGCTGGAGGGCGCGGCCTTCGATGCGGCCTATCTGCGGCACGAGATCGCCTTTCACACCGCCGCGATTCAGGCGGTCGAAGGCCTGCTGATCCCCGAGGCCGAGGATCCCCGTCTGCGGGCGCATTTCCAGGCCGTCCTGCCGGCGTTCTACCATCATCTTGAGGTGAACCAGAAGGCCGCAGGCACGCTGGGTGTTTCGGTGGACTGACCGATTGTCCGCGCCGGGCCACCCGGCGGGGGCATTCAACACGGCAGAAGATTTCCCACAAAGGGGCTGGACGCTTTCCGGAGGATGCGGCGCCCGCGCGGATGGGTGCGGCCCAAGAACGGCCCAGAAGCAGGCCGCGGCTTTCGCTTCGTTGGAACCTGCGCTAGCCTGCCCGGACAGGAGAGCGAGGAAACAGCCATGGAAATGAATGACGAACGGGTGATCCGGGCGGATCGCGACACGGTTTGGGCCGCATTGCTCAGCCCCGAAGTTCTGAAAGAATGCGTATCCGGCGCACAAGAGGTCACGGGCTCGCCCGAGGAGGGGTTCGCAGCCACGGTGGTGCAGAAAGTCGGCCCGGTGAAGGCGACATTCAAAGGCACGGTCACCCTGTCCGATATGATCCAGGGCGAAAGCCTGACCCTCTCGGGAGAGGGCAAAGGCGGCGCGGCTGGCTTTGCCAGGGGCGGTGCTCGGGTGACGCTGGCGGATGTCGATGAGGGGGCCACGCGCCTGACCTATGCGGTAGAGGCCAAGGTCGGCGGCAAGCTGGCGCAACTGGGCAGCCGCCTGATCGACAGTTTCGCCAAGAAGATGGCCGACCAGTTCTTTGAGCGTTTCCAAGAGGCGCTGGAGGGGGCCGAGGACACGGACGTGCCTGCCGCCGATGACGAGAAACCCAAAGGCTGGTTTCGCAAACTGCGCGGCAAATAAGCCACGCTTTTCCCGGATTGCGTGACGGAACCGAAAATTCTGGGGCGGGCCGGGGGCAGTTTGCCGCTGCGTGCCTTGTTTGTGACGCCCGAGCATTCTAAATGGGCCTTTATGAAGCGTTTCATTCCTTTTCTGAAGTCGCCGCCGCGCGTGGCGGTGCTGCGTTTGTCTGGTGTGATCGGCACGGGGCGCGCGCCGCTCAATGATGCCGTCCTGGCCCCCGTGATCGAGCGGGCCTTTCGCAAAGGGAAACCCCAGGCCGTTGCGCTGATCATCAACTCGCCCGGTGGCTCGCCCGTGCAATCGGCGCTGATTGCCGCCCGAATCCGCCGTCTGTCCGAGGAAAAAGACATCCCCGTTCATGCGTTTATCGAGGACGTTGCCGCCTCGGGCGGGTATTGGCTGGCCGCCGCAGCGGATCAGATCTGGGCGGATTATGGCTCGATTGTCGGATCCATTGGGGTGATTTCATCGGGCTTTGGCGCGCATGAATTCATCGCCAGACACGGGATCGAACGGCGGGTCTATACCTCGGTGAAATCCAAATCCATGCTGGACCCGTTCAAGCCCGAAACCCCCGAGGACGTGGACCGCATGAAGGAAATCCTGGGCGACATGCACAAAGGGTTTGAAACCTACGTGCGGACCCGCCGCGCGGACCGGCTGAGCGATAACCCTGACCTGTTTACCGGCCGCGTCTGGCTGGGCGAAAAGGCGCAGGCGCTGGGGCTGATCGACGGGCTGGCCCATGTCGAACCCAAGCTGAAAGAGCTATATGGCGAGAAGGTCAAATTCCTGCGCTACGGCCGCAAACGCGGGCTTTTGCAACGCTTCGGCGCGCAGCTGACCCAGGATGCCCTGGCCGGGATCGAGGAGCGCGCGGCCTATGCGCGTTTTGGCCTCTGACGTGATTTTCAAGATCATCTCTTTTTTTCTGATCGGCATGGCGGTGCTTGCCATTTTTGGAAAGATGCGCTTTCCCGGTCAAAAGAAACTACAATCCGCCCGCTGCCCCGATTGCGGCCGGTTCAAGATCGGCAAGGGCCCGTGCCCCTGCCGCAAGGGAGTGCGCTAAGACATGGACTGGCTGTTTGCTGCTGTGGGGCTTGTGATCCTTCTTCTGGCGGGGGATGCGCTGGTCAAAGGGGCTGTGAACCTCAGCTTGCGTGTGGGTATTCCCGCGCTGATCGTCAGCCTGACGATCGTGGCCTTCGGCACCTCGGCGCCGGAGTTGCTGATCTCGATCACTGCGGGGCTGGAGGGCGTGCCGGGCATTGCCCTGGGCAATGTGGTGGGGTCGAACACGGCGAATATCCTGCTGGTGCTGGGGGTGCCTGCGCTGCTGGCAACCATGCACACCGGCGCCTGCGAATCCCGCAAAAGCTATGTGATGATGCTGGCCGGTTCGGTCCTGTTTATCGGTCTGGCCTTTCTGGGAGAGTTCAACATTGCCACCGGCCTGATCCTGCTGGCCGCGTTGGCCCTGGTGCTGCTGGATGCGGTCCGTGATGCGCGCGCGCACCGGGCAGCGGGGCAGGATGCCGAGCTGGAAGAGCCCGAGGGCGCCGATCCCGACATGCCCTGGTGGAAAATCTGCATGTTCCTGGCGCTGGGTCTGATCGGCCTGCCACTGGGGGCGCAGCTGCTGCTGGAGGGCGCTGTGAATATCGCCCGCTCTTTTGGTGTCAGCGAAACCGTTATTGGGCTGACGCTTGTTGCTCTTGGCACGTCCTTGCCCGAGCTGGCGACAACCGTGATGGCGGCGCTGCGCCGGCAGGCGGATGTGGCGCTGGGGAATGTGATCGGGTCGAACATGTTTAATCTGCTGGCGATCATCGGGATTGCCTCGCTTGTGGCGCCGATCCCCGTGGATCCTGCATTCCTCAGGTTCGATTTGTGGGTGATGCTGGGCGCGTCGGTGCTGCTGTTCCCCTTCGTGTTCATGAAGCGCGATATCACGCGGGCCTGGGGGGTGATCTTGACCGGGCTGTATCTGGCCTATGTAATTGTGGTGTTGATCTGACATTGAAGGAAAGCGGATGCCTCTTGCCTTAGTGACCGGCGGCGCGAAACGTCTGGGCCGCGCCATGTCCGAGTATCTGGCAAAACGCGGCTGGGATGTCGCGGTGCATTACGCCAGTTCCGAAGAGGCCGCGCAGGATACTGTCGCGGTCATTCAGGCGATGGGCCGCCGGGCCCACGCGTTCCATGCGGATCTGCTGGACGAGGCGCAGGTTCATGCGCTTTTGCCGGTTGTCGCCGCGCATTTCGGCCAGCCTGTGACCTGTCTGATCAACAATGCCTCGATCTTTGAATATGACCGGCTGGAGACCGCCAGCCGCACCAGTTGGGACAGGCATTTCGAATCCAATCTGCGCGCGCCTTTCGTGCTGACTCAGGCCATGGCGCAGCATATCCCCGAGCCCGCCCTGGATGCCGCCAATGAACCCGTGGCGCAGGGGTTGGTGATCAATATGCTAGATCAGCGCATCCACAAACTGACGCCCGAATTCATGACCTACACGCTGGCTAAAATGGGGCTGTGGGCCTTTACCCAGACCGCCGCGCAGGGGCTGGCACCGCGCGTGCGGGTGAATGGGATCGGGCCGGGGCCGACCTTGCAAGGCGGTCGGCAGACGGCTGAACATTTCCAGAAACAGCGCCAGAACACGGTCTTGCAGCGCGGCGCAAACCCGGACGATATCACTGCGGCGCTTGGGTTTTTTCTGGATTCCCCGGCGGTCACGGGGCAGGTGATCTGCGTGGATGGCGGCCAGCACCTTGGGTGGAAAACCCCCGACATTCTGGGCGTCGAGTAGCATTCCCCCGCCTCTCCTTTCGAGAGTTGTGCACCGTTCACGCGGACGTTACGAAAGCGTTACAAAAAGCCTAATGATTTCAATGTTTTGCTGAGCGTTCAAAAAATTATTCATACTTTACAGCAGGTTATACATCTGCCTAATTTTTGTGCAAATCGCCGAAACTGGCGGGAAACAAGGAAAAATCGCGGATACCTACAAGTTATCTTCAGAGTTATCCACAGTTTCAGTGGGTTCTTTCTCACTTGCTCTGGAGGGGCAAAGATTGCAGCCCGCGCGAGAATCAGAACAATTGCCCCATGACTGACCAGGACGCCTCCAAAGATTCGCACGAAACGCCGCTGACGGGCCATGCTCTGATCCAGTCGTATCTGAAAACGCTGGACAGCTCGCCGGGGGTGTACCGGATGCTGGATGGCCAGGCGCGGGTGCTTTACGTGGGCAAGGCGCGCAACCTGCGGGCGCGGGTGTCGAACTATGCGCGGGTCTCGGGGCATTCCGAACGGATCGCCCGGATGATCCGCGAAACGGTCTCGATGATGTTTCTGACCACGAAAACGGAAACCGAGGCGCTGCTGCTGGAGCAGAACCTGATCAAGCAGTTGAAGCCGCGCTATAACGTGCTGCTGCGCGACGACAAATCCTTTCCGAATATTCTGGTGACGACGGGGCATCCTTATCCCCAGATCAAGAAGCACCGCGGCGCGAAAAAGGAAAAAGGCGCCTATTATGGCCCCTTTGCCAGCGCGGGGGCGGTGAATCGCACGCTGAGCCAGTTGCAAAGGGTGTTTTTGTTGCGCGACTGTCCGGATTCGCAGTTTGAAACCCGCACGCGGCCCTGTCTGCAATATCAGATCAAGCGGTGCTCGGGGCCGTGCGTGGGGAAAATCAGCCCCCAGGATTACGCCGCTTCGGTTCAGGATGCGCGGCGGTTTCTGTCGGGGCGCTCCACCGAGATCCAAGAGGCCCTGGCCGCGCAGATGGCCGAGGCCTCGGAGGCGATGGAGTTTGAACGCGCCGCCGCCCTGCGTGATCGGATTCGGGCGCTGACTCAGGTGCAGACCGCGCAGGGGATCAACCCGCACACCGTATCCGAGGCAGACATCATCGCGCTGCATCTGGAGACCGGGCAGGCCTGCGTTCAGGTGTTTTTCATCCGGGCCGGTCAGAACTGGGGGAACCGCGATTTTTACCCGCGTGTCGGCGCCGAAATCGAAGCGGCCGAGGTGCTGGAGGCCTTTCTGGGCCAGTTCTATGACACCAAGGAGCCGCCCAAACAGGTGATCCTGTCCCACCCGATCGAAAACGCGGACCTGATGGAGCAGGCCCTGACACAAAAGCGGGGCCGCAGGGTGGAACTGCTGGTGCCGCAACGGGGCGAAAAGGCCGAGCTGGTCGCCGGTGCCGCCCGAAATGCCCGCGAAAGCCTGGGGCGGAAGATGTCGGAATCGGCGGCTCAGGCCAAGCTGCTGAAAGGACTGGCCGAGGCCTTCGGTCTGGACGGGCCTCCGCAGCGGGTCGAGGTCTATGACAACTCGCATATTCAGGGCGCTCATGCGGTGGGCGCGATGATCGTGGCGGGGCCGGGCGGGTTCATGAAGAACCAGTATCGCAAGTATAACATCCGCGGCCAGGATCTGACGCCGGGCGACGATTTCGGTATGATGAAAGAGGTGCTGACGCGGCGCTTCAAACGCCTGCTCAAGGACGATCCGGACCGGGACAAGGGGCTGTGGCCGGATCTGCTGCTGATTGATGGCGGGGCCGGGCAGGTCAGTGCGGTTTTGCAGATCATGCAGGATTTCGGGGTCGAGGATATTCCCATGGTCGGCGTCGCCAAGGGCGTGGATCGTGATCACGGTAAGGAAGAATTCCACCGCCCCGGCACGCGGCCCTTTGCGCTCAGGATGAACGATCCGGTGCTCTATTTTGTGCAGCGTCTGCGGGACGAGGCGCACAGGTTCGCCATTGGTACGCATCGGGCGAAGCGGGCCAAGGCGGTGTCCGCCACGCCGCTGGACGAGGTGCCGGGCGTGGGCGCGGCGCGCAAAAAGGCGCTGCTGGCGCATTTCGGCTCGGCCAAGGCGGTCAGCCGCGCCAATCTGGCGGATCTGAAAGCGGTCGAAGGAATTTCAGGCGCGCTGGCCGAAACGATCTATGGGTTTTTCCACGAAAAGGGCTGATCAGGCCGCAGGCAGGGAAACGATAAAGGTGGTGCCCTGTCCCAGGGTGCTTTCGTAGCGAATCGTGCCTTTGTGGGCTTCCAGAATTTCCTGGGTGATGTTCAACCCCAGCCCCGATCCGCCGCGCGCGCGTGTGGCTGCGGAATCCACCTGGCTGAAACGCCCAAAAACCTTTTCTTCGCTGCCGGGCGGAATGCCGATGCCGTGATCCTTGACCATGATCGCCACATGATCCTGATCTTGCCGCAGCGCGATATCCACGGTTTTGCCATTATCCGAGAATTTGGCCGCGTTGGACATCAGATTGGCCATCACCTGCATCAGGCGTTTCTGATCGCCGGTGATCCGGCAGGGGCCTTTGGGCAGCTCGGCGCGGGCGGCGACTCCGTAGCCGTCCAGATAGCCCTGATTTGCGGTGATGGCCTCTTGGATCAGGGGGACCAGATCCAGCGGCTCCATCTGGAATTCCATCAGGCCCTGTTCCATTTTTTGCAGGTCCAGCAGATCGTCGATCAGGATTTTCAGGCGCCGTGTGTTATTCGCCGCGATCGAGATCAGCTGCGCGGTTTGCTCGGGCAGTTTATCCTCTGCCGTCATCTGAACGATATCCAGCGCCCCCTGAATCGAGGTCAGCGGTGTGCGCAATTCGTGGCTGACAGTGGCCAGAAAATCAGATTTGGCGTGGCTGGCGGCTTCGGCCTCTGCGGCGGCCTGGGCCATCAGGTCGGCCTGCGCCTTTTGCTGGCTGATGTCGATAAAGACCAGCGTCCAGCCCACCGCGGGGCCATCGGGATTGATCGGGCTGGGCAGGGGGGTCAGCCGCGGATCATAAGTGTGCCCGTCCCATGTTATGACAGGGTTCCCCGGTAGCCGCCCGCTCAGCACGACATGGGAAATCAGGGGGCCGATCTTGGGCAGGAGGCGCAGGTCCGTGCCGATCTTGCGATGTTTGCGTTGCAGCAGGATACGCCCCGAGCGGTTCATGCCGGACAGGGTGCCCGCGTCATCGAAAATCAGGATCGGGCTATCGGTGCTGCGGAACAGCAGATCGCGCGCGATGGTGGTGATATCCATCATCTGATTGTTGACCACCAGCCAGCCAAAAGCGATCAGAACGAATGAGAACATGAACGGCGTCGGGTCAAAGCCGAACAGGGTGACGCCGCCCAGGATATAGGCCAGATTGGCCACAATCGGCACCAGGGTGATCAGCAGGGTCATCACAAAGAACGGGCGCAACGCGGGCATTGCGCGCCGCATCGCCGTCAGTGCGATGCCAACACTGGCCAGCATGAACGCATACACGTAAGAGACCGCGATATAGAAAAGCGGGCCGTGATCATAGACCCCGGATATCCGGCCATTGACCTGCGCCAGACGCGTGTTTTCGGTATAGAGCAAGTGGTGAAAATCGTTGCTGAGCGCCACCAGCCCGATCAGGCCGGGCCCCACCCACAACGAGAAAGCCCTCAGGCGCGGCAGCGTCGCATCATGCCCGATTACATAGTGAAACAGGAACATCGTCCAGGCCGAGGGCATCAGCACGATCCCCGGCCAGGCGGCCTGGCTCCAGAAGATCTTGCATCCCAGCGAATCGCTGGACAGCTCCATCGCGGCGGTCAGCAACCACCAGAGCATACCCAGCTCGGCCGCCATGAAGGCGCGCTTGCCGGCAAACTGGTGGTTCAGCCGAACCCAGACCGCAAAGATCGCGGAGGCGCCGAATACCACCAGCGTCGCGATGACGGGCAGGTCAAAAATATGTGGTGCCAAACAGGTCAATGCCAGGGCCTCTGCCTCAATCTGCCCGACGTTGCGGGCGGTGTGTGTGCGAATTGAAGTGATTCAATTAAAGATTGTTTATGTGTCAAAACTTGGGCTGTAACGGGCTGTTCCCAAGGAAAAGCCCACCCCCGTGGCATCCTTCCGCACCCGTCCAAAGGATGCTTTCCAGCGGCGCGCGAACCGGGTAGTTAGGCAACATGACCTGGACTATCCCCAATATCCTGACGGTGATCCGTCTGCTGGCCGCCCCCGGTGTGGCGGTGATGTTCCTGTATTTTCAGCGCCCCTATGCCGATTGGCTGGCGCTGGCGCTGTTCATGGGGGCCTCGGCGACGGATTGGTTCGATGGCTATCTGGCGCGGCTATGGGGGCAGGAAACCAAGCTGGGCGCGATGCTGGACCCGATTGCCGATAAGGCGATGGTGGTGATCGCGCTGATGGTGATCGTGGGCTATTCGTCCATGTCGCCCTGGCTGGTGCTGCCGGCGACCTTCATCCTGTTCCGCGAGGTATTCGTGTCAGGCCTGCGCGAATTCCTGGGCGATACGGCGGGCACGCTGAAGGTGACGAAACTGGCCAAGTGGAAGACGACCTTTCAGATGGTGGCGATCGCGATTTTGTTCCTGCAAGGCGTGTTCGAACATTATCTGGGCATGTCCATCTACGGCATGGACGAAGCGCTGGTTGCGGATATTCTGGACGGGCACGAAGAAGACCTGCACGGGCTGCGCTGGAAAATGCAGGGCATGATGTACAGCGGCTATGCGGGGCTGGTTTTGCTCTGGCTGGCGGCGGTGCTGACGGTGGTGACGGGCTGGGAATATTTCCGCAAGGCGCTGCCCTTTCTAAAGGATGACGCGTGATGGATGTCTTGTATTTCGCCTGGGTGCGTGAACGCATCGGCCTGCCGCGCGAAACGGTGCAGACCAGCGCGGCCACGGTGAACGATCTGGTGGCCGAGCTGCGCGCGCGTGAACCGCGCTATGCGGCGGCCTTTGCCGATCTTGGCGCGCTCAGGGTGGCGCTGGATCAGGAACTGTCCGAATTCGACGCCCCGCTGGAGGGCGTGCGCGAAGTGGCGTTTTTCCCGCCCATGACCGGGGGCTGAGATGGCCGTCCGCGTGCAGGAAGCCGCCTTTGATCTGGGGGCCGAGACCGAGGCTTTTGCCAATGCCCAGGCCGATATGGGCGCGGTGGTGACCTTCACCGGCATCGTGCGCGATCTGCCGGGGGACAGGCTGGACCGGATGGTTATCGAGCACTACCCCGGCATGACCGAAAAGGCGCTGGAGAAGATCGAGGCCGACGCGCGCACTCGTTGGTCTTTGGGCGATGCGCTGATCATCCACCGCTATGGGCCGATGACTGCGCAAGAGCGGATCATGATGGTGGCCACGGCCGCGCGTCACCGAAAGGACGCGTTCGAGGCCGCCGAGTTCCTGATGGATTACCTCAAATCCCGCGCGCCCTTCTGGAAGAAGGAATTCACCGATACGGGCGCCGATTGGGTGGCCGCGAAAGACGCCGATGAGGACGCGCTAAACCGCTGGTGATCCCCGCAGCCCGCCGAGATCAGCTGGGTGCGTTGACCTTTTCAACATAGGCGCGCAGTTCCTCGGCCTCGTGCCGGGCTTCGCGCAGGCCATCCATGGTTGCGGTCAGTTCTGCCTCGGCCTGGGCCAGTTGGTTGGTCAGCTCGGCCTCGCGCTGTTGCAGATAGGTGATCGCCTGATCGCGGGTTTCCTCGGCCTCGTGCAGCTCTTGTGCCATCTTTTCCAGCTCGCCCATGTCGGATTTGGACACGCGGGTAAACCGGTGGATCAGCCAATTGGCAAACCAGCCCAGGCAAAACGCGATGAACAGGACAATCGCCGTCGCGATAATAAATTGGAGCCTATTCATCGTTTGATCCTCCTTCCGCAGCGGCATCCGCGGGGTCGACTTGCTGGGCCTGTTCATCGGCGGATTTGGCGACAGATTCAAGAGTGGTTTCCTGTTCTGCCACAGGTTCGGGGCGGATCAGGCTGAATTCGATGCGCCGGTTGGCGTCGCGCCCCTCGGCTGTGTCGTTATCGGCGATGGGGCGGGCTTCGCCATAGCCCTGCGCGATATAGGCGCTGGTCAGCACCCGGCGCGCGCGCAATGCGTTCAGCACGGCCTGCGCGCGGCGCTGACTAAGCGCAAGGTTCATTTCCTCGCGGCCCTGGCTGTCGGTGTGCCCGGCGATTTCCATGCGGATTTCACCGCATTCCTTCAGGATTTCGGCGATGTCATCCAGAATGCCCGCCGCCTCGGCATCGGGCTTGTCCGAGCTGGGCTCGAAGTTGATTTTGCGGGTTTTCAGGATCTCGGCGATCTCGGCCTCGCATTCATCGGGCGTCGGAATCGAGGCAACCGGGTCCAGCGCCTCGACATAGTCCACCTTCAGCGCGTAGCGTTCCGTTTCGCCCAGTTTTTCTGAAAACAGCCGGGCGATTTCGGCTTTGGCGTCGGTGTTGCCGGTTTTGCCCGACAGGGTGATCAGCGTCGGCGTGACCGAAACATAGCCGTTCGACAATTGCGACAGCCCGTCCAGCGCGGTCAGGGTGCGCAGGCTCCAGCTGCTGGGCAGCGTGTCATCCA
Organism: Youngimonas ophiurae (nom. illeg.); assembly: GCF_049803795.1. Taxonomy (NCBI): domain Bacteria; kingdom Pseudomonadati; phylum Pseudomonadota; class Alphaproteobacteria; order Rhodobacterales; family Roseobacteraceae; genus Thalassovita; species Youngimonas ophiurae (nom. illeg.). The sequence continues at coordinate 123,512 of NZ_JBNAGJ010000001.1, forward strand.
GGCGGGCGGCGTTGTAGATCTGCGCGCTGCCGAACCGGGCCTTGGCAAAGGTTTCGGCGGCGGTGCGGGTCAGATCGTTATTCAGGCGCCCGCGCAGCTGCACCAGCCCCTCGGGGGACAGGGTGGCGGTGAATTCGGGCACTTCGGTGGCCGCATCGGTTTTTTCCGGAACCGGCAGGATCGAGTGCAGGGCGAAAACCTCGGGCAGGGCGTTTTCCAGCTCGCCGACGGTGCGGTCGAACAGGCCCTGGGCGGTGCCCTCGGCGGCGACCAGCGTCACATCCGCATCCGAGAAAGTAATAGACCCCTGGCCCAGATCGGTCAGCGCAGCAATCGCGGTTTCCACCGCCTGCGCCCATGTGGGCGAGGGCACGCCCAGCCCGATCGTGCAATCCACATCGCCTGTCAGACCGGCCTTTTGCGCGGCGGCCAGAATGCGCGCGCGCGAGGCGTCGGTTTCCGCCGAGCAGGCATCGAAATGCGGGCCAGAGCCGTCCATCACAAAGCGCAGGGTAAAGGGCGTGATCACCGGGCGCGGGGCGGTGATTTCCAGCATCAGATCCATGTCGCCGGGGGCAAAACGCTGCAAAGACGCCTCAAGCTTTTGCTTGCTTTCGGCACTGTCGGACATGGCGCGAATTTCAACCGCGCCCGCCGCAACCGAGACCTTGCTGCGCGGCAGGGACTTCAGCGCCTTGAGCGCATATTGCAGCGCGTCCTCCCAGCCCTCGGGCACGGGATAGTCGGCGGTCTCCAGCAGGTCGGTCACATGTCCGTTTGCGGCCAGCGGATGGATGTTCTGCATCAACGCGCTGCGATCCGTTTCCGCAGGCACCAGCCCGATCAGCGAAACGCCCGTGTCATTGCGCAAAATCTCAACCGAGAAACGCGGCGCATGCAGCTGATCGGTGGCCTTGACGGTCATGTTGTCAATCACGCGGGCTGCATCCACAACGGTGCCGGCGGTGGTGATCGCGTTAAAGCGGATCGCCTCGGAGGGGGCGGTGCCGGTCAGGAACACCTGCAACCCGTTGGCGTGGACCTCGGTCCAGTGCAGATCGCGGGCGTCCAGCGCGCGGCGTACACCCAGTTCGGAATTGTCCTCGATCACATTCACGGCAAAGCCCGCGCCGATCAGGCAAAGGCCCGCAGCCACCCCAAAGGTCGCGGAAATTGTGGCTAAAGATGATAGTCGCATTGTGGCCTGTCAGAAGTTCTGGTGCCGTTTGTTTAGGCGCAAGGGCACGCGGGTGCAATCACAGGAGCATCGCACCGGCGAAAAACAGCAGAGGGATCAGACCTGTATCGCGGTTGGCACGAAACAGTTTCAGGCAAATCTCGTGGTTGTCGATGTCCAGAACGCGCATTTGCCACACCAAATGCGCCCCCATCGCCCAGGGCGCCAGCAGGGCCACCAGAATGGCAAAGGGCTGATCGGCCTGCCCGCGCATGGCCAGCAGGACCGCCGCGGCCATCAACAGCACGGTGGCAATCAGGAACCGGCGCAGCCATTGCGGTGTGTTTTCGGCAAACAGGCGGGCTGTGGATTTCACTCCGATCAGCGCGTCGTCCTCTTTGTCCTGATGGGCGTAGATCGTGTCATAGAACAGCGTCCAGGCAATCCCCCCCAGATACAGCACGATGGCCGCCGGATGCAGCGATCCGGTATGTGCCACCCAGGCCAGCAGCGCGCCCCAGTTGAACGCGATCCCCAAAAACACCTGCGGCCACCAGGTGAACCGTTTGGCAAAGGGATAGACCGCCACCGGCAGGATGGAAATGACCCCCATCGCAATCGCCGGGCCGTTAAATGTCAGCAGGATCGCAAAGGAGATCAGCGCCTGAGCGATCATCCACACCGCTGCCTGTTTCACGCTCACCTGCCCCGAGGGGATGGGCCGCGAGCGGGTGCGCTCGACCGCGCCATCGAAATCCCGGTCGGTGATGTCATTCCACGTACAGCCCGCGCCGCGCATCAGCCAGGCGCCAATGCCGCAGGCGATGAAAATCCACAGATCGAACCAGCGCGGCTGCCCATCATGCAAAATGGCCAGCGCCAGCCCCCACCAGCAGGGCAGCAGCAGCAGCCAGGTGCCAATGGGGCGATCCGCCCGCGACAGGCGCAGATAGGGGCGCGCGGGCTCGGGGGCCAGATGATCCACCCAATTGCCTTTCACGGCGTCAGAAACCTGGCCTTCGGGCTCTGGCATATGGGGCGTTTCGGGCATAAGAATGTGTCCATGACTGCGAAGATCCGTCTCTATGTAGAGCATCCCCTGGGGGAGGCGCAAACGGTTCCCTTGGACCGCGACCAGGCGCATTATCTGTTTGGCGTGATGCGTCAGCAGGTGGGCGCGCAGGTGGCGCTGTTCAACGGGCGCGATGGCGAATGGCTGGCCCAGGTCGCTCAGGCCGGGAAACGCGGCGGCGCGCTGACCTGCCAGCATCAGACTCGCCCCTTGCAGATGCCCCCCGATCTGTGGCTGCTGTTCGCCCCGATCAAGAAGGCCCGCACCGATTTCATCGTGGAAAAGGCGGCTGAAATGGGGGCTGCGCGGATCGTGCCGGTGCAGACGGACTATACCAATTCCGATCGCATCCGGCAGGACCGCCTGCAGGCTCATGCCGTCGAGGCGGCCGAGCAATGCGGCGGCACCTATGTGCCCGAAGTGACGGGTTTGCAGCGGCTGGACCGGCTGTTGGCCGACTGGCCCGAGGACCGTCAGCTGATGTTCTGCGATGAGGCCGAGGTGGGCTCGGACAAGATGTTCAGCGCCGCGCGGGCCGGCAGGGCCAGTGGGCCCTGGGCCATTCTGATCGGCCCCGAGGGCGGCTTTTCCCCCGCCGAACGTCAGCGCCTGCACGCTTTGCCCTTTACCCATGTTGTCAGCCTTGGGCCTCGGATTTTGCGGGCCGATACGGCGGCGGTGGCGGCGCTGACGGTCTGGCAGCAGGCCTTGGGGGATTGGCATGGCTGACGACCTGTTCGAGCGGCTGCTGCAGGGCGGTCGCCGCGCCGAAGAGGTTCAGGCGGCTTTGACAGCCCGGTTCGGTGCAGGCGCCGAGGTGGCGCAGGTGCTTAAACTGGGCACTGACTCAGCGGTTTTTGCGGGGGTTTTCCAAGGACAAGATGCCGTTTTCAAACAGTTCTTTACGCCGGACGCCGCGCAAATTCTGGCGCGCATGTCCGAAGAGCTGCTCTATCTGGACGGCGCTTTGGGGCAGGGGGCGTACCGGGTAAACCGGCTGCTGACCACCTTGCCCGAGGCGGGATTGGCCGTGCTTGAAAAAGCCCCCGGTCAGCGGCTGAGCAAGCTGATAAAATCGGACGATCCGGATGCGCGCGGGCGCAGCATCGCGCTGGCCGCCAACTGGCTGGCCACGGTCGCGCCTCTGCGGGCGCAGCAAAAACGGCTGGGTGGCACCCGGATGGCCCGCCAGCTTGAAGGGCTGAATCTGGAGGCGCTGCCCCCTGAGGACCGGCAGCTGTCTTTGGCGCTTCTGGCTGCCCTCAAACGGTTCGGCAAACGTATCCGGGGGGGCGATCTGACCCATACGGTTGCGCATGGAGATTTCGCTCCGGTCAATATGATGAGCGACGGGCAGACGATCTGGGCAGTCGATATTCAGGGGGGCGCGCGCTTTCCCCTGGCGCGGATCATGGCGCGGTTTCTGGTGGCCAAGGATCTTTATGCACACCGGCAGGTGCCGCGGAAATGGGGGCTGGACGCGGATGATCTGCACGTTTTCACCGATGCGCAGATCCTTCCTATGCCAGAGCTGCAATCCGCCCTGCCGTATTTTGTGGGGCAGCAGTTTCTGCGCCGCTTTGTGACGTCCTATCCGGATCGGGCCGGCCCGCCAAATGCCCGCGCGCGCCTGGCCGAGTGCCTGTCCGAACTGGAGACCGCATGTCACTGATCCGCCCAAATGCCGCGCGGCAATTGAAACGCTGGGCCGAGCCGGGGATTGCCGTGCTTTTCTGCGCGGGCGGTGTCTGGCTGGCGCTGACGGGGCTGGGCATTTTCCGCTGGTTCGGCGTGCTTTTGGCGATTGTCAGCACCAGTTTCGCCCTTTTGGCCATTCGGCGGGCGATGTTCTGGGGCGGGGAATTCGGTGTCGGCCATGTCGAGGTAGACGAGGGTGAAATCCGCTATATGGCCGCGCATGGCGGGGCCTCGCTGCCGATCAGCGCCTTGCGCTCGGTCCGGTTGACGCAGCAGGATCGGGGCCCGCGCCTGTGGAGCCTGTCCGGCGCCGGGATGCCGCCCTTGTGGATTCCCGTGGATGCCAGCGGCGCGCAGGCGCTGTTCGATGTTTTTGCCAACCTGCCGGGGATGGACATGCAGGCCCTGCTGCGCCATCTGAACCGCCCGCAGGGCAACGATGTCGTGATCTGGCAGCGAAACGCCGCCCGCCTGCATTGACTTTGCCGGGAATAGCGCTCAATTCTGGCCGGACCTGAGGGATAAAAGAACCGGAGCGAGACATGTCCATACCCCAGTCCGGCGGCGGGCCGATCGAGCATATGAGCCAGCTGGCAGAATACCTGGAATCCGGTTGCAAACCCAAAGACGACTGGCGCATCGGCACCGAGCACGAAAAATTCGGATATTGCAAAGATACCCTGAAACCAATCCCTTACGAGGGCGAACGCTCGGTTCTGGCGGTGCTGGAGGGGCTGCGCGATCTGCACGGCTGGGCCCCGCTCGAAGAGGCGGGAAAACTGATCGGCCTGGAAAAGGACGGCGCGAATGTCAGCCTGGAACCGGGCGGTCAGCTGGAACTCTCGGGCGCGCCGCTGGAAACGATCCACCAGACCTGCGACGAGGTGAACCAGCACCTGCGCGACGTCAAAGACATCGCCGATAAGGTGGGCGTCGGCTTTATCGGGCTGGGCGCCGCCCCGGTCTGGACGCATGATCAGATGCCGATGATGCCCAAAGGCCGCTACAAGCTGATGAACGCCTATATGGATCGCGTCGGCACCATGGGCAAATCCATGATGTACCGAACCTGCACCGTGCAGGTGAACCTCGATTTCGGGTCCGAGGCGGACATGGTACAGAAATTCCGTGTGGCGCTGGCATTGCAGCCGGTGGCAACGGCGCTTTTCGCCAATTCGCCCTTCTTCGAGGGCAAACCGAACGGTCATAAATCCTGGCGCTCGCGTATCTGGCGCGATCTGGATCCGGCCCGCACCGGCACCTTGCCCTTCGTGTTCGACGAAGGCTTCGGGTTCGAACAATACGTGGACTATGCCTTGGATGTGCCGATGTATTTTGTCTATCGAGATGGCAAATATATCGACGCTTTGGGGCAGTCCTTCCGCGATTTCATGAAGGGCCAGCTGCCGGCCCTGCCCGGCGAAACGCCCACCCTCTCTGATTGGGCAGACCACCTGACCACGATTTTCCCCGAAGCGCGGATCAAGAAATTCATGGAAATGCGCGGCGCCGACGGCGGCCCCTGGCGCCGGATCTGCGCGCTGCCCGCGTTCTGGGTGGGGCTAATGTACGATCAAGGCGGCCTGGATGCGGCCTGGGATCTGGTGAAACACTGGGATGCCGAAACCCGCGAGGCCTGGCGCGTCGAAGCCAGCGTCCGCGGCCTGCAAGCCATCGTCGGCGGACGCCGGATGATTGACCTGGCCGCCGAGGTGCTGGACATCTCGCGCAAGGGCCTGATTGCCCGCCAACGCTGCGGCCTAGGAGGCATGGTCCAAGACGAACGCCACTTCCTGCACGCGCTTGAGGACAGTATCGAAACCGGCATGACCCCGGCCGACGAACTTCTGGAACGCTATAATGGCGATTGGAACGGCGATCTGAGCCAGATCTACAAAGAGTATAGCTACTAACTATGGCCTTGCTCTTGGGCGCATTATCTAATGCGCTTTAAGGGTCTTGTGTGATTAGCGCTGCGCACCACAAAAAACGCGCGGTGTTATGGCTGCTGTGCGGCATTGAGTATTTTCAGAGCAAAGAAGCTGGGGCGCTGTTCTGCTGGCTTCTTTCTGATCCAAATACTCATATCGATGGGTTGTCCTCGTGCGTGGGCGGTGGCGGTGGGGCGTTTCCGCGCAGATTATTTCTGACCGATTTTCGGCTCGGAGCCTTGGCGGATGCGGGTGATATTGGCGCGGTGTGTCCAGAAGATCAGCAGGGTCAGCACAATCCCCAGAGCGATCATGTTGCCTTGGCCCAGCAGCACCATCCACATGGTTGACGTGGCCGCTGCCATCAGGGCCGAGAAGGACGAGATTCGCACCAGAAGTGCTGTCACCAGCCAGGTTGCGCAGGCCGCCAGGCCGACGGGCCAGGCCAGGCCCAGCAGCAGGCCCAGGAAGGTGGCGACGCCCTTGCCGCCTTTGAATTTCAGCCAGACGGGGAAGCAGTGGCCAAGGAAGGCCATGCCGCCGGCGATTTGGGCGGCGTCCTCGGCGGCCAGGGCGCGGGCCAGCAGGACGGCGGCGGCACCTTTGCCTCCGTCCAGCAGCAGGGTCAGGAAGGCGGCCAGCTTATTGCCCGTGCGCAGCACGTTGGTGGCGCCGATATTGCCCGAGCCGATCGTGCGCAGGTTGCCCAGCCCCATCAGTTTGGCCAGCACCATGCCGAACGGGATCGCGCCCAGGCCGTAGCCGATCACGGCCCAGAGCAGCAGGATGGTTGGGGCAGAGGTTATCTCGGGCATCACAGCTCTCCGAAGACTTGGGTGCCGGACACGAAGGTTGCCAGGATTTTGCCCTGCATCCGCGCGCCGTCAAAGGGGGTGTTTTTCGATTTCGAGCGCAGTTTCGTGCGGTCCATGACAAAGGGCGCGTCCGCGTCGAACAGCACCAGGTCGGCGGGGGCGCCGGTGGCCAATGTGCCGCCGGGCAGGCCCAGGCGTTTGGCCGGGTTCAGCGACATGGCGCGGAACAGTTGCGGCAGGGTCAGATCGCCCGCGTGATACAGGCGCAGCGCGGCGGGCAGGAAGGTCTCCAACCCTACCGCGCCCGAGGCGGCCTCTTCGAAGGGCAGGCGTTTGGATTCTTCGTCCTGCGGGGTGTGCATCGAGCTGATGATGTCGATCAGCCCGCCGCGCACGGCGTCGATCACGGCCAGGCGGTCTTCTTCGCTGCGCAGGGGCGGTTTGACCTTGAAGAAGGTGCGGTAGTCGGCGACGTCCAGCTCATTCAGGGTCAGGTGGTGGATCGAGGTGCCGGCGGTGATGTTCAGCCCGTTGCGCTTGGCGCGTTCCAGGGCGGGCAGGGCACGGGCGGTGGTGATCTGATCGGCGTGGTATTTCGCGCCGGTCATTTCCAGCAGGGCGATGTCGCGGTCCAGGCCCATGCGTTCCGCCATGGGGGTGACGGCGGGCAGGCCGCGCAGGGATGCGAATTTGCCCGAGGTCGCCGCCGCGCCCTTGGACAGGATCGGTTCCTGGGGGTGGGCGATCACCAGCGCGTCCAGCGATTTGGCATAGGCCAGCGCGCGGCTGAACACCTTGGTGTTGGTGATCACGTTATCGCCATCGGAAAAGGCGACGGCACCGGCGTCCAGCAAGAAGCCCAGCTCGGTCATTTCGCGGCCTTCGCGGGCCTTTGTCAGCGCGGCGATGGGAACGACGTGCACGGGGGCGGCCTCTTGGGCGCGGCGGGTGACGAATTCCAGCGTTTCGGGGCTGTCGATGGCGGGCAGCGTGTCGGGGCGGGTAACGATGGTGGTGACGCCCCCGGCGGCGGCGGCGGCCCCGGCGGATTTGAAGCTTTCTTTGTGACGCTCGCCCGGCTCGCAGACTTTCACGCCGATGTCTACGATCCCCGGCGCCAGGTATTTGCCGCGCCCGTCCAGAACGCGGGCGCCTTCGGGCACGGCGATTTCCGCGCCATGGGCGGCGATTTTACCGTCTTGCAGCAGGATCGAGCCATGCGCGACCGCGCTGGCCTGCGGGTCAATCATGTGGACATTGGTGATCAGCGTCGTGGTCATGAGCGTTTTCCTTTGAGCACGCTGTCCAGAGTCTGGCGCAGCTCGTCAATATGCGTGTCGGCGATGGGCCAGACGACGGTCCAGCTGCGCATCACGTTTTGCTGGCCTTTCAGGTGCAGAACGGCGGGCAGGTTCAGCAGGCGGCGCAGGGGGCCTCGGGTCAGGGTATAATCGGCGTTTTCGCCGAAGGGTAGCTTCTGTTCGATCTGGCCCTGGGTTGACAGGATGCCGGTCTGAGTAAGCGCATAGCGCGTGCGGTGGCGGCTAAAGCCCCATTTGAACGCGGCTGTCAGCGCGACCAGCCCCAGCCACAGCCCGGCCAGCCCGATCAGCGCCGGCATATGCAGCCGGTCCTGAAGCGCCAGCCAGATCAGCCCCGCCAGCCCGGCCAGATGCGCCAGCCGGCCCGAGGTCAGCAGCGCCAGCGGGTGGCGCCGATAGACCTGCGCCAAGGATTGCGACCACAGCGTCATGTGCGTTCCTCCTGCCGGTCGGCGCGCTGCATGTCGCGCATTATGTCATAGACGGCGCGCCCGTCGTCGATACGGTGAAATCCGATCTGGCGGGTGCGGGTGCGGCCCTTCACGCGGTAATCCTCGGTGGCAAACAGCACCGATTTGAAGGGCCCGTCCTCCAGTGTCAGGGCAGTCTGCGCGCCGATGGGATAGCTGTTCAGGCGGCGGCTGGCCCAGGGGAAATCGGTGGCCACAAAGGCGCGCTGATTGGACAGGGAATACCAGGTGTAGCGGGCCTTGATCCCCGGCCAGAACATACCGCTGCCCATCACACCGATCCCGACCGAAAAATGGAGCAGCCCGAACATCCACATAAACCCGCCCCCCAGCGAGGCCATGATCATCCAGAACAGCGCAAACCCGGCAAAGAACAGCCCGAAGACCAGCCTGCCCAAAGCCGGGGCACTGATCACCGGCGCGGTGCTGGGGCGGCCTTGCCACAGGATTTCCTCGCCCTCGTTCAGGATGTCCTGCCAGCCGGTGCTCATGGGCGGCCTCCGGCCTGGGCGCGCTGGATGACGGCGCGGGTGGCGGTTTTGTCGGCCAGGTATTTCAGCAGGTGCTTGTCGCCGGACAGGGTGATGATCTGAAGCGCCGATCCCAGCGTGCGGAATTCCTTGATTTCGGACAGGCGCACCGCGCGCCCCTGCGGGCCCATCAGGCGCTGGTTTGTCAGATCCCAGCGGGCCTTTAATTCATCCGAGGCCACATAGAAGGCCCGCACACCAATCGCCGCCAGCCCGCCAATGGCGCCGGTCCAGACATGCGGATTGCCCATGAAAAACAAGATCGCCATGCCTGCGGCCATCGCAATCGCGGCCATCCAGGCGTGATCGCGCCAATAGGTGGCCCGGTCCGGGTGGATCTGGGTCAGCAGCTCTTCGCCGTGCAGAAGGTCATACGTGGGGGTCAGGGATCCGTACATGTCAGTCTCGGGGTCAGCCATTATGCGGTGAGAGCAGGTAAATCAACGTGCCCAGCACGATCCCGGCCAGCGGCAGCACCCATCCCAGCCAGCGCGGAAATCTGGGGCGCTCGGCCGGGCCGGTTGTGCCCAATGTGTCCCTGGCGGCGTCCGAGGGGATCGGGGACAGATCCAGCTGGGGGCGCGGCTCAGACCAGGTGCCCAGCCAGCGCAGCGGGTGATAGGGGCGCAATGTCTGCGCCTTGCCGCGAAACGCCCCCGAGCTGACCAGCGCCACATGCCCGCGGATGTTGTTCAGAAAGGTGCGGTCGTCCTTCAGATCGGCCGGGTCGATGCTGTAGGCCTCGATCAGGTAGTTGGCCAGCCCCATGTCATCCAGCTGGGCGACCGGGAAAATTTCCACACAGGACGGATTGAGATCATAGACCCCCAAGGCCGAGATCATCAGCGCACCCTCGCGTTCGAAATCGGCGAAATCCTCGATTTCATCGGCGGGCAGATCCACGGCAAACAGACGCACGACGCCTGTTTCGCTGGCGGGAACCTCGATCCGGTCGCTCACGCCATCACCTCGGTCTGGCGGCGGGTCTCGCGCAGGTTGCGGGCCAGCAGGTCCATCGCGGCCATGCGCACGGCGACACCCATTTCCACCTGTTCCTGAATCACGGATCGGTTGATGTCATCGGCGATGTCCCCATCGATTTCGACGCCGCGATTCATCGGGCCGGGGTGCATGACGATGGCGTCGGGCTTGGCCTCCGACAGCTTTTCCGCGTCCAGCCCGTAGCGATGGTAATATTCGCGTTCGGACGGGATAAAGCCGCCGTCCATCCGTTCACGTTGCAGGCGCAGCATCATCACCACATCCACGTCCTGCAGGCCCTCGCGCATGTCGTGGTAGACCTCGCAGCCGAAGGCATCAATCTGGCTGGGCATCAGGGTGGGCGGGCCGACCAGGCGGATGCGGTTCTCCATCTTACCCAGCAAGATCAGGTTGGACCGGGCCACGCGGCTATGCGCAATGTCGCCGCAAATGGCGATGTTCAGGCGGTGCAGACGGCCCTTGGCGCGGCGGATGGTCAGCGCGTCCAGTAGGGCCTGCGTGGGGTGCTCGTGTTTACCGTCGCCGGCGTTCAGAACGGCGCAGTTCACCTTCTGCGCCAGCAGGTCCACCGCGCCGGAATGCGGATGGCGCACCACCAGCAGATCGGGGTGCATGGCGTTCAGCGTCAGGGCGGTATCAATCAGGGTTTCGCCCTTTTTGATGCTGGAGGCCTGCATCGCCATGTTCATCACATCCGCGCCCAGACGCTTGCCTGCCAGTTCGAAACTGGCCTGCGTGCGGGTGGAGTTTTCAAAGAACATGTTGATCTGCGTCAGCCCGGCCAAAGCATCCGCATGTTTCTGATCGCGCCGGTTCAGATCGACATATTGATCGGCCAGATCCAGAATGGCGGTGATTTCCGTGGGGTGGAGGGGCTCGATCCCCAGAAGATGCTTTTGCGTGAACGTCATCGCCGCCTCCAGATTTGCGTGCCCTGCTTATATGGGCGGCCATGGCGCGGGGCAAGATAAGCCAGCGTCGCGGATCGCGGATTTGCTGGCTTTCGCAGGGGCGCGGGCCGGGATAGGGTTGGGCGCATGGAATCGGCGATGGACTATCATACGGCGCTTGCCCTTCTGGAGTGGCAGATCGAGCTGGGCGCGGACGAGGCGCTGGCCGATGCCCCTGTTGATCGCTATGCAGCGGCCCAGGATGCGCGGGCTCAGGCTCAGGCCACGCCGGAGCCCAAGAAAGGCCAGCCAACGCCGCCCGCCCCCAAGCCCAAGATTGATCCGGTTGCCGTGGCGCAGGACATGGCCGCGCGGGTGCGTTCGCTGGACGATTTGCGCGCCGCCATGCAGCAATTCGAGCATTGCGAGCTGAAACGCGGCGCCCGCAATCTGGTGTTCAGCGATGGCCGGCCCGCAGCCCGCGTGATGATCATCGGCGAGGCCCCCGGCCGCGATGAGGACCGCGAGGGGCGGCCCTTTGTCGGCCGCGCCGGGCAGTTGCTGGATCGGATGCTGGGCGCGATCGGGATGGATCGGCGCTCGGATAATGCGGAACAGGCGGTCTACATCACCAATGTGCTGCCCTGGCGTCCGCCGCAGAACCGAGATCCCAAGCCCGAGGAAATCCAGATGCTGCTGCCTTTCCTGCGCAAACATGTTGAATTGGTGAAACCCGATGCGGTGGTGCTGATGGGCAATATCTCCTGTCAGGCGGGGCTGGGCAAACGCGGGATTACCCGTCTGCGGGGGCATTGGACCCAGGCCTATGACACCCCCGCGCTGCCGATGTTCCACCCGGCCTATCTACTGCGCCAACCTCATGCCAAACGCGAGGCCTGGGCCGATCTGCTGGCGCTGAAGGCCCGGCTGGAGGCACGGTGATGGACTTGCTGGCTCTTTTGGCTTTCATCCCCGCGGGATTGGCGCTGAATCTGACTCCGGGCGCGGATATGATGTTCTGTCTGGGGCAGGGGCTGCGCAGTGGGCCGGGGCCGGCCATTGCCGCCAGCGGGGGCATTGCGATGGGCGGTTTCGTTCATGCTCTGGCGGCAGGATTGGGGCTGAGCACGCTTGTCTCGGCCTTGCCCGGTGCCTTCGACATCATTCGCTGGATCGGCGTGGGCTATCTGTTGTGGCTGGCCTGGCATACGGTGCGTGCGGGGCCCACGCGCGAGGCCGTGCAGGGCGTTTCCGCCCGCCGCGCCTTTGGGCAGGGGTTCGTTGTCAATCTGACCAACCCCAAGGTCATTCTGTTTGTGCTGGCCTTTGTGCCGCAATTCGTGGATCCGGCGCGTCCGGTGCTGCCGCAATTCCTGATCTACGGGGCCGTTCTGTCGCTGGGCGGGTTCATCATCAACGGGCTGGTGGGGATTTTCGCGGGCGGAATTGGCCGCAAGCTGACCGCAGACGCCCGTTTTGCCACATGGCTGGGCCGGATTAGCGCGGGCATATTCGTGGCGTTGGCGGCCCGTTTGGCGCTGATGCAAAAGGGATAGCGCAGGGGGGATAGCCATGGCGCGGATCGACGAAAGCAAAGAGTTCATCCCGGTGCGGATCGCGGTTCTGACGGTTTCAGACACGCGCGGGCTGGATCAGGATAAATCCGGGCAGGTTCTGGTGGACCGGCTGGAGGGCGCGGGGCATATCCTGGCCGATCGCCAGATCATCCGCGATGAACGCGCCCAGATTGCCGACCGGCTGCGCGCCTGGATCGCCGATCCTGCGGTGGACGTGATTATCTCGACCGGGGGGACGGGACTGACCGGGCGGGATGTGACCGTCGAGGCGCATCGCGATGTCTATGAAAAGGAAATCGACGCCTTCGGCACCGTGTTCACCATGGTCTCGATGCAGAAAATCGGGACATCAGCGGTGCAAAGCCGCGCCACGGGGGGCGTTGCGGGCGGGACGTATCTGTTCGCGTTGCCCGGCAGCAGCGGTGCGTGCAAGGACGCCTGGGACGAGATCCTGCAATACCAGCTGGACTACCGCCATATGCCTTGCAATTTTGTCGAAATCTTTCCGCGCCTGGACGAGCACAAGCGACGGAAATAGCCGTTTGCTGCGTAACAGGCTTGTGCCTTGGCAAAAATTCATATGCCGCTAAGTATATACGTCAGCCCGTTCCGGGCCTGAAACGAGGGTTCTGAAGATGCGTTTCCTGCGCCAAAGCCTGACCGGATTGTTTCTGGTGTCGCTTACTTTGGGTCTGCTGATCTATGCCGGCGCCATGGTGCGGGACGCGATCAAGGATCGTATGTCGCGCGAGGCACGGGTGCCGCAGGGGCGCGAACGGATTTTCGCGGTGAACGTGCTGACGGCCGTGCCGGGAACCGTGCGCCCCGATCTGCTGGCCTTTGGCGAGGTGCAAAGCCGCCGGACGCTGGAAATCCGCGCCGCGCTGCGCGGCACCGTGGTGGAATTGGCGGACGGTTTCGAAGAGGGCGGGCAGGTCCGCGCGGGCGATATTCTGGTGCGCATCGACCCGACCGAGCCGCAGGCGGCTCTGGATCGGGCCAAGGCCAATCATCTGGATGCCCAATTCGAGGAACGCGATGCCGCCCGCGCGCTGATCCTGGCACAGGACGAGCTGGCCGCGACCGAAGAACAGGCCGCCCTGCGCGAGAAAGCCTTTAAGCGGACGCAGGATCTGGCGCAGCGCGGTGTCGCAACCGAGGCCACGGTGGAAACCGCTGAACTGGCGGCCTCGGCGGCGCGTCAGGCGGTGGTTTCGCGCCGTCAGTCGCTGGCCCAGGCCGAGGCCCGCGTGAACCAGGCCACCACCAGTCTGAACCGCGCCGCCATCGCCCTGGCCGAGGCCGAACGCACCCTGGCCGACACGGTGATCCGCGCCGAATTCAACGGCACGCTGAGCAATGTGCAGATCGTGGCGGGGGGGCTGGTCTCGCAAAACGAGGTGCTGGCCGAACTGGTGGACGGGCAGGCCCTGGAGGCCGCTTTTCGGGTCTCTACCCCGCAATATGCGCGGCTGCTGGACGCCGATGGCCAATTGCAGAAAGCCCCGGTAGGGGTGACGCTGAATCTCTATGGGGAAAACCTGTCGGCAACCGGCCGGATTGACCGTGACAGCGCCGCCGTGGGCGAGGGGCAGACCGGGCGTTTGATCTTTGCCCGTCTGGACAGCGCGCGCGGGCTGAAGCCGGGGGATTTCGTCAGCGTTGCGGTTCAGGAACCCCCGCTAGAACGCGTGGTGCGCCTGCCTGCGACTGCGCTGGACCCGTCCAGCCGCGTGCTGGTTCTGGGCGAGGGCGACCGGCTGGAGGCCATCGAGGTCCGGCTGATCCGCCGTCAGGGCGATGACGTGCTGGTGCGCGCGCCCGATCTGACGGGGCGCGAAGTGGTGACCGAACGCTCGCCTCTGCTGGGGGCGGGAATTAAGGTGCGCCCGTTGCGGGCCACCTCAGAAGATGCCGCAGAAGAGCCCGAGCTGCTGGAACTGAGCGCCGAGCGCCGTGCCCGGCTGATGGCCTTTGTCGAGCAGAACAAGATGATGCCCTCGGATGTGCGCACGCGGCTGCTGACCCGGTTGCAGCAAGATAAGGTGCCCGCCGCCATGGTCGAGCGCCTGGAATCGCGGATGGGGGGCTAGCGGATGGTGGGGGGGCTGCTGTCTTATTTCACGCGTCACCGGACGGCGGCAAACTTGCTGCTGGTGGTGCTGTTGGTGCTGGGCATGGCCGCCGTGCCGCAGATGCGCGCGCAATTTTTCCCCGATGTGGTGGTCGATGATGTGGATATCGTCACCGTCTGGGATGGTGCCGGGGCCGAGGACGTGGATGCCGCGATCATCCAGGTGCTGGAACCGACGCTGCTGGCTGTGGAAGGCGTGGAAAGCAGCGCCAGCACCAGCCGCGAAGGGCGCGGCACGATCACGCTGGAATTCGAGCCCGGCTGGGACATGAGCCGCGCCGCTGATGATGTGCAGGCCGCCGTCGATACCGTCACCACTCTGCCCGAAGAGGCCGAAGACCCGACGGTTCGGCGCGGGGTCTGGCGCGATCGGGTCACGGATGTGGTGATCACCGGCCCGGTCGAGCCGCAGCAGCTGGGCCTTTTTGCCGATGAATTCGTCACCCGCCTGTTCGAAGAGGGCGTCACCCGGACCACCATCCGCGGTGTGGCCGCTCCGGAAATCCTGATCGAAGTGCCCAGCCTGAACCTGATGGCGCATGATGTCACGATTGCGCAGATCGCCGCCGCCATCGCCGAAGAGGTAGACGCAGACCCGGCCGGCGATGTGACCGGCGCCAATGCCCGTGTGCGCACCGGCGTGGAAAAACGCAGCGCCGATCAGATTGCCAGCGTGGTGTTGCGCAGCAACGATGATGGCTCGGCTTTGACGGTGGGCGATGTGGCGACGGTCAGCCTGCTGGGCAGTGACCGCGACCGGGTTTATTTCGTCGGTCAGCACCCGGCGGTTTCTGTGCGGGTGGATCGCTCGGACACCGGGGATGCGATCAAGATCCAGGCTCAGGTGCAGGACGTGGCCGACCAGATGGAAGCGACCTTACCCCAGGGTGTCACGATTGATCTGATCCGCACCCGCGCCGAGGCAATCACCGCGCGTCTGAACATCCTGACGGAAAACGGGCTGTTCGGGCTGGTTCTGGTGTTGATCTTGCTGTTTTTGTTCCTGAACGCGCGCACGGCCTTTTGGGTGGCGGCGGGCATTCCGGTGTCGATGCTGACGGCGATTGCGCTGATGTATGCGGCGGGGCTGACGATCAACATGATCAGCCTGTTTGGCCTGATCATCACCCTGGGGATCGTGGTGGATGATGCGATTGTGGTGGGCGAACATGCCGACCACCTGTCGCGCCACGGCTATTCGCCCACTCAGGCGGCGGAAAACGCGGCGCGGCGGATGGCTTTGCCGGTGTTTTCGGCCACTCTGACGACGATCATCGCCTTTTTCGGGCTGACAGCGATTGGCGGACGGTTCGGAGACCTGATCCGCGATATTCCCTTTACGGTGATTGTCGTGCTGCTGGCCTCGTTGATCGAATGTTTCCTGATCCTGCCCCATCACATGGCCCATGCGCTGAAACACTCGGCCAAAGAGCATTGGTACGATTGGCCCTCGCGCACGGTGAACAAGGGCTTTCGCTGGGTACGCAGCCATCTGTTCCGGCCGCTGACCGGGCTGGTGATCCGGGCGCGCTATCCGGTGATTGCGCTGACGGTGCTGCTGCTGGCCGGGCAGATCGCGGTCTTTGTGCGCGGCGATGTGCAATGGCGGTTCTTCAACGCGCCCGAGCGCGGCAGCGTGACCGGCAATTTCGCCATGCTGCCGGGGGCCAGCCGGGCTGACAGTCTGGAAATGATGCGCGAAATGCAGCGCGCAACCGAGGCCCTGGGCGCCGAATATGCCGAACGCTATGGCACCAACCCGCTGGATTACGTGATCGCCGAGGTGGGCGGGAACTCGGGCCGGCCCTTGCCCGGTGCGGATACCAAGGACAGCGATTTGCTGGGCGGGATCTCGATCGAACTGATCGACGCCGATCTGCGCCCCTATTCCAGTTTCGCCTTTGTGGCCGAGTTGCAGGACGCTGTGCGCCGCCATCCGATGGTGGAAACCGTCAGTTTCCGTGGCTGGCGGTCCGGTCCGGGGGGCGAGGCGCTGGACGTGCAATTCTACGGGGCCAGCGCCGAGACGCTGAAATCGGCCAGCGAGGCGCTGAAACAGGCCCTGGCCAAATACCCCGAGGTGTCCGCGGTTGAGGACAACCTGTCCTATGACAAGGACGAAATCATTCTGGAGCTGACCCCCCAAGGGCAGGCCTTGGGGTTCACAATCGACGGGCTGGGGCGGGTGTTGCGGCACCGTCTGAACGGGCTGGAGGCCGCCACCTTCCCCGACGGGCCGCGCAGCGCGGAAATCCGGGTGGAACTGCCACGCAGCGAACTGACGGCCGATTTTCTGGAAACGATGCAGCTGCGCACGGGGGCCGGGCACTATGTGCCGCTGGCCGATATTGTCAGCGTGAAGACGCGTTCGGGGTTTTCGACGGTGCGGCGGGAAAACGGGATTCGGCTGATTTCCGTCACCGGGGATATTTCCGAGGACGACCCGGCCCGCGCCGAGGAAATCCTGCGCGTGCTGGAGACCGAGATCCTGCCGACGATTGCCAGCGAAAAACAGGTGGAATGGCGTCTGTCGGGCCTGTCCGAGCAAGAAGACCAGTTCCTGAACGAGGCCATGACCGGCCTGGTGCTGTGCCTTTTGGGGATCTACCTGGTGCTGGCCTGGGTGTTCAGCAGCTGGACGCGGCCCATCGTGGTGATGGCGATCATTCCCTTCGGGCTGGTCGGCACGATCTATGGCCATGTGCAATGGGACGTGCCTTTGTCGATGTTCACCGTTGTGGGGCTGGTGGGGATGACGGGGATCATCATCAACGATTCTATCGTTCTGGTGACCACGATTGACGATTATGCCAAGGACCGGGGGCTGGTGCCCTCGATCATGGATGGCACGGCGGACAGGCTGCGCCCGGTGATGCTGACCACGCTGACCACGGTGATGGGGCTGGCGCCGCTGCTGTATGAGACCTCGCAGCAGGCGCAATTCCTGCGCCCGACGGTGATCACGCTGGTTTACGGGCTGGGATTCGGGATGGTGCTGGTGCTGATGGTGGTGCCGGCGCTGGTGGCGATCCAGCACGATATTCGCCGGCAGGTGACGGCGCTGAAACGCTCGGTTCGGGTGCAGGGGCTGCGGCTGCCGATGGGGCTGAGCCTGCTGGCCGTCGCCGGATGGCTGGTGCCGAGCCTGGGCTGGCCGCTGGTGACCGGCGCGGCCCATCCGTGGTTAAACGCCTGGGGGACGGGGGATCCGATGGCCGCCGGGCTGCTGCTGTTCGTGCTGGGCGTGGGGCTGTTTGCGATGGCGCTGTTCGTGCTGGCCGCGTTGGTTCAGGCCTTGCGCAAACGCGCCAGCAAGGCCTAATCGGCCGGGCAGCCCTGAATATCCACCGCGCGGTCGCTGCCCAGAACGGTGACACGTATCCCCGAACGATCCAGCGCAAAGGCTCCGCCCTCCATGTGGATCATCTGGGTGCGGACGGTCAGGATATTGCCCTGGCGGTGGGTGTCGCTTTCGGCGACCCAGACCTCGGGGTCGGCGGTTTCGATCACCGCATATTCCTGCGCCCCGGTCGAAGGCATGGCGATCCTGGCCTCGATGGCCAGGCCGTCCTCGGTCAGGGAAACCGCGCATGACACCCGGCCAACCCCGGCCTTGCGCGCGGGTATTGGCTGGCTGGCCAGCGCGGCGGTGATCGCATTGTCACGACTGCGCGAGGCGGGCAGCGCCAGATCGAAGTTCAGCTCGGCCGGCACGCAGATGTCCTTGCAGATGCCGATCTGCATTTCCCCCTTCAGGTCGATCGGCTGGCCGGAATCCTGAGGCGTCAGAACGATGGGCAGGATCAAATCGGTCTGGTAACCCACGGAATTCATTCCATTTTGCGAGAAAACCTCGGGGGTGGGCCAGATCGGCATCATCCCCTTCAGATTGTCCGAGCGCGACCAGTCGATCATCGGCGGAATGCCCGCATCCCCCGGCGCGCGCCAATAGGTTTTCCAGCCCGGTGCCAGGTCAATCTTCAGCGCGGCCACATGGGTGCCATCGGCGCTGCGCCAGCCGGGCAGAACCTCCAGCGCGACCACCTGCTGGTTCAGGCTTTGGGCCGAAACCGAGCCCGCCGCCCAGCAGATGGCGGCCAGAGTGCGAAAAAACATGCGTGTCATCATCCTTTGCAAATGGGCGAAAAAACGGGCCGTGCCAACTCACATTGCGGCGAGCAGATGTGACAGAGGTCACAATCGTGCTTTTTCTGACGCAGAAACTGGACCGGGGGCGGGGGCGATCATATCTTAGCTATATGGACACAGCCGAAACCAAACTGAACCTGACAGGAAAGCTGCTGATTGCGATGCCGGGCATGGGCGATCCGCGGTTCGAACAATCGGTGGTGCTGATCTGCGCCCATTCCGAAGAGGGCGCGATGGGGTTGATCATCAACAAACCCACCGAAGAGGTGGCCCTGTCTGACATGCTGGAACAGCTCTCGATCAGCCATGGGCCCGACAGCCGGAACATGGGCGTGTCCTTTGGTGGGCCGGTGGAAACGGGGCGCGGGTTCGTGCTGCATTCGTTGGATTATGTCAGCTTTGTCAATACTTTGAAGGTCGATGGCGGATTCGGAATGACCGCAACGCTGGATATTCTAGAGGCCCTGGCGCAGGGCAAAGGGCCCGAGCGCGCGCTGGTTGCGATCGGCTATGCGGGCTGGGGCGAGGGGCAGTTGGAATCCGAACTGTCGCAGAATGCCTGGCTGACCTGTGACGCGGATATGCGGCTGGTGTTCGATCTGCCCGACGAGGCCAAATGGGACGGGGCGCTGAAATCCATGGGGGTCAGCCCGTTGCTGCTGTCCTCGGAGGCGGGGCACGCCTAGGGGCGCGGCGCTGCGGCGCGGGCCAGACGGTCATTGATGGCAAGGCCCAGCCCGCGCATCGGAATCGGGCTGACGGCAATCCCCGCGGGGTTCATCGCGTCCAGAGCATGAAGATGATGGAACAGATTCGCCGCGGCCTCGACCAGATCGCCGGTTTCGGACAGGTTCAGGGCGCAGTCTACAGGGCCGAAGCCCAGCAGCAGCTCTTGGTCGCAGGTGTCATGGGCGTTCAGCCGCACACGGGCGCCGGGCGCATAATGCGACAGCATCTGACCGGGCGCCGTCAGCGGATCGGCCTGATCCCGTTGCGCCAGCCGGACACCCAGAGCGGCCTCGATGTCTTCGGCTGCCACCCCGCCGGGACGCAGCAGGGTGGGGGGGGCGGACTGGCCAACATCTGACTGGCCAACGTCCGACAGGCCAATGATCGTGGATTCCACGCCGACAGGGCAGGGGCCGCCGTCCAGAATGGCCTCGATCCGGCCCGAGAGCCCGTCGATCACATGCTGCGCCGTGGTGGGGCTGATTTTACCCGACGGATTGGCCGAGGGCGCGGCGACAGGGCCGTCAAACGCGGCCAGCAGCTGTTGCGCCACCGCGTGGGCGGGGACGCGGATCGCCAAGGTCGGCAGCTCGGCCGTGACCAGGGGCGACAGGCCCGCATCCGCGCGCAGCGGCAGCACCAGTGTCAAGGCTCCGGGCCAGAAGGTCTCGGACAGTATTTGCGCGCTTGCCGACCATTCCACATAACGCTGCGCCACCTGGGCCGAGGCCACATGCACGATCAGCGGATTGAAATGCGGCCGGCCCTTGGCCTGAAAAATCCGAGCGACGGCCCGGTCATTGCGCGCATCCGCCCCCAGCCCATAGACGGTTTCGGTGGGCAGGGCGACCAGCCCCCCGGCGGAAAGCGTTTCCGCTGCGCGAAAGATGCCCGTGGCATCGGGGCTTAGAACGGTGGTGGACAGATTTGCCATAGTCTATGACGCCGCGTTTTGGTTGATGGATTACGACTGAAAGATACTTTCCTCGTGACCTGTTTTTGAATAACTGCGGATGACCCGAATTCCAACCCGTCCCGCAAGGAGGAGACCCAGATGGCTTATCGCGCCCCCGTCGAGGATTACCGATTCATTTTTGAGAACGTGGTGGATATGGCCGCTGTCTCGGGGACTGAACGGTTTTCCGAGGCGACGCCGGACATGACCACGGCGATCCTGACCGAGCTGGGAAAAATGGCCGAAGAGGTCCTGTACCCGATCCAGCGCAATGGCGATCTGACCCCTGCGGTTCTGGAAAACGGTGTGGTGCGCGCCTCGCCCGGTTTCGAAGAGGCATTCCGCACCATGGCCGAAGGTGGCTGGGTGGCGGTCTCGGCGGCCGAGGAACATGGCGGCATGGGCCTGCCGCTGGTGATGAACACGGCGTTCAATGAAATGGCGGCCTCGACCAACATGGCGCTGGGGCTGTGCCCGCTGCTGACGCAGGGCCAGATCGAGGCGCTGGAACATCATGCCAGCGACGCGCTGAAGGACATGTACCTGCCGCGCCTGATCAGCGGCGAATGGACCGGCACGATGAACCTGACCGAACCGGGGGCCGGTTCCGACGTGGGGGCGCTGAAATCCAAGGCCGAACCGAATGGCGATGGCTCTTATGCGGTGACCGGGCAGAAGATTTTCATCACCTGGGGCGATCACGATTTCGGCGGCAACGTGTGCCATCTGGTGCTGGCGCGCCTGCCCGATGGCGTGCCCGGCACCAAGGGCATCAGCCTGTTCATGGTGCCCAAGTTCATCCCGAACGCAGACGGTAGCCTGGGCGAACGCAACAGCCTGGGCGTCGTCAGCCTGGAACACAAACTGGGCATTCACGGCAGCCCCACCTGCGTGATGCAGTTCGATGGCGCCAAAGGCTGGCTTGTGGGCAAGGAACACGGGGGCATGGCGGCCATGTTCACGATGATGAACAACGCCCGTCTGGGGGTCGGCACGCAGGGTGTGGGCATCGCCGAGGGGGCCTATCAGCACGCGCTGGCCTATGCGGGCGAGCGCGATCAGATGGGCACGATCATCAACCACGCCGATGTGCGCCGGATGCTGCTGACGATGAAGGCCGATACGTTTGCCGCGCGTGCGCTGGTGTTGGATTGCTCGGTTGCGCTGGACATGGGGAATGCCTCCGATGATGCGGCCTGGACCGCCCGCGCCGCGCTGTTGACGCCCATCGCCAAGGCTTTCTCAACCGATGTGGGCATCGCCGTGGCCGAACTGGGCGTGCAAATCCACGGCGGCATGGGCTTTATCGAGGAGACCGGCGCGGCGCAGTTCAGCCGCGATGTGCGGATCACCTCGATCTACGAGGGCACCAACGGCATTCAGGCGATGGATCTGGTCGGCCGCAAGATGATGGACGGGGGCGAGGCCGCCTTTGCCCTGCTGGATGAGATCGAGGCCCACGCCGAGGAAGCCCGCACCGCGCTGCCCGACCTGGCCGAGCCCGTCTGGCAAGCCACCGAAACCCTGCGTGAATCGGTGGAATGGATGGTGGCTCAGACCGATATGAATGATCGTTTTGCCGGTTGCGTGCCCTTCCTCAGCGCCTTTGGCCGCGTGTTGGGCGGGCATTACCACCTGAAGGCCGCCATGTCCGAAGGCGGCTCGGGCACCCGCACCAAAATCGCGCGGTTCTACATCAACCGCCTGTTGCCGCAATTCGCCGGTATGCTGGAACACGCGCAGGCCGGGGCTTCGGATCTGTATGACATCACCAACGAAGAGCTGAGCGCCTGATGACAGGGCCGGGCATCCGCTATCCCTGGGACGCCCCGCCCGCCGAGGGTGAGGCGATCCAGATCGCCGAGGGCGTTTTGTGGCTGCGGCTGCCTCTGCCCATGGTTCTGGATCATGTGAATATCTACGCGCTGGACGAGGGCGACAGCTGGACCATCGTGGATGCCGGTGTCTATTCGAAACGCACCGTCGCGATCTGGGAAAAGCTGCTGGTGGGGCCTTTGGGCGGCAAGCCCGTGGGCCGGATCATCCTGACCCACCACCACCCCGATCACGTCGGCATGGCCGGCTGGTTCATCGCCCGCGGGGCGCAGCTGTGGGCCACGCGCACGGCGTATCTGATGGCGCGGATGCTGATTCTGGATGTCGAACACAAGGTCACCGAGCAGGCGCAGCAATTCTGGCGCCGCGCCGGCATGTCCGAAGAGGTGTTCCAGAAACGGATCACCGAGCGGCCCTTCAATTTCGCCGACATCTCGCATCCGTTGCCCGTGGGGTATCTGCGGGTGCAGCAGGGCGATGTGATCCACGCCGCCGGGCGCGATTGGGACGCGCATATCGGCAATGGCCACGCGCCCGAACACCTGACCCTGTGGTCCCGCGATGACAATCTGGTGCTGGCGGGCGATCAGATCCTGCCCTCGATCAGCCCCAATATCGGTGTTCACGCCACGGAACCCGAGGCCGACCCGCTGGCCGACTGGATGGAAAGCTGCACCCGGCTGCAAGCTCTGGCGCGGGCGGATCATCTGGTGCTGGGCGGGCATAAGCTGCCTTTCACCGGGCTGCCCACGCGGATGCACCAGCTGATCGAAAACCACCACGGGGGGCTGCGCCGCCTGCGCGCGCATCTGACCCAGCCCAAAACAGCCGCCGAGTGTTTCCCCCCCCTGTTCAAACGCAAAATTGACTTTGGCACCTACGGTCTGGCGCTGGTCGAGGCTGTTGCGCATCTGAATCATCTGTATCATGAGGGGGACGTGACCCGCACCCTGCGCGACGATGGCGCATGGCTGTGGCAGATGAAGGAGACGCGCGATGGACGGTAAAATCAGCACAGCGGCCGAGGCCCAGGAAAAGGACGCCCTGCCGCGCCGCCACGAGGTCCACGCGGACCCGAACGCGCAGGTTTCTGATGTCCCGGCCGAAATCACCGCCACCCCCGTCGAAAAGAAAAGCCCCGCCGAATGGGCCTATGAGCGGCTGATTCTCTATATCCAGAACTTCGAACAGCAGCTGGACAACGAACACGAGGTCGCCATGGGGTTTGCCGGGGGCGACGCAGGTGTGCTGCGGATCGAGGGCATGGGCTATTTCGATCCCGATATTGTGACTTTCTACGGTAGCGACGAAACCGGCGCGAAAACCCAGCTGATTCAGCATGTCAGCCAGCTGAGCGTGATCCTGCGGGCTCTGCCCAAGGAACCGCAGCAAGAGGCCCCCAAGCGCATCGGCTTCCGTCTGGCCGCCGATCTGGCCAAAGGCTAGGCGCGGCCATCGGTCCCGGCCCGCAGCGCCCTTTTGACGGGATGACAGGGCGTAAAAAATCCGTTAGTCACGGATGGAACAGAATTACTATACCTAAGGAAACGCACAATGGCTGATCACAAGCACGGCGAAATGGATGTCACCGTTCAGGAAAAAACCTTCGACGGTTTCATCAAGTTCACCACCTATTCGGTCTACGTTATCATCGCCATTCTGATCTTCATGGCGCTGGTCAACAGCTAAGCCATTCGGCAGGGGCCCCGCTATGCGTAAATGGGTATTGCTGCTGGCCGCGGTCAGCCTGACGGCGGGCTGTGCGGTCAAACACGATCCGCCGGTCACGGATGAGCAGATCCAGAATGCGGTGTACCGGCATTCCGGCCCGTCCGAGCTGGTTCTCTATACGATGATCAACAACAGCTCGGGGTCGGGGGCGCATACTTCGATGATGATCAATGCCAGCCAGCGGGTGATTTTTGATCCGGCTGGCTCTTTCCGGCATTCGCAGATCATCGCGCGCAATGACATTGTGTATGGCGTCACCCCCTATGTCGAGGACGTCTATACCCGCTTCCATGCGCGCAAGACCTTTCACGTTGTGATCCAGCGGTTGCAGGTCAGCCCCGAGGTGGCCGAGCAAGCCATGCGCCTGGCCATGGCCAAAGGCGAAGTGCCCGATGCTTATTGTGCCTCGTCGACCTCGGAAATCCTGGCGCAGCTGCCGGGGCTGAACATCAAACAGACCATGTTCCCCAAAAACCTGATGGAGCAGTTCGGTCAGCAGCCCCTGATGAGCACGCAGGCTTTGTATGAATATGACGATGAAGATCGGTTCGCCGCGCTGCGGGCCTATGATCCTGAAAAAGCGCAGGAAAGCTTCAAACGTCAGCAAGCAAAACGCGCGGCACAGGCAGAATAATCTGCCTTTTCCGGGGCCGTGCGGGCGTGTTCAGCCCAGCAGATAAAGCGCCAGATACAGGCTGCCCGCCCCGCAGAAGATCGCGGCCAGCACGTTTTTGCTGAAATATCCCACGCCAATCGTTACCACCGCCGCGATCATTCGCGGGGCATCCAGTTGTCCGCCCGTCGCGGCGGGCCAGACAACCGCCGGCGCGACCAGAGCCGGCAGGATCGCCACCGCCGTATAGCGCAGATGGCGCAGCACCCATTCGGGCATGGGCCGGTTGCCGACGAACCCGGTGAACATGAACCGCAACCCAAAGCTGCCCAGCCCCAGGCCGATGATCACAATCCAAAGCGTAACAGGCTCGATCTGGGTCATGGGCTCTCCGATTGGTCTGCGGATTTGGTGCCAGAGGATGTGCGCAGCTCGACCTGGGCGCCGGCCATCATCCCGGCCAGCCCGGCGACCAGCACGCCAGTATTATAGGGCAAGAAGCTAAGCAGCAGCGACAGCACGATCGACACCAGCGCCGCGACCCGGTGGGCGGGGGTGGTCAGCATCGGGGCGATCAGCGCCAGAAAGGTGATCGGCACAGCGAAATCCAGCGCCATTTCCTGCGGGATCGCATTGCCCAGCAGGGCTCCGCCCAGGGTTGCGACATACCACAGCGGGCAAATCGGGGTGACGACTCCGAACAGGTAGGCCATTTTCTGCGCCGTGGTCCAGTCGGGGTGCTTTTCAAAGGCCATGATCGAACAGGCATAGACCTGATCCACGGTGAAATAGGCCGCCAGCGCCCGCTGCCACATCGGTGCGCCGCCGATATGCGGGGTCAGCGAGGCCGAATACATCGCCATCCGCAGGTTCACCGCCAGGGCCGAGGCCAGGATAATCAGCACAGGCGCATTTTCAGACAGCAGTTGCAGCGCGGTGAACTGCGCCGCCCCGGCGATCACCACGACCGAGAAGGTCAGAGCCTCAAGCACGTTCAGGCCGGCCTCGGTTGCGACGACGCCGAACAGCAGCCCGAAGGGCACGATCACCAGAAGAAACGGCAGCCCATCCCGAAAGCCGTTCCAATATGTCGATTGGGTTGTGCGGGACATGAATCATTCCCAAATACAAGAGATGACCAAGCCGTATCGGCTGAACAGGGGGGATGCAATGGCTGTCACGATTGACGCAGGGTTCACCGAGGCAGAGCGCCCGCAGGTCGCGCGGCTCTATTGGCAGGCTTTCGGGGCGAAGCTGGGTAAGGTGCTGGGGCCCGATAGGCGCGCTCTGGCCTTTTTGGAACAGGCGCTGACGCCGGAATTCGCGCTGGTTGCACGGCGCGATGGCGCGCTGCTGGGGGTGGCCGGGTTCCAGACCCCGCAAGGGGGGCTGGTGGGCGGCGGATTTGCCGGAATGGCCAGGGTTTACGGGCTGTTCGGGGCGGCGTGGCGCGCGGCCCTGTTGTCCGTGCTGGAACGTCGGGTCGAAGCCGGGATTTTCCAGATGGACGGGATTTTCGTCAGCGCCGGGGCGCGCGGGCAGGGGGTTGGTGCGGCGTTGCTGGAGGCGGTGGCTCTGCGGGCGCGGCAGCAGGGCGCGCGGGCCGTGCGCCTGGATGTGATCGACACAAACCCAAGGGCCGAACAGCTGTATCGCCGCGTCGGATTTCAGCCATTGAAACGCGAACACACCGGCCCGTTCAAATGGGTGTTCGGCTTTGGCTCGGCCCTGAAAATGGAGCGTCCGGTCTAATCGAACATCCCCGTCACGCGGCCCAGCAGCATGAAGGCGCGGGCGGTGCGGGTGTCGGACATATCGGCGATCTCGGAATCCGAGGCCGTGCCGGCGAATTCGGTCAGCATCTTATCGAACCGGCGCAGGAAATGGTGGGCCGTGTCGCGGAAAATCGGGTCTTGCTTCATGCGGCCCGCCGCCAGCGCCAGCGACGAGCGATCCCGCACACCGCCAAGCGCGGCAATCTGGCGGCCCCGGTCCCCGTCCGCAAAGCGGCGCCAGATTTCAGGGCGGGCGCGATCGGGGCGCAGATCGTCCATATAGATCCCATCCTGGCTAAGCAGCGTCAGAATGTCCTGCGCGGCCTGGATCAGCTGCGCGGCCTGGCGGTCCTTTAGCGCCTTGCGCAGGGCGGCAAAGCCCTCCTCGTCCTCGGCGGTTTCGGGGAAATTGAGCGCACGGATGAAATCGGAGCGGGCCAGCGGCGGGGCCAGATCCTCGGCCGGGGTGCCCAGGGGCAGGGGGGCCTGATCGGCGGGCTGTTCCGCCGGATCCACGGGTTTGGGCGCGGGGCGCATCAGGTCAATCCGGTCGCGATCACGGGTCGAGGTAAAGGTGGCCAGCGCGATTTCGGTCTTTTTCTGGGCCTCGGCGATCTCGTCCAGTTTTTTGGCGATGGTCGTGTCGCCCGCGCCCGCGCTGCGCCCCTGCTGCGATTGCGCGACATAGGATTTGCGAATCCCGTCAATGGCGGCCTGCAAACGCGCGCTTTCCTCGCGCATCACGCGCGAGGATCGGGCGGCCGTGGCCCCGACCCAGATCATGGCGACGGGCAGGAAGATCACCAGCAATGTCGTCATGAACCGCAGCGCCTGATCGCCCGAGGTTGCGCTGCCCAGCAGGAAAAAGAACACCCCCGCCCCCAGCAGCCACAACAGGCTAAGCACGACGGCGATCACCTCGATTCCGGTGACGCGCCCGCCGGTGTTTCGCTCATATAGCCCCAAAGGTGTGGAGCGGCTTTCGTCCTTGTCAGCCATTGCTGGGGATCATCCGTTTT
Source organism: Youngimonas ophiurae (nom. illeg.) (assembly GCF_049803795.1). Taxonomy (NCBI): domain Bacteria; kingdom Pseudomonadati; phylum Pseudomonadota; class Alphaproteobacteria; order Rhodobacterales; family Roseobacteraceae; genus Thalassovita; species Youngimonas ophiurae (nom. illeg.). The sequence continues at coordinate 150,937 of NZ_JBNAGJ010000001.1, forward strand.
CAGATATACTGGATCGTCAACACTTCGTAGGATTTTTCGCCGCCGGGGGTGCGGACCTCGACGCTGTCGCCCTCTTCCTTGCCGATCAGGGCGCGGGCGATGGGCGATTTCATGTTCAGCAGGCCTTTTTCGATATTGGCCTCGTGCTCGCCCACGATCTGCCAGGTTTTTTCCTCGTCGGTGTCCTCGTCCACCAGGGTGACGGTCGCGCCGAATTTGATCGCGCCGGACAACGAGGTCGGGTCAATCACCTCGGCCAGAGACAGGATGCCCTCCAGCTCTTTGATGCGCCCCTCGATGAAACCCTGCTTTTCGCGGGCCGAGTGGTATTCGGCGTTTTCCTTCAGGTCGCCCAGCTCGCGTGCTTCGGCAATGGCCTGGATGATGGTGGGGCGTTCAACGGTTTTCAGCGTTTTCAGTTCGGTCTCCAGCGCGGTGTGCCCGGCGCGAGTCATCGGTAGTTTATCCATCTGGCCTAATTCCTGCGAAAAAGGCGGCGGATGCCGGGGCGCCCGCCGCTTTGGTATGTGTTCCCCGTGAATTACCTGACCCGAAGCCCGCAGACAATGCAAGAGATAGCTAATTCAACAAGGGGCCCGCGTCAGGCCGCGTAGCTGACCACCTCGTATTCGACGCCATTTTCGTCACGAAAGTAGAATCGCGCCCCCGGTTCGTAATCGGCGAATTTTTCGGGGGTAAAGCCGGCGGCGATCACGCGGGCCCTGGCGGCGGGCAGGTCCGGCACGGTGACGCCCACGTGGTTCAGCCCGCCCAGGGTTTTGTAGCTGTCGGTTTCGGTCAGCTCGGGCGTGTCCGGCGCATAGAGCGCCAGATACTGGCCCTCGGTGCCGACATGGACGGACTGGCCGCCATCAATGGCCGGCCCCTGCCAGCGGGTGCGCCAGCCAAAGACCTGGTGCATCCAGCGGGCGGTCGCGTGGGGGTCTTTGACGGTGATATTCGTGTGTTCCAGCGTTGCGATCATCAGAGATTCCTTTCGTATTGAGCCTATGTGCCCTTCATGCTAATTTCTAAACCTAACTTGAGGTCAAGGTTTTAAAACGCATGGAAAACAAACGCCTACGGGCCTCGGGCCTGTCGATCGGGGCTCTGGCCAAGCGGACGGGGCTGGCGGTTTCGGCCATTCGCTATTACGAATCCCAGGGGTTGGTGCGTGCCTGGCGCAACGCGGGCGGCCAGCGCCGGTTTGAACGCGCTGACATCCGCCGGCTGTCCTTTGTGATGATCGCGCAGAAATTTGGCTTCTCGATTGCGGAAATCCGGGCCGAGCTGGATCGTTTGCCCGATGGCCGCACGCCCACCCCGCAGGATTGGGTGCGGATTTCAAAGGGGTTTCGGGCCGCATTGGATGCACGGATCGAAACGCTGGAAAAGCTGCGCGACAATCTGGACGGGTGCATTGGCTGCGGCTGTCTGTCCTTGCCCAAATGCGCGCTGTACAATCAAAGCGACAGCGCGGGGCAAAAGGGCGCGGGGCCACGCTATCTGATGGGGGATGCGCCCATAGATAGGTCCGCAGACACGTCATAGATGGCCGGAACCGGCCAGAGTTGGATAGGTTTCGCTGCGTTTGAGTGCGGTTTAACGCTGAGTATTCATTGACGAACATTGCTGCAGCGCGGTATCCCCGTGCGAAATAAAGTTACGCGCGGAATCTCAGAGGAGTGCCACCCATGTCGGAAATCGAACGGGAAGCGATGGAATATGACGTTGTTATCGTCGGTGCCGGGCCTGCGGGTCTGTCTGCGGCGATCCGTCTGAAGCAACTGGACGCCGACCTGAACGTGGTCGTGCTGGAGAAGGGCTCGGAAGTGGGCGCGCATATTCTGTCCGGCGCGGTTCTGGATCCGTGCGGGCTGGATGCGCTGATCCCCGACTGGAAGGAAAAAGGCGCGCCGCTGAACACCCCCGTGAAAGAAGACAACTTCTACATGCTGGGCGAAGCGGGCGAGATTCGCATTCCCAACTTCCCCATGCCGCCGCTGATGAACAACCACGGCAATTATATTGTCTCGATGGGCAACGTCTGCCGCTGGATGGCCGAACAGGCCGAGGGCATGGGCGTGGAAATCTTCCCCGGCATGGCCTGCTCGGAACTGGTCTACGGCGACAATGGCGAGGTCAAAGGCGTCGTGGCCGGCGTGTTCGGCGTCGAGCCCGATGGCACCTATGGCGAGGGCACCGAGCCGGGCATGGAACTGCACGGCAAATACGTTTTCCTGTCCGAGGGCGTGCGCGGCTCGCTGGCCAAGGAAGTGATCGCCAAATACGACCTGCAAGCCGGTAAAGAGCCGCAGAAATTCGGCGTCGGCATGAAGGAAATCTGGGAAATCGACCCGGCCAAGCACCGCGAAGGCACCGTGACCCACACGATGGGCTGGCCGCTGAACAGCAATGCCGGCGGGGGGTCTTTCATCTATCACCTTGAAAACAATCAGGTTTACGTGGGTTTCGTCGTTCACCTGAACTACAAAAACCCGCACCTGTTCCCCTATATGGAATTCCAGCGCTTCAAGCATCACCCGATGGTGGCCGAACTGCTGAAGGGCGGCAAACGCGTGGCTTATGGTGCGCGCGCCATTTCCGAAGGCGGCTATCAGTCGATGTGCAAGATGGTGGCTCCTGGCGCGGCTCTGCTGGGCTGCTCGGTCGGGATGGTCAACGTCCCGCGCATCAAGGGCAACCACAACGCGATGCTGTCGGGCAAGGCCGCGGCCGAGGCCGCCTATGCCGCGATTCAGGATGGGCGTTCGGGCGACGAACTGACCGATTATGAGACCGAAGTGCGCAGCGGTGCCATCGGCAAAGACTTGAAAAAAGTCCGCAATGTCAAACCGATGTGGTCCAAATGGGGCATGTTGCCCAGCCTGGCCCTGGGCGGTCTGGACATGTGGACGAACACGCTGGGCTTCTCGCTGTTTGGCACTCTGAAACACGGTAAAACCGATGCCGAGGCCACGGAACCCGCCGACAAACACAAGAAGATCGACTATCCTAAACCCGATGGGAAACTGTCGTTCGATCGTCTGACCAACGTGTCCTTCAGCTTCACCAACCACGAAGAAGAGCAGCCCTGCCACCTGCATCTGGCCGATCCGACCGTGCCGATCAGCGTCAACCTGCCCAAATTCGACGAGCCCGCGCAGCGGTACTGCCCGGCGGGGGTCTATGAAGTGCTGGAAACCGAGGCAGGCCCGGAATTCCGCGTGAACTTCCAGAACTGTGTTCACTGCAAAACCTGCGACATCAAAGACCCCAGTCAGAACATCACCTGGGTCACGCCGCAGGGCGGCGAGGGGCCGAACTACCCGAATATGTAAAAACAAGGGGCGGCCTTCGGGTCGCCCTTTTCGTATTTCCGCCCAATAACGCGAAGTTTCCCCGGCGTGCATTGCGTTCAGCGCGCAGCACGCTAGTCTGAATGTCCTGAGATACTGGCAAAGACACTGGCAAACAGGAAGCTTCATGCGCACACGGATTTGGGGAATGGCTCTGGCGCTGGCACTGACGGGCGGGGCCCTGACAGGTGGCACGGCACAGGCACAAGGCATTGCCGGGGCCTATCTGGCGGCACGCAGTGCGGGCATTGCCAGCGATTACAAAGCCGCAGCCGAATATTTTACGCGCGCATTGGCTCGCGATCCCTCGAACCCCAAGTTGATGGATAATGTTGTCATGGCGCAGCTGTCGCTGGGGCAGATCCCGCGCGCCGTGCCCGTGGCCCGGAAAATGGAATCCGACGGTCTGCAAAGCCAGATCGCCCGGATGGTTCTGGTCGCGGATGAGGCGATGAATGGCCAATATGGCACGCTGCTGACCCGCCTGGCAGAAGACCGCGGCATCGGCCCGCTGGTCGATGGGCTGCTGATGGCCTGGGGCGACATGGGGGCCGGGAAAGTGTCGGCCGCGCTCAAGGCATTTGATGAGGTGGCCGAGGAACGCGGCCTTGCGGCGTTTGCGCTGTATCACAAGGCGATGGCCCTGGCCTCGGTTGGGGATTTCGAAGGGGCCGAGGCGATCTTTGCCGAAAGCGCGGGTTCGCCTTTGCAGATGACCCGCCGGGGGGCGCTGGCCCGTATCGAAATTCTCAGTCAGCTGGAGCAGGGCGAAGAGGCGTTGATGCTGCTGGACGAGCTGTTCGGGCGCGGTTTCGACCCCGCGATTCAGTCGATCCGCGCACGGCTGGAGACCGGCGAGACCCTGCCATTTACGCAGGTCCGTGACGCGCGCGATGGCGTGGCCGAGGTGTTCTACTCGGTTGCCATGGCGCTGAACAACGAGGCCAGCGCGGACTATACGCTGCTTTATGCCCGCGTTGTGGAATATCTGCGCCCCGATCATGCAGACGCGATTTTGCTGATCGGTAACCTTTTGGATTCACTCGAAAGATACGATCTAGCCTCGGTGGCTTATCGGTCGGTATCCCAAGACAGCCCGTCCTATTTCTCGGCCGAACTGGGCCGGGCCGAAAGCCTGCGCCGGGCCGATAAAAAAGACGCCGCCGTCGAAGTTCTGGAACAGCTAAGCCGTAGCCATGGCGATATTCCGATGGTCTGGGTCACGCTGGGCGATCTGAAGCGGCAGCTTAAACGGTTCGATGAGGCCGTCACTGCCTATGACGCCGCGCTAAAGCTGTACGGAGAGGCGCAGCCGGGCCACTGGTTCATCTATTATTCGCGCGCGATCAGCCAGGAACGCCTAAGCGACTGGCCCAGGGCCGAGGCCGATTTTCGCAAGGCGCTGGAGCTGAACCCCGGCCAGCCTCAGGTGCTGAACTATCTGGGCTATTCGCTGGTCGAGCAGCAGATCAAACTGGATGAGGCCCTTTCGATGATCGAACAGGCTGTGCAGGCGGAACCGGACAGTGGCTATATTGTCGATTCTCTGGGGTGGGTGCTGTACCGTCTGGGCCGCTATGACGAATCCATCGGCCATATGGAACGCGCGACCGAGCTGATGCCCGTGGATCCGGTGGTGAATGACCATCTGGGCGACGTTCTGTGGGCTGTAGGCCGCAAGCGCGAGGCCGAATTCCAATGGCACCGCGCCCTGTCCTTTACCAAATATGACAATGCCTCGGGCGATCTGAATCCCGACCGCATTCGCCGTAAGCTGGAGGTCGGCCTGGATCAGGTTCTGGCCGAAGAAGGCGCCCCGCCGTTGAAGGTGGCCAATGACTAAGATGCGGGTCTTTGCTCCGGCAAAGGTCAACCTGACACTGCATGTCACCGGCCAGCGCGCGGATGGCTATCATCTGCTGGACAGCCTGGTGGTGTTCGCCGATGTCGGTGACTGGCTGACGGTTGCGCCGGGGCCGATGGGGCTGCGCGTGACGGGGCCCAGGGCCGCTGGCGTGCCTGCGGATGCGCGGAACCTGGCCTGGAAAGCGGCGGAACTGATGGGCGTACCTGCGGCGATCACCCTAGAGAAACACCTGCCCGCTGCGGCGGGGATTGGAGGCGGATCCTCGGATGCGGCGGCGGTGTTGCGGGCGCTGCGCGATCAGACGGGGCAGGAGATTCCCGATCAGGGCCTGTCTTTGGGGGCGGATCTGCCGATCTGCGTGCAGGCCAGCGCGGGCTATATGTGTGGGATTGGCGAGCAAATCGCGCCTGTGGCGGGCCTGCCCAAACTGGCCGCGGTTTTGGTGAATCCGGGGGTCGAGGTGCCCACGGGGGCGGTTTTTGACGGGTTGGCGCGCAAGGATAATCCGCCGATGCAGCCCTTGGGGGATGGGGTGGATCTGATTGGCTGGCTGCGTGCGCAGCGCAATGATCTGGAGCCGCCAGCCTGTGCCGCTCGGCCCGTTATCGCGCAAGTTCTGGAGGCGATCGGGGCCACGGCGGGGTGTCAATTGGCACGGATGTCGGGCTCGGGGGCGACGTGCTTTGGGCTGTATGCCGATACTGCCGCGGCCGAGGCTGCTGCGGCGGCATTGGCGCGGCCGGGCTGGTGGGTGCGGGCCGTCAGTTTGCACTGAGGCCTGCGCCTGAGCTGCGCGCAGGCGTGAGTATTTTCAGAGCAAAGAAAGCGGGGGCGGGTCAGTTGATCCGGGCGACCACGTAATCGGCCAGGTCGATCAGCATCTGGCGGATGGGGTGTTCGGGCAGGCTGGCGGCGGCGGTTTTTGCCTTTTGCGCCCAGGCCAGGGCGTCGGTGCGAGTGTCCGACAGGGCGTTATGGGTATTCAGGAGAGAGAGGGCGTGATCCAGGTCGCCCTCTTCCTGTTTGCCTTTTTCGATGGTGCGGGTCCAGAAGGCGCGCTCGGAGTCATTGGCGCGGGCGACGGCTTTGATCACTGGCAGGGTCAGTTTGCGTTCGCGGAAATCATCGCCGACATTTTTGCCGGTGGCCTTGGTATCGCCTTGATAATCCAGAAGATCATCCACGATCTGGAAGGCAATCCCCAAGGCATCGCCATAATCGAAGAGAGCCTGGACATGGGTTTCATCGGCACCGGCGATCACGGCTCCGGCCTCGGTTGCGGCGCTGAACAGGGCGGCGGTTTTGCCGCGCACGACCTGTAGGTAAATGGATTCGTCCGTGCGCAGATCCTGCGCGGCGGTCAGTTGCAGCACCTCGCCCTCGGCGATTGTGGCGGCGGCGTTCGACAGGATTTCCAGCACCCGCAGGTTGCCCGGTTCCACCATCAGTTGGAAGGCGCGGGCGAAGAGGTAATCGCCCACCAGAACGGAGGATTTGTTATCCCACAGCAGGTTCGCGGTGGGGCGGCCCCGGCGCTGTGCGCTTTCGTCTACCACATCGTCATGCAGCAGGGTGGCGGTGTGGATGAATTCCACCGTGGCGGCCAGATGCACGTGATAGGGGCCGGTGTAGCCGCACAATTGCGCTGCGGCCAGGGTCAGCATGGGGCGCAGCCGTTTGCCGCCCGCCTCGACCAGATGGGCGGTGACCTCGGGGATACGGGGGGCGTGTTTGCTGGCCATGCGCGCACGGATCAGGGTGTTCACGTCTTCCATGCCCTGCGCCAGATGCGCGGCCAGTTGTTCGTGCGGTTTGGTTGCGGCTTGATCCAGGCTCATCACTGTCATGTCACATGGCTCGACAAAGGCGGCGCCATGCCCTTAATTCCATCATATGAAACAGCTTCTCAGTACCACGGACCCAACAACCATATCATTCGCCAAGGCGCTGCTTCAGGGCGAGGGTATAAACTGCTTTGAAATGGACGTAAATATGAGCGTGCTGGAAGGGGGCATCGGATTGTTCCCCAGGCGGCTGATGGTGGCGGATCGCGATCACTTTGTGGCGAGCAGGGTGCTGACAGACAACGGAATCGAGCTGAATGGATAAGCTGACCTGCAACGATTTTCTGGGCGGACGGGTGCGAATCTGGCAGCCGCGCCACGGGTATCGGGCGGGGGTGGATCCGGTGTGGCTGGCTGCGTCGGTGCCCGCGCAGGCGGGGCAGAGCGTTCTGGAATTGGGCTGCGGGGTTGGGGTTGCCTCGTTATGTTTGGGCGCGCGGGTGCCGGGGCTGCGGGTCGCCGGGGTGGAATTGCAGCCCGATTATGCCGATCTGGCGCGCCGGAACGCGGTGCAGAATGCGGCTGATTTTCAGGTGGAAACGGGGGATGTGCGGGCGCTTTCGCTGGCGTTGCGTCAGCGTCAGTTCGATCATGTGATTGCCAATCCCCCGTATTTTCGGCGCGCGGCGGGGACCGTGGCCACCGATCCGGGGCGCGATACGGCTTTGGGGGGGGATACGCCGCTGGCAGATTGGGTGCAGGTGGCCGCCAAACGCTGCGCGCCGCGCGGCTATGTGACGTTCATCCAGCGGATCGAGCGCCTGCCCGAGCTGATGAGCGCCATGTCCGAGGTGCTGGGCAGTCTGGAGATGCTGCCCTTTGTGCCGCGCCCCGGCCGCGCGCCTCAGTTGTTTTTGCTGCGGGGGCGGCGCGGCGGGCGGGCTGAGTTCCGGATGCACCCCGGCGTGCTGGTCCATGCCGGCCAGGATCACCAGAATGAGGGCGAGGATTACACGCCGCTGATCCAATCTGTGTTGCGGTCTGGGGCGGCTTTGCCGTTCTAGGCCACATCTCGCCGCACCTCTCGAATTTTCGGCAATTTTTGCTGCGCTGCCGCGTGACAGGGGGCGATTCTTGTGATGCACTCGTTACACAGCTTTTACAATTGAGAGGAGAATGCCCATGAGCTTGAGTTCGCATGTCGAGGAACTGAAGAAGAAACACTTGTCCCTCTCGCAGCGTGTCGAGGAAGTCCAACGCGCCCCCGGTTCCAGCGACGTGGAGATCGCAGATCTGAAGAAGCAGAAGCTTCGTATCAAAGAAGAGATCGCGCGCCTGAGCGCCTGATTTAACGGTTAAGGCTGGCGCGCGCGGCCAAGGCGGCGCCGCCAGTGATTAACAGGGCAGACAGCGCCAGAACCCAGCCGGGCTCGGCTACCCCCGCCATCACCAGAACCAGGGTCGATAGCAGCGGGGCTGCGTAGGATGCTACTCCAAGTAGCTGAATATCCCCGCGTTTTACCCCGATATCCCACACATAAAACGCCAGCCCGACAGGCCCCATTCCCAGCGCGATGGTGGCGCCCCAGCCGATGGCTCCTTGCGGCCAGACCGTCTGTTCCGTTGCCAGATGCAGCAGGGCTGACAGTATCGCGGTGGCGACGCAGAAAATCGCGACGGTTTCGGTGGGCGCGTCGCCCAAGCGGCGGGACAGGACAGAGTAGCTGCTCCACATCAGGGCGCATCCCAGGGCCAGAAGATAGCCGGGCAAGGCCGCCGGATCGAACCCGGTGCCCCCCCCGCCAATGATCAGCGCCGCGCCCAAAAAGCCGATTACTCCGCCCAGGATATGCCCTTTCTTCAGGGATTCGCCGGGCAGAATACCCGAAAACAGCACGATCAGCAGCGGCCACAGATAGGCGATCAGCCCGGCCTCGGCGGCGGGGGCCAGGCGCAGAGCGCTGAAATACAGCGCGTGATACCCAAACAGCCCGATCGTGCCAAAGACATAGACCTTCAGCGGAACCGCGCGCAGACGGCCAAACCCGCCGGTGGCCGCAGTCCAGATCAGCCCGATCGTGCCCCCGATGGCAAAGCAGATCGCATTCAGCAGCAGGGGCGGCGTCGGGGCCGAACCCACGGTGAACAGGGCCAGCAACGCCCACAAAAGGACGGCAACAAAGCCGATGGCGGTGGCGCGAGAGGGGCTCATTTCTGGAGGATGTCCTTGATCGGAGTGATTTCAAAACCATCCGAGATATGCGCGGTTTTCTCGATCTCGGCAAGGAACCAATCGCGGAAGGCCGCGACCTGCGGTCGTTTCTCGGCCCCTTTGACGCAAAGAAATCGAAACCGTGCCTCTGTTTCAATCGCCAGTCTGAAGGGGGTGACCAGCCGACCCTCCATCACGTCCTTGATGATCATCGGGCGGCGTCCCAGCGCGACTCCTGCCCCGGTGACGGCCGCATCGATCACATGATCTGCGTTGGAAAAATGCAGGCCCCGACTGGGCGGAAATCGCAGCCCTGCGGCACGAAACCAGGCGGGCCAATCGCAGCGCGGGTTCAGAAAATCAATCGAATCGTCATACAGCAGCGGGGCGTGTTCCAGGCTTTCCGGGGTCGGAAATTGCGCGGCCAGCTCCGGGGTCATGACGGGGGTCAGCCATTCCTTGCGCGCCGGAACCGAGTAGAGATTGTCAAAATCGTCATAGCCAAACCGGATGGCGACGTCGATATCGTCTCTCTCAAGATCCATGATTTTCAGCGTGGCTGAGAAACGCAATTCGATCTCGGGGTGGGCGCGGGCGAATTCAAACAGGCGCGGGGCCAGCCATTTCGCGGTCAGCGCCGGGCCCGCGGTGATGGTCAGCGCCGAGCCATCCTGCAACCGCCGCGTCGCGTGCCAGGCCGCGGCCAGAGCCTGAAACCCCTCTGATGTGCCGGGTGCCAGGGTTTTGCCGGCCTCGGTCAGCTCAACCGCGCGGTTGAGGCGGCGAAACAGCGGGGCGCCCAGATGCTCTTCGAGGGATTTGATCTGAAAGGACAGGGCGGCGGGGGTCACGTTCAGCTCGTCCGCAGCTTTGGCAAAGGACATGTGACGCGCGGCAGCGTCAAAGGCACGCAGGGCAGTCAGCGGAGGCAGGCGATCAGGCATATCGCTTAAATACAGCTTAACTGAGATTGTGAAAAGTCTCGTTTGTAAGGGCGTTGTGTGGGGTTCATATTGGATGCAGTTAAGAAATATCGCAGCCAAAGGAGACGCAGATGTTCGAAGCAACCGCCACCGCCCGTACTCGGGATGCTCTGCAAAAAGCCCACGCCGAGCGTGCCGCCGCCTTTCGTTGGCTGGTCGGGCTGGTGTTCCGAGCAGCGCCTGAATCCGAATTTCCGCTGGGCGCGCGTGCCCTTACGGGATCGTCCCGCTGACCTGAACGGGTCTTACGGGGCACGAAAAAGGGCCGGTCCTGTGACCGGCCCTTTGCGTTTCTGGCTGCGGGGGATCAGACGAAGAACTGCGCGCCGTTGGCCGAGATCGTCGACCCGTTGATAAAGCCCGCATCGTCCGAGGCCAGGAAGGCCACGCAGCGTGCGATTTCCTCGGGCTCGCCCAGGCGGCCTGCGGGGATCTGGCTGATGATCGATTCGCGGACTTTCTCGGGCACGGCCATGACCATTTCGGTGGCGATGTAGCCGGGGCAGACGGCATTGGCGGTGATGCCAGCGCGGGCGCCTTCCTGGGCCAGCGATTTGATGATGCCCAGATCGCCGGCTTTGGTGGCGGCATAGTTCACCTGCGCGAACTGGCCCTTCTGGCCGTTGATCGAGCTGATCACGACGATCCGGCCGAATTTACGCTCGCGCATACCGGGCCAGATCGGGTGGACGGTGTTGAACACGCCGGTCAGGTTGGTGTCGATGACTTCCTGCCACTGCTGCGGAGTCATTTTATGGAAGGGGGCGTCGCGGGTGATGCCGGCATTGGCGACGACGATATCGATCGGGCCCAGCTCTTCTTCGACTTTGGCGATGCCCGCGGCCGAGCTTTCGTAATCGCCGACATTCCATTTGTAGGTCTTGATGCCAGTTTCTTCGGTGAACTTGGCGGCGGCTTCGTCATTGCCGGCATATGTGGCGGCGACGGTGCAGCCCTGGGCTTGCAGGGCTTTCGAAATGGCGGCGCCGATACCGCGCGAACCGCCGGTGACGAGTGCTACTCTGGACATGATTTCCTCCAATTAAGTGTGATGCGCTGGTAACTCTGTTACTTTGAATGCTGCGAATGCGCAATAATATTGCGTGCGAAAAATGGCGTCTAAACACATTTTTTACGCTTGTGCGGCGTCCGAGCAAAAAAAGGGGCGCTGAAAACAGCGCCCCGATATGGGTTTCAGCCTTGCAAGGGCTTAGGGGCGCTCAAGGCACATGGCCACGCCCATGCCGCCGCCGATGCACAGCGTGGCCAGGCCTTTCTTGGCCTCGCGGCGCTTCATTTCGAACAGCAGGGTGTTCAGGATGCGGCAGCCCGAGGCCCCGATCGGGTGGCCGATGGCGATGGCGCCGCCGTTCACGTTCACGATGTCCGGATTCCAGCCCATGTCCTTGTTCACGGCGCAGGCCTGAGCGGCAAAGGCTTCGTTGGCCTCAACCAGGTCCAGATCGCCTGCGGCCCAGCCGGCTTTGTCCAGCGCCTTGCGCGAGGCATAGATCGGGCCGACGCCCATGACCGACGGGTCCAGACCGGCAGTGGCATAAGAGGCGATGCGGGCCAGCGGCTCCAGCCCACGTTTTTCGGCCTCTTCGGCGCTCATCAGCAGCACGGCGGCCGCGCCGTCGTTCAACCCCGAGGCGTTCGCGGCCGTGACCGAACCGTCCTTGGTGAAGGCCGGGCGCAGTTTTTGCATGGCTTCCATCGTGGCGCCGTGGCGGATGTATTCATCCTTATCGACGATGATGTCGCCCTTGCGGGTCTTGACGGTGAAGGGGATCACCTCTTCGTCGAATTTCCCTGCTTTCTGGGCGGCTTCTGCCTTGTTTTGCGAGGCAACGGCGAATTCGTCCTGCATGTCGCGGCTGATCTGCCACTGGTTGGCCACGTTTTCGGCGGTTTGGCCCATGTGGTAGCCGTTGAATGCGTCCCACAGACCGTCGCGGATCATCGAATCGATGTATTTCACGTCCCCCATTTTGGTGCCGGCGCGCAGATGCGCGACATGGGGGCTGAGGGTCATGTTTTCCTGACCGCCCGCCGCGACGACAGCCGCGTCGCCCAATTGGATGTGCTGCGCCCCCAGCGCAACGGCGCGCAGACCCGAACCACAGACCTGATTGATGCCCCAGGCGGCGCTTTCGACCGGCAGGCCGGCATTGATATGCGCCTGGCGTGCAGGGTTCTGGCCCTGACCTGCGGACAGAACCTGGCCCAGGATTGTTTCGGACACTTCGGATTTGTCGATGCCGGCGCGGGTTACGATGGCCTCCAGCACGGCAGCGCCCAGATCGTGGGCTGGGGTGTTTGCGAAAGAGCCGCTAAACGAGCCAACAGCCGTACGGGCCGCCGAAACGATTACAACATTGGTCATGTTCATCCTCCACCAATTTGCCAGTCGAGGAGCGCCGGGCGCGCAGTGTGCGGGCCCTGGACTCCCCACCTTGGGCTCCGTGATAGAGCAACTGCCGCAATGCGGCAACTGCGGAGAATTGCCGCGCCGCAGCGAAATTTATGCTCGCCGACGTTGCGTCGTTTTGGAATTTTGTTTCCAGGGCTCTTGGATAGAGGGCGCGCCAAAGTAGTAGCCCTGAAGGCAGTCAACGCCAATTTGTTGCAACCATTGGCAATCTTCGAAGGTTTCAACGGATTCCGCGACGGTAAACATGTCGAATTGCTGTGCGATCCCAACCAGTGCCTTGGTCAGAACCTGATTATCCGGGTCCGTATGGATGTTCCGAATGAACTGCCCGTCGATCTTCAGAATGTCGAAATAGAAGTCCCGCAAATACCGAAACGAGGTATATCCGGCGCCGAAATCGTCCAGGGCAAAGCTGATTCCCTTGCGCTGTAGATCGGACATGAAGCGGACCACCAGTTCCGGAACCGTCATGGCCGAGCTTTCGGTGATTTCCAAAATCAGACGCTCGGCAACGGTTGGATCCCGGTCCAGCCCATGCCGCAGCGTATTCATCCAGCGCGGAAACCCGATCGAGCGCGCAGACATGTTGATCGACAGCCGCATTTCCGGCGCTTTTTGCAGGGCTTTCAGCCCGAATTCCAGCGCCAGACAGTCAATGACGCGCCCCAGCTCGGTTTCCTCGATATGTTCGATGAAATCCTTGGCGGGAATGATCCGGCCGGTTTCGTCGAAGATGCGGATCAGCCCCTCATAGAAGGCGGGCTGGCTGGGGCGGGTGGCCTGCACGACCGGCTGATAGGCCAGCGCGACCTGTTTGTGTTTCACCGCTTCGGCGACCATGGACATCACACCGGCATCCCGCGTGGTCACGGCAAAATCCAGGGGCGACTGTTCGCCGGTCTGCACGTCATTCCATTTGTTGCGTCTACGTTTGCCCACGACTCTCTCCGTTGGCTGCATGTGCGACTGTCACATTGCGGCCTCAGGCCTTACCAGTTGCTTAATGTTTGCATTTTGTTCTAATTGTTCCAATCTCGGGAAAATGCGGAGGAAAACATGGGTGAAAGATGCGGATGGGCGGGGCCCGATCAGATATATTTCGAGTATCACGACACCGAATGGGGCGTGCCGGAATATGACAGTCGCGCGCTGTGGGAAAAGCTGATCCTGGACGGGTTTCAGGCAGGGCTTAGCTGGATCACGATCCTGAAAAAGCGCGAGGGGTTTCAGAAGGCTTTTCAAGGGTTTGATCCGAATGTGATCGCCACATGGGGCGAGGAGGACGTGGCGCGGCTGGTTGCGGATCCGGGCATTGTGCGGCATCGCGGAAAGATCGTGGCCACCATCGGAAACGCGCAGGCCTGGCAGCGGATCGAGGCTCAGGAGGGCTTTGCCGAATTCCTGTGGAAATACGTGGATTTCCAGCCGGTTCAGAACCGTTGGGCCACTCTGGCCGAGGTTCCGGCCGAGACAGAAATTTCCAAGCAAATTTCGAAGGATTTGAAGAAGGCCGGTTTCAAGTTCTGCGGCCCGACGATTGTCTATGCCTTTATGCAGGCGGTGGGGATGGTGAACGATCACCTGGTCTCTTGTCCCTGTCATGATCGGGTTGCACAGCTGGGGCAGGGCGGGTTTCCCGGACGCTAGAGGCGCTCGAACCCTGGTGTGCCGCGATCCTGTGGGGTGTTGCTCAGGTGTTTGCGCTTGATTTCTTCTGAGGTGTCGCGGCTGCCGTCATGGCTCCAACCCGGAGGCGCGACGGCATACATCAGACGTTGGCGCAGGGACAGACCGGGGCGCAGCATGTCCCGGAAAATCCCGACCCATTCATGAAAGGCCACGCGGATCGGGTTGAACGTGCCCAGATTATGCACCAGCCCGTATTGGACTTTTTCCTGCGCCAGTTCGGGCACATAGGTGCCGAAGATCTTATCCCAGACGATAAAGACGCCGGCATAGTTGGCATCCAGATAGCGCGTATTGCGCCCGTGGTGGACGCGGTGATGGCTGGGCGTGTTCATGATGGCCTCGAACCAGCGGGGCATCTTGCCGATCGCCTCGGTATGGATCCAGAACTGGTAAATCAGGTTCAGCCCGCCGCAAAACAGCACCATCGCGGGGTGAAAGCCCAGCAAGATCAGCGGCGCGCGCACGATCATCATAAAGGTGAACGTCCCCGTCCAGGTCTGCCGCAGGGCGGTGGTCAGGTTGTAATGCTGGCTGGAGTGATGATTCACATGGCTGGCCCAGACCCAGCGGATGCGATGCCCGAACCGATGCACCCAGTAATAGCGCAGATCGTCCAGCACAAAGCACAGGATCACCACCCAGACCGAGGTGCCCAGATCCAGCGGTGTCAGCGCCCACAGGAACATGAAAAACCCATAGGCCACGAACCCCAGCGCGATCCCCGAGGCCACATTGCCCGCGCCCATGATCAGGCTGGTCAGCGCGTCGCGGGTTTCATAGCGGCCGCCGCGCCCTTTGATGACGATCCAGGCCAGCTCGGCCAGAATGGCGGCGATGAAAAAGGGCACGGCCCATTGCACCACGTCGGGATAGCTGAGGTCAGTCCTGGGGTCTGTCATGGGGCCTCTTTTATTCTGCGCAGCCAGTCCTGGGCTTCGTCCGGGGTCAGCCACAGGCTGATTTCCGGGGCAGTATAATCGGGCAGAGACAGAATCAGACCACTTTTTGTGCGCCGCACCTCAACCCCCAGCAACAGCCGGGCCGCGCCGTCCGCGCCCATCGGCCACACGATGCCCAGCCCGGCACGAGAGTCCACAAGGGCAAAGTGACGGTTGCGGGATTGCACGATGCTCAGAATCTGCGTGTCGGGGTATTCGGCCTGCCAGACCCGGCGCACGGCGGGCTCGTCCGTGAAAACGCAAGGCCTGCTTAGCCCCAGAAGATGCAGGATAATCACGATACCCGCAATTCCGCCTGTCACCAGCAACAGCAGCAAAGATAGTGTCATTGTCTCCTCCGGGCTCTATCAAAGAGGCCAGAAAAGCGTTTGTCAAAACATCGTAAAGGGTGACCTAGCGGACCCTATCCCTTTGCCCCGAAACCTATTCTTTCGGCTTTTCCGGGGCCTCTGGTAGCAGCGCGGCGATCAACGCGCGGGCTTCATCCGAATGCCAGTCGGCATCGCCGATCAGCCGCCCGATTTCCTGGCCCTCGGGGTTCACAATGACAGTGATCGGTAGCCCCAGAATGGCCATTTTGCGGGCCAGGGCTTGTTTGGGGTCGCGGTGCAGGGGCAGGTTGGTCACGCCGATCTCGTCAAAGAATTTCTTCATCGCGGGGGGCGGGTTGCGGCCGGTGGCGATGGTGACAACTTCGAAAGAGTCGCCGCCGAATTCATCTTGCAGGGCGGACAGCGCGGGCATTTCCTTGCGGCAGGGGGCGCACCAGGTGGCCCAGAAATTCAGCACGACGGTTTTGCCCCGATAGGCGGCCAGGGTCATTTGCGTGCCGTCTTCGGCGTAAAACACCGTGTCGGGGGTGGATTGCGGCGCCGAATGCAGGTTCAGCTTCTTCATGTCGCCCACGCGCAGAGCCTCTAGCGCGGGATCTGCCGCCAGCGACGCATTTGCACCAAGCGCCAAGGCCGTATAAAGGACGATCCGATAAAACCTGTGCATGACACCTCCTAGGGGCAGACGAATGAGTGACAAATCCTCGAACCAGATGTGGGGCGGCCGCTTTGCCGCCGGTCCTGACGCGATCATGGAGGCAATCAATGCCTCGATCGGGTATGACCAGCGCATGGCGGCGCAGGATATTGCCGGCTCCAGGGCCCATGCCGCCATGTTGGCTGCGACAGGCATCATCACTGATAACGACGCGCAGGTCATTCGGGAAGGCCTGCTCACGGTCTTGTCAGAAATCCAGGGCGGGACGTTCGAATTTTCCACCGCGCTGGAAGACATCCACATGAATGTGGAGGCCCGGCTGAAGGAAATCATCGGCGAACCCGCAGGCCGTCTGCACACCGCACGCAGCCGGAACGATCAGGTGGCGACCGATTTCAAACTGTGGGTGCGCGATCAGATCGACGCGGCCATTGAGGGCATCGAGGCGCTGATCAAATCTCTGATCGGTCAGGCCGAGGCCGGGGCCGATTGGGTCATGCCCGGCTTCACCCATCTGCAAACCGCGCAGCCCGTCACCTGGGGCCACCACATGATGGCCTATGTGGAAATGTTCGGTCGCGATCTGTCGCGGTTTCGCGATGCGCGCGCCCGGATGAACGAAAGCCCGCTGGGCTCGGCCGCGCTGGCGGGCACGTCCTTTCCGATTGACCGCGAGATGACCGCCCAGGCGCTGGGGTTTGACCGGCCCACGGCCAATTCGCTGGACGCCGTGGCCGACCGCGATTTCGCGCTGGAGTTCCTGTCCTGCGCTTCGATCACCGCGATGCACCTGAGCCGTTTCGCCGAAGAGCTGGTGATCTGGTCCTCGGCCCAGTTCCGCTTTGTCACCATGTCGGACAAATGGTCCACCGGGTCCTCCATCATGCCGCAAAAACGCAACCCCGACGCGGCCGAACTGCTGCGCGCCAAAATCGGCCGCATCTTCGGCGCGAATGTCGCCCTGATGACCGTGATGAAGGGCCTGCCGCTGGCCTATTCCAAGGACATGCAGGAAGACAAAGAGCAGGTGTTCGACGCCGCCGATAACCTGATGCTGGCCCTGGCCGCGATGACCGGGATGGTCAGCGACATGACCGGCAACCGCGAAAATCTGGCCGCGGCGGCTGGCTCGGGGTTCTCAACCGCGACGGATCTGGCCGACTGGCTGGTACGCGAATTGAACCTGCCCTTCCGCGATGCCCATCACGTGACCGGATCGCTGGTCGCCATGGCCGAAAGCAAAGGCTGCGATCTGCCCGAGCTGACCTTGGAAGACATGCAATCGGTCCACACGGCGATCACCCGCGCCGTTTTCGACGTGCTGGGGGTTGATAATTCCGTGGCCTCGCGCATGTCTTATGGGGGAACGGCACCGGCACAGGTGCGCGCCCAGATCGCGCGGTGGAAGGACCTGCTGACATGAGACCTCTGGCCCTGATGACGATCCTGTCGCTGCTGGCGGCCTGCGGCGTGGACGGAGAGCCCGTCCCCCCAAAGGATGAGCCGAAAACCGGCATCACAATTTCAGGAACCGCACGGGTCGGCATCACCAAAGAGCTGTGATGTCGGCGCTGCGCTGGACATATCTGGCCCTGGCCCTGGCCGGTGCAGCCGTTCCGATGTGGCACCTGGTGCCGTGGATTGTCCGAAACGGCTTGTCGGTGGACGGATTGATTGCGGCCTGGACGCAGAATGCGGCGGCGACCGGGCTGTTCTGGGATCTGGTGATCTCAGCGGTTGCCTTGAGCGTCTGGATCCTGGCCGAAGTGTCCATACGCCGGAACTGGCGCGCGCTTTGGGCGATTCCTGCGACGTTTCTGATTGGGGTCAGCTGCGGTCTGCCGCTGTATCTGTTCTTGCGGTCCCGCCCGATCTGAGAACTGCCAAAAGGAGCGCTGACGCGCACAGGATACCTCGTCATCGGCCTCCGGCCTCTTCCTCAGGCGGGCGCTTGATTTCGCTGGCATCGCTTCCCGCTTTCTTTGCTCTTGAAATACTCCGGGGGTGAAGGCCGAAAATCGCAGATTTTCGACCGAGGGGGCTGGCCCCCTTTTCCTTCGATTGAAATGCCGCGCCAGTCTGCTATGACGCATCGAAACCAGCCAGAGGACGGATAAATGGATCATTTCCTGTATAAGAATGGCGCGCTTTATGCCGAGGACGTGCCGGTGTCCGAGATCGTGGCGGCTGTTGGCTCGCCGGTTTATATCTATTCCACGGCTACTTTGCTGCGCCATTTCCGCCTGTTCGACGAGGCGCTGGACGGGATGGATCATCTGGTGTGTTACGCGATGAAAGCCGCCAGTAACCAGGCGATTTTGAAAACGCTTGCGGCGGCGGGCGCGGGGATGGATGTGGTCTCGGGCGGGGAATATGCGCGGGCCAAGGCCGCTGGCGTGCCGGGGCATAAGATTGTCTTTTCGGGTGTGGGCAAGACCCGCGCTGAGATGCGCGCGGCGCTGGAGGGCGGTATTCGTCAGTTCAATCTGGAATCCGAGCCCGAGATGGAGCGCCTGAACGAGGTGGCGGTGTCCATGGGGGTGCAGGCCCCTGTCACTGTGCGGGTCAATCCGGATGTGGATGCCAAGACCCATGCCAAAATCGCCACTGGCAAATCTGAGAACAAGTTCGGTATTCCGATTTCTCGTGCCAAAGAGGTCTATGCCTATGCGGCCCGCCTGCCGGGGCTGAAGGTGATCGGCATCGACGTGCATATCGGCAGCCAGCTGACCGAACTGGAGCCTTTCCGCCTGGCCTATCGCAAAGTGGCCGATCTGACGGAAACGCTGCGCGCCGAGGGCCATGACATCCAGCGGCTGGATCTGGGCGGGGGGCTGGGCATTCCCTATACCCGCTCGAACGAGGCCCCGCCTCTGCCTGTCGAATATGGCGCTCTGATCCGCGAGGAGCTGGGCCATCTGGGCTGCGAGATCGAGATTGAACCGGGCCGGCTGATCGCCGGCAACGCCGGCATCATGGTGTCCGAGGTGATCTATGTGAAATCCGGCGAGGGCCGCGATTTCCTGATCATTGACGCGGCGATGAACGATCTGGTGCGCCCCGCCATGTACGAGGCCCATCACGACATCATTCCCGTCATCGAGCCCGAAATCGGCATTGAACAGGCTCCCATCGACATTGTCGGCCCTGTCTGCGAATCCGGCGATACCTTTGCCAAGCAGCGGATGATGCCGCCTTTGGCCTCGGGGGATCTGGTGGCGTTCCGTTCGGCCGGAGCGTATGGCGCAGTGATGGCCAGCGAATATAACTCGCGCCCGCTGATCCCCGAAGTTCTGGTCAATGAGCATCAATTCGCCGTCATTCGGGCGCGTCCTACCTTTGACGAAATCATAAACCGCGATACCATTCCCGAATGGCTTTGATGCGATCCCCGCGTCGGGCCGCATTGGAAACGGTATGTCTGACGCTGATCGTACGGTCCTGAGCAAAATCCGCTGGCCGCTTCGCCTGACCTGGGCGGGGCTGATGGCCGAGCGCATCACCCGTGCCTTCTGGCCTGTCTGGTCGGTGATCTTTGCGGTGGCTGGGCTGTTGATGCTGGGTGTCCATGACATGATCGCGATCGAGCTGGTCTGGGCAATGGCCGTCCTGTCCGCCGCTGTGCTGATCGGGCTGACGGTGCGCGGGGCTTTGCGGTTCCGCTTCCCGGCCCGCGCCGAGGCATTGGACCGCCTGGACAGCACCATGAAAGGCCGACCCATTCAGACTTTGCTGGATCGGCAGGCGATTGGCGCGGGGGATGCGGGCACGATGGCGCTGTGGCAGGCGCATCAGGCGCGCATGGCCGCGCGCGCCGCGCAGGCCAGACCCGCCCGGCCAGACCTGACCCTGACCCGGCGCGATCCTTTTGCCCTGCGCTATGTGGCGCTGCTGGGCCTGTCTGTCGCGCTGCTGTTCGGCACTTTCAGCCGCGTGGGATCGGTGGTGGGCATGGGGCCGGGCGGGCAGGGCGATCTGGCCACAGGCCCCGCTTGGGAAGGCTGGATCGAGCCCCCCGCCTATACCGGCCTGCCGGTGCTTTATCTGGCCGATCAGGACCCGAATCTGGAAATCCCTCAGGGCAGCCGCGTCACCCTGCGCTTCTACGGAGAGCTGGGCGCGCTGACCCTGGCCGAGACTGTCTCGGGCCGGATTGGGGATGTGCCCCCCGCCTCGGACAGCGCGCAGGAATTCATCGTGACCCGCTCGGGCGATCTGGCGATCAACGGCACCGGCGGGCGCAGCTGGGATGTCGCTCTGCTGCCCGATCTGAAGCCTCAGGTCGTGGTCTCAGGGCGCCCGGAAACCAATGTGGATGGGCAGATGAGCCTGCCGTTCACCGCCTCGGATGATTATGGCGTGACCGGCGGCACCGTGCGGATCACCCTTGATCTGGATGCAGTCCCGCGCCGCTATGGCCTGCTGCCCGAACCCGAACCGCGCGCGCCGATTGATCTGGACCTGCCGATGCCCGTGGCTGGCAATCGCGCTGAATTCACCGAATTGCTGATCGAGAATTTCTCGCAGCATCCGTGGGCGCATCTGCCGGTCAGCCTTGATTTTCAGGTGCAAGATGCCTCGGGGCAGGTTGGACACAGCCAGCCCGAACAGCTGAACCTGCCCGCGCGGCGCTTCTTTGACCCGCTGGCCGCCGCCCTGATCGAACAACGCCGAGACCTGCTGTGGACGCGTCAGAATGCCCCCCGGATCGCCCAGGTTCTGCGCGCGATTTCCTGGCAACCCGAAGATCAGCTATTCCCCGAACAGGCCGAATATCTGCAATTCCGTGTGATCCTGCGGCGGCTGGAAACCTATGGCCCGACCATGGATGCCGCCCAGCAAGAGGAACTGTCGCAGGCGCTGTGGGATCTGGCCGTGCAAATCGAAGACGGCGATCTGGACGACGCGATGGAGCGCATGAAACGCGCGCAGGAACGTCTGTCCGAAGCGATGAAAAACGGTGCCAGCGAACAGGAAATCGCCCGCCTGATGCAAGAGCTGCGCGATGCCACGCAGGACTATCTGCGCCAACGCGCGCGCCAGGCGCAGCGCGATACCGAGCAGATGGACGAAGGAATGCAAGCGCCCGACGATTCGGTCCAGATGAGCATGGACGATCTGCAACGCATGATGGACCGTATACAGGAACTGGTCGAACAGGGCCGCATGGCCGAAGCCCAAGAGGCCATGCGCCAGTTCCAGGAAATGATGGAAAACATGCAAACCGCACAGCAGGGCGGGCAGGGCCAGAATGCCGGTGAACAGGCAATGGAACAGCTGGGCGAAACGCTGCGCGAGCAGCAGGGCCTGTCCGATCAGGCCTTTCGCGATTTGCAGGAACAGTTCAATCCGGGTGCCAATCGCGGTCAGTCTCAGGGCAACGAGGGGCGCAATGGGGGCCAGGGGCGCGGTGAAAACCACGCAGAAGGCCAGGGAAACAGCAACTCCGAAAATGGCGAAGGCCAGCAGGGGCAGGGCTCTTTGGCGGATCGCCAGCAGGCCCTGCGCGACGAGCTGAACCGACAACGCGGCAACCTGCCCGGCGCGGGCACCGAAGGCGGCGATGCCGCCCGCGAGGCGCTGGAACAGGCCGAACGCGCCATGAACGGGGCCGAAGAAGCGCTGCGCCGCGATGACCTGTCTGGCGCGATCGACAAACAGGCCGAAGCCATGGACGCGCTGCGCGAAGGTATACGGAACCTGGGGGAGGCAATGGCCGAAGCCGGCCGGCGCCAAGGCGGTGCCGAACCGCGCGACAGCGAAAATGCCCAGGCCGGCAGCCGAGATCCGCTCGGCCGCACTCCGGGCGCGCGCGGCGGGGACGTCGGCACCGAAGAGAGCCTGCTGCAAGGAGAAGACGTCTATCGCCGTGCGCGTGAGCTACTTGATGAAATCCGCCGTCGCACGGGGGATGGGGAACGCCCGGAGGACGAGCTGAACTATCTGAAACGACTGCTGGAGCGTTTCTGACCCCCCTCATAGATGCCCCTGACCCAATTGTGCGCTACGCGCGCAGGATATCTCGTCATCGGCCTTTGGCCTCTTCCTCGGGTGTGGGGCTGCGCCCCACCGAAAGCCTCTCTGTGGCTGCGCCTTTCTTTGCTCGGGTCAATACTCCGGGGGAGCGCCAAAGGCGCGGGGGCAGCGCCCCAAACAAGATCCCCCAGCGCGGGGCTGGGGGGCTTTCTTAGTGGTGATCCTTGTAGTGGATCTCTTTGGTGTCTTCTCCGGGGCCGGTTTTTTGCCGCCGCACGATCAGCCGGTTCAGTGCGTTTACATAGGCGCGGACGCTGGCGACCACTGTGTCGGTATCGGCCGAGGATCCGGTTGCGATGCGACCATCCTCTTCGATACGCACCGAGACAGTGGCCTGTGCATCGGTGCCTTCGGTGACGGCATGGACCTGATAAAGTTGCAGGCGCGCCGTATGGGGATAGAGCATTTTCACACAGTTGAAGGCCGCATCCACAGGGCCGTCGCCGGTGGCGTCGATGCTTTTGTCTTCACCGTCAATGGACAGGGTCATTTCGGCCTCTTGCGGGCCATCGGTGCCGCAGACCACGCGCAGACGTTTGAGATGCAGCGTGTCGCCTTCGTCCTGGACCTCCTGATCCTGCACCATGGCGATCAGGTCATCGTCGAACACTTCTTTTTTGCGGTCGGCCAGGGCTTTGAAACGCACGAAGACATCGTTCAGCTGGTTCTCGCCCAGCTCGTATCCCAGCTCTTCCATCTTGGCGCGCAGGGCGGCGCGGCCCGAGTGTTTGCCCAGCGGCAGAGAGGTGCCCGAAAGGCCGATATCCTCAGGCACCATGATTTCAAAGTTTTCGCGGTTCTTCAGCATGCCGTCCTGGTGGATGCCGGATTCATGCGCAAAGGCGTTCTTGCCGACGATGGCCTTGTTGAACTGCACCGGAAAGCCCGAAACCGTTGCCACCCGGCGCGAGATATTCATGATCTTGGTGGTGTCGATCTGGGTGCGGTAGGGCATGATGTCATTGCGCACACGCAGAGCCATCACGACCTCTTCCAGCGCGGTGTTGCCTGCGCGTTCGCCCAGCCCGTTGATGGTGCATTCGATCTGGCGGGCACCGGCCTCGACCGCGGCCAGGGCGTTGGCCGTCGCCATGCCCAGATCGTTGTGGCAGTGGGTCGCGAACACGATTTCATCCGCGCCGGGGACGCGTTCCAGCAGCATTTTGATCAGATCGGCGCTTTCGCGCGGGGCGGTATAGCCGACGGTATCGGGGATGTTGATCGTGGTGGCACCGGCCTTGATCGCGATCTCGATCACGCGGCACAGGTAATCATGCTCGGTCCGGGTGGCATCCATCGGCGACCATTGCACGTTGTCGCACAGATTGCGGGCGTGGCTGACGGTCTCGTGGATCTTGTCGGCCATTTCATCCATGGTCAGATCGGGGATCGCGCGGTGCAACGGCGAGGTGCCGATAAAGGTGTGGATGCGCGGGCTGGCCGCGTGTTTCACGGCCTCAAAGCAGCGGTCGATATCCTTGAAATTGGCGCG
The DNA here is from genome assembly GCF_049803795.1 of Youngimonas ophiurae (nom. illeg.). Lineage (NCBI taxonomy): Bacteria > Pseudomonadati > Pseudomonadota > Alphaproteobacteria > Rhodobacterales > Roseobacteraceae > Thalassovita > Youngimonas ophiurae (nom. illeg.). The sequence goes on from NZ_JBNAGJ010000001.1 coordinate 174,742, forward strand.
CGCCAGGCCGCAGATGGTGGAATTTCTGGAACGCTCGGCGATTTCCTTCACCGCTTTGAAATCACCTTCCGAGGCAATGGGGAAACCGGCCTCGATGATGTCGACGCCCATGTCGTCCAGCATTTCGGCGATTTCCAGCTTTTCAGCGTGGGTCATCGTTGCGCCGGGGGATTGCTCGCCATCACGCAGAGTCGTGTCGAAAATCAAGACGTGGTCTTGTTTGGATTTATCGGTCATGTCGGGTCTCTTTTTTGAAGTCTGCTAAAGCCTGGGGCGCGAAAATCAAGCACATCCTCTGAGCGGTCGCGCCGGGAAATGGCACGCTCAGAGGCAGCTTAGCAGTAGCAGGGCAGCACAGGGCAACGCGCCGTCAAAGCGGCGAGCGGTTGCGGGGATATGTGCCTGCGTATTCATGGCCACGATTTATAGGAGGCGAAATCCGAAAAGAAAAGCGCGAATTTGGAGATATTGATCGGCGGGCGTGTCGCGCTAGATCGGCGGTATGGACAGAGCCCTGATCATCGGCGCCTCGGGCGGGATTGGCGCGGCGCTTGCGGCGGCGTTGCGGGCGCGTGGGGTGCAGGTGACGGGGCTGTCACGCAGCGCGGCGGGGCTGGACGTGACGGATGAGGGCTCGGTTCGGGAGCATTTGCAGGGGCTCGGGCCGGGGTTCGATCTGATCTTTGTGGCCACCGGGGCGCTGGCGGGGGCAGGGCGGCCGCCTGAGAAGACGCTGCGCACGCTGACGCCGCGCGCCATGGCCGATCAGTTCGCGGTCAATTGCATCGGGCCGGCGCTGGTGATGAAACACGCGCTGCACCTGTTGCCCCGAAACCGGCGGGCGGTGTTTGCGGCGCTGTCGGCGCGGGTCGGGTCCATTGGCGATAACCGGCTGGGGGGCTGGTATTCCTATCGCGCGGCCAAGGCGGCGCTGAATCAGGTGATCCACACCGGCGCGATCGAGCTGGCCCGCACCCATCCCCAAGCTATTTGCGTGGCGCTGCACCCCGGCACGGTGGCGACAGAATTCACAGCGGATTATGCGGGGCGTCACCCCACCGTGCCCCCGGCCGAGGCCGCGCAGAATCTGCTGGCCGTGGTCAACGGGCTGAGCGCGGCGCAGACCGGAGGGTTCTTTGATTGGCGCGGTGCTGCGGTGCCCTGGTAGGGGCGGGCAGGCGCTATTCCGCCACGGCGGGGGCTGTCTGAGGGGCCGTTTGGGGGGCGGTTTCGGCCGCCGGGCCGCTGACCAGCGCGCCGTTTTCCCATTTGCCGGTTTCCTCTTGGCCGCTGGCATAGCGCATGGTGCCGGGGCCCTGGCGTTTGCCATCCGCGAACATGCCTTCGTAGACATCGCCATTGGCATAGGTGGCCTTGCCCTGGCCGTTGATCTCGCCTGCTTTCCAGGCCCCTTCGTATTTGAAGCCGTCCTTGGCGGTGATCGTGCCCATGCCCTCGCGCTGGCCGTTCACGAAATCGCCCTCGTAGACCATGCCGTTGGGATAGGTGGCCTTGCCCGCGCCGTGGCGTTTGCCATCGGACCAGTTGCCCTCGTAGCGGTAGCCGTCCGGGTAGGTCATGATGCCATGGCCGTGGTTGCGCGCGTTGACAAAGCCGCCCTCGTAGACCGAGCCATTGCGATAGGTGGCTTTGCCCTGCCCATCAATCACGCCCTGCCGCCATTCGCCTTCGTAGGTGGCGCTGTCGGGGTAGGTGATCTTGCCGATCCCGTCCTCGGTGCCCGCGCGGAACTGGCCCTCATAGACCGAGCCATCGGGATAGGTAACCTTGCCCGCCCCTTCGATCTGGCCCGCCACCCAAGAGCCTTCGTAGCGGTAGCCGTCCACGCCCGTGAACACGCCCTGACCCTGGCGGTGATCGTCGGCGAATTCGCCCTCGTAGGTGTCGCCATTGGCGTAGATGACCTTGCCCAGCCCCTGACGGCGGCCATTGACCAGCGCGCCCTCATAAACGTCGCCATTGCTTTGGGTCAGCTTGCCCTGGCCGTGGATCTGGCCGTTCTGCCACAGGCCGGTATAGACCATCCCGTCGGGCATGGTCAGCGTGCCCTGACCCTCGCGGGTGCCGCGGCGCACCTCGCCCTCGTAGACGGCGCCATCGGGATAGGTGATGGTGCCGCGCCCTTCTTTCACGCCATTGTTCCAGGCACCGTCATAGATATAGCCGCCCGGTGTGCGCATGATGCCGCGCCCGTGGTGCATGGCGTTCTTGAAGCTGCCCTCGTAGCGGGTGCCATTGGCATAGACCGCCACGCCCGAGCCGGTGATTTTCCCCGCCACCCAGTCGCCCTCGTAGGTCGAGCCGTCGGTGAACACGATCTTGCCCGCGCCCTCGGGTTTGCCCTTGGCAAATTCACCCTCATAGACCGAGCCATTGGGGAATCGCGCCACGCCCAACCCGCGAATTTCGCCGTTTACCCAGTCGCCGGTATACTCATAGCCATTGGGCAGGCGGTAGGTGCCGGTGCCATGTTGCAGCCCGTCCTTGAACGTGCCCTCATAGACGCCGCCATCTTCGTATTGCTTGGTTTGAACGCCGTCTTGCGCCCATGCGGGCAGGGCCGGGCCCATGCCTGCGATGAAACCGGCAGCGACGGCTGCGATGATCTTGCGCGTGAAAGCCATAAATGTCCTGCCCGAAGCGTGAGGGTGCCCTGTGTGCGTTGCCCGAAATCTAGTGGACCACCCCGCCTTAGACAACGCCTTTTGGTCAAACCGGCTTTTCCTCGCTGGTGGTTCTGGTAAATCGGAGGGAACGCAGCAAAGAGGGGCACCCCATGTCCGACAATTTCCGCCTGACGCTGGCCCAGCTGAATCCAACCGTCGGAGACCTGGCCGGCAATGCCGCCAAGGCGCTGGATGCCTGGCAGAAGGCCAAGGCCGCCGGGGCCGATATGGTGGCCCTGCCCGAGATGTTCATCACTGGCTATAATACTCAGGATCTGGTGATGAAGCCGGTGTTCCACCAGATGGCGATTGCCGCGGTGGAAACGCTGGCCGCGCAATGTGCCGATGGCCCGACGCTGGGGATCGGCGCTCCGGCGGTCGAGGGCGGCAAGCTCTATAATGCCTATTACATCTGCCGCAATGGCCAGGTTGTCAGCCGCGTGCTGAAGCATCACCTGCCCAATGAAACCGTTTTCGATGAGGTTCGCGTGTTTGACAGCGGCCCCCTGGGCGGGCCCTATTCGGTGGGCAATACCCGGATCGGCAGCCCTATCTGCGAGGACGCCTGGCACGAGGATGTCGCCGAAACCCTGGAGGAAACCGGCGCTGAATTCCTGCTGGTGCCCAACGGCAGCCCGTATTTTCGTGGCAAGATGGAGGTCCGTCTGAACATGATGGTCTCGCGCGTGGTTGAGACCGGGCTGCCGCTGATCTATCTGAACATGGTGGGCGGTCAGGACGATCAGGTCTTTGACGGCGGCAGCTTTGTGCTGAACCCACATGGCGAGCTGGCCGTGCAACTGCCCGTCTTCGACGAGGCCATCGCCCATGTGAACCTGCAACGCGGCCCCGATGGCTGGCGCGCGGTGCCGGGCGAAAAGACGCATCACCCCGATGACATGGAACAAGATTACCGCGTGATGGTGGAATCCCTGCGCGATTACATGGGGAAGACCGGGTTCAAAAAGGTGCTGCTGGGCCTGTCGGGCGGGATCGATTCCGCGCTGGTGGCCACGATTGCGGTGGATGCCTTGGGCGCTGAAAATGTGCGCTGCGTGATGCTGCCCTCGGAATATACCTCGCAGGGGTCTTTGGATGATGCCAAGGACATCGCCGAACGTCTGGGCTGCCGCTATGACTATGTGCCGATTGCCGAGGGCCGCCAGGCGATCACCAACACCCTGGCCCCGCTGTTCGAGGGCACTCAGCCCGACATCACCGAGGAAAACATCCAGTCCCGCCTGCGCGGGCTGCTGCTGATGGCCTTGTCCAACAAATTCGGGGAAATGCTGTTGACCACGGGCAATAAATCCGAGGTCGCGGTGGGCTATGCCACGATTTATGGCGACATGGCGGGCGGCTATAACCCGATCAAGGACATGTATAAAACCCGCGTCTTTGACTGCTGCCGCTGGCGCAATGCCAACCACCGCCCCGACTGGATGCAGGGCAACGCGGGTGCGGTGATCCCGGTCTCGATCATCGACAAGCCCCCCTCGGCCGAGCTGCGCCCCGATCAGAAAGACGAAGACAGCCTGCCCCCCTACGAGGTGCTGGACGCGATCTTGATGATGCTGGTGGATGGCGAGGCCTCGGTGGCCGACTGCGTGGCGGCCGGGTTCGACCGCGATACCGTCAAACGGGTCGAGCATCTGCTCTATATCAGCGAATACAAACGCTTTCAGTCCGCCCCAGGTGCGCGGCTGAGCCCGCGGGCCTTCTGGCTGGACCGGCGCTATCCCATCGTGAACCGCTGGCGCGACCCCAGCTAGGGGCCGCGCGCGGCGCGACCTAGCGTTGCAGCATCAATTGATACGAGGCGGGCACATAGTGATAGCCCGCGCCGCGCGTTTCCACATAGCCCATCGCCGGGAAAGGCATGTGATAGCCAATGAACGGCACCTTGTCGGCGGCCATCATGTCCAGCATCCGGCGGCGGGTCTGGGCGGCGGCGGCCTTGTCGCGGTCGAATTTGACCTCCCAGTCGGGATAGGCCAGCGACCAGACATAGTGATTGGCGAAATCGGCCGCCAGGATCAGCCGCTGCCCGTTGCTTTCCAGATGATAGGCCATATGCCCCGGCGTGTGGCCAAAGGCAGCCATCGCGGTTACGCCGCTGGCGACGGTGCCGCCGTCCTCCAGCATGGTCATGTGCTCGGCCAGGGGGCGCACCATCTGATCGAACCGGGCGTTTCCGGCGGCGGCTGTGGTGTCGTATTCCACCCGGCCCGTGACATAGCTGGCCTTGGCAAAGGTGGGCGCGCCATCGGTCATCAGCCCGCCGATGTGGTCTCCGTGCATGTGGGTCAGCACCACGGTGTCCACCTGATCGGCGTCATACCCGGCGGCTTTCAGCGCCTGCACCGTCGCGGCGCCTTGCAGGCCGGTATCGAACAAGATCAGCTGCGTGCCGGTGTTCACCACCGTGGGCGTAAAGAAAAACTGCGCGGCATCGGCGGGGATGTGATGGGCAGCGGATACCTGGGCAAATTCCTGGGCCGAGACATTCATCCCGAAAATCGTCTGCGGGTCCGGCACGGTACGGGTGCCCGCCAGCAGGGCAGTGACCTCAAATTCGCCCAGCTTGACCCGGTTGTACAAGGGCGGCGCGACGCCCAGCATCTGGGCCGCCGACAGGGCGGGGCCGGCAGCGGTCATCAGCGGCAGGCTGGCCGCCCCCAACAGGGCCGCGCGGCGCGAAATATGTGGGGCTTTCGTCATGTCTGTGGTCCTCCTCTGTGATCTGATGCTGCCCAGAGGGTAGGGCGCGCGGGCGGCGCGACCTTTGCCCTCACGCGAATGTGACCCGCCCGCCCCGTGCCACCGATTTTCTGGACAATTCGCGCCACATGTGGAATTGGAGGCGCCAATCAGGAGATTCCCATGACCACGACACGTTTTGCACCCTCGCCTACGGGTTACATTCACGTTGGTAACCTGCGCACTGCGCTGATGAACTATCTGATCGCCCGCAAGGCCGGCGGCCAGTTCATCCTGCGGATCGACGACACCGATCCCGAGCGCTCCAAGCAGGAATATGTGGATCAGATCCAGCGCGATCTGGAATGGCTGGGCCTGACCTGGGACCGGATGGAGCGTCAGTCCGAACGGCTGGATCTCTATGCCGAGGCCGCCGACAAGCTGCGCGAAATCGGTCGGTTCTACGAATGTTTCGAAAGCCCCACCGAGCTGGACCTGAAGCGCAAGAAACAGCTGAACATGGGCAAGCCTCCGGTCTATGACCGTGCGGCGCTGAACCTGTCCGAGGACGAAAAGGCCAAGCTGCGCGCCGAACGGGGCGGCTACTGGCGGTTCAAGCTGAATCAGGAACGGATCGAATGGGCTGACGGTATCTTGGGCGATATTTCCATTGATGCGGCCAGCGTTTCGGACCCGGTGCTGATCCGCGCGGACGGGCAGGTGCTGTACACCATCGCCTCGGTTGTGGATGACACGGATATGGGCGTCACGGATGTGGTGCGCGGCTCGGACCACGTGACCAACACCGCGACGCAGATTCAGATCATGGAGGCCCTGGGCCACAGCGCGCCGAATTTCGCGCATCATTCGTTGCTGACCGGCCCCCAGGGCGAGGCCCTGTCGAAACGTCTGGGCACGCTGGCGCTGAAGGATCTGCGCGAACAGGGGATCGAACCGGCCGCGGTGCTGTCGCTGATGGCGCGCCTGGGCTCGTCCGATCCGGTGGAACTGCGGACCTCGCTGGACGAGATCGCCGAAGGGTTCGATCTGACGCATTTCGGCTCGGCCCCCACGAAATTCGACGTGCAGGATCTGTTCCCGCTGACCGGCCATTACCTGCAAGGGCTGGCCTACGAGGACATGGCCGCAGACATTCGCGCCCTGGGGGTGCCGGACGATCTGGCGGCGCAATTCTGGACGGTGACGCGCGACAATATCACCGTGAAATCCGATCTGGCGGGCTGGTGGACGCTGTGCCGCGATGGTGCCGAGCCGGACATAGCCGAAGAAGACGCCGCGTTCATTGCTCAGGCCATGGCGCTGCTGCCCGAGGGCCCGTTTGACGCGGGCACCTGGAAAGCCTGGACCTCGGCCGTGAAGGACGCGACGGGCCGCAAGGGCAAAGGCCTGTTCATGCCGCTGCGCAAGGCGCTGACCGGGCAGGGCCACGGGCCGGATATGGGGGATCTGATGCCTCTGTTGCAGGTGGTGAAAGCGCGCTAATCTGTTTTGGATTTCTGCGAAGGCCAGCCCGATGCGGCTGGCCTTTTCGATTCAGGCGACATGCAGGCGGGGAATGTCGGCTTTGCGGTTGCGCGGCGCGGCTGGTATCCTGCGCGGAATGGCGTTCAACAGCAAACAGATGCCCGAAACCGAGAGCCGCCCCGGCGGTCTTGTCATGTTTTGGCTTTTTGCGCTGCTCTTTGCCGCAGATATGGCGGTGCCGCTCGTGCTGGGGCCGTATTATCCGGGCTATTCCCATCTGCATGACACGCTCAGCACGCTGGGGCATCGGCACAGCCCCGTCTTTGGGATCATTGCGGTTTGGCTGGTGTTTTTCGGTGTCGCGTTATGCGTTTTGACGTTTTGGAGCGGCCTTCGGGCCGGGCAAGACAGGAAGCACAGGATTTTCAGCGCGGGCCTGCTGGCCTTTGCGATGGGGGCGGGGATCGTTGCGGGGCTTTTTCCCGAAGATTTGCCGGGCGAGGCCGAAACGCTGAATGGAAAGCTGCACGGGATTGGGGCGGGGCTTGGGTCTTTGGGGCTTTTGGCCGGGCTGATGGCTGGGGCGGTGGCCGGGTCGGTAGCCGGGGCGCGCAAACTTGCCTTGGGATTGTCCTTGGTGGCCTGCGCTGGATTTGCCGTGTTTCTTGGGTCCAAGGGGCCTCAGATGTATGCCGGGCTGTGGCAGAAACTCTATCTGGGTGCGGCCTATCTGGCCGTGCTGGTGATCGTCAGAGCGGGGCTTTCAGCCGGTGGCCGTACCGATCGGTGAAGGGCACTCGGACCCGGTTTGACCATCGCGATCGTGCGGTGCGGGCGCTTTCGCCCTTACCCCGCGCTGCGCGGGATCGGCGGGTGATCGTCCAGATGCACCACCCGCGCGCCCAGATGATCCAGCCAGTGATCCACCAGGGCGGTTTCGTCGGGGGGCAGGCTCTGGTGGCGGGGGTAATGCGGATGGGCGCGGTCATCCAGCATCGGGGCATCCCAACCATCCGTTGTCTGGAAAAAACGGGCAACGCCGGCCTCGCCGAATTCGTGCAGATAGCCCTGCACCACCACGTCCAGATAACTGAGCAGCACCGGATGCGCCATATCCGGCGCGCCGTGTTTGCCCCTGGGGATGGAATAGATCGCCACCTGCGGATCATAGGGAAGCGGGTGGTCGGGGCTGTCTTTTAGAACCACGCGGTCATAGGCGTGTTCGCGGGCATCCAGCGCGCGCCAGTCGCCATTGGGGACGGGAGCGATCAGCCCGTCAATCGTGCTTTGCGGGTCGGGCACGGCTGTCAGAAACGCCACCGGACGCAGCGCGGTATGCCGCCAGATGCGCCTCCAGCCGCGCACGGTTGCGCGCTCGGCGTGGCCATACGCATGGGTCTGGCGGTTCACCAAAGACCCGTAGCCGAAGAAAAATACATCTTTCATACAGATAAAATGCCCCCGTCTTGATCCATATCAATCCCAAATCCGTTGGTTTTCGGCAGTTTCAGGCAACTGTGACCCAAGGAAAACGCCCGTGCGCATTACCAAACGAACCAATATCGCGATCCGAGTCCTGATGTTCTGCGCTGCGAACAATGGCCGCCTGGTGACAAAATCGGAAATTGCGGACAGGTGCAATGCCTCGGAAAATCATCTGGCGCAGGTGATCAATCAATTGGGGCAGCTGGGCTATCTGCGCACGCAGCGGGGCCGGAACGGCGGTATCCAGCTGGGGCGCTCGACCCGTGAAATCCAGATCGGAGAGGTGTTTCGCGAACTGGAATCCAGCGTGCCCATCGCCGAGTGTTTTGCCGATGTCGATAACACCTGCCCGCTGGTGGATGCCTGCCGCCTGAAACTGGCCATCGCCGGCGCGGCCGAGGCATTCTATACCCATCTGGATGGCATTTCCCTGGATGAGCTGGTGTGCGGCAACGATAAGCTGCTGGAAATTATGTCGCCTTTGCGCTGCACCGCATAAAAACGACCCCTTGCCGTAAGAACACGACTCGTCTAATCAGATTCCATCTGATCGGGAGAACCGGCTTGTCCGGTGCCGAAGGAGCAACCGCCCCGGAAACTCTCAGGCCACCAGGACCGATCGGGCATTAAAACTCTGGAGAGAGGCGCGCCAGACGCGTCCGCCGAAGGGATAGCGATCTCAGGCACATGGACAGAGGGGGCATCAAATGTTCCGTCACAGCCGTGGCGGGGGGATGCCGAGGGGGTCAGACTGTCTCGGGTTTTCGTCAAACAGGGGATGCCATGACCGATCTGAAGACATTACCGCTGGACCTGCTGCACCGCGATCTGGGCGCCAAGATGGTGCCTTTTGCCGGCTATGACATGCCGGTGCAATATGCCGCCGGCGTGATGAAGGAACATCAACATACGCGCCGCGCCGCCGGGCTGTTCGATGTCAGCCATATGGGCCAGGTGATCCTGCGCGGCGCGGATTACGAAACCGCCGCCCTGGCGCTGGAGGCCCTGGTGCCTGTGAATATCGCCGGTCTGGGAAGGAACCGCCAGCGCTATGGGTTTTTCACCAACGATCAGGGCGGCATTCTGGACGATCTGATGCTGGCCAATCGCGGGGATCATCTGTTTTTGGTGGTGAATGCGGCCTGTAAAGAGGCAGATATTGCCCATCTGCGCACGCATCTGCCCGGCGATGTCCTGCTTGAGGTGATCGAGGATCGCGCTCTGCTGGCCTTGCAGGGGCCGGGGGCCGAGGCGGCGCTGGCGCGGCTGAACCCTGCCGTGGCGGAAATGAAATTCATGGATGTGGCCACGGTGACGTTGTTGGGGGCCGAGGCCTGGGTCTCGCGCTCGGGCTATACGGGCGAGGACGGGTATGAAATCTCGGTGCCTGCGGCGGTGGCCGAGCCGCTGGCCCGCGCCCTGCTGGAGGATGACACCGTTCTGCCTATCGGGCTGGGCGCGCGCGACAGTCTGCGGCTGGAGGGCGGTCTGTGCCTCTATGGTCATGACATCGACGCGCAGACCTCGCCCATTGAGGCGGGGCTGGGCTGGGCTATCCAGAAAATCCGCCGGACGGGCGGGGCGCGTGCGGGGGGCTTTCCGGGCGCGGATCGCATTCTGTCTGAATTGGAAAACGGTGCGCCCCGCGCCCGCGTGGGCCTGCGCCCCGAAGGCCGCGCCCCGATGCGCGAGGGCGTGCCGCTATTCGCCAGCGAAACCGGCGGCGCGGCGATTGGACAGGTAAGCTCGGGCGGGTTTGGCCCGACGGTGCAGGGGCCGGTGGCGATGGGCTATGTGCCCGCGGACATGGCCCGCCCCGGCACAACGATCTATGGCGAAGTGCGCGGCAAACGCCTGCCTGTACAGGTGGTGGCGCTGCCCTTTGTGCCAGCAAATTTCAAACGATAAAGCGAACAGGGAGAAAACCGATGAAATATACCGAAGATCATGAATGGCTGCGCGTGGATGGCGATGTGGTGATTGTGGGGATCACGGAACATGCCTCGACCCAGCTGGGGGACGTGGTGTTCGTGGAACTGCCCGAGATCGGCACCATGGTGTCCACCGGCGATGAGGTGGCGGTGATCGAGAGCGTGAAGGCGGCCTCGGATATTGCGGCGCCTTTGGATGGTGAGATTGTCGCGGTGAACGAGGCCATCGTGGATGAGCCGGGCAAGGTGAATGAGGATCCGCTGGGCGAGGCCTGGTTCTTCAAGCTGAAGGTCGACGATCTGAGCGCGCTGGATGCGTTCATGGACGAGGATGCCTATGCCGAGCTGGTTGGCTAGGCTCTGACGCTGGCGCGGGGGGCGGTGTCGGGCCGCCTTCGGCGAGAGTATTTGGATCAAAAAGAAGCACGCGAAGGAGCAGGGACCATGGCGTTCAAGCCCACGGAATATTTGCCTTATGATTTTGCCAACCGGCGCCATATCGGGCCGTCTTTGGCGGAGATGGATGAGATGTTGCAGGTTGTGGGGGCCGGGAGTCTGGAGGCGTTGATCGACCAGACGGTGCCTGCTGCGATCAGGGCTGAGGGGGCTTTGGAGATTGCGCCGGGGCTGAGCGAGCGGCAGATGCTGCGCCGGATGCGCGAGGTGGCCGAGAAGAACAAGGTTCTGAGCAGCCTGATCGGCATGGGGTATCACGGGACGGTGACGCCGCCGGCGATCCAGCGCAATATTCTGGAGAACCCGGCCTGGTATACGGCTTATACGCCTTATCAGCCCGAGATCAGCCAGGGGCGGCTGGAGGCGCTGTTGAACTATCAGACCATGGTGTCTGATCTGACGGGGCTGGAGATCGCTAATGCGTCTTTGCTGGACGAGGCGACGGCGGCGGCCGAGGCGATGACCATGGCGCAGCGGGTGGCGAAATCCAAGGCCAGGGGGTTCTTTGTGGATGAGAATTGTCATCCGCAGAATATCGCGGTGATGCAGACGCGGGCGGCGCCTTTGGGGATTGAGGTGATCGTGGGTGCGCCTGAGGATCTGGACCCGGAGGCGGTGTTCGGTGCGGTGTTCCAGTATCCGGGCACCTATGGGCATGTGCGTGATTTCACTGCTCAGATGGACGCGTTGCACGCGGCCGGGGCGGTGGGGGTTGTGATTGCCGATCCGATGGCCTTGGTTTTGTTGAAAGAACCGGGCGCGATGGGGGCGGATATTGCTGTTGGATCCACCCAGCGGTTTGGCGTGCCTTTGGGCTATGGGGGGCCTCATGCGGCCTATATGGCCTGCCGCGACAGTTTCAAACGGGCGATGCCGGGGCGTCTGGTGGGGGTTTCCGTGGATGCGCGGGGCAACCGGGCGTATCGTCTGTCCTTGCAAACGCGCGAGCAGCATATCCGGCGCGAGAAGGCGACCTCGAACGTGTGTACGGCGCAGGCGTTGCTGGCGGTGATGGCGTCCATGTATGCGGTGTTTCATGGGCCCGACGGGATGCGCGCGATTGCGCAGCGGATCCATCGCAAGGCTGTGCGCCTGGTCAAAGGGCTGGAGGAGGCCGGTTTCAGCGTTCAGCCCGAGACGTTTTTCGACACGGTGACCGTGGAGGTCGGCCCGTTGCAGCAGGCCGTTCTGAAATCGGCGGTGGATGAGGGGGTGAACCTGCGCCCGGTGGGCAAAACCAAGGTGGGGATCACGCTGGACGAGGCCGTGGTGCCCGCCACGATCGAGGCCGTCTGGCGCGCCTTCGGAATCACGCGCAGCGACGATCAGCCCGGCGAATGGCGCTTGCCCGAACATGCGCTGCGCGACAGCGATATTCTGACCCATCCGATTTTCCACATGAACCGGGCCGAGACCGAGATGATGCGCTATATGCGCCGTCTGGCCGATCGCGATCTGGCGCTGGACCGGGCGATGATCCCGCTGGGCTCGTGCACGATGAAGCTGAACGCGGCGGCTGAAATGGCCCCTATCAGCTGGCCGGAATTTGCCGACATCCATCCGTTTGTGCCGGCCGATCAGGCGGCGGGCTATGCGGAAATGATCAGCGATCTAAGCCGGATGCTGTGTGACATCACCGGGTATGACGATTTTTCCATGCAGCCCAACAGTGGCGCGCAGGGGGAATATGCGGGGCTGCTGACCATCGCCGCCTATCATCAGGCGCGGGGCGAAGGGCACCGCAATGTTTGCCTCATCCCGATGAGCGCGCATGGCACCAACCCGGCCAGTGCTCAGATGGTGGGATGGAAGGTCGTGCCGGTGAAATCCATGGAAAACGGTGACATTGACCTGAATGATTTCCTGTCCAAGGCGCAGAAACATGCCGCCGATCTGGCCGGCTGCATGATCACCTATCCCAGCACGCACGGCGTGTTCGAGGAAACGGTGAAAGAGGTCTGCGCCATCACGCATGAACACGGCGGGCAGGTCTATATCGACGGGGCCAATCTGAATGCGATGGTCGGCCTGTCGCGGCCCGGTGATCTGGGCGGGGACGTTAGCCACCTGAATTTGCACAAGACTTTTGCCATTCCGCATGGTGGCGGCGGTCCCGGCATGGGGCCGATCGGGGTGAAATCGCATCTGGTGCCGCATCTGCCGGGCCATCCGGAAACCGGCGGGGCCGCGGGGCCGGTGTCTGCCGCGCCTTATGGCTCGGCCTCGATCCTGGCGATCAGCTGGGCCTATTGCCTGATGATGGGCGGCGCGGGGCTGACGCAGGCCACGCGCGTCGCCATTCTGGGCGCGAACTATATCGCGAAACGCCTAGAGGGCGCCTATGACGTGCTGTTCAAGGGCCCCACGGGCCGGGTGGCGCATGAATGCATTCTGGACACCCGCCCCTTTGCCGACAGCGCCGGGATCACCGTGGATGACATCGCCAAGCGCCTGATGGATTGCGGGTTCCATGCGCCGACCATGAGCTGGCCGGTCGCGGGCACCCTGATGGTCGAACCAACCGAGTCGGAAACCAAGGCCGAGCTGGATCGTTTCTGCGACGCCATGCTGGCCATCCGGGCCGAGATTGACGACGTGGCCAATGGCACGCTGGACGCGGAAAACAACCCTCTGAAACGCGCGCCCCACACGGTCGAGGATCTGGTGGGCGAATGGAACCGCCCCTATAGCCGCGAGCAGGGATGCTATCCTCCGGGGGCGTTCCGGGTGGATAAATACTGGCCGCCGGTGAACCGGGTGGACAATGCTTACGGCGACCGGAACCTGGTCTGCATCTGCCCGCCGATGGAGGATTACGCCGAGTGATCACAGCAAAGGGCCCCGGATAACCGGGGCCTTTTGGGGCTTAGTCCGTCAGCGGGGCCAGAGCCTCGGCCAGTGTGTCCCAGGTTTCCTGGTTCGGGGCGCACAGCAGGAAACCTTCTTCGATTCCAATGTCATAGGCGCGTCCGTCCAGCATCTGTGCGACGCCTCCGGCCTGTTGGCACAGCAGCACGCCCGCCGCATGATCCCACGGGTTCAGCACGCCGGACAGGGTGAAATCCACACCGCCCTGCGCCATGATCCGATATTCATGGCACGAACACCGCATCGAGCCCATCCGGTAAAAACTGGGCAGTACCGGCGCCAGTTTTTCCTGCTGCTCCTTGGGCAGCAGATAGTAGTGCATCACGCCCGACAGCGTATCCAGCGCGCCCCCCTTTGAGACCGATACAGGGCGCTCGGCCCGGCCCGCGCCGGCAATGCGCGTGGCCGATTGATCATCCGCGATCACCCAGTCATCCACCATCGGATCATAGAGCATCCCAAAGACCGGCTTACCGAAACGCGTGGCCGCCAGGATCACCCCGAACAACGGCACCCCATGGGCGAAATTCCAGGTTCCGTCCACCGGATCAATGATAAAGGCCAGCTCGGCCTCGGCGGCTTTCTGGCGCAGCGCGGGGTTGGCGGCGGCGGCCTCTTCTCCGATCACGACAGCATTGGGAAACAGGCGCAGGATGCCGCGCGCGATCATGGCCTCGGCGGCGGTGTCGGCCTCGGTGACCAGATCCTGCGGCCCCGATTTCGTGTCAATCTGATGCGCAGACAGGTTGCGGAACCGCGGCAGGATTTCCGTTTTGGCGGCGCGGCGCACGATGTTGACAAGGCTGGTCTGCTGAGCGGCGCTCAGCGCGGTGACGGGCAAGGGAAGCGTTTCGGTCATGAACTCATAAGCTAGGGTGATTCTGCATCTGCATTATGGGTCGCATCCACAGGGCGCGGATGCAACGTGGCTATTCGCGCGCGCGCAGCACCTGGGCCGGACGGGTGGCAAGACTCCGCCGGGCAAAGCCCAGACCGGCCAGCAAGGTGGCGATCACCCCGCCGCTGACAATCCCGATGGCCGAGCCCCAGATCACCGTGAAATCCGTGTCCATCACGTAATGCGACACGGCCCAGCCCCCCGCAATTCCGGCGGCCAGCGCCACCAGCCCGGCCCCGGCCCCCAGCAGCCCCGCGCGCAGGGCGAAACTGGTCAGGATACGCCCCCGCGTGGCGCCCAGGGTTTTCAGGATCGCGGCCTCGTAGCTGCGGGCCTGTTCGCCCGCTGCGGCTGCTCCGATCAGCACCAGGAACCCGGTCAGCAGCGTCGCCGCCGCGCCCCAGGACGTGGCCGAGGCAATCCCGTTCAGCATCACGCTGACCCGATCAATAGCGTCGCGCACACGGATCGCGGTGATGTTCGGATATTGATTGGCCAGATCGCGCAGAATGGCGGCCTCGGCCCCCGGATCGGCATAGACGGTGGCGATGAAACTATGCGGCGCGCCCTTCAGCGCGTTTTCATTCACCGCCAGGACGAAGCCCATTCCGGCGGTTGAAAAATCCACCTCGCGGAAGCTGGTGATCGTGCCGGTGATGTCGCGGCCCAGGATGTTCAGGGTGATGGTGTCGTTCAGGGACAGGCCGATTTCCTCGGCCTCTTCGCGGGCAAAGCTGATCTGAGGCGGGCCGGTGTAATCCTCGGGCCACCATGCGCCAGCGGTAATGGTGGTGTTTTGCGGCTGCGGCCCGGCATAGGTGATCCCGCGATCGCCGCGCACGACCCAGTGATCGCCCGCAACCTGATCGGCGGGGATGTCATTGATCCGGGTGATCACGCCGCGCAGCATCGGGGCGTATTCAACGCGGCTGACTTGCGGGTCATTTTCGACGCGCTCCAGAAATCCGGGCATCTGATCGCGCTGAATATCGACAAAGAAATAGCTGGGCGCCACGTCCGGCAAATTGCCCGAGATCGCCCGCCGCAGGTTCCCGTCAATCTGTCCGACAGCGGCCAGAACGGCCAGCCCCAGACCCAGCGACAGGACAACCGGCGTGGCCTCGTCGCGCGTGCCACCGATGGCGGCGACGGCCCACCGCAGGGCCGGGTGGCCTCGGGTCGCGGTGCGGGCGCGGCGCGACAGGGCGCGGATTCCATAGGCCGCCAGGGTCAGCACGATCAGCGCGGCCAGAATGCCGCCCGCCGTCCACAGCGTCAGCATCACCGCCCCTGAAAACAGCACCGCCACGCCCACCAGCGCCGCCACCAGCGCTAGGGTGGCCAGCACATAGGGCAGGGGCGGCAGCGCGCGGGCCCCGGCCATGGCATCGCGGAACAGGGTCGCGGCCTTGACCTCGCCGGTGCGGGCCAGCGGCCAGAGCGTAAAGATCAGCGCGGTCAGCAGGCCGTAGACGGCGGCCTCGGCCAGCGGCGCAGGATAGAGCGCGAACACGGCCGGCACCGGCAATTGCGCGCTCAGCAGCGGGGCCAGCAGCACGGGGGTGACGCCGCCCAGGGTCAGCCCCAGCGCGATGCCCAGCAGCGACAAGGCCCCGATTTGCAGAAAATAAGTCTGGAAAATCACCCGCCGTTCCGCGCCCAGGCTGCGCAGCGTGGCGATCACCCCGGTTTTGCCCGCCAGATAGGCGCGCACGGCGGCGGACACGCCGACGCCGCCCACCGCCAGCCCGGACAGGCCGACCAGCACCAGAAAGGCGGCCAGCCGGTCCACGAAATTGGCAATTCCCGGCGCGCCGTTCCGGGCATCTCTCCAGCGTACGCCCTTGTTTTCAAAGGATTTCAGGGCCTCTGTCTTCAGTGTCTCCAGATCGGTGCCGGGGGGCAGGGTCATCCGGTATTTCGCTTCATATAGCGATCCGGGCGCCAGCAGCCCCGAGCCGTCCAGCGCGGTTTGCAACACGATCGTCCGGGGCCCCAGCCCAAAGCCCGCCGCCGCGCTGTCAGGTTCGCGCGTCAGGGCCGCCATCAGGCGAAAATCCTGCGTGCCCAGGCGGAAATCATCGCCGATTTTCAGGCCCATCCGATCAATCAGCACTTGCTCCATCACCGCGCCGGGCAGGGTGCCATCCCCGGCCAGCGCGTCCCCCAGCGGCATGTCCGGCGCCAACGAGACCTGCTCCACCAGCGGATAGGCATCGTCCACGGCCTTGACCTGCGTCAGCCCGCGGTCCTCGTCCACCACGGCCATGGATCTGAAATCCACGATCTGAGAAACCGCCGTGGCGCGCGCTGCCATCCAGGCGCGTTCCTCGGCGCTGGCCAGACGGTAGGTGAAC
The DNA here is from genome assembly GCF_049803795.1 of Youngimonas ophiurae (nom. illeg.). Lineage (NCBI taxonomy): Bacteria > Pseudomonadati > Pseudomonadota > Alphaproteobacteria > Rhodobacterales > Roseobacteraceae > Thalassovita > Youngimonas ophiurae (nom. illeg.). The sequence goes on from NZ_JBNAGJ010000001.1 coordinate 191,609, forward strand.
TCCATTTCCGCGTCCCCGCCCAGCAAGGCCGCGCCTTCGCGGGCCAGCCCGGCTTCGATCCCGGCACGGATGCTGCCGACCCCGGCGATGGCGGCCACGCCCAGCGTCAGACAGGCCAGAAAGATACGAAACCCGCGCAGACCCCCGCGCAATTCCCGGCGTGCGAAGCGGGCCGCAATTGCCAGGCTCATGCGGCGGCCTCCTGCTGGTCGATGCGGCCGTCGCGCAGGCGGATCACCCGATCACAGCGCCGGGCCAGCTCGTTCGAGTGGGTCACCAGAACCAGCGTTGCGCCGTGCCGGTCGCGCAGGCCGAACAGCAGGTCGATGATCGCCGCCCCGTTGGTGCCATCCAGATTGCCCGTCGGTTCATCCGCCAGCAGGATTTGCGGACGCGGGGCCGAGGCGCGGGCCAGGGCGACGCGCTGCTGCTCGCCCCCGGACATCTGGCTGGGATAGTGATCGGCGCGGTCCTCTAGCCCGACGGCCTGCAATTCCTCCATCGCGCGGTCAAAGGCATCGGATTTCCCGGCCAGTTCCAGCGGGGTTGCGACGTTTTCCAGCGCGGTCATCGTCGGAATAAGGTGGAAAGATTGAAACACCACCCCCATATGTGCCCGACGAAACCGGGCCAGCTGGTCCTCGGACATCGCGGTCAGATCCTGCCCCAGGGCGGTGATTTTGCCGGTTGTGGCCGTCTCCAGCCCGCCCATCAGCATCAAAAGCGAGGATTTCCCCGACCCCGAGGGCCCGATCAGGCCCAGCGACTCGCCGCTCTGGACATCCAGCGTGATGGCGTGGAGAATTTCGACCAACCCGGCATTCCCGTTCAGGGACAGGCCCGCCTCAGACAGTGACAATACCGGCTCCGACATGCAAATGCTCTTCTTTGTTCAGGCTTTTCTTTCATATGGGCGCGCGCGCGCGATCGGCAAGGCATTGGCGGTGCTTCTGTTGCTGGCGCCGCCCGCGCTGGCGCAGCCCAAGGCGATCATGGCCTTCGGAGACAGCCTGACAGCCGGCTATGGCCTGATGGATCACGAAGGCCTGGTGCCGCAGCTGCGCGGCTGGCTGGCTGAAAATGGCCAGGATATTCGCGTCATTCAGGCCGGCGTTTCGGGCGATACCACCGCTGGCGGGCTGGCGCGGATCGACTGGTCTTTGACGCCCGATGTGGGCGGGGTGATCGTAACGCTGGGCGGCAATGACATGCTGCGGGGGATTGATCCGGCGGTTTCACGCGCGAATTTGCACGGCATTTTCCAGATTGTGCGGGATCGCGGGTTGGCGCTGATGGTGGTCGGAGTGCCCGCGCCCACGAACTATGGCCCCGAGTATCGCGATGCGTTCCAGGCCATGTATCCCGAATTGGCCAAAGAGTTCGATGCGGTCTATTTCCCCAATCTGTTCAGTGGTTTGGGTCAGGGAACCCCGGCGGATTTGCAGCCATTTTTTCAGGATGACGGCATCCATCCCAATGCAACGGGCGTGGGGATGATCGTGCAGGAATTGGGCCCCAAAGTGTTGGAACTGATCGGGCGGATGCAGGCACGCTGAGGCTTGTACCCTGCGCGCCGCAGATTATATTCCATATCGAATATGTATAAAGGAGCTGTCCATGTCCTCCAAGAAACTGACCTGTCTGGACTGCGGGCAGGTAAACCGCATCCCGTCCGAGAAGCTGAGCGCCGGTCCCAAATGCGGCACCTGCGGCGCGAAATTGCTGGGGCCCAAGGTGGCCGAGGTCGATCTGGCCACCCTGCAAAAGGCCGCGCGCAATGACGATCTGCCGCTGGTGGTGGATTTCTGGGCGCCGTGGTGCGGCCCCTGCCGGATGATGGCGCCCGAATTTGCCAAGGCCGCCACGCAGCTGAACGGGCAGGCGCGTCTGGTCAAGATCAACACGCAGGACCACCCCGCCGCCAGCCAGAAATACGCGATCCGGGGCATTCCGACCATGGCCGCCTTTGCCGGAGGGCGCGAGCAGGCGCGCCAGTCCGGGGCGCTGCCGGCGGCCTCGATCGTGCAATGGGTGCAGGGGGCGGTGTGATCCGCCCCTAGCCATCAGCCATAGGTTCTGGCCACATCATACATCACGGGCTCGAAGCTTTTGCACAGCTCGTTGATAACGCGGTTGCGCTTGCGCATCTCTTCGGTGCGCAGCATGGCTTGGTAATCTTCGCGTTTTTCCCATTGCGAATAGTTGGCGATCCGGGTCTGGGCATCGTTCACATGCAATCCGGCCGCGATGAAACCGGGCTGTTTCGAGATCACCTGATCATAAGCGCTGTTCAGCAGGTCGAGCAGATCCTGACAGGTGCCGGGCGTGGCCTCGAATGTGGTGATGACAGTTTGAAAATGTGAATCCTGCGATATCGTGGGCATTTTTTCCTCCATCCTCGGGAATTCAGCCTAGCACCGCAGGGCGCGCGGCCCAAAGAATGATTTGGTTAACGCGCTGTTTACCTTTCTTTCTGCAAAATTATCGCGGAAAGGGGAAGCCATGCGTTTTGTGTGCGTGATCTTGTGTTTACTGGCCCTTCCCGCGCAGGCGGGCCCCTGGCCGCGCGGGAAGGGGCACTGGTTTTCCTCGACGTCCTCTACCTGGAGCGATGGTGCCTTTGGCAGCGGCTTCATGACCTCGCAGTATATGGAATACGGGATTTCGGACAGGCTGACGATGGTGGTGGATGTCAGCTATGATCAGGTCCATTTCTCTGGTGTCGCCTATACCCGGATCCCCCTGTGGACCAGCGAAAAAGGCCATCGTTTCGCGCTGGAGATGGGCGGCGGTATCGACCGGGGCTGGGCCATTTCGCGCGCGGGGCTAAGCTATGGCAAGGGGATTGAGACACGTTGGGGCGGGGGCTGGCTGACGGTGGATGCCGCCGCGATCACCGTGACGGCCACGCGTGCGACGACCTACAAGGTGGATACCACCATCGGGGTGGCGCCCTCGGATCGGTGGAAGGCGATCTTGCAGGTGCAGACGAGCACCGTGCCGGGCCTGTCCTTTGACGCAAAGTTGGCGCCTTCGGTCGTGCGGCGCTTCGGAGACCACGTCTGGGGCGAACTGGGGCTGACCCATACACTGACCGGGCCGCAGCAATATGGCCTGAAGTTCGGGGTTTGGCTGGAGTTCTGAGGGCCGGGCAGATTGGCTTGCTGCGCGTGGCAGACCTGCTTAACACTGGTCGCATGACCGATCCCATTCGCCCCACCGATGACGAAGCCCGTGCGCTTGCGCAGTCCCTTCTGTCCAGCGCGCGGTTCACCGCGCTGGCGGTGCAGGATCCCGAAACCGGCGCGCCCTATGTCAGCCGCATCGCCCTGAGCGCGGGGCAGGGCGCGGCCGTGTCTTTGGTGTCTGCGCTGGCCTATCATACGCAGGCGCTGCGGGCCGATCCGGCCTGTGCCCTGCTGGTGGGCGAGCCGGGGCAGAAAGGCGATGCCCTGGCCCATCCGCGTCTGACCGTGCAAGCGCGTGCAGCGTTCATTCCGCGCCCCTCTGATCAACACGAAAAAATGGCCGCGCAGTATCTGCGCGACCATCCCAAGGCCAAGCTGTATCTGTCGCTTGGCGATTTCAGTTTCGTGCGGTTCGAGCCGGTCCGGGCCTTTCTGAACGGGGGCTTCGGACGGGCCTTTCACCTGCGCGCTGGGGATCTGATCCCGGCGGCGGGGGCCTAGTAGGCGTCCATCCGGACCTAGTAGGCGTCCATCCGGACGACAACCGTCACATCGCCCTCGACATTTTCCGGCCAGTGCAGCTGTACCTGATCGCGGTTGGCGCCCTCTTCGGTCGATACCCAGGGCATCGCGAAATTATCCGAGCCCCCTCCGTCGCGGATGCGGGACCGGGCCACGACGGATTCGACATTGCGCGCATAGCCGCCAAACGGCAGCGGGCCCGCGCAATAAACCGTCCAGGTGTCATTGGGGGTGTTTTGCTCATGATCCAGAACCAGCGGGTTCTCGATGCCTTGTTCGATGTTGTTAAAGCTGTTGCCCTTGACCACGATGTTGCGCATCCGGCCGAAATCCAGATCGGCAAACGAGGTATCCACCCGGTCCACGCGGTCCAGCACTCCATGGATCGAGCGGAACACGTTGCCGGTGACATTCAGCCCGTTGATGAAATGCCCGGACCCGTGCGGCTTGATCACGATGAAGCGGAACCAGGACGCCGAATCGATCGACTGGAACACGTTGTTTGAAATGTTCAGCGCGCTGAAGGAAAACTCGCTGTTGAATTCCGGCGCGGGGTCGTGTTCGTTCGTCCATTCGACAAAGCAGTTGTCGATATAGTTGCCGTCGATGGTGGCGCGGTTGTGGGGGCTGGTCAGCACCAGGCCCGAGGTCCGCAGGCCCTCCAGTTCGCTGTCGCCCTGGAACCAGTGGTTGCCCGAAATGATCGAGCTGGTCCCGGCCAAGACCGCGAAATGACGGAACTTGGTGATCCGGTTGTTGCGTAGTTTCACGTCGTTGGCATTGGCATTCAGCGCAATCGAGACCCGATCCTGCGCGCGGGTGCCGCCTTCGTCCGACAGGAACTGGCAGCGGTCGATCAACATGCCCTGACAGCCTTCGCCGGGGCTGGAAATCCCGCGATCCTTGGGCGCGGTCATGAAGCTGTCCTTCAGATGGAACGTCAGGCCTGCCGGTGCCAGCAGAATGCCGCTGCTGCGGCCGCCGCATTGGAACTCGACATCCGAAATCATGAACTTCGACAGCTTCTGGAACCCCGAGAAATCCAGAATGTATTTGAACCGCGTAAAGGAATAGGTCTGCGTGCCCACCGCATCATACAGGGGCCGGGACAGGGTGATTTCCTGCGTGGCGTTGTTTTTCGCGCGGACATAGACTTCGCGGCCCACCCCGTTTGCCCACACAAGCGCGCCGATCGGGATATTGGCGACATTGGTGACATTGGTCAGGGTTGTCGGATTGTTTGCGTTATAGGTCGCGGTCGAGGTGAAGCTCTCGGTATCCCAGTTCGCGTTGTTTTCGGCATAGAACTGGCCGTTCCGGATCTGGCGGCGGGTGGCGTATTCGGTGCGATTGTTCACCGCCGCCTGCATGTCAATCGGCCCCGAAACCGAGATCCGTCGCCCGCCCAGATCCAGCGATTCGTGATCGGAATTGTTCAGCAGCGACTGAAACGCCTTTTTGAACGCCAGCTCTTCGTTGTCGAAGGCGTCAATATAGGTGGGCAGGTCAAAGTTTTTGGTCAGCGACAGCATGGCCGCGTCCGGCATGGTCACTGTGCCCTCGAAACGCACCCGGTTTGAAAACGTCACGTCGCTGCCCAGATAGTACGTCCCGGCCGAGATCAGCACAATGCGCCCGTCTGCGGCATCGTCTGCGGCCTCGAAGGCGGCGGTGTCGTCCGTCACACCATTGCCGATGGCGCCGAAATCGCGCACGTCCACCCAATCCAGCATCGAGCGCAGATACGCCTCGGTGATGTCCTCGATCACGATGTCGTCCACACGGATCACGCCGCCGTTGGGGCCCGTGATATTCAGGCCGAAATGCCCATAGATCACCGGATCGGGCCAGATCATGTCCACACCGCCGCGATTGCCCGAGCCGACGATGGCGCTGATCTCGACGACCTCGCCGTAGCTGGTCAGATCCACCGAGGTTCCGACCCGTGTCAGCCCGGTGACCAGATCATTGTTGCCATCTCCGGCCCAGCCCGAAATCTGAACGCTGGGCAGGTTGCCGCTGATCGCCTTGACCCGTGCGGTGATGCGCAGATAGCAGCCCGGATAAATCGGGGTTTCGCCCATATAGCGCAGCAGCTGCGTGCTGGTGGTTTTTTGCAATTCCAGACAGCCCGCGAAATCCTGGTCCGCAGGCACAAAGGCCGCGTTCACGGCCCCGTCATAAGTGTCCGAGCCGGGCGTGCCTTCCCCACTGGACCACACATCCAGCCCAGCCTCGAACGGGGTGGGCATGAATACCACACCATCGGTAATCGCCTTGTTCATTGCGTATCCTTTCCTCTGTCCCCGCAAGGCCACATGCCTGACCGGGCAATCCGCTGTCCGGGTCCGCTCCCGGCTGAGAGGGGGATAGCAAACGAAGGGTTAACAGCCCCTGAGACCACCGTGACGGTGGGGGCGTTTGCTGATTGTTTCCAGAGGGTTACACTTTATGATCCGTCGCGCGAATCCGGCAGCCAGTCAAAGGCGCGCTGTAGCTGAGCGGCCCCATCGGTTTTGAACCAGCGCCCATGGGCCAGGATCACCCGTTCGGGATTCCACTCCAGCATCTGCTGAACCGAGCCCCGCAGCGCCGGAAAATGATTGCGAAAGGTCAGCCGCATATCGCGCGGCATTCCCCCGTTCGGGGCCTGAATGCCGCCGATCCGGGTGGCCAGCTTCATCCACCAGGGCAAGTGTTCGGGGTCGAAATTCTCGATCAGGTCTGTCAGGATCAGGCTGCGGCTGGCGCGGTGGAAAAACACTGCCTCGCGGTGGATCAAAGAGCCCTTCACGATCAGCTGTTCGATCTGTCCGGCCCAGGCTTGCGGTGCCTCATCCGTCAGCGCATGATCGAACCGCCCCGGCAGCCCGCGCCGCCTGGCGCGTTCCTTTACGCCCGGCGCGGCCCAGGCCTGGGCGCTGGGGAAGGCCGCCTGCCATTCATGCACATAGGCATAGTGAATCCAGTTCGGCGCGATCAGGTGGCGCACTGGCCCCAGCGCGTCCAGCTCGGTGTGCAGCCCATCCGTCAGCCGCGTGGGCGAATGTACCCACAGCCCGCCACCGGCCAGCCGGGCCACCGTGGCACGGGTGGAAAAGGGCATCCCGTAAAACCGGATCGCGGGGCCGTCGATCAGCCAGATGTCCCGCGCCACGGGTTTCAGCGTGTTCAGAGGCTCGTATCCCGTCATGCGACATTCATCCTGCGCGCCGTCTGCAAAAACAAGCGTAAAATGCAAAAGGCCGCGCACCCGGCGCGGCCTCTTTATATATGTCCGGATATTGGTCCAGACGGGGCTTAGCCCAGCTCGCCCGCCAGGCCCTTATCAATCAGAGCGATGGTTTCGTCGATCCCATAGAGCGCGATGAACCCGCCGAAGCGCGGCCCCTGGGACGCGCCCAGCAGCACCTCATAGAGCGCCTTGAACCAGTCGCGCATCGGATCGAACCGTTCGCGGCCCACACTGAACACCAGCCCTTGCAGCTCTTCTGCGTCCACGGGGGCATCCCAGGCGGCCAGCTTGTCGCGAAGCTCGGTCAGGGCTTCGCGCTCCAGATCGGTGGGCGCGCGGAACACTTTGGTCGGCTTCACGAAGTCGTTGTAGTAGCGCACGGCAAAGCCCGCGGCCTGATCCATATCGGCATTGGTTTCGGGGCTGGCATCCGGCGCATAGCGCTGAATAAAGCCCCACATCGTGTCCTTGTCCTCGGCCCCCGACACGGACGCCAGGTTCAGCAGCATCCCAAAAGGCACCACCATGGTGGACGCGGGCGGGTTGCCGTTGTGGATATGCCAGACCGGGTTATTCACCTGTTGCGCCGCATCCTGACCGGGGAAGGCGCGCAGCTGCTGGTGGTAGTCGTCCACGGCCTTGGGGATTACGTCGAAATGCATCCGCTTGGCGGTCTTGGGCTTTTGATACATGAAGTACGACAGGCTTTCGGTGCTGGCATAGGTCAGCCATTCGTCGATCGTCAGCCCGTTGCCTTTCGACTTGGAAATCTTCTCACCGTTTTCGTCCAGGAACAGCTCATAGGTGAAATGCTCGGGCTTCTTGCCGCCCAGAATCTGGCAGATCCGGTCATAGATCGGCGTGTTGGTGCTGTGATCCTTGCCGTACATTTCGAAATCCACGTCCAGAGCGGCCCAGCGGGCGCCGAAATCGGGCTTCCATTGCAATTTCACATTGCCACCAGTCACCGGCAGGGTCCATTCGCGGCCGCCCTCGTCATCGAAGGTGATGGTGTAATCGTCCTTGTTTACCGATTTCATCGGCACATACAGAACGCGGCCGGTTTCGGGGTGGATGGGCAGGAAGATCGAGTAGGTCTGCTGGCGCTCTTCGCGCAGGGATTTCAGCATCACCTTCATCACGTCATCGTATTTGTCCACGGCGCGTTTCAGCACCTCGTCGAACTGGCCGGTCTTGTAGAATTCGGTGGCCGAGTAGAACTCGTATTCAAATCCGAACGTATCCAGAAACCGGCGCAGCATGGCGTTGTTGTGATCGCCAAAGCTGTCGAATTCCTCGAACGGGTCGGGCACGGCGGTCAGCGGTTTTTGGATATTGGCGTGCAGCAATTCCTGGTTCGGCACGTTTTCGGGCACTTTGCGCATCCCGTCCATATCGTCCGAAAAACAGATCAGACGGGTGGGGATGTCGCTGATCAGCTCGAACGCGTGGCGGATCATCGTGGTGCGGGCGACCTCGCCAAAGGTGCCGATATGCGGCAGGCCCGACGGCCCATAGCCGGTTTCAAACAGGACATGCCCCTTTTCGGGGGCCTTCTTTTCGTAGCGTTTGACCAGCTTGCGGGCCTCCTCAAAGGGCCAGGCTTTGGATTTGAGTGCGGCTTCACGCAGGTCAGACATGTCTTGCTCCAACAGAGATGGGTCCGCCCGCGCCCCATGCGCGGCAGACCGCCGCTTCCTATTGCGGCGCGGCGCGACAGTCAATATTCTGCACTGCGACAACGATCATCAGGACGCATGAAATGACCGCAGAAGCCGATGTTTCCCACCCGCTCAGCCCGCAAGACTGCCTTGTGGCGCTGATGATTGCCGTTTCGGCCTCAGACGAGGAGCTGCGCACCGCTGAATTGGTGAAGATTCAGAACGCGGTGAATCACCTGCCGATTTTTGCCGATTACGATATCGACCGGATGAATGTCATGGGCAAAACCGTGATGGATCTGTTCGGAGAAGAGGACGGGCTGGATGCTCTGTTCGGTCTGATCCGCGACAACCTGCCGGAAAAACTGTTCGAAACGGCCTATGCGCTGGCCTGCGATGTGGCTGCCGCCGATGGCACGCTTCAGGAAACCGAGCTGCGCCTGCTGGAAGAGATCCGTTATGAGCTGAACATCGACCGCCTGCACGCCGCCGCGATCGAGCGCGGCGCGCGGGCGCGGCACATCAGCCTTTAACTGCCATAAAGCGTGCCCCAGCGCTCGATCAGGGCCTGTTGCAGCTTCTTTGACGACTTGTTCCAGTGGCGCCCCCCGTCGGGGCGTTCACGTTCGGCGCGGCTCAAGCGTTTGCGGCGTGCCTGATCTGCGGTGAAAATCGCGAAAGTCAGCTCGGTCCCGTCTGCGGCCGTCATGTACCCGGCCAGAGAGCTGACGAAATTCAGCGTTCCGGTCTTGGCGCGTACCTTGATCGGGTGGGCCTTGTTCACCCGTCCGCGCGCATCGCGCAGGGGGATATTCTTCATCAGATCGCGCAGCGGGCCGTTGTGATAGGCGGCGCTCAGGGCGTGGCCCATGTCCTCGGATGTCAGGCGCGAGCCATCGCCCAATCCCGAGTGATCCACCAGCCGGGTATGCGTCATGCCCAGCCTTTGCGCGGCCCAGCGGCTCATTTCCTGGGCCGAGCCGCGCAGAGTGCCGGCCTTACCCAGCCGCGCCCGCGTGGCCGCCAGCCCCACCAGTTCGGCGGTCAGGTTGGTGGAATATTTCAGCATCCCGCGCAGGATGTTGCGCAGCGTGTCGCTTTCATGGGTGATCAGAGCCGTCCCACCCGGCAGTTTGGCGGCCTGGGCCTCGCGCGGTAGCGCAATTCCCTCCGCGCGGGCCAGGGTGCGGAACACCTGCCCGGCGTAAATGTCCGGTTTGCGTACGGGCAACCAGCGAGAGCCGCCCTTGCCCAGGGCCCCGCTGGCGACGGTCCAGCTGTCCACGCCGTTGCGGTCGCGATAGGTATAGACCGGCAGATCCCGTTTCACGACGGACATCGTGGCCATACGGACGGCAGGGCGGTAGCGTTCGGATCGGGCGTCCATTGTCACGCCCCAGCTGTCGCCAGCCCGTTTCCATTCGAAATGCACCCGGTTGAAGTTCAGCGACAGCCCCGAGAGCGCCGGGTTATAGCCTACATGCTCGGGCTGGCTGGAATCGATCTGCCGCGCATAGGGAACAGAGCCGCCCCAGACCAGAAATTTGCCGGTGATCCCGGTGACGCCCGCGTTTTTCAGCCCTGCGGCCATTGTCGCCAGGGCATCGGTGTCCAGGGTCGGGTCGCCGCCGCCCGCCAGGATCAGATCGCCCTGGATTTTGCCGCCCTGAACCGGACCTGTAGCAATCAGGCGCGTCCGAAAGCGATGGTCAGGCCCCAGATGTTCCAGCGCATAAAGAGCGGTCACGGATTTCGCCACACTGGCCGGCGGCAGCCCCTGATCAGCGTGGCGGGTCTCTAGGATCTGGCCGGTTTTCGCGTCGGCCACGATGAACGAGACCTCTCCGCTTAGCCCGGCCTTGGCGATCAGGGCCTCGGCCCCGGTGACGGCCATCTTGTGAAACCCGTCGGGGCGCAGATGCGGGCGCAGTGACAGAGCAGGCGGCCCCGCCAGCACGGGCTGCGCCGCGAACCCCGCAGCGATGGTAAAAAAGGAACGTCTGGAAATGCGTTGAACCATGGGAAAATCTAACCCCAGCCTTTCATATAGAACAAGCGCCCAAAATTGACGTTTGCTTCTGAATTAGCGCCAATCACCCCTGTCGCGGATTTCTGTTGACGAATGATCTCGCATCGGGACGTTCAGAAAGCACCATTTCGGCGCTGCGGCATGTCCCAGCATCCGGCTGTCGGATCGGCCCAGGCGCGCGTGCTCGAATACCCGTGCGGTTTTCGAGGACCGGGCCGAGATTCTCTGGCCGGGCCGGGCCAGCACTCCTACCGGGACCGAGCGCATGATCCATCGCCAGTCCTGCCATTGGCTGAACTGCACCAGATTGTCCGCGCCCATCAGCCAGACAAAGCGGACCTTTGGATAAAGCCGCTGCAACTGGCGCAGGGTCTGCGCGGTATAGCGCGTGCCCAGCTGTGCCTCGATGTCGGTGATTTTGACGCGCGGGTGCTGCATCACCTGCCGCGCGTGCCGGAGGCGGCGATCCATGCCGGCGGGGCCGTGTTCTTTAAGCGGGTTGCCGGGGCTGACCAGCCACCAGACCTCGTCCAGCCCGAAGCGTTTCAGGGCCTCGCGGGTGATATGCGCATGGCCTTCGTGGGCCGGATCGAAGGATCCCCCCAGCAGCCCGACCACCCGCCCCGCAGGCGCATATGGCACAGAGTTTCTCATCCCGCTTCCATCGCCCTGGCATATGAGGCCTGTCAAGCCGATTGACGCATCCTGCGGTTGACAGAGAGAGTATCGTTGACTTATGCAAACCAAATAGGTTGACTGAGGTAAATCAAAAATGTCCGACAATGCAATCGCCCGCATCCGCCGCTTCAATCGGGCGGTGACGCGTGAAACCGGGGCTCTGGATCAGTCTTTCCTGGGGCGCGGGCGGCCGTTGGGGGTGGCGCGGGTGCTTCATGCCATCGGCGCGCAGGGTGCAGATCTAGAGGATATTCGCCGCTACCTGGGGCTGGATAAGACCTTGCTGAGCCGCTATCTGAAAACGCTACAGGATGAGGGCCTGACCACCTTAGAGAAAGACGCCGCCGATGGCCGTCGGCGCCGCGCCGTCCTGACGGATCGAGGGCGGGCCGAGTGTGAGGCCTATAATGCCCTGTCCAATGCCCGCGCCCAATCCCTGCTGACGCGCCATCCCGATCCGGCCGCTGTTCTGGCGGCGATGGATCTGATCGCCACGGCTCTGGGCCCCGATGACGTTGACATGCAAGAGCTGGACCCGCGCCACCCGGCGGCCCTTGGGTGCCTGAACGCCTATTACAAGGAACTGTCGCAGCGTCTGCGCACCGGGTTTGACGTGTCTCTGTCCGCCGATCCCGAGGCCGCGGATATGCTGGCGCCGCGCGGGGCCTTTGTGGTGGCGGTGTCGGATGGGGTGCCGCTGGGCTGCGTCGGGCTGAAGGGCACGGACAAGGGCTATGCCGAGATCAAACGCCTGTGGGTCTCGCCCGCCGCGCGGGGGCTGGGGATGGCCAAGCGCCTGATGTTCCGGATTGAAACCCGCGCGCGCGATCTGGGCATTGCTACCTTGCGGCTGGATACCAACTCGGCCCTGCCCGAGGCCGTCAGCATGTATCGCAGCGCTGGCTGGACCGAGATCGACCGTTTCAACGATGACCCCTATCCGGACCACTTTTTTGAAAAGACCCTGTAGGGGCGTGGGCTTAGCGCTTCCTCAGGCGTCGCAGCCCTTTCAGGTCGTCCGGGCGCTTCAGCGTATGGATCAGGCGGTGACAGGTGGCGCATAGAACGGCGAAATCATCGGGTGATACGGCCCGCTCCTGCGGTGGCATCTGCGCCACGGGCCGCAGGTGATGCGCATCCATGCAGGCCATGGCCTTGTCACGCCCAAAGGCCGCTTCGGCGTCCAGATCGCAGCCTTCGCAGACCAGCCCCTTGGTCTCTTTGATCCGCCGCGTACTGACCCCGCGCCGTTCCCATCTTAAATGATACTTAGCGATTTTGCGCTCATATCCCAGAGGTGCCTGCTGGGACTGAGCCGGTTCCGAGGGGTTCAGAAGCGTCTCGGCATTGTTTTCGGTTTCGTGGCCATCCGGGTGAAATACGGTGTGGGGGTCGGCCAGCTCTTCGGGGTCGAAACCGGACAGGCCAAGATGACGCTTGCGATCTTTGTCAAAGATAACATATGCAAAGCCCAGCTTGCCAAGATCGCGGCGATACCTATCGCTGGTGAACTGTGGATACAGATCTTTCCCGGACAATGCCCCGGCAATACGCACAGCAGGCTTTAAATCCCACAGCATCCCATCACGCGGATCCATCAGATACACCTTCCCTGACCAGCTTGACGGTGAAACATCCTGATCCGGCATCGCGTCCAATGCGGCCAGAATATCTGCGCGCGTCATCCCGATCTCGTCAAAACTATAGCCCATAACAATTGCTCCTCTCATAAACCTCGGCTATCACACGGCCCAACCTGATTTCCCCGAACCCCGAGGTCCGACATGGCAGCCTATCAATACGTTTATCACATGCAGGGGGTCTCAAAGACTTACCCCGGCGGCAAGAAGTGCTTTGAGAATATCCACCTGTCCTTCCTGCCCGGTGTGAAAATCGGTGTGGTCGGCGTCAACGGTGCCGGTAAATCGACCCTGATGAAGATCATGGCCGGTCTGGATAAGGACTTCACCGGCGAGGCCTGGGCCGCCGAGGGCGCCAAGGTGGGCTATCTGCCGCAGGAGCCCGAGCTGGACCCTTCGCTGGACGTGCGCGGCAATGTGATGCTGGGCGTGGCCGAGAAAAAGGCCATCCTGGACCGCTATAACGAACTGGCGATGAACTACAGCGACGAAACCGCCGATGAGATGGCCAAGCTGCAAGACGAGATCGACAGCCAGAACCTGTGGGATCTGGACAGTCAGGTCGATGTCTCGATGGAGGCGCTGCGCTGCCCGCCCGATGATGCCGATGTGACCAAACTGTCGGGGGGTGAAAAGCGCCGCGTTGCCCTGTGCAAGCTGCTGCTGGAAGCGCCCGACATGCTGTTGCTCGACGAACCGACCAACCACCTGGACGCGGAAACCATCGCCTGGCTGCAACAGCACCTGATCGATTACAAAGGCACCATCCTGTGCGTTACCCACGACCGCTATTTCCTGGATGACATCACCGGCTGGATTCTGGAACTGGATCGCGGCCGCGGTATCCCCTACGAGGGCAACTACTCGGCCTGGCTGGAACAAAAAGCCAAACGGCTGGAGCGTGAGGCCAAGGAAGACAAGGCCAAGCAAAAGACGCTGGAACGCGAACTGGAATGGATGCGTGCTTCGCCCAAGGCCCGTCAGGCCAAATCCAAGGCCCGGATCAACGCTTATAACGAAATGGCCAACCAGTCCGAGCGCGAAAAACTCTCTCGCGCGCAGATCATCATCCCCAACGGCCCGCGTCTGGGCCAGAAGGTGATCGAGGTCAACGGCCTGGCCAAGCACCTGGGTGACAAACAGCTGATCGAAGGGCTGAGCTTCAGCCTGCCGCCCGGCGGCATCGTCGGCGTGATCGGCCCCAACGGCGCGGGTAAAACCACCCTGTTCCGTATGCTGACCGGCCAGGAACAGCCCGACGAGGGCAGCGTCGAATACGGCGACACGGTGCAGCTGTCCTATGTGGATCAGTCGCGCGACGACCTGAACGACAATGACACCGTATGGGAGGCCATCGCTGACGGTCAGGACATCATTAAACTGGGCGACGCCGAGGTGAACGCGCGGGCTTATTGCTCGGCTTTCAACTTCAAGGGCGGCACCCAGCAGAAAAAGGTTTCCCTGCTGTCGGGTGGTGAACGCAACCGCGTGCATATGGCGCGCCTGCTGCGCTCGGGCGGGAACGTGCTGCTGCTCGATGAACCGACCAACGATCTGGACGTGGAAACCCTGCGCGCGCTGGAAGACGCCCTGGTTGATTTTGCCGGCTGCGCCGTGGTGATCTCGCACGATCGTTTCTTCCTTGATCGGATCTGTACCCACATTCTGGCCTTCGAGGGCGACGCCCATGTCGAATGGTTCGAGGGCAACTTCGAGGACTACGAAGAAGACAAGAAACGCCGCCTGGGTGCCGACGCGCTGGAGCCGAAGCGGATCAAGCACAAGAAATTCTCGCGCTAATCGTGCGGGATCATCCGAGACAGGGGCGGCCTTTGGGTCGCCCTTTTTCTTTCTGCTGACCGGGGTTGCCCTGCGGGGGCAGGCCGTGCCGATGAGTCGTCAGAGGAAATCCGCCGAAAAAGGCACAGAATGAATTTATGCCTCACTCTTGCCATATTCACCCGTTTACGTTGTATTAATCCCTGAGGCCGCAAGATACAGCAAAAGCGGAGGCACAAAATGGCATTGGTTGCACTGATGGTATTCAGCACAGCAGGTTTTCTGGCCGCAGCGGCCGGGCTGCTTGGGTTCGGCCTGTCGCTTAGCGCAGCCTTGGGGCTGTATCTTGGGGTGGCCCTGATCGGACCGGCTGTGCTGATCCTGCTGGCGTGGCGTCTGTCGCGCCCTTCGGATGGCGCGCCGCCGGGAATGGCCACGGCCTGATTGCTCACACAGCCTGACTGCTCACGAAAAGGCCGCGCATCGTCTGCGCGGCCGTTTCTTTTCTGTCTTTCTGCCAGAAGCCCCTCCGGAGCCCCTGGAGGTGCCCGAAGGGGTTACTCGAAAGCGCAGCCGGGTTTTGCGCCCAGTTTCTTGAACACGATGGCGGCCGGGCAGAAGCCCGTGAACGAGGATTGCAGCAGGTTGGCACCGACGAATACGGTCAGCCAGACGAAATAGGGGTGGACATAGACAGTTAGTACGACGCTGAGCAGTACCATGACGCCAGCAAAACGGAACATTGCGCGATCAATCGACATAGTGGGATCCTTTCGGGTTTCAGGCGGATTTGCGGACCGAGCGGCGCTGGGCGCGCTTGGGTTGCCGATCTGTATAAACATTCCAAAATGCGAATGCAATGGGCTGCGCAATGTGACCTGCATCAAGGCACCGCACCGCATTCTGCCGCAAGATGAAGCCAGAAGATCAGGAGGTGACCCATGTATGCCAATATTCTTGTTCCCGTTTCTTTCGACAGTGACCGTGACGCTGGCGGTGCGATTGATGTTGCCCGGACGCTCTGTAAAGAGGGCGGGAAGATCACGCTGATCCACGTGATGGAGAGCGTCCCCAGCTATGCGATTTCCTATATGCCCACGGATTTCGCGGCGGAAACCCGGCTGGCCATTGAGGCCGAGCTGGCCACTATGGGGGCGGAATTGCCCGATGCGGAGGCGGTGGTGATTGAGGGCCATTCGGGACGCAGCATTGTGGAATGGGCGGATCGCAATGAGATCGATTGTATCGTGATTGCCTCGCACCGGCCGGGAATGCAGGATCTGCTGTTGGGCTCGACCGCGGCGCAGGTGGTGCGCCATGCCAAATGCGCGGTTCATGTGCTGCGCTAGGGCCGCGACCGTTCGGAGGGGATTGGGGGCGGGACGCCTCTGGCGGAGTATTTGGGGCAAGATGAAACCGCTGCGGGGCAGGGGGCGGGCGGGTTCTTGTAACCTGGTGGCGGTGCCCCCACATCCTGTGGAACGCCACAACACAGGAGAGTGTGCCCGATGCAATGCCCGATCGACGGAACCCAGCTGGTGATGACTGAACGCGCGGGGGTCGAGATTGACTATTGTCCGCAATGCCGGGGTGTCTGGCTGGATCGGGGTGAACTGGACAAGATCATTGAGCGCAGCGCCGCGCAATCGCAACCGGCCCCGCAGCGGGCAGCAGGGTATGATCGGGGCGACGCATACGACGAGCGTTACCGCAAGTCCAAATACAAAAAGCGCAAGAGCTTTCTAAGTGAGATTTTCGATTTCGACTGAGCCGGACGTGAAAAATGATCCAAGCGGCGCTGTCGGGGCCTTTTGGGCTGTTCATGCCCATTGACCGCCGCGCGATTCCGCATCATATCGCTGATCCATGACCGACCTAAAGCACATCCGCAATTTCTCGATTGTTGCCCATATTGACCACGGGAAATCCACCCTGGCCGACCGCCTGATTCAATCCACCAACACGGTGGCGGATCGGGATATGAAGGAACAGTTGCTGGACAGCATGGATATCGAGCGCGAGCGCGGTATCACCATCAAGGCCAACACCGTGCGGATTGATTACACCGCGCAGGATGGCGAAACCTATGTGCTGAACCTGATCGACACGCCCGGCCACGTGGACTTTGCCTATGAGGTCAGCCGCTCGATGCGTGCGGTCGAGGGGTCTTTGCTGGTGGTGGATGCCAGCCAGGGGGTTGAGGCGCAGACGCTGGCCAATGTGTATACCGCGATTGAGGCCGATCACGAGATCGTGCCGGTGCTGAACAAGGTGGACCTGCCCGCCGCCGAGCCCGAGCGCGTGGCCGAGCAGATCGAGGATGTGATCGGCATTGATGCCTCGGACGCCTGCCTGATTTCCGCCAAGACCGGCATCGGTATCCCCGATGTGCTGGAGGCGATCGTGAAGCGCCTGCCGCCGCCTCATTCCGGCGATCCGGATGCGCCGCTGAAGGCGATGCTGGTGGACAGCTGGTATGACCCCTATCTGGGTGTGGTCGTTCTGGTGCGGATCATGGACGGTAAGCTGAAAAAGGGCGATCAGATTCGCATGATGCAGACCGGCGCCAAATACGGTGTGGACCGGGTGGGCGTGTTCCGCCCGCAGATGCAGAATGTGGATGTGCTGGGGCCCGGTGAGATCGGGTTCATCACGGCCTCGATCAAGCAGGTGCGGGATACCAAGGTGGGTGACACGATCACCCATGAAAAACGTCAGACGCCCGAGCCCCTGCCGGGCTTCAAACCGTCTGTCCCGGTGGTGTTCTGTGGGCTTTTCCCCGTGGATTCCGCGGAATTCGAAGACCTGCGCGATGCGATTGAGAAACTGGCGCTGAATGACGCGTCCTTCAGCTTTGAGATGGAAACCTCGGCCGCGCTTGGCTTTGGGTTCCGCTGCGGTTTCCTGGGTCTGCTGCACCTCGAAGTGATCCGCGACCGGATCGAGCGCGAATATAACATCGAGCTGATCACCACCGCGCCCAGCGTGATCTATCACGTCTACATGAAAGACGGTGAGATGATCGAGCTGCACAATCCCGCCGATATGCCCGACCCCTCCAAGGTGGATCATCTTGAAGAACCGCGCATCAAGGCCACGATCATGGTGCCCGATGAATATCTGGGCGACGTGCTGAAACTGTGCCAGGATCGCCGCGGCATCCAAGAGGATCTGACCTACGCTGGCACCCGCGCCATGGTGGTGTATGATCTGCCGCTGAACGAGGTTGTGTTCGATTTCTACGACCGTCTGAAATCGGTGACCAAGGGCTATGCGTCCTTCGATTATCAGATGACGGGCTATCGCGAAGATAACCTGGTGAAAATGTCGATTCTGGTGAACGAGGAACCCGTGGACGCGCTGTCGGTTATGGTGCACCGCGACCGCGCCGAGATGCGGGGCCGCGCCATGTGCGAAAAACTGAAGGATCTGATCCCGCGCCACATGTTCAAGATCCCGATTCAGGCCGCGATTGGTGGCAAGGTGATCGCCCGTGAAACTCTGGCTGCGCTGCGCAAGGATGTGACCGCGAAATGCTATGGCGGTGACGCGACGCGTAAGAAAAAACTGCTGGAAAAGCAGAAGGCCGGTAAGAAGAAGATGCGCCAGTTCGGCCGGGTGGACATCCCGCAAGAGGCCTTTATCTCGGCCCTGAAAATGGACGACTGACCAGAAAACCGCCTCCTGTTGGGCGGTTTTCTTCTTGGTGGCTTCGGCAAAGTTCAAAGCCTTCATATATGTTTCATCCTGTCCTAACACGATGGCGCCTGTGCTCATCCTGTTGCATTTCGCCGGGGCGCTGTTCCCTCAGTTCCTGTTCTGCCGCTGCGCTGATCCACAAGCGTCATAGGCGCGAGAGAGGGGCTCAAAGGCGCGGGATGTTTTCAAGCCAAGGTTGACATAAGGTAAATTAGCCGCTGGTGTGGTCATATTACGACACTAGGGGTTGCGCCAATCCATGGAGCGTTTGCGGCATTTTTTAGAACTGGTTGAGGGGGACAATCACAGCAGCGTCTACCTGCGTACCTTCGGTACGGTCGAGCTGACGACACGCCACGGCCCCGTGCCTTTGCGCAACACCAAGGCACGGGCCTTGATTGCCTTTGTGGCGCTCAGTCCGACACGGTCCTGTACCCGCTCTGAGCTGTGCGATTTGCTGTGGCCCGAAACGGATGAGAAAAAGGCCCGGTCGTCTCTGCGTCAATGCCTGTCGGCGATTCGCCGGGCCAGTCGTGATCTGGACGACAGCCTGCTGATGGTCGAGGGCGAGCGGATCGGGCTGGACGGGGCGCTTTTGTCTACCGATCTGGAAAGCCTGCTGCAAAGGCTGTACCAGCAGCCCCCCAGTGCCAAAATTCTGGACGATTGTCTTGAGGCGCGGCGCATTCTGAATGATCTGTCTTCCGTGACTTCGGGGTTCGATACCTGGGCGGCCAGCGTCCGCAGCGAGGCGATGGACAAGGTGCTGACGGGGCTCAAACAGTTTTACACCGATCCTCAGGTTGATCGCGACGCCAGGATCAAAAGCGCGCAGACCGCGCTGAAACTGGATGCTTTCGAAGAAGAGGCCGTGCGCGGCCTGATGCAGAACCTGGCCGAAAATGGCGAGGCCTCGGCGGCGCTGCGTCACTATGGGCAATTTTATGATCTGCTGACCGAGGAAATGGACGCCGAACCCTCGCTTGAAACCCAAGAGCTGGCCGTCGCGATCAAAATGTCCACCGGGCAGGCACGGCCGCATCCCTCCCAGCCTCCAGGCGTGCCCGCGGCGGCAACCGGGCCGCGTGTTTCGCTGGCTGTGCTGCCCTTCGAGGTCATCGGCAATACAGATGACGCGCGCACCCTGTCCCTGGGGTTGCTGGATCATCTGACCTGTCATCTGGCGTCCATGCGCGCGCCTTCTGTCATTTCCAGCAACACCACGCGGATGTATCTGGGGCGGGTTCCGCGCCCTTCGGATGTCGGCCGGGATCTGAACGCGCGGTTTCTGCTGTCTGGCTCGATGCGGATGGATGCGCAGCAGGTTGCGCTGGCGCTGCAACTGATCGAAACCCAGACCGAGAAAATCGTCTGGGCCAACAGGATGGTCAGCTCGAAGGCGGAAATCCTGAACCTGAACGTCCCCATCGCCGAGGAAATCGCCCGCAGGATTGTTCCGTCCGTGAATGCGCAGGAATTGCGGCTGTCGCGCAGCCTGCATCCGAACCAGCTGGAACCGTATCACCTGATTTTGCAGGCGAAGGATCTGATTTTCAGGTTGGACAAGGCGGATTTTCTAAGCGCAGGGGAACTGCTGCGCACAGCGATCCAATCCGAACCCCAATTCGCCCCGGCGCATTCGACGATGGCCGACTGGCTGTCCATTCGCATCTGGGAGGGCTGGTCCGAGGATGTGAACGCCGATCGGACGGCGCTGGACCATCACACGCGCATGGCGATTTCTCTGGTTCCCGATGACGGCCGGGTGATGGCGCTTTGGGCACATAACCGGATGATGTTTAACCGAGAATACGATGAGGCTCTGTCGCTTCTGGATAAGGCGATTGATCTGTGCCCCAACGATGCCGAGGCCCTGGTCTGGTCTGTGCCCACGCTGGCGACCACCCGCAATTCCGAGCAGGCGGTGCGCAATGGCAAAAGGGCGCTGGATCGGTCTCCGCTGGATCCTTTCCTGTTTCGCAACGAACATTTCCTGAGCTTTGCGCATTTTTCCAACGGTGATTTCGAAGAATCGATTGAATATGGCATGTCCTGTTTTCGCAAGGCTCCGAATTACAGCGGCAATACGCGGGCGACGATTGCAGCGCTTTGCGCGGCCGGGCGCAGATCCGAGGCGCTCTCTCTGGCAGAGCATCACAATAGCCTGCACCCGGATTTTTCGGTTGCTGAATTCACCAAGATTCAAGGGTTCCGCAATCCCGAAGATCGCGCGCAATTCGGTGCCTATCTGCTAGAGGCAGGCCTGCCCGCTTAGGTTTCACGTTTCATTCACGCTGCGCTCGCAATGCGTGGGGATACTGAAAATACGTAACCAATAGGGGGTAATATGACACGTGTAGCTGCAACAAACGGGGCCACCAACGGCGCCACGAACGGAGCCACCAATGGGGCCACAAACGGCGCCACGCAGGGGGCTATTGTCACGGGTGTGGGGCCCGGAGCCGGCACGGTGATGCCGCCGGGGCGTCCGCTGTCGGTTAACTATGACGTTCACGAGCTGGCCCCCGTCGTCGGGGCCGAATTTTCGATGGCCGAACTGCATCCTGATCTGTGGGTGCAGGCTGCGCTGGCCGAGCTGCTTCCGCTGGTCAGCCGCCATGCAAAAACCGCAGCGGAATGCACGGAGATTGAGGAAGAGCTTAGGGCGACGTTTCAGGGAAAATCCGTCAGCGAAGATCTGCACTATGGACTGGCCGAGCGCGACACCACCCTGGACCATTATGTGGCCGAGATTGTCGATCAGGCGGGCAGTTTCCATCATTGCTATTACAATGTTCTGTCCATTCAGCCGGCTTTGCACCCTAACACGGCGAAGCTGATATCGGTGGGGATGATGTTGGGCGGCATCGTGGGGATGGAATGGAAATTGCAGATCAAGCGCGCCCGCCCGGCGCAGGTCTGGCCGGGGATTTTGCCGATCCTGCCCACTCCGGCGCATCCGTCTCTGCCCAGCAATCATGCAACTCAGGCCGCTGTTGTTTCTGGGCTGCTGACCCATGCGCTGAAGGGGGATGAACGATACGGTATCGGTAAGTGCCTGAAAGCACTGGCTGATCGCATCGCCCTGAACCGCGAGCGCGCGGGGGTCCACTTTGCCAGCGATTCAGATGCTGGCCGGATTTTGGCCACTAAAATCGTGCGTGATATTGTCGGCTCGCAGAAGCTGCAACACCAGATGGATCGCTGCGCCCAAGAGCTTTCTCTTCTGGCGGCGCAGGATGATGCGAAATGAGCAACGCGATGTATTTCAGCACGGCGGTTCCCCAAGGGTGGACCGCAAACAACATTGAGGCCAAGCTGTCGGTCAGGTCGCGCATATTCCCGGTTCCCAAGTCTCTTCTTCCCCAGGAACAAAACCTGTTGAATCTACTCAAGACCCCGCAGTCCTGGGAAGTACGTCACCAGCATGGGCGGGGGACGTGCAATGCCTTTGCCGCCATCGCCGCACAAGAGCTGTTTCGGATGATCCGCGGTGAGGACACCGAGCCCAGCGATCTGTCCGAAGAGCATCTCTATGCAAAGACCCGCGCGGTTGATTATGACGTCGTGCCTGGCAAAATCCCCATAGCGGCACAGCACGAATTCGACAAAACGGGCGGCACGTTTCTGGCGCAGGTCCGTGTTGCCCTGCAAGAGCACGGGATGGCGCTGGAAGAGCAGGTGCCTTACCGCCCGTCGGCCGCAGTGAACTATGTTGCGCAGCACATCCCCGAAGAGGTGGATCAGAAGGCGAGAGAACGCAGGGTAGAGCATTCCTTGATACACGACATCACGGATGCCACCATCGGCGAGGGCAGGCTGTGGTGGCGGTTGAAGGACGAAATAGATTTGCTGCTGCTGTTCGCTTATCATCTGAAACAGGGGTTTCCGGTGGTGGCTTCTTTTGCCATTCCGGCCGATTGCCAGTATGTCTGGGCGGGCGAGCTGGCCTATGCCACGGGGCAGGTGCGCTATCCGCCTCTGGGTATCATTGGAGACCGTCCGGCGGTAGCTGGCCACACCGTGTGCCTGATAGGGTACGTCCCCCCGGCCGATCCGGCTGATGAGACCGAAGGCTGGTTCCTGTTCCGCAACAGCTATGGGACCAGGCTTTTCGGCCGGTATGCAAAGGATTTTCCAGAGAACCCGAATGGCGGCCTGCCCGGATATGGGTTCATCTCGGCCAGGGATGTGAACCTGTATTGCTGGGAGTTCCTGATACCAAGCGATCAGGAAAGTCTGTTTTTCTTCGATGCCGCGCCCACTGCGCCAGACATCTGATCCGCTGACCAGAGCCTGTTCGGCAGGGGCGGCCGGTGATGCGCCGACCCCTTGCCTTATGCGCCCAGCTCTTTGATTTCTCGCTGTATCGACCATTCAATGAGCGTAGCCCAAAGGCTGTGCGCCAGTGCCGGGTCCAGCCCTTTTTCTGCGGCTGTTGCGCTGACTTTGCTTAGCACCTCTGCGACTCGATCGGTTGTTCTGGCTGGCAGGTTTTCGATCTTTTTCAGGTCAACGGCCCGGTCGATATAACGGCTTCGCGTCACCAGCAGGGCGATCAGCTCAACGTCGATCATGTCGATTTGAGCGCGAAGATCCGTCATGGTCCGGCAGGCATCGGGTGTAACAAAAGACGTCATGTTCTGTGTCCTGTTCTTGAAGTTGAAGCTACCCCAGAATCTGGCAGAGGTGGCGAATGGCGCGTTGTGATCGTTCTTCGCAAAAGGCGGCGGAGGGGCTGGGCAGGCGCCCGATGACCCGCCTGATCTGCTGGTCGCCAATCAGCAGGTCCAGATAGAGCCCGACGGCCTCGGCTGCGGTGTCAAAGTGCAGCGCGCCCTCGTCTTTGGCGCGCAGCAAAACCCGTTCCAGAAGCGGGAATACCGCCTCGCGGCCAGCCTGGGATAGGGTTGCGCCCAGTTCACCACTGCTGTCCGCAGCGGCGGCCCGGTTCAGGGCAACGGCCCTGTCGCCGGTCAGCAGTTTCAGTAGCTTCGGGCCCAGCGTGCCCAGAATGGACAGCGCACCGTGATCGGATTCCAGCCCGGATTCCAGATGCGCTTTTACCTCTTCGGCATTGCGCGTGACGAGGGCCTGAAACAGGCCCTGTTTGTCGCCATACCAGTTGTACAGGGTTTCATTCGAGGCGCGGGCCTGTTTTGCGATGCCCAGCATTGAAGTGCCGGCATAGCCCTTGGCCTCAAGAAGCGCATAGGCGGCGGTCTCGATCTGTTGCTGGCGGATGGCCCGTTTTTCGTCGCGCATCTGAGTGTCCTATCGTGGTTGACAGAAGGCGTAACCCATATTACGGATATGTGCAACCGTAACGTCAATTACGCTTTAAGGAGAAAAGATATGACACACCCTGACCGTCCTGCGCTGGCCGCTTTGGCGACATTGATCCTGCTACAGGCGATCATGCTTTCGGCGCTTTATGCTGGCATTCGGCCGCATCCGCCGGTGGCGACGCCCCTGTTTGGTATTGCTCCGTTTCTTGGGGCTTCGATGTCGGTTGCGCTGTCTGCGATGATTGTGCGGCCATTAGAGAGCCCGGCCGGGCGCAGCCTGAGCGTGCTGGCTGCCGTGATGGCACTGGTGTCCTTCGGGCCGCAAAAATACTTCGATGCGCAGTTTGCCCTGATCTGGCCGGCGGTGATCCTGGGGCAGGTGGCCGCGCTGGTGATCTTTGCCCAGATTCTGAAGGCCGTGCGTTTCAAGGCGCAGCCCGGACAGATTGACCGCCAGATCGCGGGACAAGCCTGATGGGGCGCCTGCTTATGCCGATGTCGATGCTCTCGTTGCTGAGCATCGGTGCCATTTTCGGGTTCTTCTATGCCTGGGTCTGTTCGACCATGTGGGGGCTGGATATGGCCGATTCCGGGGTTGCGATTACAGCAATGCAGGCCATGAATGCTTCGGTTCGGAACCCGGTTTTCTTTCCCGCTTTCTTTCTGACGCCGGTCATTCTGGCCCTGACCGGGGGGCTTGCGCTGCGTCTGGGCAGGAGGCGCGCGGGCGTGTTGTTTCTTATGGGGGGTGGGCTTTATTTTGGGGGCGCATTGCTGGTGACCGTCATGGTGAACGTGCCCATGAACGAAGCTCTTGCTCTGGTCGAGCTGCCTGCGGACGAGCTGGCCGCGGCCGAGGTCTGGCAGGCCTATTCGACCCCGTGGCAGTTCTGGAACATGCTCAGGACGATTGCCAGCGGGGGAGCGCTGATCCTGACGGGTCTGGCCATCTATGGTCTGAATCCGGAGAAAGGGTAGGCGCCCTCGGAACCCCGGATGCACATTGCCGGAAGGGTGCACGCCATCGAACCGGGTAAGGTGCAGCTAAGTAATATCATGTCAGAGAAGATGGTGCTGCTGGAGAGAATTGAACTCTCGACCTCTCCCTTACCAAGGGAGTGCTCTACCTCTGAGCTACAGCAGCGCCGTTTTCGTGCCGTCCGGTGTTGCCCGTCCGACCGTGGAGCGCTGATTAGCCCTAAATGAATCGGTACGCAAGCCCATCTGGACGGTTTTTTTTACCTCATGTAGAACAAGCGCATGGAGCAGAAAACACCCGGCAAGAAACAACCGAAAAAACCCACCTCTCGCGAGGACAGGTTGAAGGCAGCGCTAAAGGCCAATATGGGCCGACGCAAGGCGCAGGCGCGTGCGCGCAATGCGGCAGATCAGAAAAACGAAGGGCAGGACTGATGGATTCGATTATTGTGACGGGCAATGGCCCGCTGAACGGCAGCATTCCGATTGCCGGGGCGAAAAACGCCTGCCTGACTCTGATGCCGGCCACTTTGCTAAGCGAAGAGCCGCTGACCCTGACCAATGCACCCCGTCTGAGCGACATCCGCACCATGACCACGCTGTTGCAGTCATTGGGGGCCGAGGTGACCTCGATGCAGGATGGCAAGGTGCTGGCCATGTCCAGCCATGACCTGAACAATCTGACCGCCGATTATGACATCGTGCGGAAAATGCGGGCCTCGATCCTGGTGTTGGGGCCGATGCTGGCGCGGGCAGGGCAGGCGGTTGTGTCGCTGCCTGGCGGCTGTGCCATTGGCGCGCGGCCCGTCGATTTGCACCTGAAGGCATTGGAGGCGATGGGCGCCGAGCTGGACCTGCGCGACGGCTATGTTCATGCCAAGGCCCCCGCTGGCGGGCTGCGCGGCGGGGTGGTGGATTTCCCCTTTGCCTCGGTTGGGGCCACGGAAAATGCGTTGATGGCGGCGACTTTGGCCAAGGGCACCACCGTTCTGAACAACGCCGCGCGCGAGCCCGAGATCGTCGATCTGGCCGATTGCCTGCGCAAAATGGGCGCGCAGATTGACGGCGACGGCACCAGCACGATCACCATTCAGGGCGTGGATCGTCTGGGCGGGGCCACGCACCCGGTGGTCACCGACCGGATCGAGCTGGGCACCTATATGCTGGCTCCGGCCATCTGCGGCGGCGAGGTGCTGCTGGAAGGCGGACGGCTGAGCCTGGTCGAATCCTTTGTGGAAAAACTGGACGCGGCGGGCGTGGGGGTGACCCAAACGCCCGCGGGGCTGTTGGTGAAAAACCGCGGCGACCGGGTGAAGGCCGTGGACGTCACAACCGAGCCCTTCCCCGGTTTCCCCACCGATTTGCAGGCGCAGATGATGGCGCTGCTGTGCACGGCCCAGGGCACCTCGGTTCTGGAAGAGAAGATTTTCGAGAACCGCTTTATGCATGCGCCCGAACTGACCCGGATGGGCGCGCGGATCGAGGTACATGGCGGCACGGCCACCGTGACGGGGGTTGAACGTCTGAAGGGCGCGCCGGTGATGGCGACGGACCTGCGGGCCAGCGTGTCGCTGATCCTGGCGGGGCTGGCCGCTGAAGGGGAAACCATCGTGAACCGCGTCTATCATCTGGATCGCGGCTATGAGCGGGTCGAGGAAAAGCTGGGCAATGTGGGGGCCCGGATCGAACGGGTAAAAGGCCAATGACCGAGGACGCACGTTTCGAGGACGGCCGCGAGGCCCCGCTGAATCTGGGCGCGCTGGATGGCGATGATTTGCAGGTTATTTCAGCGCTGGTGCAGGATGCGGTGTTTCCGGCCTCGGAAATGCGCTGGTTGCCCAGGGAGCGCCGGTTTGTGCTGCTATTGAACCGATTCCGCTGGGAGGACGCGGGCCGCGAGCGCCACGGGGCCGAGCGGGTGCAATCGGTTCTGGCCTTTGAAAACGTGTTGAAGGTGGCCTCGACCGGGGTGCCGCGCGGGGATGCGGATACGATCCTGTCGGTGCTGGCACTGGAATGGACCGAAGGGGAGGCACCTTCGGGGGTGCTTGAGGTGACGCTGGCCGGGGATGGGGCGATCCGGCTGGAACTGGAGGCGCTGGAGGTGGTGCTGAAGGATGTGACGCGCCCGTATCGTGCGCCGTCGGGGGCAGTGCCGGGGCATCAGGGCTGAGGCAGAGGGGCGTTGCCCCTCTCGAGCGGCCGCTGTGCGGCGTCCGCTCTCACTCCCCGAGTATTGGGGGAGCAAAGAAGCGGGCTTGAGGATGGGGGCATTGGCGGATATGTCGAATGCAACTGCCCGGAGGGACCATGCCTGTATTTTTGAATGCTTCTGACGCTGATTTCGAGAACGCCTTTCAGGCCCTTTTGGGGGCCAAGCGGGAGGATAGCCCGGATGTGGATCATGTGGTGGCCGGGATCATTGCGGATGTGCGCGCGCGCGGGGATGCCGCTGTTCTGGAACTGACGGCCAAGTTCGACCGATTGGAGCTGACGGCGGAGAGCCTGCGGTTTTCCGAGGCCGAGATTGATGCGCTGGTGGCGCAGGTGCCTGTGCATGAGCGGGAGGCTTTGGAATTGGCGGCGGCGCGGATTCGGGCCTATCACGAACGTCAGATGCCGCAGGATGCCTATTGGACGGACGAAAGCGGGGCCGAGCTGGGCTGGCGCTGGACGCCGGTGTCGGCGGCGGGGCTCTATGTGCCGGGCGGGTTGGCGTCCTATCCGTCTTCGGTGTTGATGAATGCGATCCCGGCGAAAGTGGCGGGGGTTGAGCGTTTGGCCATTGTGGTGCCGACGCCGGATGGGGTGGCCAATCCGCTGGTGTTGCTGGCCGCGCGCCTGGCCGGGGTGGATGAGGTGTACCGGATCGGGGGGGCTCAGGCTGTGGCGGCTTTGGCTTATGGAACCGAGACGATTGCGCCGGTGGATAAGATCACCGGGCCGGGGAATGCCTTTGTGGCGGCGGCCAAGCGGCGGGTTTTCGGTAAGGTGGGGATCGACATGATCGCCGGGCCGTCCGAGATTCTGGTGATTGCGGATGCGGATAATGACCCGGACTGGATCGCGCTGGATATGCTGAGCCAGGCCGAGCATGACGAGAGCGCTCAGGCGATTTTGGTGACGGACAGCCCGGCCATGGCCAAGGCGGTTGAGGTAGCGATTGACCGGCATCTGCTGACCCTGGAGCGGCGCGAGATCGCCGGGGCCAGCTGGCGCGATTTCGGCGCGGTGATCCTGGTGGAGGACCTGGACCGGGCGGCGGAATTGTCGAACCGCGTGGCGCCCGAACATCTGGAGCTGTGCGTGGCCGATCCGGATGCTCTGGTCGAAAAGATTACTCATGCGGGGGCGATTTTCCTGGGGCATTGGACGCCCGAGGCGATCGGCGATTATGTCGGCGGGCCGAACCATGTGCTGCCGACGGCGCGGTCAGCTCGGTTTTCATCCGGTCTGAGCGTGATGGATTTTGTCAAACGCACAACACTTGCCAAAATGACGCCGGGCGCGTTGCGTGCGATTGGACCTGCGGCGGAAACTCTGGCAATTTCCGAAAGTCTGGAGGCGCACGGATTGTCCGTCCGCGCCCGCCTGAACCATCTGAACGAGTGAGGACGAGCCCATGTCCCGGATCAGCCATATCGAGCTGGACGACAGCAATCTTCCGGCCCCCACGCCGGAAATTCAGCAAGAGCGCAAGGTCGCGATCTTTGATTTGCTTGAGGAGAACTCGTTCGATCTGCCCAAACGCGATGAGCGCGCGGTGCCCGAGGGGCCGTTCCGTCTGGGCCTGTCCATCCGTGAAAAACGTCTGGTGTTCGATATCCAGACCGAAGCGTGCGAAAAGGTGGCCGAATTCCACCTGAGCCTGTCGCCCTTCCGGCAGGTGGTCAAGGATTACTGGGCCATCTGCGAAAGCTATTTCGACGCGGTCAAGAACCTGCCGCCCGGCCAGATCGAAACCATCGACATGGCCCGGCGCGGTATTCATAATGAAGGCGCCAGGATCCTTCAGGAACGCCTGGAAGGTAAGGCCGAGGTGGATACCGATACCTCGCGCCGCCTGTTCACCCTGATCTGTGTGTTGCATTTCGGAGCCTGATCCCCGTGGTCCAGCCTTTGCCTCAGTCGATACTGTTCTGTTGCGATCACAACGCTGTCCGCTCGCCCATGGCCGAGGGGATTATGAAAAAGTATTACGGCACAGGCACTTATGTGCAATCTGTCGGGGTGATGGGAGATCTGGAGATCGACGGGTTTGCCATTGCCGTCTGTCAGGAACTGGGGGTCGAGCTGTCACGCCACAGGGCGCGCAGCTTTGAGCAGCTGGAAGAATGGGGCGACGCGCTGTCCTCGTTCGATCTGATCGTGGCCCTGTCCCCGGCCAGCCGCGAGATGGCCACGCAGCTGACCCGCATCTATCATCTGGATGTCGAATACTGGCCGATCATGGACCCCACCGGCCAGGGCGAGGGACGCGAGGCCAAGCTGGTGGCGTACCGGCAGGCGCGCGATCAGATTGCCGAAAACCTGGTGACACGCTGGGGCCCGCCGCAACAGGGCTAGGGCTGCCATATGGGCGCAAACCCCGGTTCGGGGCCGCCGAAGGGCGTTTGGACTTAGTTTCCCCCAGATTCCTCTTGAAAATCCGGCGAAATAGGCCCATCTAACGCCCGTCCCGCATCTGAGGCGGGACTCTTAAATCAGGAGAGAACATGGCCAAGGAAGAACTGCTCGAATTCCCCGGTGTCGTGAAGGAACTCCTGCCGAATGCGACATTCCTGGTCGAGCTGGAAAACGGCCATACCATCATCGCACATACGGCAGGCAAGATGCGCAAAAACCGCATCCGCGTTCTGGCTGGCGACAAGGTTCAGGTGGAAATGACCCCCTACGATCTGTCCAAGGGGCGGATCAACTATCGCTTTAAATAAGTGCGTCTGATCCTGGGATCAGGCAGCCCGCGGCGCAAAGAGCTGCTGGCGCAGATCGGGGTTGTGGCGGATGACATCCGCCCGCCCGATATAGACGAGACCCCCCATAAGAACGAATTGCCGCGCCCCTATTGTGCGCGCATGGCCCGTGAAAAGGTGCAGGCCGTCACGGCGGATGCGGGTGACGTGGTGCTGTGCGCCGATACCACCGTGGCTCTGGGTCGGCGGATCATGGGCAAACCTGCGGATGCGGGCGAAGCGGCCCAGTTCCTGCTGGCCATGTCCGGGCGCCGTCACCGGGTGATCACCGCCGTGGCCGTGCGCCGGGGCGATCGTCTGTGGGAACGCGACGTGGTGACGGACGTCAAGATGAAGCGCCTGTCCGATGAAGAACTAAACGCCTATCTGGCCACCAATGATTGGCAGGGCAAGGCGGGCGGCTATGGTATTCAGGGGCCTGCGGGGGCGCTGATCCCGTGGATTCAGGGCTCGTTCACTGCCGTGGTGGGGCTGCCCGTCGCGGAAACCGCCGGGCTGCTGCAAGCGGCGGGCTACCCGGTATGGAGACAGACATGAAGGGCCGTCAGATTATTCTGGATCACATTCAGGGGCGCGAGGCTGCGGCTCTTCTGGTGGATGGCCGGCTGGAGGATCTGCTGATCGACAGCGATCAGCCGCGCGTTGGCGCGATCTACCGCGCCGTGGCCGAACGTCCGATGAAAGGGCAGGGGGGGCTGTTCGTGTCCACCCCCGACGGCAAGGCGTTCCTGCGGCAGGTCAAGGGCATCGCGCCGGGCGACCGGCTGTTGGTGCAGGTCACCGGCTATGCCGAACCCGGCAAGGCGATCCCCGTCACCACGCGCGTTCTGTTCAAAAGCCGTTATGCCATCGTCACCCCCGGCGCGCCGGGGCTGAACATCAGCCGTCAGATCAAAGACGATGACCTGCGCGACGAGCTGACCGGCATTGCCCGCGCGGTGTTTCAGGGCGAAGATACGGGTCTGATCCTGCGCTCGTCCTGCGCGGGGGCTGACCCCGAGGAAATCGCCGAGGATGTCGCCGCGATGGCCGATCTGGCCGCCGCCGTGACGGCCGACACCGAGGGCGAGATCGAAAAACTGACCGAGGGCGACGGCCCGCACGATCAGGCCTGGCGTGAATGGGCCGATCCGGCCGACATTATCACCACCCCCGGCGGGTTCGAGGATCACGGCGTGCTGGAACGGATCGACGCGCTGCAATCGCCTCTGGTGACGCTTTCGGGCGGGGCCTCGATGTATGTCGAACCCACGCGCGCGCTGGTGGCGGTGGATGTGAACACGGGGCGTGACAGCTCGCCTGCGGCTGCGCTGAAGGCCAATATCGCCGCTGCGCGCGACCTGCCGCGCCAGTTGCGTCTGCGAGGCCTTGGCGGGCAGATCACGCTGGACGTGGCCCCCATGCCCAAAAAGGATCGCCGCGCGTTCGAATTGTCGGTGAAATCCGCCTTCCGCGCCGATTCCATTGACACCGTGCTGGCCGGCTGGACGCCTCTGGGCCATTATGAACTGCAACGCAAACGGGATCGGCTGCCCCTGCCCGAGGTGCTGACATGACCTGTCCGATTTGCCGCAAAGAGACCGTGCAAAAATACCGTCCCTTCTGTTCCAAACGCTGCGCGGATGTGGATCTGGCCAAGTGGTTGGGCGGCGATTACGCGGTGCCCTCGCGCGATCCCGAGGACATTGAAAAGGCGATCGAGGCCACCGAAGAGGCCCTGCGCAAACCGCACTAAGGCACCAATCGGGCGGGCAGGGCGCTGTAGCCCCGAAACCGCATCCGCCCGCCGTTCACGCGGCCCGGCAGGATTTGGTAGTTCGGGAAACGGTCCAGCAGGGCTTGGATGGCAATGCGCCCCTCCAGCCGCGCCAGCGTCAGTCCCACGCAGACATGAGGCCCGCCTGCAAAGGCCAGGTGACGGTTGGGTTTCCGAGCAATATCAAAGCGTTCAGGGGTCTCAAATGCGGCCGGGTCGCGGTTCGCCGCGCCAATGCACAGATGCAGATTGGTGCCCGCAGGGATTTTCAACCCGTCGATTTCCACCTCGGCTGTGGTTTCGCGATTGCCCAGCTGGTTGGGGGATCGGTAGCGCAGCATTTCCTCGATTGCGGGGGTGATCAGGGCAGGATTATCCTGCAGGCGCTGCCTTTGATCGGGGTGGTCATGTAGCAAGGCCAGCCCGTTGCCGATCAGGTTCGTCGTCGTCTCATGGCCGGCATTCAGAATGAACACACAGTTCTGGATCAGCTCTGTCTCGGTCAGGGTGTCGCCATTTGTATCGCCGTCGATCAACCGCGTCAGCACGTCGGTTTCCGGGTCGCCCGGACGGGCGCGGCGGCGGGCGATCAGATCGGTTAGATAGGCGCTGAACTCGGCGACGGCGCGGTGCCCTTCGGCTAGCTGCTCGTCTGTCAGGGACGGCTCTAACGCCCCCAGAATGGCCAGCGACCAGTCGCGCAGGGGCGCGCGTTCCTCCATCGGAACATCCAGCAGATTGCCGATGATCTGGATCGGAATGGACGAGGCGAAATCCGCGATCAGGTCCACATGGTCACGGCCGGCCATCCGGTCCAGCAGGTGATCCACGGTCGTGCGCAGCCCCGGCTCCATCCGTGCAATCGCCCGCGGAGCCAGCGCCGAGGTCATGATCCCGCGCACCCGCGTATGCAGCGGCGGATCGTTAAACACCAGTGACGTCGTGTGATGTTCGAACAGGGGCGATCCGACCCCGAATTTGGGCCCGAAACTGGCCCGTTTGCCCGAGGAATACAGCGCCGTGTCTTTGTAAATCCGCTCCAAATCCGCATGGCGCGACAGCAGAACCGAGCCATCATCCTGCGGTAAAACCGGCGCGTATTTGAGCAGGGCATCGTAATAGTCAAAGGGCGTTTCCACGAAATCCAAAGGCGGCGCGGCCAGCTGAAATTCCATGGCCGCCTGGCGCAGCTTTGTCGTCTGATCAAGCACTTGCGACATTGTTCCTCCCTCTCTCCCGTTGGGGATGCTAGCAGCAGAACGCACGTCCTGTCAGGTCTCAATCAGCGGTTCGATTGAGCGCTGCCCGAGGGGCGTATTTTTTCACAGGTTTTTTGAAAATCCCTCTGGACACTCCACACGCTTCCGCCTAGAACGCCTCCACCCGAACGCAAGCGTTCACCCGTGCCCGGGTAGCTCAGGGGTAGAGCAGTGGATTGAAAATCCTCGTGTCGGTGGTTCGATTCCGCCCCCGGGCACCACTTTCCTTGATTTTACTAGCTTTTTTCCGCCCGGAGGGGGCAATTGAGGGGCCGAATCGCACTTGGCGCTTTCTCGGCAAGCCATTCTTCTGGTAATCGCGACGATAGGCGGGGACTGGAGTCAGTCCGGTAGTTTTGGGAGTCCAAGCTCGTCAAGGAACTTATTATGACGTTGCCGAGCCTCTTTCGCCTTTGCAGAAGATAAAACTAAACGCTCGTGCACTTCCGCTAGATCGATTTTCTTCTCGGGCTTTGCAGTGCTCACATATCTTGAGATGTTGAGATTATAGCCGTTTTTTTCGATTTCCTCCATCGAAACTCGGCGTGCATAGCGCTCGATCTTCTCCGGCCTCTCTCTGTACGTTGTCAGGATTTCTTCAATGTCGTTGGTGTTTTCGTCTTGCCTCAGAAAGTTCTGTTTTTTGCCTTTGCCGTAGCGCTCGCTCGCATTGATGAACAGTACATCATCTGGCTGCTTACACTTCTTGAGGACTAAGATGCACACAGGGATGCCGGTTGAGTAGAAGAGGTTGGAAGGAAGCCCAATGACGGTATCGATATGTCCGTCTTGCAAGAGTTTGCGACGAATTCCTTCCTCCGCTCCACTACGAAACAAGACCCCATGCGGTAGGATGATTGCCATCGTGCCTTCATCCTTGAGAAAGTGAAACCCATGCAAAAGGAAAGCAAAGTCCGCTGCTGATTTAGGTGCAAGGCCACCGTAGCTTTTGAACCGAACATCCTCCTTCAAAGCGTCCGTGTGGTCCCAGCGGAGGCTAAAGGGCGGGTTCGCAACAACCGCGTCGAATTTCATCTTTTTAGCTGGGTTGGCTTCGCTAAGCATCTCCCAATCATTCTTGAGTGTGTCTCCGTGGAAAATCTCAAATTCGCTGTCGCTCATGCCGTGCAACAACATGTTCATTCGTGCGAGGTTGTAGGTCGTAATGTTGCTTTCTTGACCGTAGATTCTACCAATTCCTCGGTCGCCCATTTTGCTACGAACATTGAGCAACAACGAGCCGGAACCGCAGGCCATATCCAAGACGCTGGCAAGATAGTTCTTCTTCCCAGCGGCTGGATTTTGGCTGTCCAATGAGACGATGCGTTCTCAAGGGCTGTGCGCGTCTGTTGCTTGGTGGCAACGGAAAATGCGTCTGGCACACCAAAGCCTGCGACCTTGGAATGCCGAGCTGCCCTGTTACGCAGGTGTCAACGAAATCTGCCGATCCGTGGAGTTTGCGATCAGGTCGGGGTCGTGGCTGACGAGGAGCACGGCGATGCCGTTTTCTCGCGCGAGGTCTGTCAGAAAGTCCATGACCTCGCGCTGTGTCAGCGGGTCGAGGCGGGAGGTCGGCTCATCTGCGAAGAGGAATACGGGATCGAGCAGAAGCGCCCGAGCCATGGACAGCCGCTGGAGCTCCCCTCCCGACACCTCATCCGGTTTGCGATCAAGCAGAGCAGGCTCAGGCGCGGTGCCTGCGGCCATTGCCTTGACCTTGGCCGTGAAGTCCTCATTGGTCCAACCCATGGCACCCCAGTCCCCACCGGGCGCGTAGTCTTGGAGCAGGGTGCCGACCGGATTGGGGATCAGCGCAAAGTTCCGTGCAAACAGCGCGGTGGAGAGGGTCCCGTCGTTGTGTTTCGCGGGGATCTCTGAGAAGTTCGTCGAATTGATAACCGGCTTTGCGCCGACTGCGGCAAAAGCCTGTTCAAGCACCGCAGCCACCAGCGGCAATTCGGGGCGGTCGGGATAGGTCAGGATTTCAATCTCCATCGCCTTGCCGTCACGTTCGAGCACGCCTTCCGCATTCGCTGTCCATCCCGCGTCAGCCAGCGCGACCTTGGCGGCCTTGGGGTCAAAGGTCAGCGGCGAGAGGGTGTCGTCATGCCATTCGGCCATTCCGGGGGGGAACATCTGGGTCGCGCCGGTATCATACCGGAGCACGGCCTTGGCGATGCCCGCGCGGTCGATGGCCAGCGACAGCGCCTTGCGGGTGTCGATGTCAAACGTCTCGCCATTGACCTTCAGCATCAGAACGCGCGGGATCGCAGTGGACTCCACGTTCAGGCCTTGAGCCCCCTTGAGCCGTGTGAAAGACGCAGGATCGAGCGAGAGCGTGATATCTGCATCACCGGACTCCGCCATCAAGGCACGGGTCTCGGCGCGGCTAACGCCGTGGTAGGCTGCCTTGGCAATCGCAGCCGTCTTGCCCCAGTAGCCCTCATAGGCCTCGACCAGCATTTTGGTCGGAGGCGAGAACTCCGTGATGCGATAGGGGCCGGTTGCGATGACCTTGGTCACTTTGCCATCCTCGATCGAAGACGGTGCAATGATGGCCGAGCGGTATTCAACCAGCATGGCAGGCAGCATCGCAAAGGGGGCGGAGAGGGTCATGATCACAGCCTGGCCTTCACCCGTGATCTCCGTGATCGGGGTCTTGGCAAGCAGCCCGCCGTTATCCCGTGACCAGTTCAGCGCCGCGGCGATAGCAGCCGCGTCCATTGCGCTGCCATCGTGGAAAGTGACGCCCTCACGCAGGGTGAAGGTCCATGTCAGCCCGTCTTCGGATACGGTCCAGTCAGTGGCGAGACCGGGAATCAAAGTGCCGTCGGCTTGGGCATCGACCAAGGTTTCCGCGACGTCCATTTTCAACAAAATGTTGCCCGAGGTGATCGGGTCAGCGCCTTTGATCTCGAACGGGGCAACAACATCGAGGACTTTGTCTGCGGCAAAAACGGGCAAAGCGCTGCTGGCCAGCAGCGCGGCGAGGGTCAGGGAACGGATCAATTGGCTCTCCTTGGTCGATTGATGCGAGTGAAAGGCTTTGCTTTCAGTCTATGTGCGGATTGTTATGTGGCTGGGGCATGCTTTGGGGGCATACGTTGCTACAGCGTGCATATTTATTACGTTATATCATAACTTTCGCAAGGAGCTTTTCCCCACCGGAAGTGCTTCCTGCCATTTAGGAGCGGTGCTTGCAGGACAGTCATAGGGATACTGGCCCACTGCTCGTCTTGATGTGGAAACGGCGTCTCATCGGATTATGGGCCCTGACATCAGGTCAATTGAAGCCGCTCCAAAATTTTTCTGTGCAGCTCTTGACGTGGGATCCGGTTTGTTGAAAACAAACAGTACCTAAAGGTATTGACAGGAATCGCAGGCATCAATAGCGTGCATGCGGAGGAGGAGACGCGCATGTCATCATTGGAATTTCTTGATTGGCGGACAGCCGAGTCCGTAGACAACCTTGTTGCACTCTTTGAAGAGCGGGCAAAACGGCATCCAGAGCGCCTTTTCATTGCTGATAAATTGCTTCGAATGACCTGGGGTGACATGGCTGCGGCGCTACGGGGTTTCGCGGCGGAGCATGGTGAGCGTTTGCGCGACAAGGATGTCGCTGTTTTCATGAGTAATGGCTCTGATTTGCTTACAACATACCTTTCGGTATTGTTTTGTGGCGGACGTGCGGCGCTGTTCAATGCGGCGATGCCGCGGGCTTCGGGGGCGAAGCTGATGGCGGATCTGAAGCCGGAAATGGTGTTCGCGGATCACGCGCTGGAATTCGAACCGGACGCCATACTTGTGGATGCTCCCATGATCGAAGGCTGGATCGCCGCCAAGGCCGAGGGCGAAAACCGCAGCGGATCGGGCGAAGATCCGGCAACCTATTTCTATTCGGGCGGGACCACGGGCATTCCGAAACGAATCCTCTATACCCACGCGCAAATCACCGCGGCCGGATCGCGAATGCAATGGGGCTGGCCGCTGTGCGAAGGCGAGGTGTTCCTGCCCATCGCCCCGTTCAGCCATATCTACGGCTATCTGGCTGGCGTCTGCCTGCCGATCCAATGCGGCGGTGGCTCGATCGTGCCGGACGGGTTCCACCCGGCAGCGGCCCTGGATCTGATCGAGAACGAGAAAGTCACCGTTCTGGGGGGCGGCCCCCCCGCGATTTACCAGGCCATGATGGCCGATCCGAAACTGGATCAGCGTGATCTGTCCTCGTTGCGGGTGTGTCCGGGGGGCGGCGCGGCTTTCCCTGTTGAAGTGCACAAACGCTGGAAGGAACTGACCGGCCTGACCATCTACGAAGGCTACGGCATGACCGAGATGGCGCCGATTTCGGTGAACACCGCCGAAGCGGGCAATCGCCCCGGATCAGTCGGCAAATCGGTCCCGGATTCGGCCTTCGAGGTGGTGGATATCGACACGGGCACGCGCAAAATGCCCACCGGCGAGGCTGGTGAAATCCGCATCCAGGGCCCGCATATGATGCGCGGCTATTGTGAAAACCCCGAGGAAACCGCCCTGGTTCTGCGCGATGGCTGGGTCTACACCGGCGACATCGGTGTGATCGACGAAGAGGGTTTCCTGACCATCACCGACCGCAAGAAAGACGTGATCCTGCACAAGGGCTTTAACGTCTTCCCGCGTGAAGTCGAAGAAGCCCTGCATTCGCATCCCAGCATCACCGGCGTCAGCGTTGTTGGCGTGCCGGACGTGCGCGCGGGCGAGGTGGTGGTGGCCTATGTCACTGTCAAACCCGGCGAAAACCCCAGCGCCGAAGATCTGCGCGCGGCCTGCGCTGAATATCTGGTGTCCTACAAGATGCCGGGGCGGATCGAATTCCTTGAAAAACTGCCGCTGACCCCTGCGGGGAAAGTGGATCGCCTGGCGCTGCGCGCCAAAGCCAAAGAGGCCGCCGATGCGTCGGCCCTCGTATGACACCGGATTTATAACGGGAGGAAACACACCTATGACCAAGACCACGATGAACCGCCGCTCGGTGCTGAAGGCCGCGCTGCTTAGCGCCGCCCTGGCCATTCCGGCCGCAGCCGCCAAGGCCCAGGACACCCTGGTGCTGAACTATAACCAGTGGTTCCCCAGCGGGCACTGGAGCCAGGCCGGCGGTCTGTACAAATACTTCGAGAAAATCGAAGAAGTCACCGAAGGCCGCGTGAAGGTTCAGGCCTCGGCCAAGCCTCTGGCCCCGCCGAACCGTAACTACCAGGCCGTTCTGGACGGTGTTGCCGATATCGCCTGGGGCCCGCACGGCTACACCCCCGGTGTTTTCCCGCTGACCGAAATGGTAGAGCTGCCCTTTATCACGGAAAACGCAGGTATTTCCTCGCGTGCTTACTGGCAGCTGTGGAAAGAGCATTTCGAACCCACCGGCATGCAAAGCGATGTTGTGACCCTGGCCATGCACGTGACCGCAGGCGGTAACATCTCGATGCGCGAAGATGTCGTGAATTCGATGGCCGAATTCAAAGGCAAGAAAATCCGCGTTCC
Source organism: Youngimonas ophiurae (nom. illeg.) (assembly GCF_049803795.1). Classification (NCBI taxonomy): domain Bacteria; kingdom Pseudomonadati; phylum Pseudomonadota; class Alphaproteobacteria; order Rhodobacterales; family Roseobacteraceae; genus Thalassovita; species Youngimonas ophiurae (nom. illeg.). Next base: position 229,808 of record NZ_JBNAGJ010000001.1, read on the forward strand.
CACCTCGGTCGTTGGCCGCGTTCTGCAAAAAGAGGGCGTTGTTCCCGTGTCCGGTTCGCTGACCGAACTGCGTGAAATGCTGGGCCGCGGGATCGTCGATGGTACCGTGATTTCCGACGAGCTGGTCACCGGCTTCAAGGTGGATGACGAGGTGCACGCCGTTACTCAGGTGCCCGGCGGGATCTTCTCGAACTCGGCCTTCGTGATCCTGAACAAGGACAAATGGAACAAGATCAGCGCCGAAGATCAGGCGGCGATCATGGCCATTTCCGGCGAAGAGCTGAGCGGCATGATGGGCGCGCTGTGGCATGAAAACGATGTGAAAGCCCGCGAGGCGTTCAAAGAGCGCCTGGGTGATAAATACATCATGGCCTCGGATGCGTTCCAGGCCGAGCTGAAAGCGGCCTTTGCCAACGAGCTGGACACCTGGAAAGCCACCGCCTCGGATCTGGGCGTTGACGCCGAGGGGGCCGTGAGCTTCTACAACACGAAAATCCAAGAGCTGTCCAACTGATGCAGCTGTCTGGTTTCATAAACCACCTTCAGTGGCCCTTCCGCATCATTGCGGGAGTGGCCCTGATCGGGCTGGTCGTCATCACTGCTGTCGATGTGATCGGCCGGGTGGTCTTCGGCAGCCCCTTGGGATTTGCCTATGAACTGGTGGGCGTTTTACTGGGCGTCACGGTTTATGCCGGGCTGGTCGTGATCAACGGCGCGCGTGAACATATCGCCATTGATCTGTTCGCCGGGTTTTTGGCGAAATGGCCCCGGTTCGATCGGGTGCGCGGCTGGTTTGTCTGGGTGCTGGAAGTGATCTTCTTTGCGTTGTTGGCAGGCTATGTTGGCCGTCAGGCCGCGCAGATGATGCGCTGGCATGAAACCTTCTTGTTCCTTCCTCTCGAAAAATGGCTGCCGCTGGCGCTCTATTCCGGCCTGTGTGCAGTGTCCGTTCTGGCCGTCTTCTTGGCGATATTTCCGGTCACCAAAGGCCGCAAAAAGGATAAGTCATGATCATCGCCCTTGCCTCTGTGGCCCTGGCCATTCTGCTGGTTCTGCGCACTCCGATTGGTGTGGCAACCGGACTGGTCGGTATTTGCGGTCTGGCCGCCTACCAAGGCTGGAAAGCGGCCTTTTCCCAGGTTGGCATCATCGCATCCGAGACCGTTCTGACCTATGAATTCGCGGTTATTCCGCTGTTTATCGTGATGGGAGCCTTCATCGCGCATTCCGGCATCGCCGGAGAGCTGTTCCGCGCCTGCTATGCCCTGGTGGGGCATCTGCGCGGCGGTCTGGCGCTGTCCACCATCGTGGCTTGCGGCGGGTTTGGCGCTGTGTCCGGATCCTCTTTGGCGACGGCGGCCACCATGTCGCGTATCGCCTATCCGCAGATGAAATCTTATGGGTATCGGACGTCACTGGCGACGGGCTCGATTGCGGCGGGGGGGACGCTGGGTATCCTGATCCCGCCCTCGATTGCGCTGGTTTTCTACGGGATCATGACCGAGACAGACATCGGTGCCCTGTTCATGGCTGGCATCGTGCCGGGCATTTTGGGGATGTTCCTTTATGCTGCTGCCGTCTGGTGGGTGGTCCTGCGCGACCCCAAGGCCGGCCCCGCAGGCGAAAAAATGCGCTGGGACGAACGCCTGAAGGCGCTGGCCGGTGTCTGGTCCGTGATCTTGCTGTTTGGCGTGGTGATGGGCGGTATCTATGGCGGGTTCTTTTCGCCCACCGAAAGCGCGGGTATCGGAGCCTTTGGCGCCCTGCTGATCGCCGCCCTGCGTGGCCGCCTAAGCTGGACCATGCTGCGGACCTCTCTGGCCGATGGGATCAGCACCACCGTGACGCTGATGATCATCCTGATCGGCAGCTTCCTGTTTGCGAACCTGGTCAATGTGGCACGTCTGCCCCAGGCGCTGGTCAGCACGATCGAATCCGCTGACGTGCCGGCGATGGCGGTGATCTTTGCCATCATCCTGATCTACGTGATCCTGGGCTGTGTGCTGGAAAGCATCTCGATGATGCTGCTGACGGTGCCGGTGTTCTATCCGCTGATTGTCTCACTGGGGTTCGATCCCATCTGGTTCGGCGTGCTGGTCGTTGTTGTGGTTGAGATCAGCCTGATCACGCCGCCGATCGGCCTGAACGTCTTTATTCTGAATGCTGTGCTTAAGGATGTGCAGCTAACCGATATTTTCCGCGGGGTCGTGCCCTTCATCTTTGCCGATGTGGTGCGCGTTTTGCTCGTGGTTTTCATCCCGGCTCTGTCGCTGACACTGCCCTACATGCTCAACTGAAAGGTGCACCATGACGAATACCGAAGTGCAAACGCTGACCATTAATGCGGCCGATCACCAGACGAATGTCCATCGGGCCGGAAAGGGCACGCCGCTGGCCTTGCTGCATGGCTCGGGGGCAGGGGTGTCGGCCTGGGCAAACTGGAACAAGGTGATCCCGCAGCTGGCGGATCAGTTTGACATCATCGCCCCCGACATCGCGGGCTTTGGCGCAACCGAGCAAAAGCCCGACACCAAGTATAACATCATGCTGTGGGTCGAGCATTTCGTCGGCATTCTGGACGCGCTGAACATCGAGAAAATCTCGGTCGTGGGCAACTCCTTTGGCGGCGCGCTTGGCCTGATGACGGCGATCAACCACCCCGAACGGATCGATAAACTGGTTCTGCTGGGCACGCCTTGCGGCCGTTTCCCGATGACTGACGGCCTGCGTGCCCAGGGTGAATTCGACGGCACGATGGACAGCATGCGCCGTGCCATCAGCTTCTTCCCCTATGATGACAGCATCATCACCGAAGAACTGATCGAGAAACGCTTTGAGGCCGCCACCCGTGATGGCGCGCTCGAAGCCTTCCGCAAGCTGATGCCTCCGCCCGAAGGCGACAACCCCGAGGTTCGCGGCATCCCCGAAAAACTGCTGCGAAACGTCAAGCACAAGGCCCTGATCCTGCATGGCCGCGAAGACCGCGTGGTTCCCTATGCCCGCGGGCTGGATATGCATCAGTGGCTGGAAAACTCGGAAATGCACAGCTTTGGCAAATGCGGCCACTGGGTGCAGATCGAACGCGAGGCCGAGTTCCTGCAATTGGTCCGTAATTTCATGGGAGGAAAAGCATGAGCCGCAATACTCTGGAAAAGGTCTTGTATGACCTGTCCACATCCGGCGCGAACAAAAAGAAGTTCGCCGAAGACCCCGATAAATTCCTGTCGCGCTATCAGCTGGATGACGCCGAGCGCACCCTGATCAAGGAATATAAAGTCCGTGAAATCGCCGATATGGGCGTGAATTCCATGCTGACCTGGGGCTTTTGGCTTCAGGCTGGCAAAACCAACCGTGACTACATGAAAGTCATGAAACGAGAGGAGGCGTAAAGATGGCCAAGATCGTTGGGGGCTTTGTCGCCCCGCATAACCCCGTGATGTACCTGAACCCCAAGGGCGCGACCCAAGAGCAGTCGGATTTCTGCTATGGTGCCTATGCCAAGATGGCTGATCGGATCAAAGAGCTGGAAGCAGACGCTGCTATTGTCATTGGCTGTGACCACTACATACTCTTTGGTACTGAATGCCTGCCGCCCTATGTTATCTCGACCGGCGAGATGGAGGGCCCGGTGGATCAGCTGCCCGGCCTGAAGCGCAAACACCTGCCCTCGCATGGGGCATTGGGCGAGCATATCGCCAATGTCGGCCGCGAAACCGGCTTTGACTGGACCGTGGGCCGCGCGCTGAACGTGGATCACTCGATCGCGGTGCCGAACCACCTGATGCTGGAACCCACTGGCCGCAATATCCCCATGGTTGCGGTCATGCTGGCCTGCGGCGTGGATCCGTATCTGCCGATGAAACGCGCCTGGGATCTGGGCGAGCATATCGCCGATGCCGTCGCCAGCTTTGACAGCGACGAGCGGGTCGTGGTGATCGGCTCGGGCGGGATTTCGCACCACGTGGGCGACGAGCGCATGGGCGAAGTGAACCCCGAATTCGACCAGAAGGTTCTGGACATCGTTACCTTGGGTGACAAGGCCGCGATGCTGGCGCTTAGCGACGAGGAAATCCTGCGCGACGGCGGGAATGGCGCGATGGAAATCCGCACCTATGCCTGCGCCATGGCCGCAACCCGCGCCGCCGGCGGCACCGTCATCGGCTACGAAGCTGTCCCCGGCTGGGTCACTGGCATGGGCTTTGCAGAACTGAGAGCCGCAGCATGACGACGGACCTGATCGCCAGCATGGACGTCCCCGAAGGGGAAATCGTCAAAGTGGAACTGTCGGATTTTCCGGCAGTTGCCATCGCTCGCCACGAGGGGAAAATTTATGTTTTCCCCGACCGTTGCCCCCATGCCGACGAAAGCCTGGCCGAAGGCTGGCTGGAAGAGGGCCGCGTCGTCTGCGGCGTGCATTTCGCTGAATTCGACCTGGACAGCGGCGAGGTCCATAACCCGCCCGCCGGCTGTCCCTCTTTGTCATTTTACAAATTCGAGGAGCGCGACGGCATGATCGTCGCAGACCTCGCAGGAGGACCAGAAAATGTGTGAAGCACCTGCAAATGGCCGCCCCAACATGGCGCCGGTTTATCCTCAGGCCGGCAGCTATCCGGAGTTCGCCAAGCTGGTTGACCGCGAAAACGGTCAGGTAGACCGCCGCGTCTTTACCGAAGAAGACGTCTATCAGGCCGAGCTGCGCCAGATCTTTGCGCGCTCGTGGCTGTTCCTGGGGCACGAAAGCCAGGTGCCTGGCGCGGGCGATTTCTTCCGCACCTCGATGGGCGAAGACGACGTGATCGTCGTGCGTCAGCGCGATAAATCGGTGAAGGCTTTCATCAACTCGTGCCCCCACCGCGGGAATCGGGTTTGCATGGTGGACGCGGGTAAAAAATCCCGTGGCTTTATCTGTAACTACCATGGCTGGTCCTTCGGGATCGAAGGATCGCTGCGGGGTACGGACGGCAAGGTCTATGACAAGGACGAAGGGTTTGAAAAATCCCAGATCGGCCTGACTCCGGTGGCGCAGGTCGAAAGCTACAAGGGCCTGATCTTCGGCACCTTTGACCCGGATGCCCCCACGCTGACCGATTTCCTGGGGGATTTCACCTATTACCTGGACATCATGCTGGACAATGACGAAGGCGGGACCGAATTCATTGGCGGCTCGATCAAGTCCGAGATCGACTGTAACTGGAAATTCCCGGCCGAGAACTTTGTCGGTGACATTCTGCACGCTTTTTGGACGCACCAATCGGGCGCACAGGCCATTCTGGGCGGCGGCGTGGATTTGGGCGCCCGCTATGACGAGCTGGCCTTCCAGGCGTCGGTCTATGGGCACGGTATCGAAACCAACCTGGATAAGGTGGGGAACACCCGCACGCTGGGCTATCCCGATCTGGTCGATTACGTCTTTGACCTGAGCGAGAAAGCCAAAGAGCGCCTGGGCGAGGTCCGTGCCCGCGCCATCGGGGCAGTGTCCTCGGCGACGGTGTTCCCGAACTTCTCGTTCCTGCCGGGGCAGAACACCTTCCGTGTGTGGCACCCGCGCGGCCCGAACAAGATCGAGCTGCACGTCTGGACGCTGGTCAACAAGAACGCCCCCGAGCACATCAAGGAACAATACCGCAAAGGCGTGATGATGACCTTCTCGCCCGGTGGTGTGTTCGAAATGGACGATGGCGAAAACTGGGAATACTCGACCCGTGTCAACCAGGGCTTCGTGACCCGTCAGCAGCCGCTGCACTATGCGCTGGGGATGGAGACCTCGGATCTGGAGCGTGACCTGCCCGGTCATATTCACAAGGGTTCGTTGAACGATGCGAACCAGCGGCTGTTCTACACCCGTTGGGCGGAATTCATGGAATGTGACAACTGGACCGATCTTCAGAACGCCTATACCGCGTCTCCGAAGAAATCGGACCAAGCGGCGGAGTAACGGCCGATGACCGATCTGATTGATATCGCGAAACCCTTTGCCGATCTGGACACCCATGTAGACGCCGAAACCGAGCGCAAGATCATCAACTGGGTGCATGGCGAGGCGCGTTTTCTGGATGCAGAACGCTATGAAGAGTGGCTGGACCGCTTCATCGACAAGGACGTTCAATACTGGATGCCCGATATGGAAACGCGCCGTCGTGACGATGCGCGCGGCATGTTCTGCTATGGTGAATCCGCCTATTTCGATGACAACTGGTCCGAGCTGCAAATCCGCGTCAAACGCTATAACGAACCCTCGGCCTGGGCGGATAACCCGCAGACGCGTCACGCGCATCTGATCTCGAACATCGAGGTCTTCGCGACCGACGATCCCACGCTCTTTGCCGTGCACAGCGCCTTTACCAATGTGCGCAACCGTAACGAGGCCGATCAGGATATCATCCACGGTCGGCGCGAGGACGTGCTGAAACTGTCCGAAGACGGCTTTGCCGGCTACCGCCTGCTGCGCCGCCGGGTGTTCATCGTGCAGAATGTCCTGCTGTCCAAAAACCTGAACACCTTCTTCTGATGGGCAGGCTGGACGGATACGCCGCGCTGGTTACTGGCGGCGGCAAGGGCATCGGGCGGGCAGTCGTGGATCGGTTCGTTGCCGAAGGTGCGAATGTCGGCGTTCTGACCCGCTCGCAGGGGGACGCGGATAGCCTGACAGAGGCGCATGGCGATGCCGTCGCGCCGATCATTGGCGATGTGCGCAATTGGGACGATAACCAGCGCGCGGTGGAAACCGTTCTGTCGCGCTTTGGCAAACTGGACACGCTGGTGCCGAACGCCGGGATCTACGATTTCTCGGATAAATTCCAGAATATCCGGGGCGAGGATCTGGAAGCGCGCTATCGCGAGATTTTCGACGTGAACGTGCTGGGCTATCTGCTGGCCGCCCGTGCCAGCCTAGAGGCCCTGCGCGCCTCGGAGGGGTCGATCGTGATGACGCTGTCGTCTTCGTCCTTCTACACCGGCGGGGGCGGGGCGCTGTATGTGTCCACCAAGCACGGGCTGGTCGGCACCCTGCGTCAGCTGGCCTATGAGCTGTCCCCGGAAATCCGCGTCAATGGCGTGGCCCCCGGCGGCACGCGCACGGGGCTGGGCGGTGGCTCGGGCGATGCGCGCGTGCTGGAGGATCTGGACGGATACGAGGCCATGGTCGCTCGGAACGTGCCGCTGGGCTTTTTGTCTGAACCCGAGGATCACGCGGGGCTTTATGTCACGCTGGCCTCGAAAACCGAAAGCCGCTTCGTCACGGCCCACATCATCCGCTCGGACGGCGGGATCGAGGTCCGCGGCCGTCGGCGCAAAAGGGAAACCAAATGAACGCGAAACAGAAAATTGCCGCGCTGAAGGCCCGTCTGCGTCTGCCCATGGTGGCAGCGCCGATGTTCCTGGTGTCCGGGCCCGACCTGGTGGTTGCCACCGCGCGGGCGGGGATCATGGGGGCCTTCCCGGGGCCGAACGGACGCTCGATTCAGGATCTGCGTCAGTGGTTCCAGCAGATCCAGGCGCAGCTGGGCCCGCAGGGCCTGCCCTTTGCGTTCAATATGATCACTCATAACAGCTATGGCCGGTTCGAGCAGGAGCTGGAGCTGGTGCGCGAATTCAAACCCGAGATCGTGATCACCGCCCTGGGTGGCCCGCATCGCGTGACCGAGGCCGTGCACGGCTATGGCGGCATGGTGTTTGCCGATGTGAACAGCCCGACCTATGCGAAAAAGGCCGTGGAAAAGGGCGCTGACGGGCTGGTTCTGGTCTGTTCGGGCGCGGGCGGTCATACCGGCCAATACGCGATGGCACCGTTTCTGGATGAGGTCCGCCAGTTCTTTGACGGTCCGATTGCCGTGGGCGGGGGGATCTCGACCGGGGCCGGGCTGCTGGCCGTGGAAACGCTGGGCGCGGATCTGGCCTATGTCGGCACCCGCTTTCTGACCGCCCAAGAGAACCTGATCGGCGACGATTACCGGCAGATGGTGATCGACAGCGGAATCGAGGATCTGGTTGCCTCGAAGGCGATCACCGGGGCTTTGGGCAACTGGATGAAAGCCTCGGTCGCGGCGGCGGGCATGAATCTGGATGACATGAAATCCGAAGCCAAGATTGATTTCTCGGGCGACATGCATTCGGGTGCCAAGGCCTGGAAAACCGTCTGGAGCGCGGGCCAGGGCTGCGGGCTGATTGACCGGGTCGAGCCTGCCTCGGCCATCGTTGACCGTTTCGAACGTGAATACCAAGAGGCGGGCCGCGCTCTGGCCGCTCGTTTCGCAAAAGAAGGAGAGGCCGCATGACCCCTCAAACCCTGGCAGACATGCTGCGCACCGCCGAGGCGACGGCCTCCCCGATCGCCCCGATCCGCGATCACCTGCCCGATGCCGCAGCCGCCTATGCCGTGCAGGAACTCAACACCCAGGCGCGGCTGAAGGCCGGTGGCCGTCTGGTCGGCCGTAAAATCGGCCTGACGAACCCCGCGGTGCAGGTTCAGCTGGGTGTGGATCAGCCCGATTACGGGATGCTCTTTGCCGATATGGACTTGCCGCATGGCGATGAATTGGCCTGGTCCGAAGGGGCACAGTATAAGGCCGAGGCCGAGCTGGCCTTTGTGCTGGGCCGTGATCTGCTCCACGCCGATTGCAGCATGGCCGAGGTCATGCGCGCCGTGGAATACGTGGTGCCCGCGCTGGAAATCGTCGGCAGCCGGATCGCCAACTGGGACATCCGTTTCGTCGATACCGTGGCCGATAATGCCTCGTCCGCGTTTTTCACCCTTGGCCCGTCGGCCCGCAAACTGACCGAAGCCGACCTGCTGGATTGCCGGATGGAGATGAAATCCGGCGATCAGATCGTCAGCCAGGGATCGGGCCGGGCCTGTCTGGGCTCTCCTTTGAACGCGATGCTTTGGCTGGCCCGCACGATGGCCAGCGCCGGGCGCCCCCTGTCCGAAGGCGACATCGTTTTGTCGGGCGCTCTGGGCCCCATGGTCGCCGCCACCCCCGGCGCGTCTTTCACTGCCAATATCGAAGGGTTTGGCGAAACTTCCATTCGGTTTGGAGAGTAATCCAATGAGCAAAATCAAATGCGCCATCATCGGTTCTGGGAATATCGGGACTGATTTGATGATCAAGATCATGCGTATGTCGTCTGTTTTGGAGATGGGGGCGATGGTTGGGATTGACCCTGCCTCGGACGGTCTGGCCCGCGCCAAGCGTTTGGGGGTCGCGACCACGCATGAGGGTATCGAGGGGCTGACCAAATTGCCCGAATATGCCGACATCCGCATCGTGTTCGACGCGACCAGCGCCGGGGCGCACAAGCGTCACAATGAGGTGCTGCAAAAGGACGGCAAACAGGTGATCGACCTGACGCCGGCGGCCATCGGGCCGTTTACCGTGCCGGCTGTGAACATTGACGCCAATCTGGCCGAAACCAACGTGAACATGGTCACCTGCGGCGGGCAGGCCACCATTCCGATGGTTGCTGCCGTTAACCGCGTCAGCCCCGTCCGCTATGGCGAGATCGTGGCCTCGATCAGCTCGAAATCCGCCGGTCCCGGCACCCGCGCCAATATTGACGAATTCACCGAAACCACCGCCCACGCCATTCAGGCCGTCGGCGGCGCGCAGCGCGGTAAGGCGATCATCATCCTGAACCCGGCCGAGCCGCCGATGATCATGCGCGACACGGTCTATTGCCTGTGCGACGAGGCCGACACGGACGAGATCCGCAAATCGGTGCAGCAGATGGTGGAGGACGTGCAATCCTATGTGCCGGGGTACCGCCTGAAACAAGAGGTTCAGTTCGAACATATCGGCTCGAACGATCCGCTGCACATCCCCGAAATGGGCGGTGATTTCACCGGGCTGAAGGTCTCGATCTTCCTCGAGGTCGAAGGCGCCGCGCATTACCTGCCCGCCTATGCCGGGAACCTGGACATCATGACCTCGGCCGCGATGAAAACCGCCGAACGCCTGTCCATCAAACGCAACTGGGTAGAGGAGGCCGCATAAAATGACCAAGCTTTACATCCAAGACGTCACCTTGCGTGACGGTATGCACGCGGTGCGCCACCAGTACGATCTGGGCCATGTGCGCGCCATTGCGCAGGCCCTGGACGAGGCCGGCGTGGACGCCATCGAAGTCGCCCATGGCGACGGCATCACCGGCTCCACCTTCAACTATGGTTTCGGCAAATGTACCGACGAGGCGTGGATTTCCGAGGCCGCGAAGGTCTGTAAGAACGCCAAGCTGACCACCCTGCTGCTGCCGGGCATCGGCACGATCGAAGATCTGAAACGCGTCCGCGATCTGGGCGTTCAGTCGGTCCGCGTGGCCACCCACTGCACCGAGGCCGACGTGAGCGCGCAGCACATCCGCGCCGCCAAGGACATGGGCATGGACGTGTCGGGTTTCCTGATGATGAGCCACATGAACACGCCCGAAAAGCTGGCCGAGCAGGCTGCCATGATGGAAAGCTACGGCGCCGATTGCGTGTATTGCACGGACTCGGGCGGGCGGCTGACCATGAAGGACGTCGAGGCGCGTTTTGACGCCTATAACAAGGCGCTGAAGCCCGAAACCCAGCGCGGCGCGCATATGCACGAAAACCTGTCGCTGTCGGTGGCCAACTCGGTCGTGGCCGTGGAAAACGGCGCGTTCCGTGTGGATGCCTCGCTGGCGGGGATGGGCGCGGGCGCGGGCAACTGCCCGATCGAGGCCTTCATCGCGGTGGCCGACCTGTACGGCTGGGAGCACGGCTGCGACCTGTTCAAACTGCAAGACGCCGCCGAAGAGCTGGTCCGCCCGCTGCAAGACCGCCCTGTGCGCGTTGACCGTGAAACCATGACGCTGGGCTATGCGGGGGTCTACTCGTCCTTCCTGCGCCACGCGGAAAAAGCGGCGGGTCTCTACGGGCTCGACACCCGCGAAATCCTGGTCGAACTGGGCAAGCGCGGCATGGTCGGCGGCCAGGAAGACATGATCGTAGATGTCGCCCTGGACATGATCAAAGCCAAGGAAAACGCGGTCTGAACAGGCCGCCATTCCGTACCAACTTGTCCGCTGGATGGCGGGTCAGGTGCGGCAAGAATGAGGAGAAGAACTTTGGAAAAAGTCGTAATCATTGGGGCCGGCCAGGCCGGTGCAGTCGCCGCGCTGAAACTGCGTGAACTGGGGTTTGCAGGGCAGATCACCCTGATCGGCGACGAGGCCGACCCGCCCTATGAACGCCCCGAGTTGTCAAAGGGTTACGCCCTTGGCAAAACGCCCTTTGCCTCTTTGGTGATCCTGACGCCCGAGGCCGCGACCGAGCAATCCATCACGCTGGCGCTTGGCACCAGCGTTGGTGGGATTGATCGGGCCCAAAAGCTGGTCCAGACAGAGCACGGAGATCACCCCTATGATGCGTTGATCCTGGCGACGGGGGGCACGGCACGGCGGCTGCCTTTGCCGCGCGGCATTCGCCGGAAAACCTATGCGATCCGCACCCGCGATGACGCCGATGCGCTGCACGATAAGCTGCCGCTGTCGCGCTCGGTTCTGGTTGTTGGTGGCGGCTGGCTGGGCACCGAGGTGGCGATCACCGCGCGGGGGCTGTGCCCCGAGGTGCATCTGGTCGAGGCATCGGCCCATCTGTGTAGCCGGGTCGCGCCGCGCTGGCTGTCGGATCGCCTGCAAGAGTGTCAGAAAGAGGCTGGGGTGGCGCTCCATCTGGGGAAAATGCCCAAGTTTCAGGATGATGGATCGGTCATCATTGGGGATCAGACCCTGACACCGGACCTGGTGATCGAGGCAATCGGCCTGGAGGCCAACGACGCTTTGGCACAAGAGGCAGGGCTGGCCTGCGCCGATGGCATTCTGGTGGGGCCGAACGGTGAAACCGACGACCCGGCGATCTTTGCGATTGGCGATTGCGCGCGCCGCAGGGATGGTGCGCAGGAACGCCGCGAAAGCTGGCAGCACGCGAACCAGTCGGCCGAGGATGTCGCCCGGCTGTTGTCAGGCTCGGCCCGTCGCAAGGAAGAGCCCGATTGGTTCTGGACGACGCAGGGGCCGCATAAAATCCAAATGGTCGGCGTCTGCGAAGAAAGCGCAGAACAATGGGAACGCCGCGGCCCGCGCGGAACCAGCCGCCTGTTTCTGAAGGGGACACGTCTGGTTGGCTGTATTGCCATTGATTACCCCCGTGACATTGCCGAGGCGCGAAGGCTGATCGCTGAAAAACGCTCGCTGGATCAGTCGAAGGCGGCGGACATGAAAAACCCGCTTACCAAATGCGTGGCAGATGCACGCGAAACGCTGCGGCTACCGCACTGACGCGTTAGCACTGGAAATAAGGATAGGGAGGAAAACATGCCAAAGATTGTTGTGACAGGTCACGAAAATGGCGCGTCCGTTGTCGCCAAAAGCTTTGATCGCCCAACGGGGTATTTCGATACCATGCCTGCGTTTTCGGCGGTGTTGGTGTGGTCAACGGGCGAAACTTGCAGCATCCCGTTGACGGGTGATTTCGATGCTTCGGCCCGCGCGTCGGTCTTGCCCGCGGCCGGAGAGGTGAACTTGATGATCGTGACCTATCCGCCCGATCGCACCCCCATGCCCGAGGGATTTGACCCCGCCAAATTCGGGGCCGAGATGCTGTCTAAACTGCCGGGGCTGGCCGAGAAGTTCGAAGAAAACGGTATGCATACCACTGACACGATAGATTTCGGTGTGATCTTGGAAGGTGCTTTGGTGTTGAAATTGGACGATGAACAGACCGTTGCGCTAAGCGCGGGGGATATTGTTGTCCAAAATGGCACCCGCCATGGTTGGTCGAACCCCGGTGATACTCCGACAACAGTGGCCTTTACGATGGTTGGCGCGCGCCGGGCCTAGACGCGCCAAACGCACACGGGGTTAATCAATATCGCGAGAGGTGACGAGTTTCAGAACCTTATCGAAAAACTCGTCCTGGCTCATGGAATCGACTGTCCGATGCAAAACGGAATCGCCCATAACCAGACAGTAAGCAAAATAGGCCCGTCTTTTGGCCTCTTCCTTCTCGAATCCCATGTCCCGAAAGAGCTTGGAGATATATTCAAAGCGGATCTCGTCCACCTCTTGCACCGCTTTGCGTGGGATCTCTACGCGTCGTGCCCAATCCCGAATCGAGCTTTCGACCTGCGCAAAGCCCGGTGAATTTTCCCGTCTCGGCAGTGCGAAGACATTTTTCAGCCGCTCGCGTGGGTCTACTCCGGATTTTGAGATGGCTCTAATAACATTCAGGGTCATCCGTTTGCGCCAATGCGCCAGCATTGCGCCCAACAGGTCGCTGCGCGAGCTAAAGTGCCAGTAAAAACTGCCTTTGGTTACGCCAAGCATTTTGCATAGCGTATCAATCTTGATGCCGCGGACATTTTCATCAACCAGAATCTGAATCGCGGTATCAACCCAATCCTGTTCTGTAAGAGGCGAGTCTTTGATTCGCTGTGTCTTACGTCTAGTCCGAACGACTTTATCAGAATTCTCCACGCTGCCTCCGAGTCGCGTTGATTGTCATATATCTTGCGCGGCCCCACCTGCATTGGCCGAATTGATTGTCAGTGACGGCGTGGATGCCCCCGCCTGATGGCATCGCAATGTGCCAAAGAGATTTTTTAGAATGCCACTGCAAAACAGCAGCATCCGTGACCGAAGTTAGCACTATTGGCGTCTCCCTTGCAAAGCCGGTGACGTATCCGCATGTGACCGGGGCGGATGCGGCGTTGCGGTTGGCAAGAAGGCAATCGAGCCCAGTTTCTTAACGTCCTTACCAGGCAATCGCAGAGGGCGGTCACATACGCTCGGGCAATGCGAATGACGTCTGGCGAATGGCATATTGCATTCTAATCCCATGTTTTAAATGTAAAAAACACCAAATCCGATGCCGAAAAAATTGGCGAGCCAGCGTCACTTCTGATGATGAATTTCTTGCTATCGGGCATACAAAGTCAAAAGTAATGAATTCGAGATCATCCCGCAGGCGCCGAACGGCCCGATAAAATCCGGTTCGATTTCGGACGAACGGACAGCGCTGAGTGACGGTTTGCGCAAGAATGTAGCCTTGCAAAATGTGCATAGCTGCATTGCAGCAAAACTTCTTGTTGCAGCGCAGCATTTGCAGTAGCTTCTTTTCAAAGGTTGGGCCTCCTCTCCTCCTCCCTGGGGGTCTGATCATGGTTCTACGCTGCACCTCCTCCCGCAGCGTGGACGCAGAACAAGGCACCATCTCACCTCCCGAGATGGTGCCTTTTTGTTTTGTTGAGCTAACAGGCTTCAATTGATCAGGCCCAGAATACAGGAGAACTCCGATGTTCTCTGATGGGGCATGAAATGCCATTTGGGGGCCGTTGGGGGCTGGGCCTTCATCCCCAATAGCACGGATCATTTTAAGGCATGGCACCAGAGCATGACGCACGGTGATCGTTTCTTGTGCACGTCGCTATTTCGTTGCCTGCCGAATATACATGCCGTTTATTCGTTCGGATGTGACCCAAGATGATGGTGTCGGCACTTGCTGGCCGTTGCCCGCACAGGTGCGCTGCATGAAAATTTCGACAGAATGGCACGGGAGCTGCGTATAAAATAAAATATCCGCAGCCCGCCTTCAATGCGCCCTCAATACGAAGGAATCCTATGTCCGAATTTCCCGTTGTCCGATCCCCGCAGCGAGCCGCTTGTGTTTTGCTTTTCGCGTTTAGCCTGATGTGCGGCATGGCGGCGGTTTGGCCGGTCTCGGCGCAGCCCGTTATGCAGGGCAATCGTGAAACGGTTGTGGGGGTTGTGACGCTTGAACGGCAACAGGTGCCATTTTCGACCACAGTACCGGGGCGGGCTGTGGCCTTTGAGCAGGTCGATATCCGTCCCCGCGTCGGCGGGGCGATTTCGGAGATCGTTTATGCTGCTGGCCAGCGTGTGGCCGTGGGCGACGTGCTGTTTCGCCTATGCCAAGGAAAGCGAAGGCTACACGCGCAGCAAGGTCTGTTTCTCGGACAACTGGTTCAAGATGCGACGGTGGGAGAAAGGGCTTGCCCAGGTGCAGGCCGACCGCGAGAAGGCGCGAGAGGCCGAAGCCAAAGGCCGTGCGAGCCTCGCCGAGTGGATTCACGAGCGCCATCCCCTGTGCCGCCATATCACGAACCGGCAGATCGAGGATTTGATTGCGTCAAAGCTGGTGACGCCCGAGCAGGTCTGCGCTGCGGGGCTGCAGTCGTGAGTGTAGCTCGCATGTTACGCTGTGGCGTAAAAATAAAATATTTACGTTGCGGCGTAATTTACTTTGATTTACGCTACTCCGTAAAAGGAGCCGCATCATGGACCTCACAGCACGCACGGCCGAGCAGATCGGCGAGGCACTTCGCCGGACGCGAAAGGCGCGCGGCTGGACCCAAAGCGATATCAGCGCGCGCACGAATTTGCGCGTCGCGACGATTTCGTCGCTCGAGAATGGCGACGCGGGAGCGAAGCTCGCCACGGTGCTCGCTGTCATGGCGGCACTTGGGCTTGAGTTCCGATTGGTGGAGCGTGGTGGCTCGCTTGAGATTGAGGATATCTTCTGATGGCCAAACACGGGCGTAGCGGCACGATGCAAGTGCTTCTGAACGGACGGTTGGTGGGGGCTTTGCGTCTCGCTGGTTCAGGCGCGATCAGCTTAACCTACGATCACGACTGGCTGTCCTGGGAACACGCCATGCCCATCTCGCAGTCACTGCCTTTGCGCGAAGGGGCGCACCAGGGTGGCCCTGTCATTGCCTACCTAGAAAACCTGCTGCCGGACAATCAGGCGATACGCGAGCGCGTTGCCGCTCGGGTGCGCGCAGGCGGCACGGACGCGTGGCACATGCTGGAGAAAATCGGGCGCGATTGCGTGGGGGCCTTGCAATTCGTCTCAGGTGAGATTCCAGAGTTTGCCGTGCTCGAGGGAGAGCCCGTATCTCAGGCACAGATTGCGGATATGTTACGCAACCTCGCAAGCGCTCCGCTAGGCTTGGATGAGGAAGACGACTTCCGCATTTCTATCGCCGGGGCGCAGGAGAAAACAGCGCTGCTGCGCCACGAGGGCGCGTGGATCCGTCCATCGGGGCTCACTCCTACGACCCATATCTTCAAGACCCAGCTAGGTGTTTTACCAGCGGGGATTGATTTGTCTGACAGTGTTGAGAACGAGTTTTTCTGCATGAGTTTCTGTCGCGCCATGGGTTTGGATGTAGCAGAGGTCGAAATTACTGACTTCGAAGACGTACGAAGCCTTGTCGTGACGCGGTTTGATCGGCGCTGGACCAAAGATGGCCGCTTGATCCGCCTCCCGCAGGAGGATTTTTGTCAGGCGCTCTCAGTCCCACCCAGCCAAAAATATCAAATGGATGGCGGACCGGGGATCACTCAAGGCATCGGACTGCTAACCGGCAGTGATGACCCCGAGGCGGATCAGCGCGTGTTCTTCCGCGCGCAAGTGCTGTTTTGGCTTTTAGGGGCGACAGACGGGCACGCTAAGAATTTCAGCATCGCATTGCGCCCTAGCGGGTTCCGCATGACCCCGCTCTACGATGTGCTGAGCGCTCAGAAAGCCGTGGATGACGGTCAAATCCGCCAGAACCGGATGCGCCTCGCGATGGCGGTCGACGGTCACTATCGGATCAATGAGGTGGTACCTCGCCATTTCCTACAGGCTGCAAAGGCGGCTGGCTTTGGTGTGGCGCTGGCGGAAGAGGTCGTGTCGGACATCGCGACGGAGCTTGAACCCGCCTTGGACAAGGCACTAGAAGAACTGCCGGATGGGTTTCCACAGCCATTGGCGGAAGCCATTGCTGCTGGCGTGCGACGTCGGGCGATTGCCTTTCATGCCGTATGATCCGCAGATCATTTTTCCGGTTTATGGTCGGTAGATCATATTTACTGCGAGCAATCTGCAGGTCCAGTACACGAGTTGCAGCGTTCCAGGCCAGCTTTGGCGGGAAAGCCCAGAGATTGATGGCCAAACTCAGATCATCAACGCCGTGTTTCTGATTGCTGAACATAAGCGGGCAGCCGTGCCAGACGCGGGACAAACCCCACTTCAACAAGAAAATTCCCCTGCGCCAGCGCATTCCTCGCGAGGCAAGTTTCTCGCTGACAGTCCCTTGATGCCAGCTTTGGTCATGTTCATCGAAACACTCAAAGTGAGGATCAAAAATGGCTACTCAAACTCTGAAACTAAACGTCAAATCCGGCGAAAAAAACGGCAAGAACTTCTGGGACCGCTGCGGCGTCCTCTTCGTCAACACCGACGACAGCGGCAACATCACTTCGATCAACGTCAAACACAGCATGTTCCCCGACGTCGAAATGGTCGCCTTCGCGCGTCGCGATGATGATCCAGTCACCGAATGACTGCGGTGCCGGGGCGGATATCCCGCCCCGGGTAAAGGGGACTGCTGCGTCTACTGTTCTTACGCAACGGTTCCATGTCCACCAATCCAAGAAGGCAAGTCCTGCCGCGCCTAGGGGCGATTCAGGCCTCGCGCAGCTGAAGGGTCAACGAACCTCCGAAAAGCCTTTTAGCGAGGCGGCTCAGATAAAACGACGGGTCGACGCCATATACTTTTCAAAATCAGACCCGTATTGCTTCTTGAGCCACGGTTCTTCCGCGAATGGCGCAGCTACCAAAACCAAGATCGAAGCCGTTCCAATAATGAGCGTTGATGGTGCTGCAGAAAGTATCATCCATCCACCAACAATCGCGATATCGGCCAAGTACTGAGGATTGCGAGAGTAACGATACATGCCAGCGGTCCTCAGCGTACCTTTCGCGCCGCCCGTTTGCGGAACCCCGAAATGAGCGACTTCAGACCAGACGACAACATTGCCGAACACAATGAGCGGTATCCCGACCCCGAAACGAAGCCAGGTGGGAAACGCCAGATCACCCCAGCCCGAGACGCCAAGCATGATCAGAATGCCAAATAAAGAAAACGTTGGCACCCAGACCAGAATTGGTGTGATCGACGTGTAGCGCTTGGGTGGCCAGATACGACGCTCGGGGAAAGCGATTGACCAAAGGATCGAAGCAAGTGTCACCGCAGCAATTCCCAGACCTAAGTAAATCAAGATGACTTCTATCAATATCTGGTCTCCGCATGCCCATAGAGCAGCGCTCCATCGTGTGCATTCCCCAGATCCTCCAATTCGAGAGTAGAGTGCCGGATGCCGAACTCTTCGGCGAGGCGCGCTTTCACTGCCTCTTTGATCCCTTCGCCGAATGCGCCATCAGCGGTCACGACATGGCAATCTAGCGCCGCCTCATTCTCTTGCATCTGCCACAGATGAACGTGGTGGACATCATGCACACCATCGACGTCCCTGATTGCAGCAACAACAGCATCATTGTCGACGTCGGGCGGGCTACCAAGCATCAGGATGCGGATGGGTTTGCCGATCTCGGTGGTGGCCAGGTAAAGGATATAGACCGCGATACCGATCGTGATCGCCGGATCGACCCACCACATGTTATAGAGCAGGATGAGCGAGCCGCCGATAATTACGGCAACAGAGGCCAACGCGTCCGACAGGTTGTGCAGGAAAAGCGCCCGGATGTTCACGCTGCCCTTTTGCATCGAATACGTCAGCAGCGCCGTCAAAGTGTCGACGACCAGCGCCACCGAGCCCAAGATCACCACGGTCCAACCGGCCACTTCGGTTGGTTCGATCATACGCATTCCGCCTTCGTAGATGAGATAGACACCAACGAGGATGAGGGTGGTGTAGTTGATCAAGGCAGCCACAACTTCGATACGACCATAGCCGAATGTCATGCGAGCATCTGCCGGGCGTCTGGCGATCTTTCGCGCCGCAAAGGCAATCACCAAGGATGCCATGTCGGAGAAATTGTGCAGAGCATCCGCGATGAGCGCCAGACTGCCGGATAAGATCCCACCGACGATCTGCGCAACAGTTAGAAGAGCGTTGGCCCAGATTGCGATGGAAACACGGCGATCCCCGGAAGCCGGATCAATATGCGCGTGACCGTGATCATGAGGCATGACGGGATTCCTTGTGCTTATGATTTGGTAAAGACAAGCCGGGAATTTGCGGAACATTGCCCGATCTGATCCGGCGCACGCGGGCGTTCATCCAATGGCGGATGATATGGCGATACAATATGCCCTTTACGAAGCTGAACGCCTGCTGATGAGTGGCGTAGAATTCGTCTGGTGCGTCGAAAACACCAAAGTCCTGAGCGATGCCGGTCTCTTGGATGTAGGTATCGCCGCCCGTCCACTCCACAGGTGGAGCCTGCAGGCAGTCGGTTCCTGCCCCGTAACCGCAGAGGCTCGGTGAATCGGTAAATGTGGATTGGAGCGCCGAAAGAAACTCTGAGTCCAGAATGAACCCTTCTAGGTTCGCCCAACCCGTCTCCGTCTCTACCTCAACCCAAGAGTGGACGATCTCATTGGGGGCAAGAGGATAGACGAGCTCTGGCACAACACCCCGTTGCAGCTCTTTGTGGATCGTGAATCCATGCAGGCGGCACCGCACACCTACCGCGCGCAACAAGGCCATAAGTAACGTGCCCTTGGTATTGCACTGGCCAAAACCGTCCGTGAGGACATCGGCGGCCGGGATATCGTCTGCGCGGTTATACCCAAAGGCAATTTCATTGCGTACGAAATCGTAGACCGCGCCAATACGGTCATGGGTCGCAAGAGCTTTCCACCCTCTTTCCGCAACCAACTGCTCAATCGACGGATGGCCGAAATTCAGGATTGGGGTGGCTGCTAACAGCCGGTCTTCTGCGCTCATCATACATCTCCTCGAATCGTCTTTGAGTAAGGTATAATTGCTACAGTGACTATAGGTTCAAGGCTTAACTTTAAGCGCTGCGTGGACCTAGGAGAATGACGGCAGCGCCAAAGAGGCAGACAGCCGCCCCCATTGCATCCCACCGGTCAGGCCGCTGGCCCTCAACCAGCCACATCCACGTAACTGATGCTGCGATATACACCCCGCCATAAGCCGCAAATGCTCGCCCCGCGACGGTGGTATCGACCTGCGCCAGCAACCAACCAAACGCTAACAAGGCGCATCCTCCCGGGAGTATCCAAAATGGGGTTGCCCCGAGCCGCCACCAGGTCCAGATCGCGAAGCAACCGGCAATTTCGGCCAATGCGGCGAGTGGGTAAGCGGCCAGTGCTGGCATTACTAGGCTCCAATCTCATCGTGGTTGGTCAGGCACTCAGAATGATCGCGTAGAACTTCGAGAACCTTACAGTCGGCCGTATTGCCTCCGCTGCATTCGTGGATCATCCGTTTCAGCTCTGTGCGCAGCGCTTTCAAGCGATCCATCCGCAATTCGACCTGTTTGAGTTGTCGACGAGCGATGGAGTCGGCCTCATGGCAAGATCGATCCGGATTGTCGCTAAGATCAAGTAGCTCGCGGATCGCCTCCAGCGGAAATCCCAACTGGCGCGCGTGTCGAATAAAGGACAAGCGATCGACTTCGGCGTAACCGTAACGCCGCTGCCCGCCTTCAGTGCGACCCGGTTCGGGCATCAGGCCGATCTGTTCATAGTATCGAATGGTTTGGACTTTTGTTCCGGTCTTCTTTCCCAAGCTTCCAATTGTCAGCATGCAACCTCCATATCTATAGTGTTGGTAGCTATAGCTATTGGCATGCGCAAGCGAGCACTGTAATCACAGGTCCGTGAAGGGCTGCTTCTTAGCCAAGAAATAGCTTGAACCTCTAGCAGCTAGAACATTTAGACCGCTGTAAAAATGGGCGGAATCGGGCGTAATACGACCAATGAGATTTTCTACGTTACAAAAAATGCTTTGGGGACTCGTCACAATCGCGATTGTTGGGTTCATTTGGCTGCAGGTTTCTACCAGAAGCGAACCGCGGGCTGATGATCCTGCGTTCCGGGCGGATTTCGAACTGACCGATCACCAAGGCAAGGTGCAGACGGACGAAGACTTCGCAGGGCGCTGGATGCTCGTGTTCTTCGGCTTTGCGAATTGCCCTGATGTCTGCCCCACGACCTTGGCCGAGGTTGCCGCCGTCATGGATGGGCTCGGCTCTAACGCGGCCCAAGTCCAGCCTCTTTTCATTTCGATTGATCCGGAACGTGATACGCCCGAACAACTGGCAGGGTTTGTCCCGGCCTTTGATGCCAATATCATCGGTCTCACCGGTACAGCGGATCAGATCAAGCGAACGTCCGAAACCTTCCGTGTATATTACGAGAAGATCGAAGAGGCGGCTTCGCCCAATGGGTACACGATGGGGCATTCCTCTCAGCTGTTCCTCTTTGATCCCCAAGGCGGATATGTCGGGGCTTGGACATATGGCACATCAGCTGAAGAAATTCTTTCTGACCTTAAGGCGCGGATGTCGATATGAGCCGATTGATGTCAAAAGAGACGGCTTTGACCGCCGCGTGGATCGTCGCTTTGGGGAGTTCCCTGGCCGTGCTCTATATCGGTGAGGTTCTGGGGCAGGCTCCTTGCAATCTGTGCTGGCTTCAGCGCGCTTTCATGTTTCCGCTAGCCATCGTTCTTGGCCTTGGTCTCTGGTGGGAAGATCATCGGGTCGGCCGCTACGGTATTGCACTCGCCCTTGGTGGGGCCGCCATCGCACTTTGGCATCTGGGCCTCTACGCTGGAATTCTGCCGGAGCGCATTCAGCCCTGCACTGCGACCGGCCCGTCTTGCACCGATGACAATCAGGTCTTCCTCGGCGTCCCAATCCCGCTCTTGTCGCTGATCGCCTTCGGGTTGATCGCGGTCCTGTCCATTTTCTCCCTGAAGGAACCACGCACATGAAAAACAAATCGATCGTTCTATCGGTCCTTCTCGTCGGTCTTGCAGTCTTTGCGGCCGCCGTTTGGTTTCAGTCGCGCTCGGCCTCGGTGGTTCAGGTTGAGCTAGTCCAGCCGGAAATCGCGGAAACACTAATCCGGTCCTACTCTCCAATCATTGGTCCGGAAGAAGCCCCTGTGACTATAGTCGAGTTCTTCGATCCGGCTTGCGAAGCCTGCCGCGCCTTCCATCCGATTGTGAAGGACATACTGGCCGAGCATGACGGCGAAGTACGCGTTGTGCTGAGATATACTCCCTTCCACGGAGAAGCTTCAGAACAGGCCATTCGTGTGCTCGAAGCGGCACGCATGCAGGGCGTTTTTGAGCCGGTTCTCGAAGCACTCCTTGAGTACCAACCCCGTTGGGCCTCCCATGGTGCCCCCGCGCCCGGATTAATCCTTGCGATTGCTGAACAGGCTGGTCTTGACGCGGAAAGCGCGCAAACGCAGATGATGGCTCCTCAAACAGTTGGCGTTCTCAATCAAGATCGCGCTGATGTGGAGGCGGTTGGCGTGCGAGGCACCCCCACCTTCTTCGTAAATGGTAAACCCCTTGATCCCTTCGGCGCTGATGAACTCCGCGCACTCGTTGCAGCGGAAGTCTCGGCAAGTGGATCTTGAACAGAAGACTCTTAGGAAAAACCTCATGAAATCATCAACCTTCACTGCCATCGCATTCAGTATCTTGATCGGGCTACCCGCAACGTCATTAGCCGGTTCGGAAGACATGGTGGTCGAAAACGCATGGGCCCGCGCGTCTATCGGTACCAACCGTCCGGGCGTAGCCTACATGACCCTGCGCAACACGGGCACTGACCCGGTGACATTGGTCGGGCTGGAAACCCCATTGGCCATGATGCCGGACATCCACGAAACCACGACTGATTCAAATGGTGTCAGTTCCATGGGCCCTGTCGGTGAAATCATCATTTCTCCGGGCGAGAGTGTTTCGCTGGAACCGGGCGGCATGCATGCCATGTTGATGCGGTTGCAAACCAAGATGGTCGAAGGAGAGACCTTTCCGCTGACACTGAACTTTGCAGATGGCGGGACACTGACTGTTGACGTTCCCATTCTTGGCATTGCCGCGCGTGGGCCTGAGGGCTGATGAACCGAAGAACCTTTTTCACTTATGGTGCCGCAATAAGCGGGGCGCTTGCGCTCACGCTATTTATCGGCTGGTGGCGGGTGGACGGTCCTGGCGCGTCTGAACCTGTAGTTCAGCGACCCTTGCCGCTCACCCAGATGGACTTTCAGATGACCGATCAAGGCGGTGCAACCGTCGGACCCGCGTCGCTTCTGGGCAATCCATCCATGGTGTTTTTTGGCTTCACATACTGCCCCGATGTTTGCCCAACCACATTGTCGGATATTTCTGGCTGGCTTGACGACCTTGGAGATGATGTTGCGGACATGAACGTCGTGTTCATCACGGTCGATCCGGAGCGCGATACCGTGGACGCCATGGCGGAATATGTCAATTATTTTCACCCTGCTATCCAAGGCTGGAACGGGACGCTTGAAGAGACAGCGCGCGCTGCCGCTGGCTTCCGTGCGCGCTATGAGAAGGTCGCTACGGACGGCGACTATACGATGAACCATACGGCAAGCGTCTTTCTCTTTGATGCTGAGGGGCAGTTTTCCGGCACAATAGACTACCATGAACAACGGGAATTTGCGGTGCCAAAAATCCGCCGCGTCCTGACAATAGAAGAAGAAACATCATGAAGTTGAGGTATCCTGCATTTGGTGTCTTAGGCGCTTCTTTAGTCCTAACGCTAGTCTTGGCATCACAGGCCAACTGGGGAATGTCCCGGGCACCCGACGCACTTGCTGCGGCGTCGAATTGGCAGCCCGTTCCCTTGCAACAACCATCTATGTCGCTTCAAACAGAGTCACCCTCTTGGAGCACGATTGCGGCAGCTGACAAAGTCATTTGGTCCTCAGAGCCGCCGGAGCCTCTAGCTTACGACGGAGCGTTTTGGGAAATGTCCTCGCCAGTGGTAACCTGGTCGGGCACCTTGTCCTCAGGTGAAACCTTAGATGCATTGCTGTCTGCGGCGGGCCTTTCTGCTGGCGATCGCGCCGAAGTAGCTTTGGCCATGGCGGCAGAATATGACCTGCGCAAGCTTAGACCCGGATATGGCATCGAAATTGAAACTTCCGTTTCCGGATCGCTTAATCGAGCCGTATTGTCTGTTGACGAAGGCGTCCAAATCGAAGCGGTTTTCACAGATGAGACTGCCACTCGGAGAATATTGCCTGAGCCTGATCTGGTGCTGCGGGCGGCAGATACGACGGTGCAAAACTCGATTTCGGCAACTCTTGCATCGGCAGATGTTCCCGCTCGGTTTGCCGTAGACTTGGCTGAGATGTTGGGAGGGACCGTTGACTTCCGGCGTGATTTGAAAGGCGACGAACCGTTGCAATTGATGTGGCGTGAAGCCAGGCTCGGCGACCAGATTATCGGACAACCTCACCTGTCCTTCGCAGCGCTGACCATCGACGAAACCCGCTATGAGATCGTGTGGCCGGACGACAACTCTGGCAACGCGACAATTTTTGTCGATGGAGAAGTGTTGCGCGTGTTCGCGCAGCCTGTGAAGGGAGCGCGGTTGAGTTCCGTGTATGGCAACCGCAGACATCCGATTTATGGAGATGTGCGCATGCATACAGGGGTCGATTTTGCAGCTCCGCATGGGACGCCCGTTTATGCCACCGCACCTGGAACTATTTCCTTTGTTGGTCGACGCGGCGGCTATGGACGCGTGGTCGAGATCGCGCATGGCTCGGATACTATGACCCGCTATGCGCACCTGAGTTCTGTGCCCGACGGTCTTTCGGTCGGAGAAAGGGTTACAGCGGGCGAGACGATCGGTCGCGTTGGTGCGACAGGAACTGCAACAGGTCCAAATCTGCATTATGAAGTGCGGGTGGATGGTCGACCCACAGATCCAATGTCGGAAGAACGGCTTGCCGAAGCGGCAAGAGCAGAAGGAACCAATCCAGACATTGTAGCACGTCTTCATGAGAGCCGGGCACAGTTTACTGGTTTACTTGATCAGGATGTCGCTCAAACGATGTCAGAAAGTCTTTAGATAATGAAAAAACACTTACTCTCCGCCTTGCTCACGCTCTCCTTGGCTGGGCAAGCGATCGCCCAAACGACCCCAATTGAAGTTATTAAGACGAATGGTTGCGGTTGCTGCCTAGCCTGGATGAAACACCTCGAAGAAAACGGCTTTGAACCCACAGGTGAGGATATGTTTGCAGGCCTTTTTGTCCGCTTCAAACTCGACAATGGCGTTCCGCAACGTATGGTGTCCTGTCACACGGGGCTCATCGACGGATATGTGATCGAAGGCCATGTCCCAGCGGGTGATATTCGCAGGTTGCTCAGCGAAAGACCGGACGCTGTCGGCCTCGCGGTGCCAGGGATGCCGCTTGGCTCGCCTGGTATGGATCAGAGCCGCTGGCGTGAGGCCTACGACGTGTTTCTCATCAACAACGACGGGTCGACAGAAGTCTTCTCAAGCTATTCTGGCGACTGAAGAGATTTACAACGAAAGATATAAAATTGGACACTCTCTCCCCTATCATGCTCGGATTTCTGGGTAGTCTTGCCGCAGGTTCAATGACCGCCATTGGCGCAATACCCGTGCTTTTTGGTCGCGTGCCGTCTCGCGCTACCCGAGACCTCTCACTTGGTTTCGCAGCAGGCGTGATGCTGGCGGCATCGTTCTTTTCCTTGATTATACCGGCACTTGATGCTGCTGAACTACGGTATGTGAACGAGGCCGCACCGGCAGCTATTGTGTGTATTGCGATCCTCCTCGGGATGGGCGCCGTGGCACTCATGAACGAGAAACTCCCGCATGAGCATTTCAGCACAGGTCGCGAAGGGCCGGAGGCAGCATCCCTTCGACGGGTGTGGTTGTTCATTATCGCCATCACGATCCACAATTTTCCCGAAGGGCTCGCTGTTGGCGTCGGCTTTGGCGCGGACGGTGTATCAGGTGGTATGCCGCTTGCGATCGGGATCGGACTGCAGAACGCGCCCGAAGGTCTGGCCGTCGCGGTGTCACTGCTCGGCGAAGGGTATTCGAAAGTCCGGGCTTGGGGGATCGCCGCATTAACTGGCATGGTTGAACCCATTGGGGGACTTTTGGGTGCGGGGATCATCACGATCTCCGAACCGCTTCTTCCTTGGGGTTTGGCGTTTGCCGCAGGTGCGATGCTCTACGTTATCAGTCACGAGATCATTCCTGAAACCCACCGAAGCGGTCATCAGAACAAGGCAACACTTGGCCTTGCGATCGGCTTGGTCATCATGCTGTTTTTGGACGTCTGGCTCGGATAAAAAACGATGAAGATATTCATCCTTCCCGGCCTGACTACCGTGTTGATCGCTCTTTTCGTGGATCAAGTCACGAAGTTCTTTGTCATGGACAACGCATCCTCGTTTGCCACCGGCATTCAAATCTTACCCATATTCGACCTTGTGTATGTTCAAAATGATGGGGTTAGCTTCGGGATGTTCGGGGGCATGCCTTGGTGGGGACTGTCGGCATTGGCGCTTTTGATATGTGCCGTTCTCGGTGTGCTGCTTTTTCGCAGCGACAATCACATTGAAGCTGTCGCGCTTGGTGCGATCATTGGCGGCGCTCTCGGTAACGTCGTAGATCGCGCTCGTTTTCAAGCTGTTACCGACTTTCTGAGCTTCCACATCGCTGGCCTGTCTTGGCCAGCCTTCAACTTGGCCGATGTTTTTGTCGTATGTGGCGTTGGCGTACTTTTGTTGTATCCGGTGTGGGACGCACGTCGTCAGGCATAAATGTCGATGGGCGTGCCATCGCGCACCATGGCATAAATCTCTTCAATTTGCCGATCACTGACCGCAATACATCCGGCGGTCCAGTCCTGCTTATTCGTTGGATCGATCCCCCGCCTCGGGCCACCGTGGATAAAGATATCACCCCCTGGAGACTGGCCCTGAGCTGCCGCAAAAGCGCGGTCGGCCGCATTCGGGTACGAAATGCCAATTGAGAGATGAAACAGGCTCTCGGGATTTCGGCGGTCGATGGTATAGGTTCCTTCGGGCGTGCGTCCGTCGCCCTCGAATTGCTTGTGCCCTTCCGGGGCAAAACCAAGCCCGACCGGGTAAGAGCGCAGCACGCCCTGCGCTCCATCGAGAACGAGCAGTCGTTGAGATTTGTAGAGGCGCAGGCGTGTCACGCCAGGGCCAGTGTACGACCTGAATTTGTTGGCGCATCCGGCCAAGAATGTCGCGACCGCACCAGATAGGAACAGCCGTCTCGGTAATTTTGTTATCATTACTGCCCAATGCCTCTTCTTTGGAGGTTCGTTTTGCCTATCTGATACAGCGTTGCCTTCCGCCAATCAATGGCCGTGAGCCAGCGCGCCCTTTGCCAATTCCTCGCCAACTTGCTCTCCGCCGCGCGGTCCTTGATCGTTGTCGCGCGCTCGTAACAACCGCAAGGCATTCGCGACAACGAGGAGCGAAACCCCGACGTCTGCCGCGATCGCGCCCCACATGGACGCCATGCCAAAGGCGGTCGCGACTACGAAGACTGCCTTGGTTGCTAAAGACAGGCCGATGTTCTGTTTGATGATCGACATAGTCCGGCGCGAATGCCCGATCAGCCATGGAACTTTGCCGATATCATCGGTCATGAGCGCGATGTCCGCCGTTTCAATCGCAGCGTCCGACCCAACTGCGCCCATTGCGATGCCGTAATGCGCACGCGCCATTGCCGGTGCGTCATTCACTCCGTCCCCGATCATTGCGACGGTGCTATATTGTGCGACCAGCTCCTCGATCGCTGTGACCTTGTCCTCGGGCAAGAGTTCTGCACGCACCTCGTCGATGCCGACCTCGGCAGCCACTGCACTTGCGGTGGCCGCGTTGTCACCCGTTAGCATGATGATCTTTTTAACGCCTTGAGCGTGCAAGCGCGCGACAATGCCCTTGGCATCTGGCCGGATCCGGTCACGCAGTTCGAGAACGCCGCTGACGCCTTTCGCGTCACCGATCGCCACAAGCGTGCTTCCAGCGCCTTCGATCTGATTGCGTAGATCAGCCGGGATATCCCCGCCAAGGCCCTTTTCCTCGGCAAACCGATCGGAGCCGAGCCATATGGAATGACCATCCATTTGACCCTCAAGGCCGCGTCCTGGAACGGTTCGGGTATCCTCGGCGGCGAAAATTTTTATTCCGTCTCGCTCTGCACGGCCAAGGATCGCCCGTGCCAGAGGATGTGACGAGCGCGCTTCGAGGGCAACGGCCCGTGCCATCAATTCGGCTTCGCTTGTGCCGCCAAGCGGATAAATGGCCGCAACCTCGGGCTCACCCATGGTGATCGTACCGGTCTTGTCCATGGCCAGTGCTGTCGTGCGACCCGGGGCTTCGACATAGGCTCCGCCCTTGATCAGCACACCGTTGCGCGCCGAGGCGGCGAGGGCCGCGACAATAGAAACTGGAGTCGAGATCACCAAAGCACAAGGGCAGGCGATGACCAAAAGAACCAAAGCGTTGTAGAACCAAAAGCCCCAATCGCCGCCCGCGACAAGTGGGGGGATTACAGCAATGAGAATGGCAAGCACCATCACAACTGGCGTGTAAATGCGGGCGAACTTTGTCACCCATTGTTCGACCTCCGCGCGACGCGAATGCGCATCGCCAACCATGCGAATGATCTTGGACAGAACCGTGTCAGACGCGGCCTTCGATGCCCGTACAGTCAACGTGCCCTCACCATTTATGGTGCCCGCGTAGACATCGTCGCCTGCCTCCTTTGGCACCAAGGCGCTTTCACCCGTAATAGGGGCCTGGTCGACGGCTCCCGCCCCGTCGACAACTTCTCCGTCGAGAGGAATGCGGTCACCACCGCGCACGATGAACTTGGTTCCAATAGCAACGGCCGCTGCAGGCATATCAGCCTCAGACCCATCATCGTTAATAATCCGCGCCGTCGGAGGCGCGAGGTCGAGAAGTGCCGAGACAGCATTCCGTGCGCGCCCGACGCTCCAGCTTTCAAGATACAGTGAAAGTGAGAAGAAAAACGCAACAGTCGCGGCCTCAAAGAACTCTCCAAGTGCGATTGCACCGGCAACGGCAACCACCATCAACAGGTTCATATCAGGAGAGATCCGACGCGCAGACGACCATGCTTTAGGTGCGACCAGCCACACACCCAATAGAATAGCGCCAGCGAACAAGGCGATTTCCGCAATTGGCATCGCGGCTTCACCATGGCCGGAAAAAATGCCGATGGCCCCGCCGATGCCAGTTTCAACAAGGTGGTAAATGAACCCCGCCGCCCAAAAGCCTCCGCTCAGCATCGTGAACAGCTTTTGTTTCTTCAGATGTGCAGCCTGATCAGCGCTGGCGTCCTCGACATCCCACGGTTTGGCCGTCATGCCAGTTGATGCGACCGCCTTGATGATGTTGTCCGAGGACACTGACGTGCCACCTTCAAGAACGGTCATTCGGGCATTGATGACATCAAAGGCCAGAAATTCCGTCCCACCGACCTCCGGCCCGACGACCCGGTTAAGGATAGAAACCTCTTCGGCACAATCCAAACCGTTGACGTGGAAACTCCGTCCATCGGAGGCGCTGACTTGCGTTGGCGCGACAGCGTCACCGCCGCAGCAACTTGTGCCTGTTTCTGCAGAAGAAGCAGCGGCATGATCGTGATCATGATGAGCAGCAACGTGTGGCATGAATTATCCTTAGATTCGCGACTATTTTGATAAGGATACGAGCTACAGCAACTAGAGCTTCAAGAAGAAAAACGACAGCGCGTCCGATAATCGTTTGAACTACGAAAACCTGCCTCAATTAGTCACCTTCCAACAACGCGCCGGAGCAAGTTTTGAGGCCGAAGGCGGGAACGATTGAATATCGTCTGGCTTTCATCATATCAGCGAAGCAACACTGTTTGAGTAAAGGGAGCCAAAAGATGATCAAGCGAAATGCAGCCGTATTCACACTTATACCGCTCGTGAGCGCTTGCGCGGTCACTATGGGCGAGCCCGACGACGCAAGCCCGACACCTTCCATTCCTGAAGAGGTGATTGCTATTGCGGGACCCAACCAAGATCTCATGTCAGCTTTCTTGCGTCCTGAGGACAGTTGCTATTGGTACATGCACAATGGCCCGGTTGAAAGGACACCTCTGCCGCTTCGGACTGCTGACAACCGTCCCATCTGCATTCAACAGCCCGCTGAAACGTAACAATGAAAACGGCCCTGAATTCATCAGAGCCGTTTTCATTCTTTTGCAGTGATCGATGATGCTTTGGCTGTCAGCTAGTGGTGAGCACGCTATCCGAAGCGGAGTAAAGATATACAGTCGAACCCATTTCGACATTTGGATAAAGCGCATTGATATGCGCCATCACCATCCGAACACAGCCTGAACTCGCGCGGCCTCCAATCGATCTGGGGTGAGGCGTGCCATGAATACGCAGATAGGTATCACGCTGTCCGACGTAGAGGTAAATCGCACGAGAGCCGAGGGCATTTGTCGGACCAGGCTCCATGCCGTCAGCCCACTGGGCGTTCACAGGGTCACGCTCAATCATTGATTGGGTCGGTGTCCAATGCGGCCACTCGACCAGACGGCGCACCGTATAGGTGCCCGGTTCGTAAAGATTGCCGCGCGCAATCGCGACCCCGTACCGCATCGCCGTGCCACCTTCTTCGATGTGGTAGAGATATCTTGCGACAGCATCGACATGGATATCACCAGGCACCAACCCATCCCGCGCCTCGACCCGTTGCGGCAGGAATCGCGGTGCAAGACCCCATGGGTTGGATGTCTCAAGAACGAAGTTTTCTGGAGTAACTTGTGCGTCCCAAGCCGCTTTTTGTGACCCCGTCGGCCATGTGTTGGCGAAAGCGGGCGACGAAAGTGGTGCCGAGAATAGGGCCGTCGTGGTCGCGATGAAATGGCGTCTTGTCAACATTCTGATTTCTTCTCCGTCTTGATCGTCAATTTGCGGACCAAGTGCCGCGTATTCCGAAAGACACTTACAACCTACACCAACTAGAGGTTCAAAGAAAATCTTCGCTTCACACAAATTTGTGTTTTGCATACCAACGACAAGTGGTCATGCGATAGATAGCAGCAAAAAATGGCCGCTTTCGGGAAAACCCGGCGGTGGCGTGAGCTTCCCCTTAAATCGGGGCTGAAAAAGGTCGAACGATAGCTTCATGCGGATTCAGGTCATTTGTGCGGCGTGCAGCATCGGGGACTCTGGGCTCCAAGCGGACATGCGGCAGCGCAACGAATTATTCGATTTCGAAGAAGTTTCAATGTCGGCTGCAGGTGGTTCAGCATGAAAGGCTCCTACCTACCGAGTTTCATTCTTTTTGACGGTCCGAAAAACATATCTTCCCAAATATGGATACGAGCCCGCGCATTGGTGCGCGGGCGACAAATTCCAATCGACTGCACCGGGGTTCAACGGGCCGTTGGCCCGTTCACCCCGATCCAGACACCATTCTTTTTGTTTGGTCCGCCCAACATCCCTGACCGTGGCGGTCAACCTTAGTCCATCCCCAAAATCAGCCACCAATTTCCCCTGTCTCGCGGGCGAGTCATTCCTTGCGGAGCAAATTGGCGTCTGATTTTGGCGCAGACATTTTCTTCGCAAATGTGGCCGATTGACAGCCCCGTTCAGGGCCGTGGGTCGGGCTTTGCGATGAAGTTGGAAGAGATCAAAGCAGCAGTGGACGCGGGCAGATGATGTTCGGGCCGAGTTCGAAGCGCTGGCTTCAAAGAGGGCGCGGCTGGTTTACGAGCTTTGCGTTGGAACAGGCCAGCGTATTGGCGATGTCGTGAAGATGAAATGGGAGCACTTCTCCGATGAAGGATTCGATTTCACGCAGGGCAAAACCGACAAGCCTCTTTGGATCCCGCTCACCGACCGCCTGAAAGCCCATCTCGACGGGCTCGCACGAACGGACGGCACCGTTGTGACCGACGCGAAAGGTCGACCAGTGAGTTACCGTATCGTTGCCGAGGAAATGCGTGCCATCAAAAAGAAGATGAAGCACGAGAAGGCGAGCTACTACAAAACGCACGGGCTCAGGAAAAACGCGACGATCGAACTTTATCTGGCTGGATGTGATGACGAGATGGTCAAGGCCGTCACCGGCCACTCAGGTGTTGAGATGCTAAAAAAATACGGTGGACCTATCCGGCAAAGAGAGCTCGCGAAGCGTGCTCAAGAGGCAAGAAATCAAATGGAACGAAGCAAGACCGAAACGTGAAAGTTTCAACGGTTGTTTCAAAAATGGCAGTGAAGGAGAAGAAGGATGACGCAAGTCATTGATTTTATTGGAGGCGAGTACCACGGCCATCCGCACTCCTCTTTATTGATCTTAAAGCATTTTTTCAATTTCGTGACGATTTGCCTTTCCTCTCTTCTCCTCTCGAGTTATCTTTCGAACTGTAAAATAGGGGGGTAAATAGGAGCGAGATTTGCCGCGTCGTACTCTCAAAGAACTGACTGCCTTTCAAGTCGATAAACTGGACAAGCCGGGATACCACAGGGTTGGCGGAGTCAGCGGGCTATGCTTGCAGGTAAAGGCGTCCGGCTCTCGTTCTTGGGTGCTTCGGATGACATTTGGCGGCAAGCGTCGTGACTTGGGGCTTGGGAGTTATCCCTCTGTGACATTGAGTATGGCTCGTGAGCGGGCGCGGATGTCCCTTGATCGGGCATGGGCGGGCTTTGATCCAGTTGAGGAGAGGCGAGCACTCAGGGAGCAGTCCAAGCCACCTGCTGAAGAAACAGCGGCCAAGACTTTCAAGCAATGCGTTTTGGAGTTTTGCCAAGACAAAATCATGCACCAGAAGAACGCTCACCGTGCTCGTCAGCAGTTTGAGAATTCTTTGGAGGCATATGCGTTCCCAACGATGGGTGATTTGCCCGTCGACAAGATCGAGCTGGATCACATTCTGCAAGTTTTGCGCCCGATCTGGAAAGAGAAGCCGGACACGGCCTCACGGGTGCGGAGCCGAGTGGAACGCGTATTGAATTGGGCCGCTGTGAGCGGCCATCGGACCGGCGAGAACCCGGCAAGGTGGCGCGGCCACTTGGATCAGATTTTGGCCCCCCCGAGTAAGCTGCATAAGCAGGGTCACCATCCGGCGTTGCCGGTAAAGGATATGCCCGAGTTCATGCGGTCACTTAAGAAGCGTAAAGTGTCAAATTCGGCTCTTGCCCTCGAATTTCTCATCCTGACGGCCAGCCGCTCTGGCGAAGTGCGAAACGCGGAATGGGATGAAATCGACTTCGAGCAAAAGGTTTGGAACGTACCCGCCGGACGGACGAAAACTGGCAAAAGCCACCGTGTCCCGTTGTCGGAGCAAGCCATGGCCGTCTTGGAGGCGACACCCCGCCTCGCCGGAGCCAAAATCATCTGGAGTGGCACTTCCGGCAAACCCATGAGCGACATGACTATCGCGGCGATTGTTAAAAAGATGAACGCAGCAGAGGAAGCTGCCGATGGGGACGGTTGGAAGGACACCCAATCGAACCGGGTTGCGACACCTCATGGTTTTCGCTCGACTTTTCGTGATTGGGCTGCAGAAGAAACGGAATGGCCACGCGAAATGGCCGAAATCGCCCTCGCACATAATATGGGATCAGCCGTTGAACGTGCATATCGGCGGTCAGACATGCTTGAGCGTCGTCGGGCGATGATGCAGGATTGGGCCAACTTTGTTCATGGAAAACAAAGCCCTAATTCTTGATGGCATCCGCAGATTGACAATGTACCGATGAATCAGTAGCGGTATAGGCAGGCCGTCAGCCTGTTTTGGAGGTTTGACGGGTTACCTTGTGTCTTTGATCGAGAGTAACATAGGCGGTGATGCGCCAATGACCTGTGGGCCTTTGACAAGGCTGCGACTGACCCAAAACTAGGTCGCGAACCGCGTAGATGTCCCAATCAGTTCGCAACTGCTGGGATTCCGTGGATTTTTTCTCCCACCGCTCTTCCCAGCACCTCAATCTCAAGACTGAAGGTGTATCCATGACGTCACTCGACAAAACCGTCGGGGCTGGATCGCGGGCGGCGCAAATCGACTTTGCTTCGCTGCCTGACCAAGCCCTGTTGAACGCAAAACAAGTACGGGCATTGTGTGCAATGTCCCCAGCCGTCCTTGATCGCAGGATCGCGCAAGGGCGTTTCCCTGTGCCCAACTATCACGGGCGTAACCGTGTCTGGCCTTGGGCCAAGATCAAGGCGTGGTTGGAACTGGCAGCACAGCAGGAAGCCCCGGTTGGCGAATAGGTTTTGGTGGTCGGATTCGCATCGACCACCATTCAGGCTGCCGTAGCTAGTCAAAACTCACCACATCAATCTGCAACAAAACGAAGCATGAGAAGTCCGATGAAACGATCGGTTTTTCAATCAATGAAGGAAAAGGGCAATGACCCATAGAAGTTTGATCACCCAAAACGAATTCAATCTCATTACCACCGCGATCCAAGGCTTGCTTGAGACGACGGGCCACACGAAAACCGTAGTCGGAGGTTGCGCCATCTTCGCGTGTTTTGGAGCCGCAGTAATGAATTCAAAGCTCAACATCCCGTGCCGCCCTGTCGCGGGTGCATGGCAGTTGCATCATCCCAATGGGCAGTGCGTACTTGGAATTGGTCAGGAAGAGGAACGCCGCATCCATGCGAATGAGAACGGCTTCCACATGTGGGTTCAGACCGAAACACACATCATCGACTTCATGTCACCTCTTTATCCGGAGGTTTTCCCTGAAGTGCATTCCGAGGCTCCGATTCCGCGGCGTGTGCTTCAAGTTCCTCGCAAGGACGACGCGAAGGATATGGGTGAGTTTCTCAATGGCTCCCCTCTGTTTACGCTTCCCAGTCTTGATTTGACCAAGTCCTTTGTTGAGGGAGTGGCGAAAAGCTCCAGCTCTCAGGATCTGTTGAATGTGTTTTTGTCGTGGTGGTCCGGCTTGGAGAAGGAACCTCACTTGGGAATAGAACTGGAAAAGAGTACCGGTGAGTATCTGGAAATCTGGCCCTCTGACTGTAAAGCGGAAGGCGTCTGGAAAGGCCCCGGTGTTATTGCCCACGGTGTTTAAGTAACCGGGCGGGGCCTGTTGCACTTGCGGTCGAGCTCGTGACTGTCAGGTGGACAGGGTGACCCCGCCCCATCAACGGCTGCTCGGGGGAGAGCGTGCCACCGGCTACCGGTTCAGATCGAATCCACGAGCGCAGCCCATTTCCCGAAAAATGAAATATGAAACCAATCTTGTGTTTATCGACTGATCCTGCGGTCGCCAGTTCGTGCGAGCGCGCGCGACAGGTGCGTTAGATTGTTTTGGACGGGCTTGCACGCAGCGTATTTTGCGATTGATGCCACTGCCCAGTTTGGTAATTTTGACCTGCCTACAAGAGATTTGTCCCAAGAGCGTAACGACAAACGCAGGGCCGGTGAGAGGCCGGTAGTAGGACGGCGGGGCCGAAACGGCTGGGAGGCCCCTTAAAGAAACGTATGACCCACGGACCGTAGTCACCCACTAAACATCTTGCTGCTTGGGCAGCAGGATCGTTTCAGCTTGGAGATGACTATGGCTGATCCTAAGAGACTTGATCTGATGACGACCGTTCAGGTCGCCGAATACACTGGCATGAGCGTGTCGTTTTTCGAAAAACGCCGCTGCTACAAGAATAGCCCTACCTATGTGAAAATCGGAACGCGTGTTTTTTATCGCCGCCCCGACATCGACCAATGGCTTGAAGCTCGTAGCTTTGGGGAGGCGTCCGATGTCGAATAAATTGCGTCCCGATTCCCACAAGGCAATTGAATGGATAAGCTGGCTCACGAACGGTGCTCCAGTCTACGTTGAGCAAATGAGTAGCCAAGGAAATTCCAATCCGAAGCACAAGTTCTACCCGGCCAACGATGCCGCGTCCGCCGTCCGCTTTGTGGAAAGCAATAACAGCGATCTCTATCGGCGGAACTTGTACTTTCTGCCGAACGCCGAGTTCCTCGAAGGTCCGCGCAAGAAATGCAATCTGAGCGCTGCTGGCAACTTGCATGTCGATCTCGACTTTAAAGACTACCCCGGTGATCTGAACCAGCAGAAAGATCGTATCCTTGCCCTGCTATGCGATGAAGGAACTCGCCCTAAGGGTATCCCGCACCCGACTGCGATTTGGTTTACTGGTGGTGGTTTCCAAGCGGTGTGGCGGCTAACTGAGCCGATCAGGGTCGAACTGGCCGAAGAACTGAACCATGCGTTGCTGGTCGCTCTGCAGGGAGGTTTGGGGACGCATGACGCCAGCCGCCTCATGCGCGTACCGTGGACGATGAATTGGTTGGACGACAAGAAACGCGCCGATGGGCGTGAACCTAAACTGGCTTTTCCGCTGCACCCGATGAATCTGGACTCTCCTCCTGTGACCTTCTCGGTCGAAGATTTTCAGATGCGTCGGCTCAAGTCGGAGCCGAAACTGCCGATTGCAGCGACGGGGAAATCGAGCAGCCTGCCCGATTTCGATAAACTGCCCTTGCCGGATGATCTGAACTCGATCATCCCGCTCGATCAGAAATGGGCGGAAGTGATTATGACCGGGGAGAACCCTCTGGATACGGCTTATGCTTCCCGGTCGGAATTGGTGATTGCGGCCACAAAGTGGATGTTGGGCAACGGCATGGAGCCTGGTCATGTATTGTCTATCCTGACCGACCCGGAAATTGGCATCAGCGCCCATGTCCTCGAAAACTCCAATCCGCAGAAATACGGACGTCGTCAGATCGAACGTGCCTACGCCATGCTGGAAATGCAGCAGGGCGGCTGGCCGGTACGGAACGATGAAGGAAACCCGATCCCGAATGTCCCTGACAATATCCGTTTCGCTTTTGCCCAGCTGGACATTGAAGCGCGGCGGAATCTGTTCAACCACTCAGATGAGGTTATCGGCTACCAACTCGAAGGACGAGACCTGAACGATGTTATCGAAATCCTCTGCAGTGCATTCAGCAGAGAACTAGGTTTCAACGCTAGCCCTGCGGCCATTCGGCGGGAACTGTTGTCTGTGGCGCATGAGAACAAGTACCACCCGGTTATCGACTACCTCGACGGGTTGGTCTGGGATGGCACTCCGCGTGTCGAAAAATGGTTGGTGACTTACTGCGGGGCAGAAGACACGGAACTGAATCGCGAGTTCGGCAGCAAGTTTCTTGTCGCTGGCGTCCGCCGGATCAAACAACCGGGCGTGAAATTCGATCCCATGTTGGTGTTCGAGGGTGCGCAGGGCGCGGGCAAATCTCAGATTGCCGCCATGTTGGCGATCCGGAACGAATGGTTCTGTGGAAGCCTTGACCTGCGCAGCGATGACAAGACCAAAGCGGAGTTGTTGTCACGAGCTTGGATCGTCGAGTGTCAGGAGTTGGATGGTCTGAACAAAACGACCAGCCAGAACTTGAAGAAATTCCTTAGCACGTCCACGGACAACTTTCGCCCTGCTTATGCTCGCAATGCTCTGTCGTTCAAACGTCATTGCGTCATTCTCGGCACGACCAATGAGCAATCCTATCTTCGGGATTTGACCGGCAATCGGCGGATGTGGCCGGTGATTGTCGGTGAAATTGACCTTGCTCGATTTGCCGCCGACGTCGATCAGCTTTGGGCTGAAGCCGTGGTTCGGGAGAGCGAAGGTAGCTCCATTACGCTGTCCGAGCATTTGTGGGATGAAGCTGGTTCCGCCCAAAGCGAACGCATGGTCGAAGACGAGCTTGCCGAAGTCCTCACCGACAATTTTGCGGATCGTACGGGCGTGGTTTCCATGGAAAGCATCAAGCTGTTGTTGAACCTCGATACGCCGCGTGTTTCGCCTAGTGATGCTCGTCGGATCAAGGCCGCTATGGACGCCCTCGGTTGGGAACACCATTCCTATCGGCTGCACGATCTTTCCGGGAGCGACAAGCGTCCCAGAAAGGGCTTTGCCCGTGGCAACAGGTTCGAACGTAAAGCCGAGATATTCGCCGTTCGCAAACAAGGCGGAACGGTTGTTCTCGAAACCCATAGCGCGTCGCCGAAGACGCCGTTTTAAGATAATGGTGCGGGTTGCGTTACCTGTAACCCGTACCTTACCCGCACACATTTGCACGGGTGCTATCGGGGGGTGCTACCCCCTTTTGTTTACCCTGTTCGACCTAAGTTACAGTTACAGGTTACATTTTTGCCGGGGCCGTAGAACTGTGCTAGGCAGGCGAAGCGCCTTGGGCCGGGTACACCGCCACCAAAGGCAACAACGGGCCTTGGCGGACGTCTGCGGACGTGTGGCGGTCCCTTGGCGCTGGGCTTAGTACCAGCAACCCACCTTACCGGAACCGCCTGCCGGTAGACGCATCCAGATACAGGCGGTCGGCCACAGTCGCGCCGCCGCAGTACATGAAATAGACCGGGCTTGTTCCGTGGGTAGTCGATCTGACCCAACCGCCATGTTCGGCAAACTCGTCCAATGTGCAGGCTCCCTCCGAAACCAGTTCTGTCGTCGCTTGGGTGAATGCCTCGCGGCGCTGGGCGAGGTCGTCGGATCGGCCAATGAGGCGCTCCATTTCTGTCGCATGGGCGGCAGGGTCGAGTTCCTCGAGAGCGATAAGCCATCGGCCTTCGTCTATGTCGCGCAGTTCGGCGAGATAGGCCACCGGGTCGCTTTCACTGAGTTCGGCCAGATAGGTCTCGCGCTGGTGTTGGAATGTGACCGCGCCGTGCAGGGTGAAGAATCCTGCGAGGATCCCGAAGAGTGCGGCTTTGCCCCGGTGTCGGAAATGCGGGAAGCCCCTGCCGGTGATCAGGGTAAAGGCAAACACGACGACGAGGACAGCCGCGACGAGGGTCTGCATGCTCGCGTCCATGCCTTGCAGGTAGTGCAGTCCAAATCCGAGGGCGATGAGTTCCAAAATTACGATCTGGGAACCGACGAATGCGCCAACGGCGGATGTTCCCTGTTTCTCAAAATCACTGCTGGACATAGCGGCTCCTCTACTAACGAAATCGGCCACCAGAGTTTCCTCTGGCAGCCGGGGAGTTAGTAAGCCGCCGTCAGACGACCGCGTTGGCCTTTAGGCCGAAGCCCTGGACATACGCCAGCGCCTCCCCGACCATAGGGTTCGAGGAGGTATCGTTGCGGTCGATACCGACCGCTGACGGCGGGGTTACTACGCCCCGAGATTGGCTCTTTCTGCCAATCCTGAGCGTAGTGTAGTTCGGATAGATTGTGTTCGAAAGCGCAATTGTCGCTGGGAGCTAGAGCCAAAATGCCGTGTTGCTAGTACATCTAACTATGGTTTTGCAGTACTCTTGAAAACGAAGTTTTTCCGAGGTCATGCGTCTTAGTCAGTCGTTAGATGAAACAGACCAGTTGCCCCATTCGTCAAGAGTTGCAGATGAACCTTGAAGCGCACCTGACACAGCGGTTTTTTCGCACGTTCGACCCATCCGGTGCGTAACACGTACAAGTATCTCGTTCAGTGAGAGGGGTTTTTCTGCGTTTTTTAGTGTTCCTTCGAGCGCTTCGGGAAGAGAAATTCGTCTTGAATCTTCCCAGTCTTGGAGGAACAGGTATCGCCCAACGCTGACTCGTAGGGAACTGTCCAACGTTAACAAACTGAACAGTGCTTCGGGGTCAATTGCAGGCAGGTTATGAAAATACTTAGGCACTTCCGTAATGTGAATGCCATGACCAGTGTTAGATAGGATAGACTTAGCCAAAGTGGCGAGATGCTTTTGATCTTGGCGTTTGATCGGAACGTCTCGATCGTTGATGCCCCACAATGATGTGCCAACTCGAATAAGAGGGTCAGAGGGTACGATTTGAAAGGCTTGCTGAGTGCCCCTTTTCTCATTCAATCGTTTTCGGAGCTCTTTTGTGTGAAGGGGGTGCCCAGCTTCTTCTAGAATGAAGAGCAATGCCTGCCGGATATCTATCCGTGCATGGTTGTCTGCTCCGTCCGCTCCCCGTTTTCGCCACACCAATCTGCCGAGGTCTTCAACCGCCTCGCGGCTATTTAAGGAGGCGCTGACAATGTACTGATCAACATTTGCATACTGCAATTCGGCGCGGTCCGCCAACAGCCCGAGGATTTCAGAGGCGTGCCACTGTCGTTCTTCCGGGCCATCCAGCACAATTTCCTCTGCTAGATCCCCAAGATTACAAAACTCCGCGTCCGACAAGGGTATGTGCTTTCTCAGGCCGTAAGTCCCCCTTCCCAGAAGCAGGCCAACATTAGATGCAGCGTTGTGAACACGTCTGACATCGAATTCCTGTTCAAAACGCGAAGCCACTCTTTCTGCCAAGTCGGTGAAGTGCAAAGCCTTTTCGCTTTCTTCCATCACAACAAGAACAGCTTGCTCAGCGCCTCTTCCATACGACTGGAGTATTCTACCTGATCCGGTGTCTGCAAAATGACAAAGAACACTGACTCGCTCCCAGAGAACATCTCTGAGTTCCCGCCCTTTGCTGGCGAGCAGGCCGTGTACATTGTCTCTGCACAGTTCTTCAGACCAACCCGACCCAATGCCGCTTTGAATTAGGGCCTTCGCTTCTCGTTCCGCGACTTCCCAATCGTTTTGGTTTAGCTCTGTGACATAGTCGATATCATCTATCGAGATGAGGTGGGCATCCAGAGTTGGAATTGCGTCCAACCAGTACGAGAACACTTTTGGTTTCTCTTGTGCCCCTTCAAACCAATCGTCCAATAACTCCAATGCCCGCAGTGGCAATGGTTCGCTTCGATCATTAAGGAATTCGAGAATTTTTCTTTCGAAAATGTCATCCCAGATTTCTGTGGCAATAATTTTGGTCACAGCCTTGGCTTCGACTTGACGAATACGCTCTCTGGACACTTCGTATTGGTCTCCGATCTCGGCCAGAGTCATTTGCGCGGTATCGAGACCCATACGCTTGTTAACAATATCCTTTTCTCTATCATTCAGGTTTTCCAGTGCATTTCGAAGCGACGGTAAGAAAGCGAGGTTAAACCCTTTCGCCAGTTCATCTTTCTCCGAAAAGGGGCCCTCCGCGATACCTTGATTCAGGGCGCTTATAACGTTTTTAATACTCGTTTTTCCGAAGTTCTTTATGCGCAGCAAGCCCGCCGTCGTGAATGAAGCTAGGTCAGAAACCGAGTTGATTCCGTTCTGCGAGAATACATTTGATACACGGACTGAAATCGGCAGGGTATCGAAACGACGTTCCTGTAGCCACGGTGGAGAGTGCCGTGCGACAAGGCAAGGATCGCTAGAGTTCCCTAGGGTAAGATGGTTTTGGCGAAATTGCCCCAGAGATTTCCGAAGCGCATGTGGTAAAACGTGTTCGTTCTCTAAATAACTCGCGTCACATAGTATACCGGCTTGGTCCAGTTGATCTCTGTCTTTCGGGAAAGCCATCAAGTAGCCTTCAATCCAAAGTTCTTTTTGTGCTGTTCCACCGACTGCACTTTTTGTCTCGGTGGGTTTGGAAGGTAGCGGTGGAGACGGATCATCCGCAACATAGCCCCAACCGGTCAAACCCAAGAAGATTTCTTCGTCGCGAACACTCCCAACTGAGCCTTTTGAGGCCGCATAGCCCTTGGGCAAACAGGCCTTTGCGCCTTTTGTTAGCAGAACTTGACCGGGAAACTCTTGAGCTAAGGTTTGAAAGTGGCGCGTGGCCACCCGATCAAATCCAACATGTAAAACTGCGGAGGTGTTTTTTGTCGCCCGAGCATCCCAGTCCCCAACTATGTCCTTCAGGTCAGAGTGCACTCTAGTTACCGGACCGGTATCAAGACCAAAAATCATCAGATAGGCACGCAACGGGCTCGACATTTAGTTTTTACTCCCCGTTCACTTCTTCTACCTCTGTCAGGAGACCGACAAAGTCGATGCCCGGTCCAATTGCTTGCTGGTACAGTTCACGTACGCCCCACTCCGCGAGCCTTTCGATTGCCCGATACGGGCTCGACTTGGTAAGCAATTCAGGCGCGAGCTCTTCGATGATGTCCTGGAGGGTATTGTCGGGGTCAACTGTTCCGACATTAAAAATGGTCTTGCGTTTGGATAGTTCACCGGGCTGTGCGCCTTGGGCAAGAGCCAAGGAGAAGGCGAAGCGATATCCATCGACTTTCTGTGCAAATGTGCCGTCATCAACCATCGCTTCCAACATGTCATCGGCTTCTTGGGTAAGGCCGATTGTAACAACTTCTTGCTCAATCAAATCGACGCCCTTTCTACTTTTGATTGTGTCTCAGATATCTCGGATATCTTGTACACGGCACCAATTTTGTCTTTGACCGAAGCCAAGTCCGTCTCCGGCCGGATTTCGCCACTATGGACAAGAAGTACAAACTGACTTGTTACACTCGGCAGGTAGCTGAGGATATTGTCCCTGTGCTGCATGTCCAAACGACCGAATGGTGTGTCCATTATGACCGGTCCGGTCGATCGCCCAGTACGGTTTAGGCCGTCGATAAGCGACAATGCTACGACCTGTTCCGCCCCCGCGCTACGAAGGGAAACTTCGCGTCCGGCGCTGTCGAGGATGCTCAAACCATAGTTTTCGTTAATTTTCAGACCTTGGTAGGCGGACTGGGTTGTCATCGCCCTAAATGCTGCGCTGGACTTGGCTTCGACTGTCGTTCGCAGTTGGTCGCGTAGGTGCTCGATACTGGCGTCAAAGACATCGTGAAGCTCGCTGACCAAGGTTACCTTGGCAGTAGCTCGCTCCGATCTTCCTCCTGACATTCCACGAATTCGAGACTGAAGTACTGTCAGTTTTTCATTCGTTTTTTGAATATCCGATTTTACCAGCTTTATGTCTTCCGTCAGACGCCCTTCTTCACGCAGTTTTTCGTCCCGTTCGAGGCGTTTTCGAGTCAGCGCGGTGGGATCGCTTCCTTCAATCTTGTCTTCAAGCTCTACTATTGCGTTTTCAGTTTTCTGAAGGTTCACGTTCGCAGTTCGTAGTTCTTTTTCGAGCGATTGTA
The DNA here is from genome assembly GCF_049803795.1 of Youngimonas ophiurae (nom. illeg.). Taxonomy (NCBI): domain Bacteria; kingdom Pseudomonadati; phylum Pseudomonadota; class Alphaproteobacteria; order Rhodobacterales; family Roseobacteraceae; genus Thalassovita; species Youngimonas ophiurae (nom. illeg.). The sequence goes on from NZ_JBNAGJ010000001.1 coordinate 272,675, forward strand.
GGCGGTCCTTGGCTTCGACTCGACCTACGCGGTCCAGCTTGGATAGTTTCATCATGATGGATCGTAGATCGGATGATGCGTCGATCTGCCGAGCAACTTTCTCTTCGAGTTCTGCAACAATGCGGCCGAAATACTCCCTGCGCTCGTCAGAGATTTGCTGCTGACACGTCGGGCAGGTCGCGGTTTCTAATAGCCGCTGTGTTTCCACGAGTCTGTTGCTAAGGATTGCATCTTCATTGCTACTTTCTTGCAATGTTTCTTGTTGCGCCAGAAGAGATGACTTCTTAGCGGAGATTTTCGCGCTCAGCATATCGCGCCAAGATGAGGAAATTACCTTTCGGCGTTCGTCTGACTTCTCGTCTATAGCAGTTCTTAGTTCACCCACTTTTTGCTTTGCTGCTTTCAAGCGTTCATCCAATGCTATCAATGATGCGGCAGCTTCGAGCTCTTCGTCCAAGTTTTCTCGACGAGTGCGGGTGTTGGAAAGCTTGTCGGCAAGCTGCTTTAAGTCCTCTTCCCTTGCCTCTAGCTCCGTGGTCAATCGTTCAGAGTCCTGAGCCGCTCCCTTAAGGCTATTGATTTGGGCCATGGCTTGAGCCTGCTTTTTTTGCGCATCTCGGAGCATCGCCTTCAACTCGTCGCGCCCCATGGTAAGAGATGGAACCCCCAAAACTTGTTCAATGGTGTCCTTAATTCGTCTTCCTTGATCGCTACCTTCGACCAGCAGTTCCTCGTACTCTTGTAGAAGTTCGCCGTCGAAGAGGAAGAAGCGCGAAATCTGTTCAGGCGCAGCCTGATTGATTTCGGATTCTACATCTGCTCCGCTAACCAAGTTCCCATTCTTGCGCAGATAAACGCTTGTTTGGAAATCAGCGTTTTTTGACGGGGCGACGACATGTGAGCGGCGGTCTGCTGTGCGCCTCACTTCGTAAAGGTTTTCCCCCTCTTGAAATTTAAGAAAAACCTCAATGCTCCAATCATCCTCTAAAGTTGCATCCTTGTTCGCGATCAAATGCAACGGAATTTGTCGAGAGTGTCTTCCGATCGCCTTTCCGTAGAGGCCCCATCTGATTGCATTCAGTAGGGATGTCTTACCGCGCATGTTGTCACCCAGCACCAGCATAATATTGCGCGACTCGTCGGTGGGAAAATCAAGGGACAGTTGTTCCTTGAATGGCATGAAGTTTTTGGCTTTGAGTTGTACTAATTTCATTTTGCGTCCTCTGCAGAGGGAACTCTGCGTTCAAGGGCGGCTTCAACCAGTCGCTCCATTGCTGCTAGGGAAAGACTTCTGTCGTCACTGAATTGGTACTTTTTTTGGATCAGGTAGCATTTTTGGACGATATCATTGTCTAGGTTTGGTGCGATGCTTTCTCTGGCAGAAATCAATGTTGATAGCGCAATGTCATTTTCAGGAGTCGTCATCTTCTTCTATACCTTCTAGAGAGAGCAAACCGTCGACATCGATTTGCATTCTGATTGCTATTTCTCTCAACTCTGCACTTGCTGATCGGTTGATGGAATTGGCGGCGAACTCCACAGACCTGACCAGTTCTGAGCTTAGCAGGCTAAGCTGATCTGGTTCGGATTCCGGGTCAACAGGAACTACTATAGCGTCGTGAACCACCGCCATGTATTTGTGGTCTGACTTTCGCAGAACTCGGCCCCGCCGTTGAATGAACTGTCGAGGGTTCTGGGAAGAGGCAAGTATCAACGCGTGAGACACTGCGGGAATGTCTACTCCCTCATCCAAACACTTAATGGATACGAGGACGCCACCGTATTTCCTGAACCACTCAAGAGTGGCTTCACCGTCGCCACTCATGTTTGAGTGGTATTCTATAGGGCTTATGCCATTGCTTCGGAGTGAATCAATCACTTCTGCAAGTTGTTCACTGTCTTCACAGTAGACCAGCCAGCTTTGGCCTTCCGCATACTCAGACAACACAACCCGCTGCGCTAGATCGACCTTTGCAGTTGCCTTCTTTGCGATCCTTGATCTTTGTATCAGCAACATCTTGACGCGTTCCGTAAGCACCTTGTGACCGGTTTCATCCTCTTTGAGCCGCGCCATCTCATTGCGAATGCGTCTGGTGTACTCACGCCACTCGTCTGCTTCGGAAGCACTCAAGTTTACTGGGTGTGGAAAATACTCGTATGGAACTAGACGATCCATCTTTATCGCATCTGTTAGCGATATCGCGGGCGGAACAACCGGTCCGAAATAGTTGAAAATCTTAGATGTTCCCTCAGGGTCGCCAAACCGTTTCGGTGTAGCGCTCAACCCAAGGCGACATTCGGCATTAATCTCAAGGCACTTTGAGTTTTGGGGGCTACCGATCTGATGAACTTCGTCGGCCACGATTAGCAAATTGGCTCCACTTCCAACCAACGCGCGGAATTGAGCAGAGCTTGCAGTCTTCATTGTTGCGATTACGACACGAGCCCCTAGGCTGGTGTCAGGGTCACACATTGCAGCGAGCCGTCCGGTTTGCTTCCATTTGGTGTTTCCAGAACCGGCCAGCAAAATCGTTGCCTCTGGAATCTCAGATACAATCTCCTCATGCCATTGGCCGTGTAGCAATTTGCTGGGCACCAAAATCAGTGCGGGATTGCCTGTAAGCACATGTTCCTTAATTGCCAAAATGGCCGTAAATGTCTTACCAGTTCCGGTCGCGTGTTCGAATATTCCTCGACATCCCTGCTGCTTCCAGCGAAGGACGGCAAGTTTTTGGTGCTCAAGAGGATCCCTTTCTCGTTTTTCGGAGGGCGGGTTAGCCTCGACGGTTCTCAGGTCTTTCAGGCTACCGAGTGAAAATTGATCCAAATACTCCCGAACCGATGAGGGAAATGGGATTACATCCAAATCTGTATCCTCGCCACTCCACATCGAGTGGAAGTGGTTTAGGTGTTTGTTGACCCTTTCTTCTTCAAGGCCACCTCGCCAGCTACAAAAGACCTCGATGGTTTCGAAGTTGCCGTCATCATGCCACCCGTTCCAAGTTTCATTTGTCGATCCTCGGAAAGAGACGTGGTGTCCAAGGGTGTCAGAAAACACACCTAGTTTTTCGTGGTAGATTCCTCGACCTACTTTTGGTGTGGCCAATTTGATATCGAGCGTGCCACAGGCAATCAAAGTTGATAGAATTCGAGTGTTTGGATTGGTGTTTTCGTCTGCAATAAGTCGGTCTATATCCTTTTTTAGAGCGTCTGATATCACTTTGTCCCGGTCAGCATACCCTCCGGCGATTGCTTCAATATCTTCGGGACTAAGCGAGGGAGAACAAATCAGACGGATTTTTCCGCCTTTCAGTGCAAATTCTTGAACTGGTGCGCCGACAACATGGAAAACAGAGGAGCTAAAGTAACCCACGGCCCTTTCATAGAGGCCTGAATTCCTGAGACACCTCGCATAGAAGTGGCCGACTGGATCATCCTTGGTGGTGCGATACTCCGTTTCCAATGGCAGCGAGGAAAGGTTGCCAAAGTACGCGTGGGCTTCGTTGGTTTTTTCGCTTTCAGTAACCGTCAAAAAGAAATTCCATAATCTAGGCGCGCTCTACAATCTCTTCGAAGCGCCCCTTCGAGCCTTCAATATATTCGCTCTTGGCTTCCACGCCCAACCAGCGGCGTCCGAGTTCTTGCGCAACAGCCCCGGTCGTGTTCGATCCTAAGAATGGGTCGAACACCAGATCATCCTCATCGGTTAGGAACTGAATGAAAAAAGCGGATAGCGCCGATTGCATCCTCGCGGGGTGCGCTGGCAGCTCTTTTTCTTTACAATACGCTCTGTACTTGGCGTCCCACTGAGTTCCAGAGTACTTTAAAAGTGCTTCGGGGAAGGCGGTTCCTTCTAGGTCAAGGACATTTGGTCCGATGGCACCACCATGGTCATTCAAAAAACCAGTCTCAGAAATCACGTGACCAGAAGGGCGAGCTCCGGCATTGTAGCTCTTTCTTTTGAGCAGGCGCTTCATATCCTTACTATAAGGATTCAATACCTTGCGGTTATCAGCCTTTGGATATTCGCTCTTCGACATCCACCAAACGTGAGTGAAAGAATCTTTCAGTCGTATACGCTTCACATTGACCCACGCGGCTGGGCTGGGCAGTCTCGCTGGGTTGTGACAGATAACGTGTTGGCAGAGGTTTAGGTTGGCTTTGCGTTTGAAAGCCATGAGCGCTTCCAGTGGCAAAGTTGACATTGTGGGTGAGCCCGGTTCCCAAGCATTACCAATTTCCACGACAATTGAGCCGTCATCTGCGAGCAAGTCGCTTAGGCCAACTGCCAATGAAGACAACCAATCCAAATACTCCTGTCCGTTTGAATTGCCGTACTGTTTCTTCCGAACCAATGGGTAGGGGGGCGATGTCAGAATTAGATTGACCTTGCCCTTTAGGCGATTGAGGTGCTCGCTCTCCAGCGCATCTTCAATTTTCCCCTCTAGGACGCTACCAAAGGGTGTTTCGTAAGCTGGCTTTACCGATTTTGGGTCAGGTGTGCCTTTCGGGTTTGAAGCGCCATCTGTCATTTAAGTATTTGTCTCGTCATGTTTTTATTTGGCCAAGAGCTGTTTGTCGGCCGGTTCGGAATCAACTGCTGGCTGAGTATTCAGATCAAGTTGGCTTAGGTAGAGCATATATGGCGCACCTTTCCAAGGTGGTCTGATATCCGGGGTTGTAGATAGGCTATGTTGAAGCCGTCTAGTGCAACCGGGCGACCTTGGTTTCTTTCGAGTATAGCGCTGCTATCGCTTATCGGACTCTTGCTGCCGGTGTGTCTAGAGCTGGTTGTTGCGATGTGACTTCCTGGGGCGCTAACTGAACCCGTTTTTCTGGTAGCTGGTCATACACGGTAGCTGGTCATACACAAGTCTCGAAGCGAACAATGATGCGGATCGTTGACCTACCAAGAACGGAGACTTCTGGTGGGGGCTATAGGGGGTCATGCCCATTGCATCCCCTTAAGTTGCTGTAATGTGGTGATAATTGGAGGCGAGTACCGGAATCGAACCGGTGTACACGGATTTGCAATCCGCTGCGTCACCACTCCGCCAACTCGCCGCCGTAGTGGTAGGGGCGGATTAAAGGATAATTTCGGGCTCTGCAAGGGGCTGGTCGCGGCGATTTGACGTTTTCATCGGGTGACTGTAGGGGGGTACTAACTTCTGGATAGAACCTCTAGATCGTCCGAGTTCATGCAAGCCATTGTAATCAATATAGGAATGCGTGTTGTGCGCGCTTGATGCGCCGAACGGTGAATGCAAGTGAGGGGGTAAAAAGGGCGGCTTTGCTGACATTCATTGAACAAACACTTGCAAAACTCGGACACAAAGCGCGCATTTAGGAACGGTTTGATAACAATAAAAAAATCAACCGCCATTGCCGGAGGTTTCGGACTAAAATCCAGAAGTTGTCACAAAAAAACTCGGACGCGACGTCCGAGTTTGGCTCAGGGTGTCAGTACGAAACGAAAAGGCCTTATTTCTAACAGTTAGATGGTCCTGAACCTGCAGAATGTATCCGCTCCAAACTCGGACGTCTGAAAAGCTAGTCGGTGCAAATTCTCAGTTGATTGCCGCCCTCATCCCGATAAGGCTGTCGCTCAGTCTATCTAAGACTGGGCGCAATATCAAAAGCTGACGTTCATGCTCGATGCAGCGAAGGTCGGCTCCGAGCCCAAAGTACGGAATGCTGCGCTGTGGATGAATGACAGCTATTCGCAGGATGTCCTGTAACACGCATTCGATTGAAGGTAGATATCGAGCGGCATAAGATTTTAGTATTGAAAGCCTACGCGGAGGCGGTCTTGATCAACTTAGAACCAACGATTTCACAGATTGAGAAACTTCTCGAAGAAAATACTGAAGCGAGTGTGACCTACGCCGCTCTTGAGTGCCGTCTGGCTATCGAGAGAATTTGCTATGAACGTCTCCGGCTAGCACATGATTATATTTCCCACGATGATCTGAGGAAATGGCAGCCGAGCGACATTGTGAAGACGCTCATTCAAGAGGTTGATGCCAAAGCTGCCGAAACCTTTACGCTGTCCATAGCGCGGGAACCGATGCCAGAAGGGTCTCCTCCGCCCACTCGTGAGGATTACGAGGCGATGGAGTGGCTTCCCGTCGGCACTCAAGTCGGCTTCGCACCCAACAAGCTCGGGAAACTATGGAACGGGCTTGCAAAACTCGCCCTGCATATCGAAATCCCGACTTCGAAAGATACGACCGTCAAACAATACGGCGACATGCAAGCGATAGCATCTAAGGTCAAACAGGCTCTTGCTGAAATTAAGCAAATATCCGAAAGCACGTTGATGTTTACCGGCATGGGCGAGGAAGTTTCTTTTGAATGTGTCTGCGGTTCAAGGAACAAGCGGCGGCTTGAACTGCTAAAGGACGGGCAGACTATTAACTGTATAAATCCCGATTGTGATGAAAGCTATGTATACGTCCAGTCTGACATGTCCTTCGGGCGCAGAACCTTTGAGATTGTCTGTCGCGCTTGTGAAGCATCCCGCGACATTCCCAAGCGGATGGTTGAGAAACTCAGGACCGATCAACACATTCACTTCGACTGTGAAGGGTGCCGCGAGACCATTTATGTGTCGTGGCGTCCCATGCAAGCGCAGCGAACGGAACCGCCCCAGAAGGATTGAATTAACCTTCCGATTGGCCCGACCAGTGCAAAAGTCACCATTTGTTGACCTAATCAAAGCGGACATCGGCGCACTTGCAGCGAACTCACACTTCGTCCGCAACTCGGTCTTACAGTCTGTTCGCGGATGCTGTCGCTATCGGCCCTTACCGGGCCTTCGTGCCAGGTGCAGCGGATGACCAATACCAGCCCGAAGCGGCCGTTCCTGCTGTGCGCGGCGGCGGACCGAGCGAAGCCAATGTCAGTGGTTGAACAATACCCGCCGAGTCGCCACGGGCGATCGGTCAAAGCTCACCAATGACATCTGCGCCACTCAGACTAGCTCTTTATGTATCGAGCTTACCACCCTGAAAGGACTCTCGCGGGTCACAAGATTTCTTGCACCAATGCCGCGTGAGAAAGAAACGAGTGATGCAGCTCCACCCAGAACGCCGCCTACAATTGGCAAACCTGTAGCGACTATGCCGCCCGCCTCCCAAGCTATAATCCTATTTGCCGCGCTCTCAATGCTATCGAGCGACAATGAGAAGCTTAAATCGCCCAAATAGAACTTCCGTTTACTTTCCTTGGCCGCCTTAAGCATGTCACTGCATTGCTTGTCCACTACCCGCACCAGTCGGGACATTTCAAAGTCGGCGTCCTTTGCATTGGCGATTTGTGAGAAAAACTTGTCTAACTCATGCGTCAGCGCAACGATTTCATCGCGCCGTTTCTGCTTGAACTCCAGGAGGTCATGTAGCGGGTAATTGGGGTCTGGTAGGGGGATCGCCCGTGAAAGAGTCACGAGTTGCCCTCGCCCTTCTACGAAGTTCTTGTTCTTCATCACAAATGACCCCTCTCCTTGAGACAAGGTCCATTGTCCGGGCTCACCGCGTTCTAGATCGAGAAATTCATCGATGTGCTGTTGGGCAAAGTGTTTGGCTTGCTCAATTCCAATTGTGATGTTTGTAGATCCAGTGATCAGCATCATTGCTGACATATAGCCTACGCCCGCAGCATCGTTGTACCGAGTTGGTCTCGGACGGATAAGCAATCCTTCCCTCTCAAGGAGCTTTTCGTCGTCATTGGAAACTAGGCTGATTATCTGGCTATCGGGCCAAACAAGCCTGTCCCAGAAAAGCGCTGCGCGCCGGAGTTCTGCAGGATCAACGCTACTGGACTTGGCCACTATTGCCTTGCCGTCGTAGGAAATGGGCGCGCTGAGCAAGATTCCCCGCCCATGCTTTGGCTTCATTCCAAAATAAGGATCTACCGCTTTACGGCGTTTTGCCTCGCCCATGCCGACACCTCAGTACAAAACTTGTCTATTTGAAATAACTCATCCCATGAATAGGGCGAGTTGCTGTACCCGATATCACCTATTGACAGTAAAGTCATCGGTAAGCCCAAATCGCGCCATCGCCGCATATCGCCCAAGGAACCGTTTCTGCACATCGCTGCCGTACGTTCAGGACGCCGCGAATGTCCGCTCCCCGCCCCTGGACGCCGACCGGCGATGTCTGTTTTGGGCTGGGAGCGGTCAGGGCCCCGGCGGCGTGGGCGCTCAACTGGCCGATCTGAACAAAAGCGCCGTGACCTCGGACATTGCCGGGGACTTGGCTAAAGCTAGTCGGTGCTGGCTTGGCCACCAGGCAGCGTCACGATGGCAGTAACAGTGGTATTGTGCGCCAATACCTCGTTTTCGCGGATCAGGTCGCGGATACACGCCGCTGCGCGTTTCATGGCTTGGGCATTGTCATCTACATGGGTGCGGCTCAGCAGGCGGGCGCGGGCCTCCATGTCATTTGCGATTTCAGCTGGTGATGCCATGCGGCGGCCCTTTCTCAGTTCTTGCCATCCTTGCGCCTCATGCGGCGGATGCAGCGGTTCATGATGCGGGTGCGTTCGGCCTTCAGCTCTTTTAGCGCACGTTCCCGCCGGGTGATACGTCCCTGGAGGACGCCCAGGCGCTTGAGTTCGTCATCATCGGCATGAGCTGTCCATGGCGCGCCTCGCTCGAAAGGCTCTACTGGCTCATCTTGGCGAGGGCCGATCAGTTCAAATAGCTTCTGTGCGTCCATGTCGGGACCGCCATTGTGGCCGATCCTGCCTTGTGTAGCGATTGCCGCTACACGGGGTTTCTTGCGATTACGCATTAAGTGTATGAAAACAATGGAGAATAGGCTTTGTTTGTTGGGGCAAAAGTTTGCAAGCCAATCTCCTAACTTTCGCTAGTTCATCAGAAAGGTCTAGTTGTCAGGGGAAGAGAGCGACTGAGCTGTAGCGCAGTCGAGGTATTTCTCTATCTGAACCATTTTGGCACCGGTTACCTTGCCAGTTGTTCTTAGGCGCTCCACAACGCCTACATCCCCGGCTGAAACTTTGCTGAAGTAGCCCTCGCTCCAGGACTTCTCCGAGCAAAAGCACTCAATCCGCTTTATCAGCCTCTTGATGTGCTTTTGAGTGTCGGTTTCTTTGTCCGACGGTTTGTCTGCCTCAGGGAAACTCATATGCAATGGCTATATCCGATAAAACGGATGGTCAATGTCCGAAATGAAGGACGTGTATTTTTATCCGATTTATCGGATAATCTATCCATGAGTGATACGGTTGACATTGCGGCGATCAAAGGGCGACTGGCTGAGAAGTTGGATGAGGCGGGCATCTCTATGCGAGCTGCGTCGATTAACTCCGGCTTTGGGCAGGGGTATGTCCAGAATCTGCTCAGCAGCGACACGGAGCCTGTCATTACAAAGCTGGCTGTCGTGTGTGAGAAAAACGGCATTAGCTTTTCGTATGTTTTGCTGGGGCTAGAGGTGTCGCCGCAGACGAGGCGTCTTTTGGATTTGATCCAGAAGAATCCAGAGAAGTTGAATAGCCTGCTGATCCTTTTGGGCGAGCCCCTGCCTCCAGTCGACGCGTAAGGGTTCTGATCTGCTCTTCTGATCTTTTGGTCAGGGCGGACACAAACTCACCAACTCTCAAAATGACTTCCTGTCAAGCGATCTCTACAACCTTTAGTTCAACAACTTCTTGACTGGTGCGGTCAAGTGCTGCAGGAATTATTCCTAAATTTAGGAATGCGAGGCCGTTGGTGTGTTTAGGAAGAACCTGAAATTGGCGATAAATTCATCGGAGAAGTATCGGGATGACGTCTGGAGTTTGTCTGTAGACGCGGGGCTTGGTCGAAAGACGCTATACAACATTCTGCGGGATGAGCGGCTTGATGTTAGCAAAACGGGGCCAGGGATTTTTGGTATGTCTCGAGTTGCTGAGCTGCTCGGGGTTTCCCTGGATGGCCTGGTGGGGCGCGCTATCCTCCAGTCAGGATCACGCTCCGTGAGTGGAGACGTCATGCCTCTTTCTCGGCATGTGGTGGAGGCGCTTAGTGGGCAGGAAGTGGTAGGGTCGCTCTCCGCAGATGCGCTTCTGCGAATGCACTCTAAATCTGGTCAGCGGATTGAGGCCTTTGCTCAGTGGATGGATCGTTGCGATCAGTATTTTCTGCCCGCAGAGGGGGATGCTGGAATTCGTGTAAAGGAAGTCGGCGAGACCAGTTTGGCAGCTATTACTATGGGGGCGCCCGATAAGGCGCTGCTGCAAAGCGCGCTAGATGCTGTTGACGATACTGGGCTCCGACAAAGTTGGCTGGCAGACTATAGTGAGGCCTGCCAGCGTGGGTCATTGACCACTGTAGAGAGCCTTGATGTGCAGATGCCGAACCATCCGGTCCGCGTCAAAATGGATTTTGTTCGTTGCCTGCTGCGTGTCTCGGGTGCTGACGATGATCAGGCTATCTTGAATTTTTCGCTGTTGATTGTGTAGGGGGAGGTCGATTGTTCTACTGCCAAGGCGGTGCGTTCGGTCATCATCTGGATGTCAAGCCTATCCACTGCGACAAGTTGCTCTGAGTGGTCTCTGGGGTGAGGCGGATCTCCGAGCCACTTAAATGCGGGGCCAAAATCCCGATTGAACCCGTACATTGCACTTGCTCCGAGCAGGATGTCACGTTCCCGAATAAAGCAGTAAATCCAATCTGGGTCCCACTTCAGGGCGGCCGCAAGGTGGCCGATGGCAACGAACGCTCGTAGTGGGAGCCTGTTGCCTCGCGTTTTCTGCGCGACAAAGAGGTCACCAAAGTACACGAGTTTTCGCTGTAGGCTAATTTCAATCTTAGGATGAGTTTCGCCAATGATTTGTTCGTTGGCTTTCGTCGCGTATGCGCGAGCAAAAACGCGAGACCAATAGCGCCCGACGGGTTCTTCTCCAATGTCTTCCAGGCGTGCGCAGCCCATCATCGCGGGCTTGCCGTTTTTTTTGGCGACCAGGCAGATTACGTTGTTTTCGGTGAAGTCGTTGTGGTCGGGTGACGACATTGGGGTCAGGTAGGGTTTGTCCAGCTGGGCTACCAGTTGGGAAATCTTGTCTGGTTCGGTGACCTCTTCGATTTCGAAGCCATTTGCGCCCATGTACGTGAGGAGTTTTCCGAGCTTCGTGGCGATTTTTAGTGTTTCCATTTTGTCTCTTTCTCTCTGAGGGGTGCCGGGTTTGGATTCGTTTCGGCGTTAGATGAGTTGCAGAAAACGTCACTTGGCGCACGGAGTTTCTGCCTTCAAAGTGACCGAAAAATCGGATGCAATGTGTTGACTATCCGATAAATCGGACATACGGTACCACGGACTTAGAGGGCTTCGGGTATGAACAAAGTGGCGCATTTATCCGCAGAAGAGATTGCAGCATCGCCGATTTCGCTCGATGTATTGCGTGCCTTTGCGTCTCCGCAGCCGCATCATGCGGTGGGTCAGCTGGCCCCGGAAGAGCAGGTGCGGTTTCGTGGGGTCTGCCTGGACTTGATTTCGTATCGCTTGTCGGAGTCAGGATCTGCTTCTGATGGTTTGGTGCCCAATCATATCCTGTTCGAATTCGCCCGCTCGTCGGGCGCTCTCACCAGGATCGAAGCGGCCATTGCCTGCATGTATTTTTCTGACATCTGCGGCGAGTTGCTGGCGCATCGTCTTTTGGAAGAGGCGGGGACGCAGCCATGAGTGTTACTTCCGCCGCCAAAGTGATAGCCGAACAGCAAGACCAGTTGGTGGTCAACTGGCGTATCGCCGCCCGTCGCATTCTTGCCGAGTATAACTGCGAGGAGGTCGCCTGATGGTCGCTCGCACCCCCCTGAAACCGCGCTGCGTTGCCTGCTCGCCGCGCATTCTTGCTGGTTTCGGGGCACTGACCGGGGGCCTCCTCCTCTCCGCCCCCGGTCATTTTTTTAGAATTCCGTTGGCCCTTTTGAGGAGGGCCAAAGCCGGGACGCGCGCAGCTACCGCCGCCGCTCACGCTACCCATCTGCGCGCGTCCAAACCTGGTTGGAGCAAAGATGACGGCTGATACGACCCTGACCTTGCCGATGACCCTGATCGACGTGCCCAAAGACCGCGCTCGCAGCCTGGATGCTGCTTGGGTCGAGGGTTTGGCAGTCCTGATCGCCTCGCAAGGCCTGATGCATCCGATCCGGGTGCGCCCTGTCGGTCAGCGGTTTGAGCTGGTGTCAGGGTTGCGCCGCTATCGTGCGGCTGAATTGCTGGGCTGGGCGTCCATTCCTTACACGCTATCGACCGCTGAAACGGCGGATGATGCGCGCCTGGAAGAAGTAATGGAGAACCTCGGCCGTCAGGAACTGATTGCACTGGACCGCTGCCATTCGCTATATGAGCTGAAACAGGTTTGGGAGCGGAAATACCCGCATACCAAGAACGGTCATAATTCTCCAAAGAAGCAAGAAGAAGGAGGAACGCAAAGTTTGCGTTCCTCCTCGGAATCTCAGGAAATCTTCGGATTTGCCCGTGCCAACGCCGAAAAAATCGGTCTTTCGAAGCGCTCGATCGAGCTTGCGGTCAAAATTTGGACCGATTTGTCGCAAGCATCGCGCGACCGGCTGGTTGGCACCGCGCTGGCCTGCAAACAGACCGAGCTGAAGGCGCTTTCAGAGCTATCTCACAAGCTGCAGGCACAGGTTTTGGACCTTGTGCTGGGGGACGATGACGTAACCAACGTCTCAGGTGCCCTCCAGGCGCTTGAGGGTGGCGTTGTGCCTGATCCAATCGAAAAGCAGCTTACCGCGTTGCGCAAAACCGTTAGCAAACTGCCGGAACCGGTGTTTGACCGTCTGATCCTGGAAAACGAAGAGCGCGTTATCGCGGCTCTGAAGCGGCAGGGGCGGATCTAGTGGCAGACTCCTCGCAAACGCAGGTCTATTTCAGCGCTCGGGAAATGGCGGAACTCGCAAAATCGCGTGGCATCACCAACTTCCCGCACACAGAGCGCCGAGTGAGAGACTATGCCGTTCGCGAAGGTTGGAACGATCTGCCCGAGACCTTGTGCCGAAAGCGGCCTGGGCGCGGTGGTGGGCTCGAGTACCATTTTTCTCTTCTGCCTGAAGGGCTGCGCGCGTCGTTGGACGCCAATTTCGTCCGGGCTTCAGCAGTGCAGCGACACGAGGCACAGGCCGTCGCTGATCAAGCCAAGCTGGACGCTGTGCGTAGCCATGCTTTGCCACCACGCGCCCGCGCAGTCATGGAGGCACGGGCTGAAATCCTGACCTCAATTGATGGTTTTGCGATTGCCAATGGACAAAAGCGCGCCTGGGGGATTTCGCAGTTCTTGGATGCACAAGACGAGTATCTGGCTCGTCAGGACATTGAGGCGAGACGCGAAAATGGAGAATTCCTGACAGAGCGTGAGGTCGAAAGCCTCGCATATCCTTTGGTCCTAACAGCGTCAGACGGCTTTCAGCTAGATCCTGAGCGCCTGAAGGTAGCAAATGATCGTAGAGTGGTCGCAACCATCAAGCGCAGCGCTGTCTATGCCTGGTTTAAAACGCGTTCAGACGCCGGAATTGTCGCCCTGGCGCCGACGCCTCCAAAGGCGCAGGCCCCGATACATCCCGGTTTTTCGGATTTCCTCAAGTTTTATGCCATTGGCTCGAAGCCGTCGGCGGCGGACGCGCTGAGGCAATATCTCAAAACGGACCCGCCGAAAGAAAAGCGGCTGTCCCTGACGCAGGTCCAGTACATCCTGCGCAACCGTCTGAACAACATCGAGAAACACGTCGGTCGCGAAGGCCTTTTGACCCTGCGTTCGCGGATGGCTTACGTGACCAGGACAACCGAAGGCATGTGGCCGACCACGATTTACTCAGCCGATGGCAAGACGTTCGACGCCGAGATCGCTGACCCCGTCTCAGGCCGCCCGATCCGACCGGAAATCACGACAGTGATTGACGTTGTGACCCGCAAGATCGTTGGAATTTCGCTGGCGCGTTCGGAAAACCGGATCACTGTGGCCGAGGCTTTGCGCCGGTCCTGTCAGGAAAACGGGATCTGCGCCATTTTCTACGTCGACCGTGGACCAGGCTACAAGAACAAGGCAATGGATGCCGATGTCAGCGGTCTGATGGGACGGTTGGGCATCACCAAAATGCATGCAGCCCCCTTTGGCTCGCAGGCCAAGGGCCGCATCGAGAAGCCGAACGACAGTGTCTGGAACACGCTGGCCAAGCGCCTGCCGACCTATATCGGGCCGGACATGGATAAAGAGGCCGGGCAAAAGGTCCATAAGATGACGCGCCGCGACCTTGACCAGTTTGGCCAGTCCCGGCTCTTGCCGGAATGGGCTGATTTCGTGGCCATGTGCGAGGCGATGGTCGATGAGCACAACAACAAGCCTCATCGCGGTTTGCCCAAGTTCCGCGATCCCGAAACAGGCAAGAAACGTCACCTGACACCCAATGAAAGCTGGGCGTCTCATGTCGCTGACGGTTTCGAGCCGGTCACGATTGACCAGGACGAGGCTGATGACCTGTTCCGCCCCTACGAGATCCGCGTGGCCCGTCGCGCCGAGGTGCAGTGGAATACCAACACCTATTTCCACCACGAGCTGGAGCGCTATCACGAACAGAAAGTCATGGTCGGGTACGACTATCACCAGGCCGACAAAGTTTGGGTGCGCGAGTTCGACGTGGAGTCCGGCCAGCCTGGCAGGCTGATCTGCGTGGCCGAGTTCATGGGTAATGCGCAGCGCTATGTGCCGCTGTCATATGAGCGCAAGGCCGTGGAAGATCGCGCTAAGGGCCGTTTGCGCCGCCTGGCGCGCAAGGTTGAAACCGTCGAGGCGGAACGTGGGGCACCGACCCTTGTCGAACACCTGAATGAAGTGCCGATGGTGGATATCACCCCAGCCGAAGAACCGGTCACGCAGCCTGTTGAGGTGGTCAACCCGCCCGAGATGATCGAGCCCGCAGCGCCTCGCCGCCGGACATTCGAATCCGACGAAGAACTGGCGCTATGGGCGCTGGATAACCCTGAAGAGATTTCCCCCAAACAAGCAGCACTTCTGATGGATTGCCTGCAGCGTCCAATTGCAACGCAGGCGCTTGAGCTGGCGGGGGTCGACACGGAGGCGCTTTGGAACCTCCTCCGTGCCGTCGCATAGGCACCCGAAGGTGTCAGAACTGAGGAGAGCATAACATGCGGAAAACGTTTGTTGAAACAGAAAACTATCGTCGGTTTGTCAGCGCACTGAAATCGCTTGATGAGCGTGGTGCCGTCGAGGCCTGCTTGGTTGTCGTGGACGGCCAGCCGGGACTGGGCAAGACCACCACGCTCAGCCGCTGGGTCGCACAGACCGGCAGCGTCTACATGCGCGCGCAGAAGGGCTGGGACTACAACTGGTTTATCAAGGACCTGCTGACGGAACTGGGCGTTTCCTACCACACGATCCGGGGCAAACGCGAAAAGTTCGCCCGCGTGATGGAGGAACTGGAGAACCGCGCCACGATGGCGGCACTGAACGGCGAGGTCTTTGGCCTGGTCATTGATGAGTGTGACCTGGTATCGCGCCGGGCCGAAATCATGGAAGCGATCCGGGGCATTTCTGATCTGCGTTTCCTGCCCACCATCCTGGTCGGCATGGGCCAACTGCGCGATGACCTGCGCCGCTTCCCCCAGATCGAGAGCCGCGCCCCCAACAAGGTCAAGTTTGAGACCTCCTCGCTTGACGATACGGCCGCAATGATCGGGCAACTGTGCGAAGTACCCGTTGCCGATGACCTGACCGATTTCGTCTGGCGGGCCTCGCGCGGTCTGAACCGCGAAATCCTGGACGCCATCATGGCGATTGAGCGTTTCGGTCGCCGTCTCGATGGTGACGATCCGGTCACCATGCTGGATATGGCCGGTCAGCCGATCATGAACGACCGTCAGAAGGGGGTGCCCATTCTGGTGCCAGGGGGGCGCAAATGACCCCAAGCAAGCCCGGAGCCGCGCCCACAGCGCTGCTGAAGTCACTTGAAGAAGGCAAGGAAGTCACGGTCCAGCAGGTCCGTGACAACTTTGGTTTAAACCGGCGGCAAGCTTATAACGCGCTTTCCCGTTTGGAGGGGCGTGGTTTCATCCGCCATGTACGCACCAGCACCTGGTTGCCTACAGAGGCAGGGCTGCAGGCCATCAAGGACGGCGTGGAGTTCGGCTCGGGCCCAAATGGCCCTTCAAACGTCATACCTCGCCCCAAGGACACGTTCCGACAGCGCGCCTGGTCATCCATGCGGTTTCGTCGCCGGTTCACTCTGGGGGATCTGGTTGCAGATGCGGGCCGAGGCAATGAAGAACGCGAATATGAGAACGCCATGCGTTATGTGCGCGCCCTTCGCAAAGCCGGGATTGTCGGCGAGATCAAGCAACGCCTGAAAGGGACGGCCATCGGCTCCAATGGCTTCAAGCAGTTCATTTTGCTGAAAAACCTTGGTCCGTCGGCACCAATCCACAGCGAAAAGAAGAACGCAATCCACGATTTCAATTCAGGCGAGGACTTCCCATGCGACCAAGTCTGACCCTGGAACTGCCTGATCCTGAATGGCTGACCCTGCTGCGAGCGCAGCGCGAAGAGGGAAAGTCGGTTTCGCAGATTGCCCGTGAAACCGGCATGAAGCGCCCTTCGGTTTCCATGCTTTTGAACGGCACCTATCCGGCAAAGAGCCTAGACCTGGTTACGCGCAAGCATGGTGCGCGGATCGTGCAGCTCTATCGCAACAAGGTGGCCTGTCCCCATCAGCGTGTCAGCATTTCGAACGAGGAATGCCGACGCCTGGCGGGCGCACCCATGTCCACATCCCATCCCGACAAGCTGTCCCAATGGGCGGCTTGCCGGAAATGCGACCTGAACCCACTCAAAGGAGAAGCCGATGAACGAACAAGCTGACAACCTGCCCAATCCGGGCGTGATCGACGTAGATGGTGTGCCCCACATGCGGGACGCAAAAGGAGCTTTGATGCCCGTTGAGCTGATCAAGCCCAAGGACCGCCTGATGGATGAAGAAGTTCGCAAGGTGGTTGGGTTTGCTCAAGAGCTGAGCGAACGGATTTCGCGCTTCAAAGGGCATGTCTTTGACGATCTGGGTTCGCTCGATGCGCTGCTGGCACAGGAATATGGGGCCAAGATCGGCGGGGCCAAGGGTAACCGCACCTATATGAGCTATGACGGGCTGATGCGGGTTCAGATCCGCGTCGCAGACCAGATTGAGTTCGGCCCTGAGCTGCAACAGGCCAAGGTGCTGGTGGATGAATGCCTCAATGAATGGTCCGCTGACAGCCGTCCCGAGATCCGCGCGCTGATTACCAAAGCGTTCGATACCGACAAGGAAGGCCAGATCAACCGCTCGGAAATCTTTACGCTCCTTCAGCTCGATATTGATGATGAGCGCTGGAAAGAGGCCATGCGCGCCATCAAGGAAGCGATCCGCGTGGTCGGCTCGAAAACCTATCAGCGGTTCCAAATTCGGGATCACGCTGATGCTGGCTGGGACACAATTACGATCGACCTGGCGAAAGCCTGACCTGCGAAACGCGCGCGGCTTCGGTCGGGCGCGTCGTCGGAACGTGGTGGTTCCGGCCTGATGAGCAGCCAAGGAGCAACGCATGACATACGAAGTTCAGGAACTCGCGAGCGGTACATCTGCCCTGGTGCCCGTCCGTCCGGGCAATTTCTACACCACGGTCCTGACCGCCATTGAAGAGCTGAACGAGCAGTTTGAATGCTGCGTTTGTGGCCGCAAGTTCACCGTTTCTACAGAGAACCTTGACCTCTGCGCGAGGTGTTCGGATGTCTGAGAAACACCACAATCTCGCGCCTCTAAACGAGGATCTAACGCGGGCAGGGAACGAGCTCTACTACGCGGTGATTTCGCTGCTGGGTGCTACCTGCGCCTCACCTCAGGTCCAGGACGCTCTGGTTGGCTGGCGCAGGCTGATGGAGGCGCAAAATGAGCGCTGAACGGCTTCGCAAACAGATTTTCGTCGGCTGTCGTCAACTGGGTCTGGACAGCGAGACCCGTCACGATTTGCAATTGGCCGCGACCGGAAAATCTAGTCTGAAGGACATGTCAGAGGCCGAGCTTCAGCTGGTTGTCAAACACCTGAAAGATCGCGGCTTCAAAACCAGCTCGGGCAAGAAACGCCCAGCGGCAAAACGCCCGGATATCCGCTATTGCCATGTTTTGTGGCGCTTGCTGCACCAGGCCGGGCACGCTCGGATCGGCGGTGCAAAGGGCCTGAACGCCTTCATTCGCTCTCCAAAAACTGGATTTGAGCCCAAATGGGGCCATGTGCCGATCGACATTGATGCAATGACCGAGACCTCAGAAATCAATGATGTCATCGAGGCGCTGAAAGCCTGGTGCCAGCGGGAAGGCATTCCGACCGAACTGGGCGGGGGCCGCTGAGCATGGCGCAGAACACCAACTCGGCAGTGATGCAGCAACGAGTTGAGACTACGATGTCCGCTGACGGGTTCCCCGCTTCTCTGCGCGATGTGGTTGATACCATGGGGGCGGGTGTCGCGCTTCAGCTTATGGCGCTCTACGGCGGGCAGGACGTTCTCTTTGGTGGCAAACCAAAGCAAGCAATGATTGACCTGTTCGGAGAAAAACGTGCAGAAGAGCTTAACGAGCTGCTCAAGCATCAGAAGATGTACATCCCCAATGGCAAAGCCGTAAATTTGCGCTCGCAGGTGTTGCGGCTGCAGGCGCAAAATATGCCTCAGACCGAAATCGGGCGCGTTTTGGGGATATCGACGCGTCACGTTAGGCGCTTATCGCCAGCGCCTCCGGTGGCACTCCCGCTGTTTCCCGATATTGATGACGACACCTAGACCGCCGGACGCCTGTCCGGCGGATTTTGTTTGGCATGTGTGCGAAATCTCGGTCTGAAACAAGGGCCGAAACATGCAAATTATCACCTATTCCCAACTCGAAAAAATCACCGGCGGGACGCTGGGGCGCGACAACGCCAATTCCTTCCTGGCGGGGCTCAATCGCTTTGGTGGTGAGTGCGGTTTGAACTTGCCGCACCGTCTGGCCCAATACGTGGCCCAGATGTGCCATGAATCCCAAGGGTTTCGCTATGATCAGGAAGTCTGGGGGCCGACTGCTGCGCAAGGACGCTATGACGTGCGCACGGATTTGGGCAATTCGCCCGAAGTTGACGGTGATGGCTACACCTATCGTGGCCGGACCGGGCTGCAGCTGACGGGGCGCGCCAACTATGCCGCGTTCACGCTTTGGGCGCAGGGTTTGGATGCTAGTGCGCCCGATTTCGTCGCCCATCCTGACGCGGTCCTGACAGATCCCTGGGAGGGGCTGGCACCGATTTGGTACTGGAGCACCCGCAACCTCAACGCATTTGCGAGCAAGCTGCGCTTCAAGGTGGCCTTCAAAGGTGTGACGCGCGCGATCAATGGTGGGCTGAACGGTTATGATGACCGGCTGCGCTACTATCGCCGCGCGGCCCTGGTGTTGCTGGGGTTCGAGCCTGACGATGTCCTGAGGTTCCAGAAGGGGCAGGCTGGTTTGGTCGCTGATGGCGTCTGCGGCCCGCTCACGCTTCAGGCGCTGCACGAGGCACTATTTAACATGCCTCCGATTTCCCAAGGGCGCGGTTTCTGGAGCGCGCTCTGGGCCACGCTTTCCAAGCTGTTCAAACAAGGAACTTCCTGATGCTGAAGAACAAATTCGCGCTGTTTTTGCGCATTGTCGTACTTTACCCCCTGGCCGGTCTGCTGGCCGCGCTGCCCTCTGTGGGCTTTGATGATGCCTCGGGCGTCATGACGGTCGATCTGTCTGCAGTCTCCGTGGCCATTGGTGGCGTTATCTGGGCAGCCGTTTCCGGGGGAACCTTTGGCTGGTCGCGCTGGGTCAAGCGGCTGGGTGGTCTAACCTAAACGGAGCTCAATGTGACCGATACCGCACATCCAAGCCTTTCCAGGGCGCACAAACGCCTGGACGACCACGATCGTCGCATCCGCGAACTCGAGCTGAGTGATGCCGGTGCTACGCAGTGGCGTCGGGATACGACCAAGAAGCTGGACGGCATCGAGGGCACGCTCAAGTGGGTGACCCGTTTGATTATTGGCGGCCTGGTTACGGCTGCTCTCACTTTCATTGTTGCCGGGGGACTGAATGTCGGGCCGTAACGAAGAAACGCGCCGCAAGGCCCGCTCAGACTATGTTTATCGCCGGTTTACAATGGCAACCATTGCGGCCGCCTATGGTGTCAGCGCCGCGAGCGTCGGGCGCTGGAAAAAAGCGGCAGCGGCCGAGGGCGATGATTGGGACAAAGCGCGTACCGCGCATGTGATTGCCGGTGAAGGTGTCGAGGCTGTGGTGTCCACGGTGGTCGAAGACTTCATGATCCAGGCGCAGTCGATCCTGGACGAGATCAAGAATGGTGATCACACCGTCAAAGAAAAGGTGGACATGCTGGTCTCGCTGTCGGACGCGATGACCAAGATGGCAGCGAGCGCCAAGCGCTTCGCACCAAAGGTGTCTGAACTGGGTGTCGCACAGGATGTCATGGGCAAGCTGCTGGCGTTTGTTAAGGACGAATTCCCGCATCATGCCGAGGCAATTCTTGAGATTATCGAGCCCTTTGCCGAGCGCCTGGCCGAGATCTACACGTCATGACACGGCGGGCGAAACTGCAGCCCACCGTCAGCAAAAAGGAGTTCCGCGACAAAATCGCGGAACTGGCCGACGAGTTTGCCCGCCATATTGAGCTGAATGTCGAAGCCTTCGAGCCGGACCCGCAGGCCAAGGCCGAGCGTCTGAGCCGCATCGAGGACGAGGACGGGTTTCAGTTCTTCATGGAAACGTACCTGCCGCACTATGTGCGTGGCGAACACAGCCTGTTTCACCAGCACATTTTTGCGCGCGTTCCAGAAATACTTAGCTCTGAACAGGGTGTCAGGGATCTGTTCATTGCGCCGCGCGGGGCATCCAAATCAACGCATCTGAGCCTTGGCTTTGCGCTGTATTGTATTGTTCGGGGCCTGAAGAAATACATCATTGAGGTATGTGACGTCTATGAACAGGCCGCGCTGTTGATCGAGGCGCTCAAGGCTGAGCTGGTCACCAACACCCGCCTGCAGAACGATTTTCCCGAGGCTTGCGGCGCTGGCCGCATCTGGCGCGAAGGCGAGTTTGTCACCCACAACAATATCAAGGTGCAGGGGCTGGGTGCCGGCAAGAAGATCCGGGGCCGTCGCCATGGGCCGTACCGCCCAGATTTGCTGTTCCTGGATGACATCGAAAACGATGAGAACGTCCAAAGCCCTGAGCAACGCAAGAAGCTATGGAACTGGATTTACCGCGCCGCGCTGAAGGTCGGGCCTCCTGACGGCAGCATGGACGTGATCTGGGTCGGCACAGTCTTGCATTTCGACGCGGTCATCGTGCGCGCTGCCAAAGCCCCAGCCTGGAACACAACCGAGTTTCGCGCGGTGGTCAAATTCCCCGACAACATGGAGCTTTGGGACCAGTTCGAGGAGGTCTATCACAATGATGGGGAAGAGGCAGCGCAAGCGTTTTACCAGGACAACAAGACCGAGATGGACCAGGGCGCGGTGGTGAACTGGCCCTCGGTACAGTCGCTCTTGTTCCTGATGCTTGAGCGCGCGGCGGACCTGTCGGCCTTCATGACCGAATATCAGAACAAACCGATTTCCGAGGGCAACCCGTTCGGTGATCTGACCTATTGGGTGCAGCGCCAGACCGATTGGATATTCTTCGGGGCGATTGACCCGAGCCTGGGCAAGAAGGGTAAAGGCCGCGACCCTTCTGCAATCCTGATTGGCGGATATGACCGTCTGAATGCCCGCATGGACGTTGTCGAGGCCTCGATCCGCAAGCGGCTGCCTGACCTGATCATTTCTGACACCGTTGCCCTGCAACGGGAATACCGCGCCTTGCTGTGGTTCGTGGAGACGGTCCAGTTCCAGGAGTTTCTGCGCACCTCTCTTATGGCCGAGGCCGCGCGGCAGGGCGTGGGGGTATCGGCGGTTCCGATTATTCCGAACGCGGATAAGGATCTGCGAATCGAGCGCCTGCAGCCGCCCGTTGCTGCAGGCCAGATCCGTTTTAACGCTGCACACACGACCCTGATTGACCAGCTTCAGCAATGGCCGAATGGGGATCACGACGATGGCCCCGATGCCTTGGACATGCTGTGGCAGAACACCCTGATCTATGCAGGTGGCGGGACGGCCGGGCGTCCCCAGGCGGGGTTGGTTGCAGCTGAACCTGACCAATTGGCCGGCTACCGGCTGGGGGGACACCGATGAGCAAGAAAGAGCATCGTAAAAACCTGCCTTCAGATGCGCGCCATCAGATCGCTTCGGTTGAGAACGACATCACCATCCCGTTCTTCAACGGTGTGATGCAACATGCGGACGACACACTGATCCAGCAAGGGGGCGGCAAGGGCCTGGCGATCTATGATGAGATCGAGCGCGACACCCATGCTGCGGCGATGCTGGACAAACGAAAGAAAACCCTTGTGGCCCGCCCCTGGGAGGTTTTGCCAGGCGGGTACCGCCCGATCGACAAGGAAGCGGCAGATCTGGTCGAAGAGATGCTGAAGGCGCTTGCCTTTGACAAGCTGTGCGAGGACTTGCTGGACGCCACCCTGAAGGGCTTTGCGACCGGCGAGGTGATCTGGGTCCGTGACGGGGCGCGGATCAAGCCCGAACGCCTGCATCAGAACGATCAGCGCCGCTTTGTTTTCGATCGGGACTGGCAACTGCGCCTGTTGACCTGGAACGAGATGACCGAAGGGATCAAACTGCCCGATCGGAAGTTCGTCGTCCATCGTTTCGGGGTCAAGGGGAACAATCCTTACGGGCTGGGGATTGGATCGCGCCTGTTCTGGCCGGTGCTTTTCAAGCGTGAAGGCATTGCCTTCTGGCTGCACTTTCTGGAGAAGTTTGCCGGGCCGACCGTGGTCGGCAAAACGCCCTATGGAACGCTGCCCGAAGAGCAACAGAAGCTGTTGAACGAGCTCTTGCGCAGCCGCACGGCCTCGGCCATGACGATCCCGATCGGCACGGATGTGGAATTCCTGGAGGCTTCCCGCTCGGGCACGGTCAGCTATGAACAGTTCCTGGAATATTGGGACCGTCAGATTTCGATCACCACGACCGGAGAGACGCTGACCACGCAGGTGGACAAAAGCGGCTCGCGCGCCCTGGGCGATGTGCATCAGGAAATGCTGGACCTGCTGGTGGACAGCGACGGGGACCTGCTGTCAGAAACTCTGCGCGATCAGCTCATTCGCTGGATTGTTGAATACAACATCCCCGGCGCGGCCTTGCCCCAAGTCTGGCGCGTGCGCCCCAAGAACGAGAAATCCGAAGCCGAGACACGTAGCACCAAAGCCAAAGCGGCCACGGAAACCAACAACGCGATCCGAGCGGTGGTCGCCCAGGCGGCGGCCTTCGGGGACGACGCCGTTGCCCGCGACTATATCGTCAGCTTTGATGTCACCGAACAGTTGGATGACAGCACGATCGATGCTCTGGTCCAGGCGCGCCATTCATTTGCGGGGGGGCAAAAGCCCGATCCTTTCCTTGTCGATGATCAGGACAAAGGCCCCGAATTCTCGGCCAATCGGCTCAAAAAAAAACTCTAGATCACGGCCATTCCTGCGGATCTGACGGGCATGTCTGTTTTGCTGATCCTGATAGTCCGGTCATGCGCGTTACAGATTTGTCCGTGGGCGCGGCCGAGCGGCATTTCACGCGGCGCATCGAGGCGATCCGCAACGTCGTCACAAAAGCCCAGGACTTTGAGGCGGCCAGCCGCGGCCTTCTGGAACTGGGCGCGAAGTGGACGCCTAATGTGCTGGCCACGCAGCTTCAGCAGGCCATGGAGCTGGCCGCCCTGGAAGGACGCGAAGCTGTCTTTGTTGAGGCAGATGGGGAAGTGGCTGGCGTACAGCCTGACTATGTCTCTGCCGGGTTCGTCCGTCAGGAATTTCGCAATCAGATTGATTTCCTGACGCAAAAACGCGGCAAACCCACCCGCGCCTGGACGGACGCCATGCATGGCGATCACGATCGTGCATTCGTGGTGGCCGGCGCAACCGATCTGGCCATGCTGGAAGAGTTCCAGGCGGCTATCGTCGCGGGTGCTGAAACCTACGACATCGAGGGCTTTGCAGCCGAGTTCGACCGAATCGTCGAAAAATACGGCTGGTCTTATAATGGCGGTCGCGAATGGCGCATTCGGACAATCTTTGAGACCAATATCCGAACCAGCTATATGGCTGGCCGGCTGCAACAGATGCGCGACCCGGAAATTGTCAAGCGCCGTCCCTATTGGCAGTACGTTCATGCTGATACCCGTCAGCCCAAAGAACCACGCCCGCACCATCTGAGCTGGGATGGTTTGGTTTTGCGCTGGGACGATCCGTGGTGGGACAAGTATTTCCCACCCAATGACTGGATGTGTTCGTGCGGCGTGCGCACCCTCAGTGAGGGCGATCTGCGCCGCCTGGGCAAAGACGGGCCGGATGACGCGCCGCTGATCGATATGCAAAAAATCGTGCGCCGGGATGGGACGGAAGTCTGGGTGCCCAAGGGTATCGGCTATGGCTGGGACTACATGCCTGGTGACCTTTGGGAACGGGGGCTTGTCCCGTCGGCCCTCATTGACGAGGCTGGTGGCCTGGAGCCCGAGGGGCGCCATCGTGTGTTGATCGACGCCCCCGAGCCCCTG
The DNA here is from genome assembly GCF_049803795.1 of Youngimonas ophiurae (nom. illeg.). NCBI lineage: Bacteria > Pseudomonadati > Pseudomonadota > Alphaproteobacteria > Rhodobacterales > Roseobacteraceae > Thalassovita > Youngimonas ophiurae (nom. illeg.). The sequence continues at coordinate 297,414 of NZ_JBNAGJ010000001.1, forward strand.
GAGGAACTCCTGCAACGCTCACGGCCTTTCAACGCCTCGCCGCTGTCGAAACATTTGGCTGATGAAGACTATGTCCGCTCATTTCTGCTCCCCTTTGGGGCGGATCTCGGCCAGGCCGTTTTGTGGGAAGATCCGACCGGCACCAAGCTCCCTGTGTCTGAGGAACTGTTCAAAGACCCAAGCGGTGCCTGGAAAGTTGGCAAGCGGGATCGGGCGCGCCTGACGCCGCTGATCGCCGAGACACTCCTGGACCCCGACGAAATATGGGTCGGCGTCAGCGAGAAGAAAGACCGGATCGACCCCGATACCTCTGAGCTTCTGGTGGATCGCCGCTATATCCGCACGGATTCGGAAACGGGTTTGATCGTGGTCTTCCAGATTGGGCGCAAATGGTGGGAGGCCATTACGGCCTATCCGACGACAAACAAGAAAGGCGATCCTGACCTGAAGCTTTTGGACAAGAGGCGGGGAGGAAAGCTGCTTTGGAAAAGAAAATGACGGCCAAGGGCGATCTGGCCGTCTTTACGGGGAGCTTCCAGGACCATCAGCCGGTCTTCGCGTGCCCGCAGGGGAAACATAGTGTGTTTTGGGGAAGATTTCAATGATCCCGATCAGTACAACGCTCGCAGAGCAGGGCGCTCGAAACGAATTACAGGACATCCTGCAGCGCCTAGGAGATCCGCAGGGGTTCTATGCCACGGTTGGCGAGCGGCTGATCAGCTCGTCCAAGGATCGGTTTCGCGAAGAGAACGCGCCCGATGGAACGCCCTGGGAGCCTTTGAAACCCGCGACGATCAAGGCGCGGCAAAACGCTGGTCAAACGCCCATCACCATCCTGCGCTCGAACAGCAAGGGCAAAAGCGGATCTGCTCTGGCGGGGTCTCTGAGCTATCTGGCCAGCTCGGATGAAGTGCGGATCGGATCGCCGTTGCCATATGCCGCCATTCACCAGTTCGGGGGCCAGATCCGCATTCCCGAGCGGCAGGGCGAGATCTACCGCGCTGACAACGGAGCCGGTCAGCCTGGGCGACGTTTCGTCAGGAAATCGGAAGCGGCACATGTGACCAAAGTCACGATCCCCGCGCATGTCATTCGCATCCCGGCACGGCCCTTTGTTGGTCTGACCGAGGGCGATGAACAGGGTATTTTGGAAGATGCTCGTGACTGGCTCAGTCTTTGAAAACCCAAACCCGTCAGAAATTGCCGCAGGAGCGCCTTAGCGGGGTTTCGTGCCCAGTGATCCGCAAAAAGCGCTGAAGGCCTGTTAGCCCCCTGTTAGAATCGACGGACGGGGCAAATTCGTCGCGACCTGAACTTAGCGCTTGCGATATCAAGGCCGCTTCCCCAGTCTTGGGGCATTCCAGACCCCATGAGACCGCCGGACGCCTGTCCGGCGGATTTTGTTTGGCGCTTGTGCCAAATCTGGTTCGTCAACAATCGGACGGACCTCATGACCAACACCCCTCAGAAAGCGCGGATCGAAGTTTTTCGCCCTGGTACGTTCTCGCCCATGGTCGGTGCAGAGATCACCTTTTCGGCGGCCGACCTGAAGGCCGTGGCGGATGCTTATGATCCGGAAACGGCCCCGGCCCCGATCGTGGTGGGGCATCCCAGCAACGATACGCCGGCATACGGCTGGATCGAGGGGCTGGAATACGACGAAAGCCAGGAGCGTCTGTTCGCAGATCTGCATGAAATCGAGCCTCAGTTCAGCGACCTGGTGAAAGCAGGGCGGTTCAAGAAGGTCAGCATGTCCTTTTTTGGTCCCGATCATGCGGCCAATCCCAACCCCGGTGCCTGGTATCCCAAGCATGTCGGTTTTCTGGGCGCGGCGGCTCCGGCTGTCAGCGGGCTCAAGAACGTGGCTTTCTCCGGTGCCGAGGGCGTGACCTTTGAATTTGGTGAGCGCGGCTTTGAGGAAGCTGCCTCGCTGTTCCGTGGGTTGCGCGATTTCTTCATCGAGCGGTTCAGCCTGGAAGTGGCTGACAAGGTTCTGCCGTCCTGGCGCATTGAATGGCTGGATGACACGGAGATCGAGCCGAAGGACGGCAATGGTCCGACTTTCACCGCTCCTGTTCCCCAGGCGACCCCTCCCTCCACCCCCAAACCTGAAAAGGACCCTGTCGTGACCAAATCGACCGAAGCGGAATTCGCAGATCGCGAGGCCAAACTGAAGGATCGCGAAGACAAGCTTGCCGAGCGTGAAAAGAAAGCAGCCCATGATGACAACGTGTCGTTTGCGGAAAGCCTGATCGAGGCGGGAAAACTAATTCCGGCCAGCAAGGATGAGCTGGTTGCCGTTCTGGATGCCATGCCCGCCGACCAGTCTGTCAGCTTTTCCGAAGGCGGTGATGATGTCGCTCTGGGTGATGCTGTTCGTAAAATCTTCGAAGCGCAGCCCGAGGTGGTCAGCTATGGCGCGCTGGATCTGCCTGATGGTCCCGCTGGTGGCGGTGCGCCGGCCTCTTTTGCCGCCGATGGCAAACCTGTCGATCCCGACAGTCTGAAAATCCACAACCAGGCGCTGGCCTATCAGCGCAAGAACCCCGGCACCTCTTACGAGGCCGCCATTGACGCCGTGAGCTGATCGGAGATTTCCATGCTGCGCACCTATCATTCCGTTCTGACCCTGACCGCCACCATGACGGCCACCTGCAACGCCGGTGACCTGGTTGGTTTCGACAATGCCCCGATCACCGCTGCTGATCAGCCGGTCAAGGGCATCGCTCAGGTTCCCGCCACCGAGATTGGCCTGGACATTGGCCTGACCGCCATCGGCGAGGAGACCGTGACCGCTGTTGGCGTCATTGCCGCAGGGGCCCAGCTGGTCTCTGCGAATGGCGGCGTCTCCGCTGCCGGGGTCGACCCCGACAATGTCTTTGCCACCGCCCTGACCGCCGCCGCTGACGGCGAGCTGGTCCAAATCCTGATCCGCTAAGGAGTTCTGACATGAACCAACCCGTCAATCAGCGTACCGCCGGCGTGGTGGACCCGATCCTGTCCACCCACGCCCGTGGCTATCGCAATCTGGAATTTATCGGCCACCTGCTGTTTCCGCGTGTCACCGTGCCGACCCGCTCGATGCGCGTCCTCAAGTTCGGCAAGGAATCTTTCCGCATGTTGAACACCCGTCGCGCGCCCGGCGCGGACAAGAAGCGCGTTCAGTATGGCTATGCTTCCGACCCTGTCTCCCTGGTGCAGGACGCTCTGGAGGGTTTGGTTCCGATCGAGCACCAGGAAGAGGCCGCAAAAGTTCCGGGCATCGATCTGGGTCGTGGGGCCGTGAACATGGTGTTGAATGTGGTCGATCTGGGCCTGGAGTTCGATATCGCGGCATTGGCGCGTGACCCGGCCAACTATGATGCCAATCACAAGACGGCCCTGGCTGGCACTGATCGCTGGACCGATGATGCCTCTGACCCCAAAGCGGATATCGACGCCGCCCAGGAAATGATCCGCCGTTCGATTGGCCGGTATGCCAATACGCTGGAGCTGGGGCCGAGCGCATTCAATGCTGCCAAGAACCACCCGAAGGTCAAAGAGCAGTTCAAGTACACCTCGAAGGATTCGATCACGGCCGAGATGCTGGCCGCCTATTTCGACGTGGCGCGCGTAATCGTGGGCAAGGCGGTGTATCTGCCCGAGAACGCCGACGACGACACGCTGGCAACCGATGTCTGGGGCGATGACGCGATCCTGGCCTACGTTCCTATGCAGGGCGAGAACTTCATGGTGCCGTCCTATGGCTACACCTACGAGCTGAATGGCTATCCGCAGGTGACCAAGCCGTATTTCGAGAACAGCAATGACAGCTGGATCTACCCGACCAAGACCGAGCGCCGTCCCTATCTGACGGGTGCCGAAGGCGGGTTCCTGATCCAGAACGCAGGCGATGCCAGCTAACCGCTGATCTGATCACGCGGAAAGCGGCCCAGGTCCGCTTTCCCTTTCTCAACGAGGAGAGACCTTTGGATACCCTTTATGACGTGACCCTCATTGGCCCGGCCAAGATCAATGGCAAGCACAAGGGCGTCGGAGACCCCGTGCAGGTTGCGGAAAATGACCTGCGCCTATTGGTGAAGGCCAAAGCCGTCGCGCCGAGCGCGCTGGAAAAGCTGGGTGATCCAGAGACTGAGGTCGCGCCCAGCAAAGAGGCCGAACTGGCCGGTCTGCAACAGGCGTATGAGGAGCTGGGCGAAGAATTCTATGCGCTGAGCAAGGAAAATGCGCGCCTGACCGAGCAGGTCAACAACTTGACGGCTCAGCTGACTGAAGCTGAAGCGGACAAAACCAAACTGGCTGGTGAGATCGCGAAAGCGGACCGGGCGATTGAGGCGATGAAGGCAGAGCTTCCTGGTCCGGCCGAGGAAAAGGCCGCAGCGAAACCCACGGCCAAATCATCGTCGAAAACCGCCGCCAAAACCACTGACGGCAAACAGAGCGACAGCGCCACCAAGGGCTGAGGCCCACCGCTGGGCGGCCCCCCGTGTCGCCCAGGCCCCCTCACTCCAATATTCGGAACTCCCTCATGCCCACTTCAAAACCCCAAGCTGGTCTGCCCGAAGATGGGGCGCAGTAATGCCCTATGCCTTTCTCCAGGACCTGATCGAGCGCGCCGGTGAAAACGAGCTGCGCCAGATCGCAGATCACGACCGGGACGGTATTGCCGATGCCGATGTCATTGCTGCGGCTCTGGAAGATGCCGGAAACCAGATCAATGGCTATGTCGGCACCCGTTACCAGGTCCCGCTTGATCCGGCCCCCGCCTTGGTGCGGACATGGGCGGTTTCGATCGCCCGCTATGTTCTGCACCGCAACGGTGCCCCCGAGCATGTTGAGGCCGACTACAAGGATGCGATTTCTGCACTGAAAGATGTCGCGGCAAAACGGATCGCCCTGCCGGTTGCTGAAGGTGAGACCGCCCCGGCCGTGACAGGCGGTACGACCCTGGCGGCACATCCAGAACAGGTTTTCACAGCTCAGAAACTGCGGGGGTGGAAGTGATGCTGACCGAGATCTTCAACCATCTGTCGGGCAGTTTGCCAAGCGAGATCTGGTCAGGAGTCGAGATCGCCGAGGACATCGACGTCCTTCGGGAAATGGCGGGCACCGTCGAGGACGCCACCGTTATTATCATGCCCTGGGGGGAACGGGCTGCGCCCAACAGTCGGGCGACGGGTGGTGTTTTGCAGCGCGTTGAGCAGCGGTTCACCACGGGTATCGTGCAGCGCGATTTCTCGGGCCGTCTGGGGGCTGAGCGCGCGACCCGAACAGACAGCCTGAAGGGGGATATCGAAGCCGCTTTGCTTGGATTTGAGATCCCCGGATTTGATGAACCCTGCGAACTGATCGGGGGCGAGACCAGCCCGATATCGCGCGGTGTCAGCATCTACGTTCAAACCTGGGCCGCCGCCCGCTTCCTGACAGGAGAGTAACATGCACCAAATGCCCAAGACAGGCGGACGCCACAAACGTGATCCGAAAAAGGGACACCTGAGCGTCCAGCAGAAACCAACCCGCCCTGCAGACCCTCCGTCGCCGACCGGCCCTGCCGTTGGCGGAACGGAAACGACCGAAACTGCCGCCTCTGAAGCAGCGACCACCAAGGGAGACAAAGCATGAGCATTCGTCGTTGGAACAAGCTGGCATTCCTGCACAAGATCGAAGCTGTGTATGGCACGGATGTGAACCCGGCCGCCGCCGACGCGATCGTCGCGTCCAATATCACCTTCACTCCGATGCAGGCGGATGAAGAAGCCCGCGACCTGCTGCTGCCCTACCTGGGCAACCAGGGCGCAATCCTGACCGGCGAACATGGCCGCATCGAGTTCGATGTAGAGATCGCCGGGGCCGGAGCGGCTGGCGACATTCCCAAATATGGATCGTTGCTGCGGGTTTGCGGCCTGGCGGAAACCGTGACCGCCAACACCGATGTCACCTATTCGATTGTCGAGGACGATGTTGAAAGCGGCACGATCTATTTCAACAGCGATGGTGTGCAGCACATTTTTGTAGGTGCGCAGGCCAATGTTCAGCCGGGCTTTACTGCCAAGCGCATTCCCAAGTTCCGCTTCAGCCTGACCGGCTTGCTTGGCACGGTAACCGACGCGGTTCTGCCTACTGTGACCGATGCGGGCTGGGTGACGCCGGTGGCGGTCAATAAGGCCAATACCTCCCTGACCCTGCATGGCTGGGCAGCGGTTGCGCAAAGCCTTTCGCTGGACCTGGGCAATGTGCTGACGCCGCGCTTTCTGATCGGCGAGGAAGCGGTGCGTGTCACCGATCGCAAATCGACCGGCACCGCCGTGGTGGATGCCAAATCGGTCGCGACTGTGGATTGGTTTGGCATCGCCCGCGCGCGCAGTCGTGGTGCTTTGAGCATCCAGCATGGCACCGCTGCCGGCAACATCGTGGAGATCGCGGCACCTGCTGTGGAAATCGGCGCTCCCTCGCAAGGGCAGGAAAACAACATCGTCAATTATTCGCTGCCTTTGGGGCTGTGCCCCGAGAACGGGCGTGACGAGCTGACAATCACGGTGCGCTGACGCCATTCCGTGGGGATTGATGAGCGCACTGTGAGGGGGCGCAACATTTCAAACCATCGCGCCGGGATGGCGGGCGTGGATGGTCAGGAGAAGTACCCGAGGGCCGCCGTCTGCGGCCCCAGCCATCGCACAAACGGAATATGGAGAAGACCCTCATGACGAAATTCATCCTTGCCGATACCCCGCGCTACTGGTGGCCTGTTGTTGTCAACATGCCAGACACGGACAATCCCGGCCAGTTCGCTGAACGGACCTTCAAGGTACTGTTCGAGCCGCGTGACCAGGACGCGGAAGCCGCAGAGCGCGCCCGTGTCCTGGCCATTCTGGATGTCGAAGAGCAGTTGAAGGAAGACCGGATGTCCCTGGCGGCCGTCATCAAGGATTGGGACGAGATCGTGGACACCGACAAAACCCCGGTGCCCTTCAACGCCGCCAAGGTCGATCAGATGCTGCGTCAGCCCTGGGCGCGCGTGGCGGTTTGGACCGCCTATCACGAAAGCATGGCGGGCGGCGCTCACCTGGGAAACTGAAGGAGGCGGCCAGAGCCTGGGCAATGGCCCGGCTTGGCCGCTCTGACGATCGCGAACCTGTCAGGATTGACGACGAAATCACCCGACAGTTTCGCGCGATGGGGGCAGAGGTGCCCGCGCAGGAGACATGTTCTGACAAGGATGCAGGAGGGTTCGAAGTGTTGCCATCAAACTGGAAAAGCGTCTGTGCCTTTCTGGCCTGCGAGACCCAATGGCGGGTCGCTGCGGGCATGGCTGGGCTGATCTGGTTGGGGTTGGACTATCAGGGCGTTGATGTCGTTCTGAGGCGCAGCGGCGCAGACGAGGCCGCTTTCGCGGACATTCAGATCATGGAATCGGAGGCTCTGGTGGTCTTTGGGGAGGCGCAATCGTGACCGCACCGATTGATGTCCTGCTGAGCTTTCGGGCTGATGCCAGCCAGTCGATTGCCGAGATCGCGAAGGTCCAGGGGGCCATCCTTGGCCTGCATAAAAAGGCAGAAGACGCAAGCCGTCTGACAGTCCAAGGCGGTACCAGCGGATTTTCGGGGTTTGCGTCTACAGTCACCCGTGATCTGTCCCAGGCAACGAGAGCCAGCGCCGCTGCGGAGGCGGAGCTGGCCAGCCTGACCGGGTCCGCGCGGGGGATTGCGGCGGCCTGGGGGCAGGCCGGGACCAGCTCTGACAGGTTCACAACCAGCCTGTCGGCACAGGTTGATGCTCTGATGAAAGTCAGCCGCGAGAACGAGGCCTGGCAGAACCAGCTCAACCAGGTGCGCGCGCAGTTCAATCCGATCTTTGCGGCCTCGCAGCAGTATGAGACCCAGCTGCGCCGCATTGCCGAGGCGCAGGAGCTGGGTGCAATTACCGAACGCGAAGCGGCTCAGGCACGGGCCAGTGCCGCGCAGATCATTGCGCCGATGAACGACCAACTGGCCGAGAATGCCCGGCTTGCGCGGGGTGCCGGGGCGGCAAATGCCTATTACCTGGCGCAGTTCAATGACATCGGCATGATGGCTTTGATGGGGCAAAATCCGATGGTTCTGGCGCTGCAACAGGGCACGCAGATGAACCAGATGACGGCTCAGCTTGGCGGTGGTCAGGCGGCGTTTTCCGCGATGGCTGCCGGCGTGAAATCCATGCTCAATCCGATGAGCCTGGCGACGATTGGTATCATCGGGCTGGGTGCCGCAGGTGTTCAGGCCTTTGGCTCGATCACGCCAAAGGCAAAAAGCCTGCAGGAGGTGATGGGCGAGCTGGAAAGCACGGTTGACGCCTATGCGAAAAGCAGCGATCGCGCGCGGATGTCTGCGGCCGATCTGACGGCCGAGTTCGGTTCGGCCTCAAAGATTGCCAAGGACCTGTTGACCGATATTGCCGCCTTGGATCGCCGAGCTGCGGCCCGATCGGCAACTGACAGCCTGAAGTCATTGGCATCCAGTCAGGGTGTTCGGTTTGGCGAAGAAGCTGACCTTGCCTCTTCTGCTCTGGGGACAATCCGGGATCGGTTCGGGCTGAGCCGGGCTGAAAACAAGACGGCGAGGGGAATCGAAAGCGCCATGCGATGGGCCGCCGATGCACAATCGCTGGAAAGCCAGATCAAGGCGTTGGAGGTTCTGCACAAACGGGTCCAGGAGGCCGCTGGGCTGCACGGTGGCATCTCGAAAGAAGAGGATGCTTTTATCTCTCAGGTTCAGACCCTCCTGGACCATTTGACCAAGCTGCAGGCCCAAGATGAAAACGCCAGCGGCAGGGCCGAGATCAAGTTGGCGACTGCCGACTATGAAAAACAGGCGGCGCTGTCGCAGACCATTTTGCAGCATGGTGAAAACAGCCGCGAGGTTGAAGCGCTGCGCAACCGGCAGGCGCGCGAGGCGCTGATGCTGCGCCTGGATGAATTGGGCATCGAGGAACAAAGCGCGGAGGCACAAAAGGCAATTGCGGCGCTCGAAGCGCAACAGGCGGCCAAATCGCGCGAGGCCGCTGCAGAGCGCGCACGCCTAGTCCAGGACAACATGACCACACTTTACCAGGAACTGGCGATCTCAGAAGCGATCCTGCGTCATGGTGAGGGGCATGTAAAAGTTGAGCGGCTGCGGACGGAACACGCCAAGAACGCCCTGCGTACCAGGATGAAAGAGGCCGGGGTTGCGCACGATCAGATCGAGAAGGCCGTCCGGCTGCTGACGCTGGAGCGGGAACGCCGTCGCGAAGTAGAGGCGGTTCAGGCGAAAAAGCAGGCGTCTGACATGCTGGGTGACCTGCAACGCGAGGCGCAGATCGCGCAGGCCATTCTGAAGCATGGCCGCGAAAGTCTGCAGGTCAAGCGCCTGCAGATACAGGCCGCGCGCGAAGAATTCGAGCTGCAGCTAAAATCCCTGAAAGTCTCTGAGGCAACCAAAGGTATTTTGCGCAGTCAATGGGAGGCCACCCACGGTCAGAACAGCGCCGATCCCTTTGGTCGGGCAGCCGCCGCTCAGCAGATTCTGAAAAACCAGACCGCGAGTATCGAGCGGCTGAAACTGGAGGTCGCGCTAGTCGGTCAAAGCGAGACGGTGCGGCGGCGTGTCCTGGCGCTCTATGAGGCCGAGGTGGCGATCCTCGAGCGTGGAATTGATGCGGGCAGCTCCTATGCGGATCAGATTCGCGAGCAGGCGGTCGCGTCTGAAGAGCTGCGCGCCGAACTGGCCCGCCAGGCCCAATCTTGGGATGGCGTTCACTCGGCGGCGGAAGGCGCGATTGACGGCGCGACCGACGCTTTGCTGGACGGGGATTTGTCCGGCGCTCTGGATAGCTTTGGGGACGAGATCAAGGGGCTCTTTGCCGAGCTTGCGATCAAGAACCCCCTGAAAAACGCCATCCTGGGGACGAACTACGGCACCTTGAGTGACGTTGGCGGCCTGCAAGGAATTTGGGGGCGGCTGACCGGCCGGGCCGATCAAAATGAGATCACGGGGCTGAAGGCAAACGCCATGTCCGCGGCGGCAATGTCGATCACCACCCCCATGGTGACGCTAAACGCAGGTGCAGTTTCTGGACCGTCTGCGGGCCTTGGTGGTGCTGGTATGGGGGCACGCGCCGGGTTGATGGGATCGGGCGCGATCCAGCAACAAGTCTGGGATTTTTACTCAGCCAAAGGGCTCGCGCCACACCAGGTCGCCGCGATCGTTGGGAACGTCTCGGCCGAGAGCGGTTTCAACCCGCTGGCGGTGGGCGATGGGGGAAATGCGTTCGGCCTGTTTCAGCACAATGATCGGGCGGAAAAGCTGTTTGAGTTTATCGGCGGCCGGCAGAACCTGGGCAATGTGCAGGCTCAGTTGGAGTTCGCCTGGCAAGAGCTGCTGACCTCCGAGAATGGGGTACTTAAGCGCTTGATGGCCTCCGAGAATGTCTATGAGGCGAACCAGGCGTTTATCGGGTTCGAGCGCCCCTCGGGGTGGAGCCCCGGCAATCCACAGGGCGGTCTGGGTTGGGACCAGCGCCTGGCTGCCGCTGAGGCGGCCATGGCCAAGTTCACTGCAACGACTGGGACGGCGTCACAGGGCCTGGGAACTTTGGGTTCGGGATTCGATACATTCGGGCAAGCCTTGATGCAGAATTTGTCAGGAGGTGGCGGAAGCGGCTCTTTCCTTACAAGCCTTTTGGGTGCGGCATTCAAGGCGTTCAAAATTCCGGGGTTCGCCAAAGGTGGCAATCATGCTGGAGGCGTCAGGATCGTCGGGGAAGAAGGTCCCGAGCTTGAATATACCGGCCCCAGCACGATCATTCCCGCCGACTTGACACGCCAGATACTGACCGCCCGTCAGGGGCCAATGATGACGGCCGCCCCCGCAAACATCACCTTTGCGCCGGTCATCGCGCCGATCAACAACAGCTCGGCGGCGCTGGATATGCATATTCAGGAAAGCACCGATGCGCGCGGTCAGCGCCGCTATGATCTGGTCCTGTCCGATGCGGTGGCGACCGGCACCGGCGCGCGTGGCGGGAAGGCAGCCAAGGTCATGGGCAGCCGCTATGGTCTCAAACAGAGGGGGATCGATCGCGGATGATTGCTACCTGGCCCGATACCCTCCCGCGCCCCGAGCGCAAGACCTGGAATGCCCAGCCCCAGGACGCGCGCCGCAAACGTCAGCACGAAACCGGCCCTCCGGGCTATCGTCGCCGCTTTTCGTCGGTGGCTGAGTTTGTCACCCTGTCCGTTGTTCTGACCCGTGCGGAAAAGGCCGTCTTTGACCAGTTCTATCGGCTGGAATGCGCACAAGGCGCGCATCTCTTCTGGATGCCGGACCCGACCACCGACGGTTGGCCGCTCCTCGATGGCGACGGGCAGCCCTTGATGGTGGATGACAGCACGCCGCTGCTGATCTCGGCGACATGGCTCTGTGCTTGGGGCGATGAGCCGCCGCAGGAAAGCATCGCGGGGCAAGTCGAGTTTCGCAAAACATTCTCCGTTGTGGTGATGCCATGAGCCGCCATGTCTCCCTGAACGCGCGGATGGCGCATGACGAGCAGGCCTCGGCCGAGATCGAGGTGGTGCTGTTCGAGATCGCCCACCCGGCCCTTGAAGGCCCGATCCGGCTCTCCACAGACAACACCGAGCGCCTCAGCTCGGACCCGCTGACCTATGGAACCCGATCAGCTTGGCGCGGGGCGGACCCGCTGAGTGACCCGTACCTTTGGATCATCGCCAGCGCAGTGGTGCCCGACGACAATGAGGACGCGCCGGCATCCTCCCAGATCGTGTTGGAAAACCTGGACGCCCGCATCACCGAAGTGCTGCGCAGCTTCACCGATCAGGCCACGGTGAACATGGCGGTTGTCCTGGCGTCCTCGCCCGATCTGGTCGAGGGCGAGTGGCTGGACCTGCGCCTGATATCGGCCGAGGGCGATGCCTCGCAGATCGTCTTGTCCCTGTCCCGTGAAGAGATCGAGCTTGAGCGTTTCCCCTCCGGCAGGATGACCCGCGCCAAATTTCCGGGGCTGCACTTATGAGGAAAACGAAATGCAATACCAAAACATATTGGCCGACGAGTATCTCCAAGGGGAGTTTATATTGGGGGCGCGGATCAACTGCTCAGTGGCGGTTTTTGCGGAGTGCGTTTTGCCTCGCGCAGCAATTTTTGAGCCACCTCTGTCATTGCAGCCCTCGGAATTGCAAAAGCCTGAGGCCCCTGTCGGGTCTCAAAAATGATTGCGGCCTCGTCGGTGCCAGGAACGCTGGCGGTTTGCACAGATGTGGGACGAATGGCGGTCAAAGGCCTGCTATCTCCAGCTTTTCCAGCGCTCGGGTCGATTTGTTTGCGACGTGTTTCCATTTCCGCGTTCAAGTGCTGAAGTTTGCCAATAAGCAGCATCAATGTATCCGGTGCCACAGCGAGTTCAGTGGTCTTAGTGCCGTGCTTAACAGCAAGGATGGCATGGCCAGCGTCATCGGCAAGGTGAAGCCGGATGTCATCAATGTATGGCGCTCGTTTTTCTTTCATACCGCATTCCTATTTTTCTCGATTCGAATGCTTCCGAGTGGGGCCGAAGTTACGCCTAGCCGCAAGGATTCGTTCTCATGACCTGGTCCAACCGTTTTGTCGGCATCCCCCACGAGGATCTAGGTCGCACCCGCGAGGGCGCGGATTGCTGGGGCCTGGCCTGCATCATCTATGCTGAAGAGCTGGGCATCACCTTGCCGGATTATCTTGGTTATGGCTCGGCCGAGGAGCATGGCGAGATCGCGGCGCTGATCGAGGGGGCGCAGGTTTCGCCCTTGTGGGTGCCAATCGAAGGCCCGGCCATCGCGTTTGACATCGCGGTGTTTCGGCGCGGCAGGCTGCCGACGCATCTGGGCGTCGTGGTGCGTCACGGGATCATGATCCACATGGCCGCAGAGGACGCGGCCAAACACCAGGACTATCGCCACGGCCCCTGGTCCAATCGCTTCGCGGGGCATTTTCGGCACCGTTTAAGGGCTGTTGAACGCCCCGTTCAAATCGTCTCGGAGGCCGCGCGATGAAAGATGTCCCGATTCATGTTCTGGCCACCACGGCGATTGACCCCGGTCAGTATCGCCTCAATCTGGATATGCCTTGCGGGCTGAGCGTGGAGCAGATCATTCGCCAGGCGCTGCCGGCTGTTCCCGAAGATCAATGGGGCCAGTTGCGCGTTTCGCTGACCACGGCAAAGGGCACCGCCCTGCTGGCGCGCGAATACTGGTCCAAGGCGAGGCCGAAGCCTGGCGTTCAGGTTGTCATTCGGCTTGTCCCCGCCAAGGACGCGCTGCGCTCTGTTCTTCAGATCGTGATCACGGTTGCCGCCGTGGCCCTTGGCGGCACATTTGGCGCAACCGTCGGATCTTCTTTAGGCATCGGGGCCACGGCTGGTGGCGCATTGGTGCAGCTTGGCGTCACCATTCTGGGTCAGCTTCTGCTGAACGCGCTGATCCCGCCGCCCAAGCAAGACGACCCGGCCCCGAGCTATTCGATCAGCGGCTGGAAAAACCGGCTCGACCCGGATGGCGCGGTGCCAGTGGTCCTGGGCACCGTCCGGTTTGCGCCGCCCTTTGCCGCGCGGCCCTACACCGAGATCGTGGGTGACGATCAGTATCTGCGCGCCCTGTTTTTGCTGGGCGAGGGTGAACTCAGCATTACCGACATGCGGATCGGCGAGACCAGCCTGTCAGAATTTGGCGAGGTGGAAACCGAGGTCCGCTACGGCATCGAGGGCGAATTGCCGATCAGCCTCATGCCCAGACAGGTGGTCGAGGAACAGATCGGCGTCGAGCTGACGCGGCCCTTGCCCCGTGACGATCTGGGCGAGGTCATCGAGGACGATCCAGCCATCGAAACGCCGGTTGTGCGCACGACGGGCGCGGATGCCTCAGGGGCCAGTGTGATCCTGGCCTTTCCGGCCGGTCTGATCCGATTCACCAAATCGGGCCGCAAGCGGACACATTCTGTCCGCGTCCGCATCGAGCAGCGCCTGATCGAGGCCACCGAATGGCAGATGGTCGAGGAGCTGGAACTGTCAGCCAAAAAGGCTGAAGGCTTTTACCGTCAGCATTCCTGGAGCTTCCCCAGCCGCGCGCGCTGGCAGGTGCGCCTGACCATGCTGACCGATGAGCGCGACGACAGCCGCGCCCAGCAGCGCGTTTCCTGGGCGGCGCTCCAGACCATCCGGCCCGAATATCCTCTGGCCTATCCGCGCCCGCTGGCCCTGGTGGCTGTCAGGATCAAAGCGACCCACCAGCTCAACGGGGCGCTGGACGATTTCAACGTGCTGGCCAGCCGGATCTGCCCCGATTGGGATGAGACGACGCAAAGCTGGATCAGCCGGGCAACGCAAAGCCCGGCCAGCCTGTATCGCTACGTTCTGCAAAGCCCGGCCAATCCCAAACCGGCGACGGATGCTGGCATGGACTTCGCGCAAATTGAGGATTTTGCGGAGTTCTGCATCGCAAAGGGGCTGACCTATAATCGCGTCCTGCAGGACAAGGGCACCACCTTGCGCGACGTGCTGACAGAGATCGCCGCCGCCGGCCGGGCGACCCCGCGCCATGACGGCCGCAAATGGGGCGTGGTGATCGACCGGCCCGACCAGGACGCGCTGATCGTCGATCATATCAACCCGCGCAATTCCTGGGCCTTCAAATGGAACCGAGCCTATACCGACCCGCCTCATGCTTTCATTGTGACCTTCAATGACGCGGGCAATGACTACAAAGAGACCCAGCGTATCGTCCGCTGGCCGGGCTATGAGGGCGACATCGAGCTGACAGAGGCCCTGCCGATGCCGGGCAAGGTCTATGCCGATGAGGTCTGGCGTGAGACGCGCCGGCGGCAGCTTGAGACCATCCATCGTCCCGATACCTATCAGGCCACGCAGGATGGGGCTGTCCGGGTCACCACGCGCGGCGATGATGTGATGCTCAACCATGATGTGCTGATCCGCACCCAAGCGGTCGGCCGGGTGCGATCGGTCACCGGGCGGCTGGTCGAACTGGACGAGCTGGTCACTATGACCGAAGGCGAAAGCTACGCGATTCGGTTCCGTGTCTATGCGGACGCCGAGGACGCGATCGGCACCTCGGTTGTCAGGATCGTTCAGACAGCGCCCGGCGAGACGCAATTGCTGACAGTCCAGGGCTCCGGGGACATGCCGCGCGCCGGTGATCTGGTCCATTTTGGGCCTGCGACCAGCGAGAGCTATCACCAGATCGTCCGCGCGGTCGAGGCGACCGAGGATATGTGCTCGATCCTGCACCTGGTCGATGCCGCGCCCCAGATCGACACCATTTTGGACGCCACCGACATCCCGGCATGGTCGAGCCGCGTGGGCGATGAGCTGGACGACAACCTGCTGCAGCCCTCGGCCCCGCGCTTTGTTTCAGTCGTGTCGGGGCTGGACGGCACGGACGAAGAGGGCCTGATTACCTTCCTTATCGAGCCGGGTGCCGGCGCTATCACCACGGCCAGCTATGAGCTTGATCATCGGCTTCAGGGCGCGCCGTCCTGGACAACGGTCTCGATCCCGGCGGCCAATGGCGGCGGCAGCCTGGATGACTATGCCACAGATGACCTGGTCGAGCTGCAATTGCGCGGGATCAGCGCCACCGGCGTGGCCGGGCCAAATAGCGCGATCCTGACACTCACGGTTGGCGCGGATGATGCGGGTATCCCGGCCGCGCTGGACGCGGATGCGATCAATGTCACCACGCTTCTTGGCGGCGCGCTGATCCAGTTTGCCACCGGGCTGGACGCGAATACCGCGCAGGTCCAGCTCTATCGGTCGACCTCGGCCGTGCTGGACCGTGAGACCGACGCCGTCGGCGCGGCGCTGTCCGTGGCCCCGCAGCAGAGCCATTCGCTGACGGTGGGGGATACCGGCCGCACCGATCTGATAGCAGGCGGGCAGATGGAGGATGCCTTGCCCTGGACGCTGGGCGCGGGCTGGGCCATTGGGGGCGGTGTGGCTCAGCACACTGCCGGCAGCGCCGATGCGATCGGCCAGGCCCTGTCTGCAGAGGCAGGCAAATATTACCGGGTGGCACTCTCTGTCTCAGGCCGTACGGCGGGCACGGTGACCCCGCGCCTGACGGGCGGATCAGACCGGCCCGGCGTGGATATCGCGGTGGATGGCGATCATCGCGACCGCATCCAGGCCGTGACCGGAAACGACACGATCGAGCTGCTGGCCAGCGCCGATTTCGACGGCGCGGTCGATGACGTGATCGCCTATCTCGAAACCGCCGCCTGCCTGGCGCAAGGCACCCACTATCTCTGGCTGGAGCCGCAGAACGACGACGGCGTTCCGGGGCCTCTGGCCGGTCCTTTCACAATCACCATCACCTAACGGAGACACGAGATGCCCAACGGCGTAACGACTAAATATCTGGACCCTGCGGCGAATGTGTATGAGCTGCTGGGCAACGGCGAGGCGGGCACCGTGCGCATCGCCATTGAGCTGGTGGCCGCGATCATCGCGCAGTCCATTCCGGGGCCGAACCTGACCACCCAGGCCGAGCTGCTGGCCGATCTGAACTGGGACGAGCCGACCCTGGGCGCGGTCTGGGGCGATGCGAATACTGCCCTGAACGGCGTCTATAAAAAGAGCGGGGCGGCCGGTGCCGGCACCTGGAGCCGGATTGGCGATTTGCCGATGTCCGTGGCCACGGCGGCGGCGTTGGCAGCCAAGGCCCCGCTGGTCAGCCCCGATCTGACCGGGGTGCCGACCGCGCCCACGCCAGCGCCTGGAACCAACAATGATCAACTTGCGACGACTGCGTTTATCAAGACCGCTCTGGACGCTTTGATTGAGAATGCCCCCGGCACTCTGGACACGCTGAACGAGCTGGCGTCTGCGCTGAATGACGATCCTGATTTTGCGGCGACGATGACCACTGCGCTGGCGGCCAAGGCCCCGCTGGACGCGCCCTCGTTTACAGGCAATGTGAAAGTGCCGACCGCAGCGGCTGGGACCAACAGTACCACGGCGGCTTCCACCGCCTTTGTACAGGCAGCCGTGTCGATCCTGGCGGATGTCGTAGCGAGCAAGGCCCCGCTGGCCAGCCCCAATCTGACCGGCGCGCCCACGGCCCCCACGCCAGCGCCTGACGCGCCGGGCGGGCGGATCGCGACCATGCAATCTATCGCAGAGGCTGAGGCGCGCGCAGCGGCACAGATCGTTAGCAATCGGCGGTGGGCGATGGCCCTGACGGGTGGCGATCCGGCGCGCACGCCCTTTGGCATCGACTGGCAGGCCCAGATGATTTTCCGAGGCGTAGATGTCTCGGACATGCTGACGCAATCGGCGCTGGACCGGATGGCACGGCTGGAGCTGACCAATGATCGCAGCGGCTATGCGCTGACGCTGCGGGACCCGGCCGGGCGGGTCGGCTTTGGGATCACGAAAAAGGCGCGGATGATTCTTGCGGGCAAGGACGTGACCGAGGCGCTGGACGGGACGCTGGCTGACCGGGTCGCGGCTCTGGAGGCCAACAATGTGCGGGACTTGTCTATCTTGTGCGCCGGCGACAGCCTGACGGAGGGCGCGGGAGCGTCCAGCTTGGCTACCACTTACCCTGCTCAGGTGGCCGCTCTGACAGGGCGTCAGGTTACCAAACTTGCCTGGGGAGGCCAGAATACTGAACAAATTGCAGCCCGCATTGGGGCAAGTGTCAGCCTGCTGACAGTCACCGGCGACGAAATCCCCGCGTCCGGTTCGGTGGATATCACCAGCGCGTCGGTGAATATCGGCTACTATGCTGGAGAAGTGGTCACAATCCCCGGCACGCTGGCTGGGGTGCCAGGTGTCTATCGCCGGGAAACGGTTTCGGGAGGGGCCTCGACAGAAGAGAGCGAGACGTTCACGCGTGACACTGCAGGAACTGCTGTGCGCTGCCTGCCCGACACACCCTTCATTCCCACCAATCCGGTACCTGGGGGGATTCTGATGCTGTGGGTTGGTCGGAACGATTACAGCGGGGTCACCGACCCGGCTGAGCTGGCAGCAATCAACGAGCGGATTCTGGATGCCATCCAGGAAGTGTTCGATGACCGGATTGCAGCGCGCCCCAACGAGGCCCCGCGCATCATTTTGTACGGGGTCACGTCGCGTGACAGCCCGGATGAGTATGTCGGTACGGCCAACTACGCAGCCAAGCGCGATCTGTGGGCCGCAATGGCCAGCCGCTGGCCGAGATCAGCCATCGACCTTGATGCGATCCTGCGCGCCAGCGGCGACGGCTCGGCCACGGACAACGCGGACATCGCGAATGGTGTCCTGCCAACCAGTCTGACCGCTGCCGACCGCATTCACCTAAATGACGCGGGCTATGGCATCGCGGCCACCGTTGGCGTGGACCGCATCACCGAAAACGAAACCAACGACACCTGGGTCTGACACCAAAAGAGAGGAAATCACATGTCCCTTAATCTCAATACCGGCGGAAACTTTCCAGAAGAACGCTCGATTCCCTACCGTCTGGATGAGGCCATCGACGACGACACGCTGTTTTTGTTCGATGCGCTGGACCCCAATAGCTGGCCCAGCCAGGGGCCGGGCGGCGTGGGCGCTCAACTGGCCGATCTGAACGAAAGCGCCGTGACCTCGGACATTGCCGGGGACTTCGGGCTGGCGCCGGGGACACAGGTCCTTGAATGGGACGCTGGCCTGATCTTCACCACGGGCGATGACGCCCGCATTTTCCTGCCATCCGCGTCTGTCCTGGCACCGGATGTGGACAAATATGCAGCGTCTGTCTGGGTTAAATTCGCGGACCTGTCGGGCGCAAACGAAAGCGTCCTGACCGCTGGTGACAGCTCGGGCGGCGCGTTCACCACCGTTCAATACATGATCTACAGCAACCTGTCCGATCTGCGTTGGGCGGTCTGCGGCGCTTCGGTTCAGGCCAATCCGCACCCCGTTCTGGTCGAAGATCAGGTCTATCAGCTGGGCGTCTCCATTGAGAAAAACGGGGCCAATTATGATTGTGGTCTCTGGATGGATGGCGTGCAGATCGGCGCGCATACGAAGGAAGGTCCGATGGTTTCTGCAGGCAATGAGGCTGCGGCGCGCATTGGCTTCAGCGATATTTGGGCGGCACCGCCGGGGATGGCCGTCTATCGCTGGCACGGCTGTGATCTGAGCAAGCGCTCAGCGGCCAAGTTCTTTGCCGACGATCTGGCCGTCCGGCAGGGGCAGTTCTAAAGGGAAGAGGAGGCGGGGACGTGCGCCAACACGTCTCCGCACGGGGGACAGTGATGTGCAAATCACCCCCGCCGACCCCAGAAAGCTCAAGGCCGCTCCTGCCCCAAAGGGGCGGCACCACACTGAGCTGAGTCGCATAAATGAAGGATGAACAGCGTTGCGGGAAATGTGCCCGCCTGCTATTCAAAATGGACAATGGCGCGCTGATAGGCACCCTTTCGATCAAGTGCCCGCGCTGCAAAACAATCAACATTCTGAGGCCCCAGAGCCCCCAACCCAAACGCCCCGAGCGTGACGGAAAGGAGCTTTCAAGATGAGTTTAACGCCGGTTCAACCCGCAGCCCCCGTCGCCCCGTGGCTCGGCGGCAAGCGCAACCTGGCCAAGCGGATCACGTCGATTCTGGACGCAACACCGCATAGCACCTATGCTGAGCCTTTCGTGGGTATGGGCGGCATTTTCCTGCGCCGCTCGATGCGCCCCCGCGCTGAGGTCATCAACGACCTTGGCCGGGATATCGCCAACCTGTTCCGCATCCTGCAGCGTCATTACCCGCAGTTCATCGACACCCTGCGGTTTCAGCTGACAACGCGGGTCGAATTTGACCGCCTGGTGGCCACGCGTCCCGAAACCCTGACCGACCTGGAGCGCGCCGCCCGCTTCCTGTACCTGCAGCGCACCGCCTTTGGGGGCAAGGTGTCGGGGCGGAATTTTGGGGTGTCTCCGGATCGTCCTGGTCGCTTCAATCTTTCCACGTTGGAGCCCATGCTCGAGGACGTGCATGCGCGCCTGTCAGGCGTCGTGATCGAGTGCCTGGACTATGCCGAGTTCATCCGCAGATATGACCGCCCTGGCACGCTGTTCTACCTGGACCCGCCATATTGGGGCTGCGAGGACGACTATGGAAAGGCGATGTTCTCGGCTACGGACTTTGAGTGCCTAGCGGAACAGATGGCCAGGTTGAAAGGCCGTTTCCTGATGTCCATCAATGACGTGCCAGAGATCCGGGAGTGTTTCGCGCAGTTTCATATTCGAGGGGTCGAAACCACTTATACAATAGGCAAACAGGCGAAAAGCCGGGGCGAACGGTGCGAGCTTTTCGTGAGCAACTTTGTGATCGAAACAGCCTGAAAAGAGCAGTCTTCGAGGCGCTCCAATCCGCCGGAAAGTACCTATGTCATGTCATCAAACAGAGGAACAATGACGATGACAATGACCCAGAAACTCACCCAGATTGCTCAGCGCCACACCGCTTTTGAAACATTGGAAACCCGGAACTCAGATCAACTGGACTATGGCGACATCGCGGTGTGGCAACTCGAAGCGGCATTGAAAGATGCCTACGCCTTGGGATGTCAAAAGGCCGAGACCAATACGATGGCCGATTTATACGATCAGGCGGCTGACCTTCTGACGGCCATGATTGCCGATATAGAAGCCGCAGCCGACGCCGCCCGAAACGGCGAGGCCAATCTTGCGGTTGGCACTGCAATGCCATGTGAGGAGGGTGTTCAACGGGTGTTGAAGCTGGTTCAGGCGGCAGCTCTTTTTAGGCCACAAGTGTGACCAACCGGAACCTGCGAGCGAACTCAATTTGCTCGCAGGGCTAACATGTAGAAAATTTCTGTCCGAAAGCTAGTGTATCACCGTCCGAAAGCTGGCGCGCCGCTATAGTGACATGCCCGTTGCTGCCTGGCTGAGAATATGACACAACGGACTCAAGGATTCTGAACGAACGAGTTTAGCTGATGACCGACTATACCGCCCGCCGCACCATGATGGTTGATACCCAGATCCGCCCGTCGGATGTGACCAAGTTCCCGATCATCGATGCCATGCTGTCTGTCCCGCGCGAAGATTTCGTGCCGTCGGACAAGGTTGAGGCTGCCTATGTCGGTGACAATGTCGGCCTGGGCGGGGCGCGCGTGGTGCTGGAGCCGCGGACCCTGGCCAAGATGCTGGACGCGCTGGACGTGACCGCAGACGAGCTGGTTCTGGATGTGGCCTGCGGGCTGGGCTATTCCTCGGCTGTGGTGGCCAAGATGGCCGCGGCGGTTGTGGCCGTCGAAGAAGATGAGACACTGGCCGCAGAGGCGCAGACGGCGCTGGCTGACGCGGGGGCCGACAATGTGATCCTGCACACCGGCGCTTTGTGCGATGGTGCGGCCGAACATGGCCCCTATGACGTGATCTTGCTGCAAGGCGCGGTCGAGCATATGCCCGACGCGATCCTGGCCCAATTGAAAGAGGGCGGGCGGATCGCGGCTTTGTTCGCCGAGGGCGAGCTGGGTGTTGTCCGGATTGGCTATAAGATCGATGGCGAGATGAACTGGAGATTTGCCTTCAATGCGGGCGCGCCGGTCTTACCCGGTTTCGAACGTCACCGGGCGTTCACCCTGTAAGCAAGCGATTTCAAACCGCGCCCGCTGCAAAAGGGGCGCGGTTTTGGTTTGAGACCTGGTTTGAGACAACGAAGAGCCCGCGAAAGGGGCGAGCAGGAGCGAAAGATGGGGATTTCGAATTTCCGCAAGCGTTTGGCGGCCGGTGGGTTGGCCGTTGTCATGGGGGCTGTGGCTCCGGTTGCGGCCAGCGCCGAGACTTTGGCCGATGCGCTGGTGTCTGCCTATAATAACAGCGGGTTGCTGAACCAGTACCGCGCCGTTCTGCGTGCCGCGGACGAGGATGTTGCCGCTGCCGTTGCGGATTTGCGTCCGGTGATCGGCTGGACGGCGGATATGACGTATAGCCGGACGCGCAGCCGCTCCAGCTCGCTTTTTGGCACCTCGACCTCCACCAATGACGGCACCAGCGTCACCGTCGGGCTGGGCATGGAATGGCTGCTGTGGGATGGCGGCAAAACCAAACTGTCTGTCGAGGCCCAGAAAGAGGCCGTTCTGTCCACGCGCGCCGCGTTGGTCGGGGTTGAACAGAACGTGCTGATCCAGGCCGTGGATGCCTATATGAGCGTGCGCAGTGCCTCGGAAACGGTGGCCTTGCGGGAAAACAACGTGCGGGTGATCACCGAAGAATTGCGCGCCGCCAAAGACCGCTTCGATGTGGGCGAAGTGACCCGCACCGACGTTGCCCAGGCCGAGGCCCGCCTGGCCGCTGCCCGCAGTTCCTATGCGCAGGCGCAGGGTGATCTGGTCACCGCGCGTGAGTATTTCAAAGCCGCCGTGGGCCGCAATCCCGGTGCGCTGACCCCGCCGCCGATGGTGCCCGCCACCGCGAAAACCATGTCCGAGGCCAAGGCCATCGCCGTGCGCAATCACCCCGACATCGCGCAGGCCCAGCACGAGGTCAGCGCCACCGAACTGGGCGTCCGGATCGCAGCGGCTTCGGCCGGGCCCAGCGTGTCGCTCAGTTCGAGTCTGGGAATGGTCGAGAATTTCGACAGCACGCATTTTGCCAAGACCGGCTCGGTTGGGATTGATGTCAGCGGTCCGATTTATTCGGGCGGCAAAATCTCGGCGCTCTATCGCAAGGCCATCGCGAATCGCGATGCGGCGCGCTCGAATCTGCTGGTCACGACGCAGAATGCCGAGCGCGAGGTCGGCACCGCGTTTTCGAACATGCGCGTCACCGGCGCGGCCCGTGCGGCATTTGAACAACAGGTCCGGGCCGCCACCGTCGCCTTCCGCGGCGTCCGAGAAGAGGCCACCCTGGGCGCGCGCACCACGCTGGACGTGCTGAACGCCGAGCAAGAGCTGCTGGACGCGCAGGCCAGCCTGATCGCGGCGCGCAATAACGAATATGTGGCCGCCTATGCGCTGTTGCAGGCGATGGGGCTGCTGACCACCGAGCACCTGAAGCTGAACGTGCAGCGCTATGATCCGGTTGCCTACTATAACCAGGTGAAACGCGCGCCGGCCGCCAACAGCCCGCAGGGCCGAAAACTGGATCGCGTGCTGCAAGGTCTGGGGAAAAAATAAAACTTTTCGCATCGGTTGAGCGAGGGCGCGCTCGGGGGTACACTTCCTCCGAGGCTGAGTGGATGAAATTATGTCGAATCCAGTAACCAACGCAGATATTGAGGACGTGCTGTCCTCGATCCGTCGTCTTGTTTCCGAAGAGGACCGCCCCGCGGCGCCCATGTCCGCGCCCGAGCGTTTGGTGCTGACGCCGGCCTTGCGCGTGATGGATGCCGTCCAGCCCGAGGAAATCCTGTCCGGTGAGCCCGGCACAGCCGAGGCCACCCCCGCAGAAGACACCGCACAGGATCTGCCCCCGCCCGAGCTTTTGGAAAGTGCCGAATTGGCCGGCGTCGAAATGGACGAGACCGGCCGCCGCAATCTTGAGGCCCGCATCGCCGAGCTGGAAGCCGTGATTTCCGACACCGGCGGGCAGTGGGAACAGGATGGCGAAGAGGGCGGTGCCAATGCGGGTGGGCCGGTGAATGCCCTGGATTGGGAAGACGCCGTGACCGACGCCGCCGTTGACGCGATCGCCGAAGAACTGCTGGAGCAGACCTCTGACATGAACAGCGTCCCCGAGGCAGAGTTCGTTCATCTTGAAGAGCATGACGCGCCAGAGGCGACGGTCTCGCCGATTTCGGACCAGATCGAGATGCCGGTCGAGACAGTGCACGAGGACGCGCCCCAAGAGGCGCCCGCCCCTGAGGCAGATGCCCCCTCGGACACAACCGCCGAATACACCGGAACGGATTTCATCGTGGACGAAGAAATGCTGCGTGATCTGGTGGCTCAGATCGTGCGTCAGGAACTGCAAGGCGCACTGGGTGAGCGGATCACCCGAAACGTGCGCAAACTGGTCCGACGCGAGATTCACCGCGCCCTGGCCAGTCAGGAACTGGAATGATCCGGCGCGCGCGACAGGGTTAAAATCCGATCAATATCAAGGTGTTGCTCTAGATGCGCGGCCAGCGCGTCCAGTGTGTCCTCGACCGTATCGTCGTAGTTTAGGGCGCTGTGCACGCCCAGGTCGGCCAAGAAGGCCCGCCGGAATCCATCGGCGCTGAACAACCCGTGCAGATAGCAGCCGCGCACTTGCCCGTCCGGGCTGCTGGCGCCTTCGGGCCTGTTGCGGGGGCTGTCGTGCAATTGCAGCCAGGGCAGGGCGCAATCGGGGCCCTCGGTCCGTCCCAGATGGATTTCATAGCCTTGCAGCGGATCGCCCGTCGGCAGATATGTGGCCGTGCGCAGCGCAAGCTGCTTTTCCGGCTGCATGGTGGTCACGACATCCAGAAGGCCCAGGCCGGGATGGCTGCCCGCGGGCCCCTCCAGCCCTTCGGGGTCGCGAATTTCGCGGCCAAGCATCTGATATCCCCCGCAAATTCCCAGAACATGCCCGCCGCGCCGCAGATGCGCCTGTAGATCCACATCCCACCCCTGGGCGCGGAAAAAGCTCAGGTCTGCGATGGTGGATTTCGAGCCGGGGATCAGCACCATCGCCGCATCGCCGGGCAGGGGGCGACCGGGTTCGATGATCTGCACGCTGACGTCTGGCTCGGCCGAGAGCGGATCCAGATCGTCGAAATTCGCGATCCGGGGCAGGCGGGGCACGGCGATTTTCAGCGTCTCATTCCCGCCCGCGCCCCCGCCCGAGGCAATGTCCATCACGTCCTCGGCGGGCAGTTTCCAGGCATCGTCAAACCACGGCAGAACCCCCAGACTGGGCCAGCCCGTGCGCTGTTCGGTAAAGCGAACGCCGTCGTCAAACAGCCGCACATCGCCGCGGAATTTGTTCACGGCAAAGCCGCAAATCCGCGCTGCATCCTGCGGTGCCAGCACCGCCTGAGTGCCAACCAGCTGCGCGATCACGCCGCCTCGGTCAATGTCGCCCAGCAGGATCACGGGCACATTTGTGGCCTCGGCAAAGCCCATGTTGGCGATGTCGCCGGCGCGCAGGTTTACCTCGGCCGGGCTGCCTGCGCCCTCAATCACCACGATGTCCGATTGGGCGCAAAGCCGCTGAAAGCTTTGCAGGACATAGGGCATGAGCTGTGGCTTTTTCTGTCCGAATTCGCGGGCTTTCTGTGTGCCAACCCGTTGACCTTGCACGATAACCTGCGCGCCGGTGGTGGTTTCCGGTTTCAGCAGGACCGGGTTCATGTCTGTGTGCGGGGCAACGCGTGCGGCCCGTGCTTGCAACGCCTGAGCGCGCCCGATTTCGCCCCCATCCGCGGTGACGGCCGCGTTATTGGACATGTTCTGCGGCTTGAAGGGGCGGACGGTCAGCCCCCGATTGGCCAGGGCGCGGGCCAGCCCGGCCACAAACAGAGATTTCCCTACATTCGACCCCGCCCCCTGGATCATGATCGCGCGCGCCATGGCTGTCTCCGATTGCAATGCCATCTGGGTGTAGGGCCTGCGCGGGGCGGGCGAAAGGGCAAAAGAAAACGCGCCCCGGATTCACGGAGCGCGTTTTTCGTCAGGTTTTGCGGCGGGGCCTCAGGCGGCCTCGGCCTGCTGAGCGGCATTGCGCCGTTCGCTTTCTTCGCGCGACAGGGCAACCGAGGTCCGGATTCCCTTGCCAACGAATTCCATCAGCCCCTCGACAACGCGTTCATTGGGGTCAATGCCGGCACAGCTCAGCACTTCGCGGCCGTCGCGCGAACGCGCCCAGCGAGCGATTTGTTCCGGCCCGTTGCCATATTTTTTATCATCTGCAATGGCATCGTCCAGAGCAGCCAACACAACGGCTGCGAACAGTTTGCGGGCACGGTTACCTTGCTCATTATTGAAGGCGGTGCCGTCAACGAAATCTTTCATGATCCGTCCTTTGTTATTGCTCTTGCGTTTTTAGGCGTGGCGCTCCTTATGACGGATTGAATGTGATTCGGATAGGCTCTTGATGCATGGCTATCATGCAAATTTTGCATAACTCTACGCGAACACCTTCTAAATCTCGTCTTCTTGCGCCGGGGGCCGACACAAGATATAGGAACGAGCAAATTCCGATCAACCTTTGAGCAAGGTTTTGCCAATATGCCTAAAATCAACGGTAACGAAATCCGCCCCGGCAATGTGCTGGAACATGACAAGGGCCTGTGGGTCGCGGTCAAGGTGGATCATGTCAAACCCGGCAAGGGCGGTGCGTTCGCTCAGGTCGAAATGAAGAACCTGCGCAACGGGTCCAAGCTGAACGAGCGTTTCCGCAGCGCCGATAAGGTCGAGCGTGTGCGCCTGGAACAAAAAGACCAGCAATTCCTGTATGAAAACGACGGGATGCTGGTGTTCATGGACACCGAAACCTTCGATCAGGTCGAACTGCCCGCCGATCTGCTGGGCGATCGCCGCCCGTTTTTGCAGGACGGCATGACCGTGGTCATCGAATATTATGAGACCGAGGCGCTGAACGTCACCCTGCCGCAAAAAGTGACCTGCAAGATCGTCGAGACCGAGCCGGTGGTCAAAGGCCAGACGGCTGCGAACTCGTTCAAACCGGCGGTTCTGGACAATGGCGTGCGCGTGATGGTGCCGCCGTTCGTGGGCCAGGACGAAGACATCGTGGTCAACACCGAGACCATGGAATATTCCGAACGCGCCTGATTGAAGGCCAGACATTGGCCGAACCTCTGGGAGGAGGTCGAGCGAAAGCCGGGTGATTGCCCGGCTTTTTGCTATTGTGATGTCAGCCGGGCCAGCTGAGCGTCGCATCGCCTGCCGTCATCGGCCCCTTGGCGCGGTCGAAACGCAGGTGGGCGATGGCGCGGCCGCCCGATTGGGTGAACAGGGTGCCGGCCTCTTTTGCGCCAGCCATGATCGGGGTGCCCACGGGGGCCGCGCCCTGGATCTCGACCACTGCCAGGCCTTTGCGCAGCTCGGTCTTGTGTTTCATCCGGGCGGTTACCTCTTGGCCGACATAGCAGCCCTTGCGGAAATCCACGCCGTGCAGACGCTCAAACCCGGCCTCAAGGATGAACGTGTCCGGTGTCAGCTCGATCCCGGTTTCGGGGATGCAATGGGCCACGCGCAGCGCCTGAAAATCGGTGCCGTCATCGCCGCCCTCGGGCCCATAGAGCCGCCAGCCAAGCGCATCGTGGCGCGGGTCCATCACGGCCCCCTGCGGCATTTCTCCGGTGCCGCGGGACACCTTCAGATCGGTTTCCGTCAGGCTGACATCCGCGCGCAGTTTGTACATGTTCAGCCGGGGCAACACCGCCGGCGCCAGCGCCGCGTCCATGTCCAGCAGCACGTCCGCCCCGTCCTGCACCAGGAAAAAATCGGCCATATACTTGCCCTGAGGCGTCAGCAGCGCCGCGTAAACCGGCCCATCGGCCAAGCGGCTGACATCATTCGTCACCAGCCCTTGTAGAAAATGCTGCGTGTCGCTGCCCGATATGCGGATGATCTTGCGTGACATTTTACTCTCCCGTCCTGCGCCAGAGTTTAATATAGGCTGGGAACGCGAGGACAACAGGGGATGCGAAAATGCGCGCAGCACTTAGCGTGGTGATACCGGCCTTGAACGCGGAAAAGGCGTTGCCCGCCTGTCTGGCCGCCCTGATGGAGGGGCTGGAGGCCGGGCTGATCCGTGAATTGGTGGTGTCGGACGGGGGATCGGGGGATGCGACGGTGCGCATCGCCGAGGAAGTGGGCGCGATTGTGCTGCGCGGCCCGGCCTCGCGCGGGGGGCAGTTGCGGTGCGGGGTGGCGGCGGCGCAGGGCGACTGGGTGATGCTGTTGCACGCCGATACGGTGCTGGAGCCCGGCTGGTCCGAGGCCGTGATCGCGCATATGCAGACGGGCGGGGCAGGGTATTTCCGGCTGGGATTCCGCGCGCAGGGACTGGCCGCAACATGGGTGGCCGGCTGGGCCAATCGGCGGGCGCGCTGGTTTGGCCTGCCCTATGGCGATCAGGGGCTGGTGGTGCCGCGCGCAGTGCTGGAGGCCGCAGGCGGCGTGCCGGACATCCCCCTGATGGAGGACGTGGCCCTGGTGCGGGCCTTGCGCGGGCAATTGCGCGCGCTGCCCGTCACCGCCCGAACAAGCGCCGAGAGATACGAGACAGAAGGCTGGTTTCGCCGGGGTCGCCGGAACCTCTGGCTGCTTTGCCGTTACCTTTGCGGCGCTGATCCTGCGCGGCTTGAGCAAGACTATCGGCGGTCGGGCCGTCGGTCTTGAATTGCAGGGCGTGCAGGTCGGCATAGATGCCGCCGCGCGCCAGCAAGTCGTCATGGGTGCCTTCGTCCACCACGCGGCCCTTGTCCATCACGACGATCTTGTCGGCGTTGCGCACGGTGCTCAGACGGTGGGCGATGACCAGCGTGGTGCGGCCGCGCGCCAGTTGATCCAGCGCCTCTTGGACGACCTGTTCGGATTGGGCATCGAGGGCCGAGGTGGCCTCGTCCAGCAGCAGCACGGGGGTGTTGCGCAGCAGGGCGCGGGCGATGGCGACGCGCTGGCGCTGCCCCCCCGACAGGGCCGAACCGCGCGGGCCCACGGGCGTGTCCAGCCCGCTCGCCAGTTTGGGCAGGAAGTCCTGCACATGGGCGGCCGTCAGCACCTTTGCCAGCTGGTCCTCGGTCACATCCGTACGGCCCAGCAGGATGTTTTCGCGCAGGGTTTCGTCAAACAGCGCGGCGTCCTGCGAGACCACGGAAAACAGCCCGCGCAGGTCCGGCAGAGACAGATCGCGCGCCTGGGTGCCGCCGATCAGCACCTTGCCCATCTGCGGGTCCACCAGCCGGGTCAGCAGGTTGAAAACAGTGGATTTCCCCGCGCCCGAGGCCCCCACCAGCGCGGTGGTCTTGCCCGCCGGGGCCAGCAGGGTCGCGCCGTTCAGAACCTTGGTGTCACCGTAGGACAGGTGGACGTTTTCCAGCCGAATTTCCGGCGTGCCCTTGGGGGCGGGTTTGGGCAGGGCAGGGCTGGTCAGGCTGGGCTGCGTGTCCAGCAATTCCTTGATGCGCTCGATCGCGGCGGCGGCGTTTTGCCAGATCCCAGTGACCGAGCCCAGACGGCGCAGCGGTTCAAACGCAAAGCCGATGGCGGTGAAGAAGGACATGAATTCGCCGATGGTTTTTTCACCCGCGATGATCTCGGCCCCACCAAACACCAGCACCCCCAGAAAGCCCAGCCCGGCCATGATGTCGATCAGACCGGGGATCGAGGCAGCGCCCAGTTTGGCCTTCACCTCAGCCCGGACCAGATCGCCGGTCAGGTCGCGGTAGCGTTTGGATTGATACCCCTCCAGCCGATTGAGTTTCACGGGGATGATGCCGTGGAACACCTCGTCCAGGCGGGTGGCCAGTTTGGCACCGGAATCGCGGGCCTCGCGGGCGCGGCGGCGGACGAATTTCTGCACGATGGCCGAGGGCAGCACCATGATCGGCGTGCCGATACAGGCGACCAGCGTCCATTGCCAATCCACTGACAGGGCCACGCCCATCAGGATGATCAGCGACACCAGATCGCGCCCGGCGCCGGTGATGATCGCGTTCCAGACCTGGCCCACGGCCTCGACATCCGCTTGCACGCGTTGGATCAGGAAACCGGGCGGGTGGGTTTGGTGAAAGGCGCTGTCCTGCTCCATCATGTGGTCCAGCAGTTCGGTGCGCATATCGGCGGCCGAGCGTTGCGAGATCAACGCCAGCAGCACCTTTTGCCCCACCGAGGCCAGCGCACGGACGATGAAAATCGTCAGAATCGCCCCGCCGACCCACCAGATCGCGCCGTGATCCCCGGCAACGAACACCTGATCGAACATCGGGCCCATCATCCAGCTGAGCGCGCCCAGCATCGACCCTTCCAAAGCCATGAACCCCAGCGCGGCCAGCAACAGCCACAGGTGTTTATGCAGATACTTGCGCCACAGCCAGCCCAGCAGGTGAACCGAGGAATCGTTCGGGTTGCTCATGCGCGGCCCTTTCTGTGGGCGTCGAATTCCGCTTGAATCTGCACCGGATCGTATTGCGTGGCGACCCAGGTTTCAAAGTCAATCGGCTGGACGGCATTGGCCGCAGCATAGCTGTCCAGAAAATGATCCAGCACGCCGGTTTTCGTCCATTTGAAGTGGATATAGCGGGGTGACAGCATCCGGCGGGCCTGCGCCACGGGTTGGCCCTCGATCACCAGCAGATAGATGGTTGCGGCCAGCCCGGCGCGGTCTGCCCCGGATTTGCAGTGCATCATCAAGGGTTTATCGGCGGCGCGAAAGACCGCGATCAGATCCAGCAGGCTTTGCACCGGGGGGGCTTTGCGTGCCTTCAACGGAACGCTGACCAGTTTCAGGCCCAGGGCGTCGCAGCTTTCGCGCTCGAACAGGTAGCGGGCGTGGGTTGCCTCGCCGCGCAGGTTGATCACGGTTTTGATGCCCATTTGCGCATATTTGACAAACCGCGCATGGACCGGCTGGTTTGACCGATACACCCCCGGCGCGATCTGGAAAAAATTGTGCCAGTTATAGCGCAGGATCGCATGATCCAGCCAGTGATAGTCGCGCATCGCGCGGGCGCGTTGGGCCGGATCGGAGATGTCGTAATCCGTTTTCAGCCGCAGGCTGCGTTCCCATTGCTTGAATTTGGCCAGCGGTTTCATGCGCATCCTGTGGCTGTTTCGTCGGGTCTTGTAGTGTTTGGGCGTCGGACTGGCAAGCGCAGGCAAAAGCGCCGGGGCTTTGACACCCGCGCAGGCACGCCATATGTGCAGGGCATTGCGCAAAGTAAAGAGGCCGGAAATGGCAGAGATCCAGATAGATGTCATTCCTCGTGTCCGGCTGCGGTTTTTCCGTGGCACGATCGGACGGCGCTGGCGCAAGCTGTATTGGGGCGCCTGGGCCATCTATGTGCCCGCAGAGCGGCTGAAACTGCTGCATTCGGTTGGCGGGCAGGTGCATTGCATCTATTACAAATCCCCAAAACGCGAGGCCATCCTGGCCGGCTATCTGAACAAGCCCAGCAAGACACCTGTAGAGGTCTGGCGCGCCGCACTGACAAAACCCGTGACGCGCCGGGTGGCGGAAAACTATGTCTGTTTGCAGCGGCTTTATGCGGCGGGTCTGGGGCCGCAGCCGCAGGGGCTGGTGGTGGTGCCGAATTACCGTGCGTGGTTTTCGCGCGGGCAGACTTTTACCGCCGGATACCGTGTGGCCGACATCAACACTTTGCCGGAAAAACAGCCCGCGACCGAGGCGCAGATGCGGGCGGCGGGCGTGATCCCCGATGGCAATCTGGCGTCGATCCGCGAGCAGATCCGAGGCTATATCAGCGATCTCAATTCCGTGCGCGGCGCGATGCCCGACGGGGGCGAACCCCAGATCGCCGCCATCGAGGCGCAGCTGAATGCAGCGCTGGAGGCCGCAGAGTGACGCGCGGGCCGGGGCCCGTAGAATTGCGGCATTGACGGCGGGCGCGGGGGGGATACTCTCGGCCTCTCGTGTAACGGAGCCTGCCTTATGAACCTGTCCAACGGTCGTTCCTATCTGGCCATTCCCGGCCCTTCCGTCATGCCCGACGCGGTACTGCGCGAGATGCACCGCGCCGCGCCCAATATCTATGAGGGCGAGCTGGTCGATATGATGGGCACGCTGATTCAGGGGCTGAAACATGTGGCCCGGACGGATCATCATGTGGCCATCTATATCGCCAATGGGCATGGCGCATGGGAGGCCGCGCTGTCCAATGTGCTGGCCCCCGGCGATCGGGTGCTGGTGCCCGCAACGGGCCGGTTCGGTCATGGCTGGGCCGACATGGCGCAGGGGCTAGGGATCGAGACAGAGATTCTGGATTTCGGCCGCAACGCTCCTTTTGATCTGACCCGGATCGAGGACGCCCTGCGCGCCGATACCGCCCATCGGATCAAGGCGGTTCTGGCCACGCATGTGGATACGTCCAGCTCGGTGCGCAATGACATTGCCGGGCTGCGCGCGGCGCTGGACGCGGCGGGGCATCCGGCCCTGTTGATGGCCGATTGCATTGCCTCACTGGGGTGCGATCCGTTCGAAATGGATGGCTGGGGCGTCGATGTGATGGTTGCAGCGTCGCAAAAGGGGCTGATGGTGCCTCCGGGGATCAGCTTTGTGTTTTTCAACGAGCGTGCCGCCCAAGCGCGTGCGGGGATGGCGCGTGTCAGTCGCTATTGGGATTGGGTGCCGCGCTATCAGCCCGAGATGTTCTATCACTATTTCGGCGGCACTGCGCCAACGCATCACCTGTATGGTCTGCGCATTGCGTTGCAGATGCTACAGGACGAAGGCTTGGAAAATGTCTGGGCCCGTCACGCCACGCTGGCCCGCGCGATCTGGGCCGCAGCCGAGGCCTGGGGGGCGGGCGGCCCGCTGACGCTGAACGTCGCCGATCCCGCGCAGCGCAGCCATGCGGTGACGGCTCTGCGTTTAGGCGCGCCGAACGGGACGGCTCTGCGCCGCTGGACAGAACACGAGGCCGGCCTGACCCTGGGCATCGGTCTGGGCATGGACGAGCCGGGCGATCCCAAGGGCGACGGCTTCTTCCGGATCGGCCATATGGGGCATCTGAATGCGCAGATGGTGATGGGGTTGCTGGGCACGATTCAGGCCGGGTTTGCCGCGCTGGAGATCCCGCATGGCCCCGGCGCGCTGGAGGCCGCGGCCAGGGTCATCGCGGCCCGCTAGGCCCCGCGTCCGGCCCGGTCGATCAGCGCGTTCAGGCCTGCCGCCAGCAGTAGCACGACCGGCAGTCCCCAAAGGCTCCAGACCAGGCCGAAAATCCATAGCAGGTTCACAAGCCCCATGATCAGGGCGGCGTTGGTGTAGTTGGGTGCTTCGCGCATGAGGGCCTCTTTGCACAGGATCATAGCGCGGATCGGGTAAACGACCTATGAAAACCCTGTGATCAGAGCGCCCGCGCCGCCGTCAGTGCCTGCGGAAGCGTCACCTCCAGCAGGTTCAGATCTTCGGGGCGGCCGGCACTGACGCGGATGCAGCGATCTTGCGGCGCAACAAAGGGCATCCGCACAAAGACCCCGCGTTTCACCAGTTCGGCCAGCACTTTGCGGGCGAAATCCCCGTCCTGGCCGCAATCCACCGCCACGAAATTGGTGGCCGAGGGCAGGGTGGTCAGGCCGTTTGCGGTGGCGATTTGGTTAATCCGGGCCCGCGCCTGTTCCACATTCTGAACGGTCTGCTGTAGATATTGCTGATCGGCCAAAGCGGCCAGCGCCCCGATCTGCGCCGCGCGGTTCATGCCAAAATGATTGCGGATCTTATTGAAGGCGGTGATCAGCGGCTGCGCCCCCAGGGCATAGCCGACACGCGCGCCAGCCATCCCATAAGCCTTTGAGAACGTACGCATTCTGATCAGTCGAGGGTCTTCGATCTCCACCTGCGCGGCGGTGTCTTTCGGGGCGAATTCCACATAGGCCTCGTCCAGAATGAACAGCGTATCCTCGGGCAGCTCGGCCATCGCGGCCACAATATCGGCCCCCGTGTGCCAGGTGCCCATCGGATTGTCCGGATTCGCCAGGTAAACGATTTTCGCGTTAACCTCTGCGGCTTTGGCGAACAGGGCGGCGGGGTCTTCGTGGTCGCCGCGATACGGCACCTTGTGCAGCACGCCGCCAAACCCCGCGACGTGATAGTTGAACGTGGGATAGGCCCCCTCTGAGGTCACAACAGAATCGCCCTGCGCCACCAGCAGCCGCACCAGATAGCCCAGCAGCCCGTCGATTCCCTCGCCCACGACGATGTTTTCGGGCCGGATGCCGTGCTGCGCGGCCAGGGCCTGCCGCAGATCATAGGATTCGGGATCGCCATACATCCACTGCTCTGCTGCGGCGTCCGACATGGCGGCAATCGCACGGGGCGAGGGGCCAAAGACGTTCTCATTCGCGCCCAGGCGGGCCTGAAACGGCCGCCCATTGGCGCGCTCCTGCGCTTCGGGGCCGACAAAGGGCACGGTGGCGGGCAAAGAGTCGCAAAGCGGGGTGTAGCGTGGTCCGGTCATGGGCCCAGATAATCGCAAGCCCCACCCCGAGGCAAGCCATAGCCGGCCGTCAAACTGCCCCCACGTTTCGGTAGATTTCAGCGAGCTTTGCCCGATACTGACCGCAAAACCGGAGGAGACACCATGGCCCGCGTATCCATTGAAACCGAGAACCACATCGCCCGTGTCACGCTGACGCGTGGTGATAAGATGAACGCTCTGGACACTGACATGATGGAGGCCATCGTCGCCGCTGGCGAAAGCCTGCGAGGCAGCTCGGATGTGCGCGCGGTGGTCTTGTCCGGCGAGGGGCCGGGGTTCTGCGCGGGGCTGGATACGTCAAACTTTACAAAATTTGCCGGGGCCGACCCGGTCGAACTGCTGATGCCGCGCACCCATGGCGATTGTAACCTGTTCCAACAGGTCAGCATGGTCTGGCGGCAGGTGCCCGTGCCGGTGATTGCCGCGCTGCATGGGGTGGCCTATGGGGGCGGTCTGCAACTGGCCTTGGGCGCCGATATCCGCATCGCGCATCCCGAAACGCGCCTGTCGGTGATGGAGATGAAATGGGGTATCGTGCCGGATATGGGCGGCATGGTTCTGCTGCCGCGCCTGCTGCGCTCGGATGTGATGCGCAAACTGATCTACACGGCGGATCAGATCGGTGCCAAAGAGGCCGCGCAAATGGGGCTGGTCACCGAATTGGCCGACGATCCGCTGGCCTCCGCGATGGCTCTGGCCGATCGGATGACGCGCCAGAGCCCGTCAGGGCTGCGCGCCGCCAAGCGCCTGATCGCCTTTGCCGAAAGCGGTGCGGATGACGTTGCTGTTCTGGCCGAAGAAAGCCGCGCCCAGGCCGATTTGATCGGCAAGCCCGATCAGGTCGAGGTCATCATGGCCAACATGCAAAACCGCGCGCCCAAATTCCGCTGAGCGAAACTGAACGACCTCCTCGCGTCATGTGATGCCGGGCCGGCCGCAGGCCGGCCCCCCCCGCCCGCCGCAGGCGAGGCTGATCTATGATCAGCCCAGCTCTTCCAGACGGGCCAGGGCCAGTTTCAGCTTCTCTTCCTCGGCCTCTTTCAGCGCCAGGTTGCCGCGGGTTTCAGCCACGACCTCCTCCGGGGCGCTTTCGACAAATTTGGGGTTTTTCAGACGTCCACGCAGGCCGCCCAGCTCCTTACCCAGTTTTGTCAACCCCTTGGTCAGGCGCGCTTTTTCCTCGTCCACGTCGATGATATCGGCCAGCGGCATCCCGAAAGTGCCGCCCTCGACGGGGATCGTTGCGGTGCCCTTGGGGAAATCGGCCGCCTCGGTCAGGCTGTCGATCCGGGCCAGGCGCTTGATCAGCACTTCGTTATTGGCCCAGGCGGCTTTGCCGGCCTCGTTCAGCCCGCTCACCAGCATCGGCACATACAGCCCCGCCGGCACATGCATCTGCGCGCGGGCCGAGCGGACTTCTTCGATCAGCGTGATCACCCAGTTCATTTCGCTGTCCGCGCCCGTGTCGATCAGATCGGCGCCGGTGTATTCGGGCCAATCGGCATGGACCAGCATTTTCGCGCGCTCGCCGGTATTGCCCCACAGCTCTTCGGTGATAAACGGCATGATCGGGTGCAGCAGGATCAGGCATTGATCCAGAACCCAGCCCATCACGGCGCCGGTTTCGGCTTTTTCCGCGTCCGAGCCATCCAGCAGCAGTGGTTTGGAAAATTCCACGTACCAGTCGCAGACCTTGCCCCAGACGAAGGCATACAGCGCGTTGGCCGCGTCATTGAAACGGTAGGCAGCCAGCGCCTCGTCCACCACTTCGCGGGTGCGGGCGACCTCGCCGATGATCCATTTGTTCACCGTGGCAGTGGCCGCTGGGATGTCCGAGGACGGCGCGCCATTGGCATAGACGCCATTCATTTCCGCAAAGCGCGTGGCGTTCCAGATCTTGGTGCCGAAGTTGCGATAGCCCTTGATCCGGTCCTCGGACAGTTTCAGCACGCCGCCAATTGCCGCCATCGAGGCATTGGTGAACCGCAGCGCATCCGCGCCGTATTCGTCGATGATCTCCAGCGGGTCGATGACGTTGCCGGTGGTTTTCGACATCTTCTTGCCCTTCTCGTCGCGCACCAGCTGGTGCAGGTAGACGGTATGGAAGGGAATTTCATCGACCACGGCCAGCTGCATCATCATCATCCGGGCGACCCAGAAGAACAGGATGTCAAAGCCGGTGATCAGAACGTCGGTGGGGAAGTATTTCTCCAGCTCGTCCGTCTGTTCGGGCCAGCCCAGCGTGCCGATGGGCCACAGACCCGAGGAGAACCAGGTGTCCAGCACATCGGGGTCGCGCACGCAAAAAGCTGTGAAACGACCTTGAGCGTCAAATAATCCGCTCGAGCCCCCCTGATGGTCCCCCATGTATGGACGCATCATAGTACCAGATTGATTCTGAATAGAAATATCCACGTAGTCAGGAAGGCGGCTTCGAAATTGCTCTAGGGCTTTTTCTTCCGTCGGTGCGCATTCCGATATTTGCACAAGTTCAAAGATGCAATCTTCAGGCTGTTCGACTTCTTGAGGCTCATCTGTAGCGTTTTCAAGTACAGTTCTAACCCACTCGGAATGACGCTTCGCCGCTTCCCAGTCGGAGGGTATCCACGTGTACCAAACCGGGATCTGATGCCCCCACCACAGCTGGCGCGAGATGCACCAGGGCTCGATGTTTTCCAGCCAGTGGTAATAGGTCTTCTCGCCCGATTCAGGGATGATCTTGGTCTTGCCGGTGCGCACGGCCTCCAGCGCGGGCTCCACGATTTTCGAGGTTTCCACGAACCACTGGTCGGTCAGCATCGGCTCGATCACCACTTTGGAGCGGTCGCCGAAGGGCTGCATGATCGGCTTGTTTTCCACATAGGGAACAACGACTTCGACCTCGTTGCCCTCGTCATCCTTGCGGGTCTCGGTCGTCATGACGGCCAGACCTTCGTCGGTGATCTGGCTGACCACCAGCTTGCGGGCCTCGAAGCGGTCCAGCCCGCGGAATTCCTCGGGCACCAGGTTCAGCGCGTCCACTTCCATTTCAGCGAAATCCGCGCCATCCGCGATTTGCTGCGCGCGGGTGGCGCAGGTGGCGTAATCGCTGCCGTCCGCGCGCATGTGGCCGCGCGTGTCCATCAGGCGGTACATCGGAATGCCGCCGCGCTTGGCCACCTGGTAGTCGTTGAAATCATGCGCGCCGGTGATTTTCACCGCGCCCGAGCCGAAATCGGGATCGGGGTATTCATCGGTGATGATCGGGATCAGGCGGCGGTGTTCCTTGGGGCCGACGGGGATTTCACACAGCTTGCCCACGATGGGCGCATAGCGTTCGTCCGAGGGGTGCACGGCCACGGCGCCATCGCCCAGCATGGTTTCCGGGCGCGTGGTGGCGATCGAGATATAATCGCGGGTTTCGCGCAGGGTGACGTTGCCGTCTTCGTCCTTCTCGATGTATTCATAGGTCTGCCCGTCCGCCAGCGGGTATTTGAAATGCCACATGTGGCCGGGGGTCTCGATGTTTTCGACCTCCAGATCGGAAATGGCGGTTTCGAAATGCGGATCCCAGTTGACCAGACGCTTGCCGCGATAGATCAGGCCCTTGTTGTACATCTCCACGAAGACCTTGATCACGGCATCGTGGAAATTGCCGTTCTGATCGGACTCGGGCGCACCGGGGGCGCCGGACATGGTAAAGGCGTTGCGCGACCAGTCGCAGCTGCTGCCCAGACGCTTGAGCTGATTGATGATCGTGTCGCCGTACTGGCCCTTCCATTCCCAGACCTTTTCCAGGAATTTTTCGCGGCCCAGTTCGCGGCGGCCGGCGTTGCCCTGGGCGGCCAGCATCTTTTCGACCTGCAACTGGGTGGCGATGCCCGCGTGGTCCTGACCGGGCTGCCAGAGCGTATCGAACCCGCGCATCCGGTGCCAGCGCACCAGAATGTCCTGTAGCGTGTTGTTAAAGGCGTGGCCCACGTGCAAAGCGCCCGTCACGTTGGGCGGCGGGATCATGATGCAGAAAGTTTCCGCGCGCTTTGCATTCGCGCCCGCAGTGAAGCAGCCAGCCTTTTCCCATGCCTCGTACAGGCGGTTTTCAGCTTCGGCCGCGTTGAAGGTCTTTTCCATCGCCATGATCCAGATCTCGCGTCATATCATCAGTTGCGCACCCGTCTAGCGAATTGCCGGGCGAAGGGAAAGCGGCTTGATCCGATTGAGCGCGCTGGTGCGCGCGCAGGATGTCTCGTCCTTGGCCTGCGGCCGCGTCCTCGGGTTTGGCGCGCTTGTCATCGGTTTGTCTGTGCGGGACCGGGGCGCTGTGAGTATTTGCATCAGAAAGAAACGCGCAGTTTGTGATTTTCGGATGCGCGGGGTGGGAAGATGACGGAATGCGGCTTCTTTCTGATAAAAATACTCAATTGCGGGGGCATGAGTTAGAGGCGACGGTCGAGTTTGGTGGTCAGGTGGATCAGGCTTTCAGAGCTGCGCACGCCCGAGGTTTCGCAGATGCGATCCAGAACGGTGTCCAGTTCCTCGGTGGTGTCGGCGCTGAGGGTGACGACCAGATCGAAGCGGCCCGAGGCAGTGTGCACGGTGTCCACCTGGGGCTGGGATCTGAGCCGGGCGAGGATTTTCGGGCTGGCGGCGGCCTCGATGCTGAGCAGGACGGTGGCGCGCAGGCTGGGGCGGTGGGCGGCACCCAGTTTCAGCGTGTAGCCGGCGATGGTGCCGTTGGTTTCCAGCTTGTCCAGGCGGGCCTGCACCGTGGTACGCGCCAGGCCCAGGCGGCGCGCCAAGGTGGCGACGGGCATTCGGGCGTTTTCAGCCAGAAGGGTCAGAAGGGCGCGGTCTGTTTCGTCGATTGGCATGGTTTTCCCTGCAATGTGACGGAATTTTTCGTCAGTATAGGCGGTGTGCCGCTTCGGATCGACTGAAAACTGGGTCAGGCTGGGGGAAACAGCATGTGGAGGCTACATTTATGCGCGCGGAACCCTATTGGTTGGATCCTTTGACTCATTTGCGGCGGCAAAGGCCGGATCATGCGGTGATGTATTTCAGTCCGATGGTGTTGCAGCGTCAGGCCGCGCGGTTTTTGCAGGGTTTTCCGGGGATGGTGACCTATGCGGTTAAGGCCAACGCCCGCCCCGAGGTGCTGGTCAATCTGGCCGCAGCGGGGATCGAGGGGTTCGATGTGGCCTCGCCCGCAGAAATGGAGGCGGCGCGGCAGGCCAACCCGCAGGCGGCTTTGCATTACAACAATCCGGTGCGCACCCCTGACGAGGTGGCGCAGGCGGTGCGGTTTGGGGTGTGCTCGGCCTCGGTGGACAGCCTGAGCGAGCTGGAGAAGCTGGCCCCGCTGGGGCCGATCGAAGTGTCGGTGCGGCTGGCGCTTCCGGTGGCGGGGGCTGTTTACGATTTCGGCGAAAAATTCGGCGTCGGGCCCGAGGCGGCGGTGGATCTGCTGCGCGAGGTGGCCGCGCGTGGGCACAGCCCGGCGATGACCTTCCATCCGGGGACGCAATGCTCGGACCCTGAGGCCTGGGTCAGCTATATCCGCGTGGCGGCAGATGTGGCCGCGCGCGCCGGGGTGGCGTTGAAGCGGCTGAACGTGGGGGGCGGGTTTGCCGCGCACCGATTGGGCGAGGCCCCGGATTTGGAACGTGTCTTTGACCGGATCGGGCAGGTGACGCGGGCGTCTTTTTCCACGATGCCGGAACTGGTATGCGAGCCCGGCCGCGCCATGGTGGCCGAGGCCTTTACGCTGGCCACGCGGATCAAGGCTCTGCGGCCCAACGGGGCGGTGTTTCTGAATGACGGGATTTACGGCGCATTGTCGGAAATGCGCGACATCAGCGCCAGTGACCGGGTGCATGTGTTCGACCCGCAGGGCCAGCCGCGCGGGGGCGCGATGATCAGACGCGTGGTGTTCGGCCCGACCTGTGACAGCCTGGACCGGCTGCCCGATCCGGTGGCCTTCCCGGCCGAGGTGCAAGAGGGCGATTATGTGCTGTTCTCGGGGATGGGGGCCTATTCGCTGTCTATCTCGACCCGGTTCAATGGCTATGGTGTGGGGGATCCCGTCACCGTTGCGTCATTATAGCGGGGGGCTCTGGACAGGGCGCATTGTCCCGCTAAGCTCGACCTTAGGGAAACAGAGGGGCGAGCGGATGGAGAAGTTCGGGAAAAGTCAGCCGGTCACACGGGTCGAGGATCTGCGGTTTCTGACCGGGCAGGGGCGCTATGTGGATGATGTAGCGCCCGAGGATGCGCTTTATGCCTATGTCTTTCGCTCGCCCGTGGCACATGGGGTGATCACAACGCTGGACGTGACCGAAGCCGCCCAGGCCGAGGGCGTGCATCTGGTGCTGACCGCCGAGGACTTGCAGGCCGCAGGCATCACACGCAGCCTGTTTGGCGTCACCGTGAAGAACCGGGACGGCTCAAAAGGGGCCAGCCCCTACCGGCCCATCCTGGCGCAGGGCAAGCTGCGCTATGTCGGCGAGCCGGTGGCGATGATCCTGGCCGACACCCTGGCGCAGGCCAAGGATGCCGCCGAACTGATCGAGCTGGACTATGACGAACTCCCTGCCAAGATGGATCGCGCGCCGGGCGGCCCGGCCGTGCATGACGATGTGCCCGACAATATCGCCTATGACTGGGCCCTGGGGGACGAGGCCGCCTGCCAGGCCGCCTTTGATCGCGCAGCGCATGTGGTGCGGATGCAGGTGGATGACAACCGGGTCATCGTGAACGCGCTGGAGCCGCGGGGCTGCTATGCCGAATGGGACGGGGCGCGGCTGCATATGTGCTATAACGGGCAGGGTGTCTGGGCCCCCAAGGCGCAGATGGCCAAGGTGCTGAATCTGGATCCTGAAAATGTGCGCGTGACGATGCCCGATGTGGGCGGCGGGTTTGGTATGAAGGCGCCGCCCTATCCGGAATATTATGCCGTGGCCCATGCCGCGATGACACTGGGCCGCCCCGTGCGCTGGATGTCCGACCGGACCGAGGCGATGCTGTCCGATCACCACGGGCGCGATCTGATCAGCACCGCCGCGCTGGCCTTTGACGCCGATTACCGCATCATCGGTTACCGCGTGGACACGGTGAACAATATCGGGGCCTATAACTCGAATTTCGGGCAGATCATTCAGACTCAGCTGTTTTCACGCGTGTTGATGGGGGTTTACGACGTGCAGGACACCTATATTCGCGCGCAGGGTATTTATACGAATACCGTCTACACCGATGCCTATCGCGGTGCCGGCCGCCCCGAGGCGAACTATCTGCTGGAGCGCATGATGGACCGCGCCGCGCGCGAGCTGGGGGTGGATACCTGGGATCTGCACCGCATCAACTTTATCGCGCCGCATCAGTTCCCCTACAAATCCGCCACGGGCGAAACCTATGATGTGGGCGCCTTTGCCCGCGTGCTGGATCATGCCAGCGAATTTGCCGATCAGCCGGGCTTTGCCGCCCGCAAACGCGAAAGTGAAGCGCGCGGAAAACTGCGTGGGCTGGGCCTGTGTTACTATATCGAAAGTATTTTGGGCGATCCTTCGGAAACGGCGAAGGTTGAATTCAATGAGGACGGCACCGTGACCATCTATGTCGGAACGCAATCGAACGGGCAGGGCCATGAAACGGTCTATGCCAAGTTCCTGTCCGACCAGACCGGCATTCCCTTTGATGCGATCAGGGTGGTGCAGGGCGATAGCGATCGGATCCGGACGGGCGGCGGCACCGGGGGGTCTCGGTCTGTGACGGTGCAGGCCAATGCCACGCTGGCGACGGTGGCCGCGATGGTGCAGGCGCTGACACCCTATGTGGCCGAAAAAATGGGCGTCGCGGCGGGGGATGTCCGCTTTGACGATGAAACCTTCCGCGCGCCCGGATCGAACCTGACCCCCACAATTTTGGAGGTGGCCCGGATGGCCCGCCAGGATGGGCGGGCCGATCTGCTGACGCATGAACAATCCGCCACCTTGCCCGCGCGCTCTTTCCCCAATGGCGCTCATGTGGCCGAGGTCGAGGTAGACCCGGACACCGGACAGGTCGCTCTGCTGCGCTACTCGGTCGTGGATGATTTTGGCAATCTGATCAATCCCTTGCTGGCCGAGGGGCAGGTTCATGGCGGCGTCGCTCAGGGTATCGGTCAGGCC
The DNA here is from genome assembly GCF_049803795.1 of Youngimonas ophiurae (nom. illeg.). NCBI lineage: Bacteria > Pseudomonadati > Pseudomonadota > Alphaproteobacteria > Rhodobacterales > Roseobacteraceae > Thalassovita > Youngimonas ophiurae (nom. illeg.). The sequence continues at coordinate 339,709 of NZ_JBNAGJ010000001.1, forward strand.
TTGATGGAGCACACGGTCTATGACGAAGACGGCCAGCTTCTGACCGCGACCTTCATGGATTACGCCATGCCGCGCGCCGCCGATCTGCCGTTCATCCGGTTCGAAACGGAACCCGTGCCCTCGACCGCAAACCCGATGGGCATGAAGGGCTGTGGCGAGGCAGGCACCGTCGGCGCCATGGCCGCCGCCACCAATGCGGTGCAGGATGCGCTGTGGGATCGCGGCGTGCGGCAGGTGGATATGCCGCTGACTCCGATGCGCGTTTGGGAATACCTGCAAGATGCTGAAACGACTGGGTAAACGCATATTCGCCAGGCTCTGGCCGGGGCTGAGGGCCAGGCACTCGGCCCCTCAGCCCACCACGCGCGGGCCCCTGACCCATGTGATCATTCTGGACGGCACCATGTCCACGCTGGAACCGGGCCGCGAGACTAACGCCGGGCTGACCTATCGGTTGCTGTCGGAAATGGGCGCGCAGGTCTCTGTTTATTACGAGGCCGGCTTGCAGTTTCACGACTGGCGGCGCGGCTATGACGTGATGATCGGGCGCGGAATCAACCGGCAAATCCGCCGCGCCTATGGCTATCTGGCCAGCCGCTATCGCCCCGGAGACCGGATTTTCCTGATGGGCTATTCACGCGGGGCCTATGCGGTGCGCTCTTTGGCGGGGGTGATCGATCAGGTCGGCCTGCTGCGCCCCGAACACGCGACCGAGCGGCAGATAACCCTGGCTTACCGGCACTATCAGACCATCTCGGGCAGCCCCTCGGTGCGGGTGTTCACGCGCGAATATTGTCACGATAAGGTCGAAATCCAGATGATCGGGGTCTGGGATACGGTCAAATCTCTGGGCCTGCGCCTGCCGGTCCTGTGGAAATGGTCCGAGCCCCAGCACGCGTTCCACAGCCATGCGCTGGGGCCCTCGGTCAGACACGGGTTCCATGCCCTCGCGCTGGACGAAACCCGACAAGTATTCGAGCCGGTGATGTGGGATTGTCCCGACCCGGCAACCAAACAGGTCGAGCAAGTCTGGTTCCCCGGCGCCCATGGCGATATCGGCGGGCAGTTGGGCGGCTTCCATGCCGCCCGCCCGCTGTCGAACATTCCGCTGGTCTGGATGCTGGAACGCGCTGAAACCTGCGGCCTGCCTTTGCCCAAAGACTGGCACGCGCGCTTTCCCTGCGATCCCCAGGCCCCCTCGGTCGGAACATGGCGGGACTGGGGCAAAATGTTCCTGCTACGCCGCCGCCGCGTGGTCGGGCGCACCCCCTGCGAAAGACTGCACGAAACCGCCGTGCACCGCGAAACCGGCCTGGCCCTGTGGCGCCCCGTTTAGCCTCCCCGTTCAGAACAGCCGACAGACGGATCGGGCTTCTTTTTGACAGAAATACTCCGGGGGGAAGGCCGCAGGCCGGGGGGCAGCGCCCCCTACCGCAGCTTCATCACAATACAGGTGGTAGAGCCGGTGGCATAGAGCTTGCCATCGCTTACCCCGCGAATGTCCCCATGCGCGATGCCGGTTGACCGGCCAACATGCTGCACGATCCCCACCGCTTCGATTTCGGTGCCCAAAGGAATGGGGCGCAGGATATTTATCTTGTATTCCAACGTGGTATAAACGCTGCCCCTGGGGACTTTGGTCATCACCGCGCAGGCCATGCAACTGTCCAGAAGCGTCCCGTACCAGCCTCCGTGCACGGTGCCCATCGGGTTCGTAAACCCGAATTCGGGGGTGCCGGTGAACACGGCGCGGCCTTCGCTTACCTCGGACAGGTGATAGCCCAGCAAATGTGCGATGGGCGGGCCCGCGATGTCCCCGCGTGCCATTTTCTGCATGGCCTCCAGCCCCGACATGGACAGCATCTCATCCTGTGTCGGCAAATCCAGAGGTGATTGCGCCACCTTGCGAACGGTCATTCCGCGCCTCCCTTTATCATTCGTATGCGAATGGTGGCGCGGTCCGGCCCGACAGGCAAGAGCCCGTTACGCGACGTTTTCCAGGGTCGTTTTGGGGGTGACCCCCAGCGCGTGGCACACATCGCGCGTCAGTTCGGGCCGGTTCAGCGTATAGAAATGCAGGCTGTCCACGCCGCCGTCGATCAGCTCGCTGCACAGTTCGGTGGCCAGGGCGGTGGCCAGCAGATCCTCGCGCCCGTCGCGCGCGGCCTTGTCAAAGGCCTCGTCCATCCAGGCGGGCACGGTGGCACCGCAGCGGCGGGCAAAGTTGCGCGCCCCTTTCCAATTGGCGATCGGCATGATGCCGGGGATGATCGGCTTGTCGATCCCGGCCTTTTCACAGGCATCGCGGAACCGGAAAAACGTCTCGGCTTCAAAGAAGAACTGGGTCAGGGCCTCATCCGCGCCGGCGTCGAATTTGCGTTTCAGATAGTTCACATCGGCGGCGCTGCTTGCGGCCTCGGGGTGCTTTTCAGGGTAGGCGCCTACGCGGATGTTGAATTTGCCGGTTTCGGCCAGCGACTCGATCAGCGCGACCGAGCTGGCGAACCCATCGGCATGGGGCTGGAACGCGCCGGTGCCCTTGGGCGGATCGCCCCGCAGGGCCACGATGTCGGTCACGCCGGCCTCGGCGAATTGATCGGCAATCGCCAGAGTTTCGGCGCGCGTGGCGTTCACGCAGGTCAGATGCGCGGCCACGTTCAGGCCCGAGTGTTTGTGGATCGTGGCCACGGCATCGCGGGTCAGATCACGGGTGGTGCCGCCCGCACCGTAAGTCACGGACACGAAACGCGGGGCCATCGGCGCCAGAACCTGCACAGTATCCCACAGGCGGAACGACGCCTCCAAGTTCTGAGGCGGGAAGAATTCGAAAGAAATCGCAGGCACGGTCATCGGTCTATCCATATTTAGGTTGGTTCCTCTTGTCGCAGATTTCGCTTTGTGAGACAACTTCATAAAACTAAACACCAACATGAGGCGCGCTCACATATGCACATCGAATTCCGCCATTTGCGGACGATCAAGGCAATCCACGAGGCCGGGGGCATGGCGCGCGCTGCGGATGTGTTGAACATCACGCAATCGGCTTTGTCGCATCAGATCAAACACTTGGAGGATCAGACCGGGGTTGAGCTGTTCATCCGGCGCTCGAAACCGTTGAAACTGTCGGCGGCGGGGATGCGGCTGCTGCGCGCGGCGGATAAAATCCTGCCCGAGATCGCCGCGCTGGAGGAAGAATTCAAGGGAATCGTCACCGGCAAGGCCGGGCGGCTGCATATCGCCATCGAATGCCACGCCTGTTTCGAATGGCTGTTCCCGGTGCTGGAACAATTCCGCAAGGCCTGGCCCGACGTGGATGTGGACATCCGCCCGAACCTGGCCTTTGACGCGCTGCCCGCCCTGGCCAAGGAGGAGGTGGACCTGGTGATTTCCTCGGACCCCGAGGATATTCCGGGCGTCGAATTCCTGCCCCTGTTCGATTATTCGCCCGTTTTTGTGGCCTCGTCCCAGCATCCGCTGGCGCAGAAGGACTATATAGAGGCCGAGGATTTCCGCGGTGAGACGCTGTTTGCCTATCCGGTGGATCGCTCGCGGCTGGATGTGTTCAAAATGCTGCTGAAACCGGCCGGGGTCGAGCCCGCCAATATCCGCCGGGTTGAGCTGACGGCGATGATCCTGCTGCTGGTGGCCTCGAACCGGGGGGTGGCGGTGATGCCCGATTGGGTGGTGCGCGAGGTCAAGTATAACTCGGATTACGTCACCCGCCCGCTGACCAAGGGCGGGCTGACGCGCAGGCTCTATGCGGCGGTGCGACAGGACGATGCCACGCGGCCTTATTTCGCCCATTTCACCCGGCTGGCCCGGACCGAGGCGGTAAAGCTGCAACGCCAGTAAGATTTACCGAAAATCGGCCGGAATTTCGGGGGGCAGGGGGTGCATCCCCGTGCTTGACGGTTGGCAAAGCGGTTTTGCCGTCTTATCCCTTGGCAAACAGGGCCGTGGGCGCTATAGGCGCGGCTTGGACAATCAGGAGCCGACCGATGCAAGGCAGTGCAAATCTCAACATCATGATCAAGGCCGCGCGCAAGGCGGGCCGTTCGCTGGTCAAGGATTTCCGCGAAGTTGAGAATTTGCAGGTCTCGATGAAGGGCGCGGGGGATTTCGTTTCAAAGGCCGACATCGCCGCGGAAAACATCCTCAAAGAGGAGCTGCTGGGCGCGCGTCCCACCTATGGCTGGCTGGGCGAAGAGGGCGGCGAGATCGCGGGCCAGGATCCCACCCGCCGCTGGATCGTGGACCCGCTGGACGGCACCACCAATTTCCTGCACGGGCTGCCGCATTGGGCGATCTCGATCGCGCTGGAACATAAGGGCCAGATCGTTTCCGCCGTGATCTATGACGCGGCCAAGGATGAAATGTTCTATGCCGAAAAGGGCATGGGCGCCTGGCTGAACGATTCCAACCGTCTGCGTGTGTCGGGTCGCAACCGGATGATCGAGGCGATCTTTGCCACCGGCATTCCCTTTGCCGCCAAACGCACCCTTCCGGCCACCTTGCAGGATCTGGCGCGCATCATGCCCGAATGCGCGGGCGTGCGCCGGTTTGGCTCGGCCGCGCTGGATTTGGCCTATGTCGCCGCGGGGCGCTATGATGGCTATTGGGAACGCGAGCTGAACATCTGGGACATCGCCGCCGGCACGCTGATCGTAACCGAGGCAGGCGGCATGCTGGGCCCCATCCGCGAGGGCCATGACCCGCTGGAGCACGGCGACATCATCGTCGCCAATGGGGACATCTTTGACCGTTTCGCCAAGGTGATCCGCAGCCGCGACTGACGGCCCGGCGGGATCCGGCGCATCGCAACCTCGCGTTGCGTTCGGGGGCGAATAAATGGCTTGGCCTCAGGATCAGCGCGGACTATAGAAAGGCTTCGTGCGGGCGTGGCGGAATGGTAGACGCATCGGACTTATAGATTGAGTGCGCCGGTTGGAAACTCTGGTGTAGAACTGCTCAAATTCGGGGAAACCTGTGAAATGGCAATCCCGAGCCAAGCCCCGAAAGGGGAAGGTGTAGAGACTAGACGGGCAGCGCCTAAGGCTTCGGCTAGGGTGAAGGGATAGTCCAGACCACAAACGCCCATCCGGGCGGCGGTGAAAACCGTAGATGGTATGAAAATCCGTGGGGCATATGCCCGTGGGGGTTCAAGTCCCCCCGCCCGTACCAACGATCCTACCGGCCTTGTGTGAATTCAGCCTTATCTAAACCCAGCTTGGCCTAAATTCAGCCTGTCACGCGTCCGGGCCATCCAGAAACCGGCGCGCCAGGGCGTTCACGGCTGCGTGCAGGGCCACTGTCATCACCGCCAGCACCAGCAAGGCCGCAAACATCAGGTCGATTTTCGCGCGTCCGTTGGCCAGCAGCATCAGATAGCCCAGGCCTTTGCTGGCGCCCACCCATTCGCCGATGATCGCGCCGATGGGGGCATAGACCGCCGCCAGCCGCAACCCCGAGGCCAGCCCCGGCAGGGCCGCCGGAATCCGGATATGCCACAGCAGCCGCGCCGGGGTGCCGCCCATGACCTGCCCCAGACCCAGCCAGCCGGGATGAGGCCGCATCAACGCATCGAAAAACGATGAGGTAACCGGGAAATAGATGATGATCAGCGCCATCAGCACCTTGGACCACAGCCCATAGCCAAACCACAGTGTCAGCAACGGGGCCAGCGCGAACACCGGCACCGCCTGGCTGAACACCAGCATCGGGCGGATCAGGGCCCGCGCCACCGGTGAAACCGCCAGACCGATCGCCGTTATCCCGCCCAGGATGGCGCCCAGGGTCAGGCCCAGCAGAACCTCGGACAGGGTGATGGCTGCGTGCTGGGCGATCAGCGCGCGGCTGGTCCACAGGGTCTCGGCCACCAGGGCCGGGCCGGGCAGGATAAAACGAGGCATATCCCCCAGCCAGACCACCAGTTGCCAGATCAGCAACGCCAGCCCGGCCGAGGCCAGCCCAGCCTGCCAGGCCTTTAGCTGGGTGATTTTCATGTGGCCACCGCGAAGCCGGCCCAGGCGGCATCAAAGAACGCGCGCTCGGCCGCGACGGTCTGCGCAAACAGCCGTTGCACGTCGTCTTGCGCGGAGGGGGCTAGGTGCGGCCAGATCTGATCCAACTGTCCGCGCAAATAGGCAACCACCCCTTCGAAACCGGGGCCGGAATGCAGGGTGATCCACTCGCCCAGCCAAAACGGCAGATCCGCGGCGCGTTGTTCCATCGGGGCGGCCCAGTCCAGATACACCCATTCGGCAACCACCAGCACAGCCAGCATCAGCTCGTACCGGCCCGAGTGGCGGGCCATTGTCATAAGCTCTTGGAATGCAAGGGTTTGCGGGGCCGGCTCTGCCTGTGCAGGGTATCCCAGCGCGTCAAGGCTGCGCAGGAAATAGGTGTTTTCGTCGCTTGTCACCAGGCCCAGAAACTGCGCGGCGGGCACGCCATCGGCCAGGGTGGGCGCATGGGCAATAGCCGAGGCCAGCAGCCGCACAAACCCATCCACAAACAGGTAATCCTGTTGCAGATAGCCGGCCATTTTTTCCGGCGGCAAGGTGCCCGCGCCCAAAGCATCGGTAAATTCATGCGTGGTGGCGGCGGTCCAGTCGGCTTGGGATTGTTGCCTTAGTAGGTCGGTTGGTCGCATGAGCTGTCCTCTCGTAACAGGGTAAGAAGCGTGGCCTGAACGCGCAGCACATCGGGCGCGTCAAAGGGCCGGGGGACGGGGCCGGCGGGCGGAGCGACGGTGCTGAGCCCGCCAGCGGTCATCAGGGTGATGACATGACCCAGGCGCGCGGCCTCGGCCGGGTCGTGAGTGACCAGCAAGACGGTGCGTCCGTGCAGCAATTCGGCGGCCAAATCCTGCATCTGTGCGCGGGTGCGCGCGTCCAGCGCCGAGAAAGGCTCGTCCAGCAGCACGATGGGGCGGTCCTCGATCAAGGTGCGGGCCAGGGCGACGCGCTGGCGCTGCCCGCCCGACAGCTGTGCGGGCTTGGCCGTGGCCTTGTCTGCCAGCCCGACCCGCTCCAGCACCCGCAGGATGCGCGCGTGATCGGGCGCGTGCCCACGCAGGGACGCGCCCAGCCCGACATTCGCGGCCACATCGCGCCAGGGCAGCAGCAGATCGTCCTGCGCCATCAGCGCCACCCGCCCCGCCAGCGGGCCATCGCTGGCCGCGCAGGTTCCGCGAAACGTGACCCCGCTGGCCAGCCCGGCAAACAGGTTCAACACCGTGGATTTCCCCACGCCCGAGCCGCCCAGCAAGCAGGTCCATTGCCCGGCGGGCACGTGTAGATCGGCGTTCTGAAACACCGGGCTACTGCCGTAAAAGGCATCGCCGCGCAGGGTCAGATCGGGCGCAGATGTCACGGGCACAGATGTCACGGGCGCAGCCCCATATCCCAGAACCCGACCTCAAGCCGGGTGGCCATGGTGAAACGGTCGCACAGGGCCTGCCACCGGGGCGATTGCGCCGGGGTTTCCCCGATCCGAAGCGCCACAGCCCCGTCGATCAGCGCGCCCACATCGGCACAGACCGATTGGTACTCGGGGCCGCCATAGGTCTGGATCCACTCGGCATAGAGGTCCGAGCTGCGATCGGCCAGAAGCCGCGCGCCGATCTCGCCATAGCCCATCACGCAAGGGGCCAGCGCGGCCATCAGATCCAGGAAATCCCCGCTGTGGCCGGCGTCCAGAACATAGCGGGTATAGGCCAGGTTCTCGGTCCGCTCGGTGGCGGCAAACAGCTGGGTCTCGGAAATTCCGGCTTTGGCGCACAGCTGCACATGCAGGGACATTTCATCGTCGATCAGCGCATTCACCGTGCCCGCGCACAGGCGCATTTCCTCGATGGTTTCGGCCTTGGTGACAGCCAGTGCCCAGGCGCGGGAAAAGTGGATCAGGAACACGTAATCCTGCACCAGATAGTGCAAAAACGCTGCGCGGGGCAGGCTGCCATCGGCCAGCCCCTTTACGAACGCATGTTCGGTATAGGCGGGCCATTCCAGGCCCGCCGCCGCGCGCCAGAGCGCGAATGTTTTGCCATAGCTCATTGGGTGTTCAGCTCGATCGCCAGATCCGAGACAGGGCGGGTGCCCTCGATCAGCCCGGCCTTGGCCAGAAAGCTTTCAAAGCGGGCATAGCGGGCCGAATCCAGCGCCGCGGGACGCAGCGCAAAACGCGGCAGCGTGTCGGCCCAGGCCATTTCATTCAACTGGTCCTGCAATTCGGCCGAGGTGCCCGAGAAGATCTGCCAGCTTTCTTGCGGATGGTTGACGATATACTGCGTCGCCAGTTCCGTCGCGCGCAGGAAACGGGTCAGTTTGTCGGCGTCCATCTGATCGGTGTTGGCGACGTAGATCAGCTCGTCATAGGTGGGCACGCCTTCCTCTTCGACGTAGAAACACTTGCCCTCAACGCCTTCGATTTCCATCTGGTTCAGTTCGAAATTGCGGTAGGCGCCCAGCACGGCATCCACCTGGCCCGACATCAGCGAGGGCGACAGAGACCAGTTCACATTGACCAGTTCGATATCGTCCACGCTTAGCCCGTGTTTGCCCAGAATGGCGGTCAGCAGGGCCTCTTCGACACCGGCAACGGAATAGCCGATCTTACCGCCCTTCAGGTCTGCGATGTCCTTGATCGGGCCGTCCTTCAGCACCAGCAGGCAGTTCAGCGGTGTGGCCACCAGGGTGCCGACGCGGGTCAGCGGCAGGCCCTGGGCGACTTGCAGATGCAGCTGCGGCTGGTAGGAGATCGCCAGCTCGGCCTTGCCCGCCGCCACCAGTTTGGGCGGGTCCGAGGGATCGGCCGGCGCGATGATCTCCACCTCAAGCCCTTGGTCCGCAAAGAACCCTTTTTCCTGGGCAACGATGATCGGCCCGTGATCGGGATTGACGAACCAATCCAACAGCAGAGTCATTTTATCGGCCGCCATGGCCGGGGTGGCCGTCAGCAACGCGGCAGCAAGGGCAAGGTGTTTCATAGAGAGTCCTTTCGTGGGGTCTTTGGGGTGGGGTGGCTCTGCGCGCCCAGGGCGATCAGAACGATATCGGTGCGGCTGACGCGGCGCAGATGGTCGGCCGCCTGCCAGGCGCGCAGGCCGGAGCGGCAGGCCAGCACCACGCGGGGCGCGTCTGGCACGGGGGGGCGGGTTTCGAAATCGGCGACAGTCAGCCGGGTGGCGCCGGGCAGGGCGGGGCCGGGCTCTTCTGCTGCGCGCAGGTCGATCACGCTGTCGGTCTGCCGGATCTCACAAGGGGCGATGAAACGGTGGCCGTCCTGCGGGTCGGGCGCGCCATCGAAACGGAACCCCCCAAAGCGGAAATTCAGCGCGTCATAGCTGAGCAGCTGGCCCAGCGGGCTGGGGCAGATCCCGGCCACAACCGCCACGGCCATCTGCGCCTGTAGCGCGCCGATCACCCCGACCGAGGGGCCAAGAACGCCATCTTCGGCGCAGCTGCCCAGCCGGTTGGGCAGGTCGGGGAACACGGCGCGCAGACCGGGGGCACCGGCGCAAAAACCGCCCGCATACCCCTGAGTGCCGACCACCGAGGCACTGATCAACGGCAGGCCAAGGCGCAGGCACAGATCGCTGGCCACATAGCTGGCGGCGAAACTGTCGGCGCAATCCAGCACCAGGGTGATGTCCTCTAGCAATGCGGCCCCGTTGCCGGGGTCAAAGGCCGTTTGATGCGGGGTGATCCGGCAGTCCGGGTTCAGCGCCTGCATATGGGCGGAGGCGGCCTGGGCCTTGGATGTCCCGATGTCGGTGTGGCGGAACAGGGTCTGGCGATGCAGGTTGCTTAGCTCCACCCGGTCTGGATCGACCAGGCGGATCGCCCCCACGCCCGCGCCCACCAGATATTGCAGCACGGGCGCGGCCAGCCCTCCGGCACCGATCACCAGAACATGCGCCTGGGCCAGACGGGCCTGCCCTGCCGGGCCAAGGGCCGGCACGGCGATCTGACGGGCATAACGGGTCATGACAGCTCTTTCAGCCAGGCGCGCACGCGGTCCTCGGGGGCGGGATTTAGCGTGATGTCGGTCACGGCCGAGACACAATCGGCCCCCGCCCGCATCGCCCCCGCCGCGCGTTCCACGGACATTCCGCCGATGGCGATCAGCGGGATGTCCCCGATCAGGGCCTTCCATTCGGTCAGTTTCTCCAGACCCTGCTGGTGCCATTTCATTTTCTTCAGAATGGTTGGGTAAACGGGGCCAAGCGCGATGTAATCGGGGTTGATCGCTAGGGCGCGATCCAGTTCGGCGCGGTCATGTGTGGACAGGCCCAGTTTCAGCCCCGCGGCACGGATGGCGGGCAGATCAGCGGTATCCAGATCCTCTTGGCCCAGGTGAATCCAGTCGCAGCCCAGATCAATCGCCAGCTGCCAATGATCGTTCACCACCAGCGTGGCCCCGTGGGTCTGGCACAGCTGCTGCGCGCGCGCGATTTCGGCGCGCAGCACGTCCTGCGGCTGATCCTTGATCCGCAGCTGGACGAATTTCACCCCCAGCGGCAGCAGCCGTTCCAGCCAGTCGCTGCTATCGAAGATAGGATAGAACGGATGCGGGATCATGATAGAAAAGCCTTTCCAATCAGAGGGGTAGAGGGGGCAGCCATGTCGCGTGGCATCATCGGCTGGGCGCGATAGGCCTGCGCGCCCGCGGCGACCGCCCCGGCAAAGGCCTCGGCCATGGCGGCGGGGTCTCCGGCTTTGGCGACGGCGGTGTTCAGCAACACCGCATCATAGCCCAGCTCCATCGCCTGCGCGGCCTGGCTGGGCAGGCCCAGCCCCGCATCCACCACCAGCGGCACGTCTGGGAAATGCGCGCGCAGGCTGCGCAGACCGTAGAGGTTATTCAGCCCCAGCCCGGTGCCAATCGGCGCGCCCCAGGGCATCAGAACCTTGCAGCCCGCGTCCAGCAGACGGTCACACAGGACCAGATCCTCGGTGCAATAGGGGAACACCTGAAACCCGTCTTCGGACAGGATGCGTGCAGCCTCGATCAGGCCGAATGGGTCCGGCTGCAGTGTGTCCGCATTGCCGATGACCTCAAGCTTGATCCAGGGCGTGTCGAACAGCTCGCGGGCCATGTGGGCGGTGGTCACGGCCTCGCGGACAGAGTGGCAGCCGGCGGTGTTGGGCAGGACGGCCACGCCCAGATCCTGAATCAATTGCCAGAAGGCCTGCCCGGCCTTTTCCGCGCCGCCCTCGCGCCGGATGGACACGGTGGCAATGCCCGCGCCCGAGCGTTGAAAGGCCTGCGCCAGAATGGCGGGCGAGGGGTATTGCGCGGTGCCCAGCATCATCGCGGACTCGATCCGAGTGTCATAGAACGTGGGCATGTCAGCCTCCTTGCATGGGGGCCAGGATTTCCACCCGATCCCCCGGTTTCAGCGTATGAGACGGGCGCAGCGTGGCAGGCACGAAGACCTCATTCACGGCGGTGGCCAGCTTGGCGCCGCTGTGGCCCTGCTGATCCAGCAACTGCTCCAGCGTGGTTGCGTCCGTATCGGTGTCTTGCCCGTTAACGATGATCTTCATACCAATCCTCCGGTGTTGTTCCGTCCAGCAGCAGGGCGCCCACCATCTGCGCCAGCGCGGGGGCCAGCAGGTATCCGTGGCGGAACAGCCCGTTCACATGCAGCGCGTCCGGCAGGTGCCTGATGCGGGGCATGTTGTCGGCAAAGGCCGGGCGCGCGCCGGTGCCGATTTCCAGAATTTCGGCCTCGGCGAAGGCGGGGTTCAGCGCATAGGCGGCGCTGAGCAGTTCCAGCACCGACCGGACCGAGGCGCGCGCGCCGTCCTCGCGCTCGATCTGGGTGGCGCCCAGCATGAACACCCCGTCGCCACGCGGCACGATATACAGCGGATAGCGCGGGTGCAGCAGCCGCACCGGACGGGCGAGCACGATGTCGGGCGTATGCAGGATCACCATCTCGCCCTTGACGCCGCGCAGGTCGGGCAGGCTGTCTTTGGCGGCCAGCCCGCGGCAGTCGATGACCTGCCCCTGACGGGTGGTGTCGGCGGTGAAATGCACGTCCTCTGCTTGCAGAGCATCGCGCAGACCGGACAGGGTTTGGCGTGGATTAATGTGTGATTCCAATGTCATATGCAGCGCGTGGGGGAACCTGCCGGACAGGTGCGGTTCTAGATCGGTTAGCGCGTCCGCTGTCAGGGCGCGGTGGTTTTCGGTGCGCTGGGCAAAGCGGGTCAGCTCGGCGTGATCGCGGCTAAGCGCCACCACGACCGAGCCCATTTGCGTGACCTCGGCGCCGCGCGCGCGCCACCAGTCGGCGGCTTTGCGGCCATGGCGGATGACGGGGGGCTCGGCGCTTTCGCCCTCGCAATCGGGGGCCAGCATCCCGCCGGCCCACCACGAACAGCCCTGCGGACCGGGGCCAAGCGCGGGGTCGCAGACGGTGACGGACTGGCCGCGCCGGGACAGTTCCGAGGCGACGCACAGGCCCACAACGCCGCTGCCCAGAACGGTGAAATCGGGGCTCATGTCCAGACCTCGTGAAAGTGGTGAACCGGGCCGTGCCCGTGGCCGATGCTCAGGTCATCGGCGCGCAGAATGGCCCGATGCAGCCAGCCATGCGCGGCGCGCACGGCGGTTTCCACAGATTGCCCGCGCGCCAGCCCCGCCGCGATACCCGAGGACAGGGTGCAGCCGGTCCCATGGGTGTTGCGCGTATGGATACGGTCAGATTCCAGCCCCAGCGCGCCGCGTTCATTGATCAGCCAGTCGGTGCAGATATTGCCCAGCCCATGCCCGCCCTTCATCAGCACCGCCTGGGGCCCCAGCGCCAGCAGGTTTTGCCCCTGCTGCCTGAGCGCCTCGGCGGTCAGGGTTTCGGGCTGGTCCAGCAGCAGGGCGGCCTCGGGGATATTCGGGGTCAGGACGGTGGCGCGCGGCAGCAGCTCTGTGCGCAGGGGGGCGATTGCCTCGGGGGGCAGCAGCACCGCGCCGGATTTGGCCACCATCACCGGGTCCAGCACGATGGGGCCGTCGAAATCGGCCAGGGCCTGGGCCACGCATGTCACCAGCTGGGGCGATCCCAACATGCCGATCTTGATCGCGGCCACGTCCAGATCCTCCAGCACTGCCGCGATCTGCGCGCGCACCACATCCAGAGGGATCGGATGCACGGCGGTCACGTCCTGGGTGTTCTGCGCGGTGACGGCGGTGATCACGCTGGCGCCATAAACCCCCAGTGCCGAGAAAGTCTTCAGATCCGCCTGAATACCGGCGCCGCCTCCGCTGTCAGATCCGGCGATGGTCAATGCGATAGAGGCCAAGGGTTTCTTCCTTTGATCAATGGACGGATCGAGAGAAAGAAACGGGTCTTTGGGCGTGCAAAATCCCAAAGTCTGTTCCCTCCGCCGGTCCTAACCGGTTCAGGTTCAATGGGTTTGCGGATTGCATCTCAGCCCCTCGGGGCACCCCAACAGATGCGATGGGCATACAGCATGACGGCGCGCGCGTCACCGGAAAATTTCAGATGGCCGGATTTTCGGGGCTCAGAGCTCTTCGCCGCGGGGGGTCAGCAGGTGGCGTTCGGGCAGCCAGGGGTTCAGTGCCAGCGCGGCGCGCAGCACCTGCTGGCCCTCGTCCATGCGGCCCAGCCCCATCAACGCCAAAGCCTTGCCCGTCATCGCGCCCAGGTGCCGGGGCGAGAGGGCCAGAGTGCGCTCCAGATCGGTCAGAGAGGCGCTGTAATCCTGGCGGATGAAATTGACAAAGGCGCGCTGGTTATAGCCCTCGGCATAGTCGGGGCAGTAGGCGATCAGCCGGTCGAACGCCTGCCGGGCGCCCAGCAGGTCATAGCTTGCGCGTTTGGCCATGCCGGCGTTCAGGATCTCTTGGGCGATCTCATCGGGGGCGCTGGCCCACAGCGCCCACATCTGATCCGAAATCTGCCGGGCCTGGGATTCTGATCCGGCCGCCTGGACCCGATCCAGCAGGCGATTCAGCGCGGCGGAGTGATCGGGCGGCGCAGGGCAGGTTGCGGCCTGAAATTCATCCTGCAATTCACCCTGCGATACCGCCTGTGATCCGGCCAGTGTCAGCGCTATGATCCAAGGTTTCAGCATGGCCCAATGGTGACGCATCGCGCGGGCGGGTCAAGTCACGGTTACTTGACCTTACCGGCAAAAGGCCGGATCGTGCGCCCATGTTTCCGATCCGAGATCACAACCCGTCCGACCGCACGCCCTTTGTCACCTATGCGCTGATTGCGGTGAATGTGGCGGTGTTTCTAAGCTACGTGGAGCTGTTCGATGATCCGCGTGCGCTGAACGCGTTCTTTTTTGACTGGAGCCTGATCCCCGCCCGTGTCGCTCAGGGGGCGGGGTATGAGACCCTGTTCACCACCATGTTCATGCACGGAGGCTGGATGCATCTGGCCGGTAACATGCTGTTTTTATGGATCTTTGGCGACAATATGGAGGACGCCTTTGGCCATGTCGGGTTCTTGCTGTTCTATCTGGCCTCGGGGTTGGCGGCGGCCTTTGCGCATGTGGCGGCCGATCCGGGCTCGGTGATCCCGACGGTGGGGGCCTCGGGGGCGATTGCCGGGGTGATGGGGGGCTATCTGTTGCTGTTTCCTAAGGCGCGGATCGACATCTTGTTCATTTTCTTTGTGTTTTTCCGCATCTTTCCGGTGCCGGCCTGGGCGATGCTGGGGGTGTGGTTCGTGCTGCAACTGTTTTCGGGCAGTACCGTGGATGCCAGCGGCGGAGGCGTGGCCTATTGGGCTCATGCGGGTGGGTTTCTGGCCGGATTCGTGCTGGCTTTGCCCTATTGGATGCGTCAGGGCGGTGTGGGGTTTTGGGAACGCACCCATGGCCAGCCCCCCAATCCCGAGAGCAGCTATCCTTTGTCCCGTTCCTCAATCCCGACTGTGAAAAGGCGCCGTAAATGACCCATAAACTGACCTGCCATTGTGGCGCTGTCGAATTGTCCGTGCAGCTAAGCGACGGTTTCAACACCGCGCGGCGCTGCGATTGTTCCTTCTGTCGCCGGCGCGGAGCGATTGCCGTGTCCGCACCCCTGGACGGGATCGAGATCATACGCGGCGCGGATAAGCTGACCCTGTATCAATGGGGCACCAGGACGGCGAAACACTATTTTTGCTCGGTCTGCGGGATTTACACGCATCATCAGCGGCGCTCGAACCCGAATGAATACGGGGTGAATGCCGCCGCGATCGAAGGGGTGAACCCGCGCGATCTGGGCGAGATTCCCTGGGCGGACGGGGTGAATCATCCGAAGGATCGCACCTGACCTGCCGTGCCGCACCCCAAGTGTCGTTACGTCACTTTTCCGTTTGGTCTGACGATTTCGCCTGATGGGGCTTGATCGACTCGGGGTGCTATGATCGTTTGACGATCATAGCCGGGCGGGCGTTTGACGGAGGGGTCAGACGCAGGGGCCCGTTCCCACGAAGAGAGGGAGAGCCAGGCCGACGAACGCAGGAGGGGGCGTTCCGATTGCCGGATAAGAGGGATCTTCGAACGGAACGCGCGGCCCTGCGCCCGGTTTTTCACAGGCAGGGCGTGCAGTCCCTAACTTAGCGCCCTGCCTGGATTTTTCTGAATTTTCCGATGCAGATTTGCGGGGTCTACTCTGGCGCGCTGTCCATCCAGATGGTCACCGGCCCGTCATTGACCAGCGCCACAGACATGTCCGCGCCGAACACCCCTGTCTGAACGGGCACGCCCTGCGCGGCCAGTTGCGCGGCGAAATAATCATACAGCGCCTTGCCCTGATCGGGCGGCGCGGCGGCGGAAAATCCGGGCCGGTTCCCGCGTGAGGTATCGGCGGCCAGCGTGAACTGGCTGACCACCAGCGCGCTGCCCTCAATATCGCGAACCGAGCGGTTCATTTTGCCGTTTTCGTCCTTGAAAACCCGCAGCTTGGCGATTTTGGAGGCCAGATGATCGGCCTGGGATTCGGTATCGCCCTGCATGGCGCAGACCAGGATCAGCAGCCCGGCACCGCATTGGCCGACTGTCGTTCCCTCGACCGAAACCGAGGCTTGGGTGACACGTTGTAAAAGGGCGCGCATGGGGGCTCCGTGGGCTGAAGTTTGCGGGGGATGCCGATGTTACTCGCGCAGATCCAGAACCTGAGACAGGGGGGCGCGCTCGGTGCGAAACTGGTTGGCGGGATGGGCGGGATCTTCGTATCCGAATGAGATCGCGCAGAGGATCAGGCGCGTCTGCGGAATATCGAAATGCGCCCGCACGGTGGGGGCAAAAGCGGCGATGGCCGCCTGGGCGATGCTGGCCACGCCCGCCGCCTGCGCGGCTGCCGCAAAGGCCGCGACAAACCCGCCGCAATCCATTACGCCATAAGGGCCCAGATCGGAGTCCGAGGTGATGATGGCCACATGCGGCGCGCCGAACAGGCGGTAGTTTTCGCTCATTTGCCGGGCCGAGCCCACCCGATCCCCGCGCGTCACCCCCACGGCCTGATAAAGCTGCAATCCGCAGGTCCGGCGCCGCTCTTGGTACACGCCGGTGTATTGCTGCGGCCAGTCCAGATCGGGCTGGGCGGTCTGAGTCTCAGCCGCCTGTGTCATCGCGTTTCGGAAGGCATCGGTCTGAGCGCCGCTGGTGACAATGATCTGCCAGGGCTGCGCGTTGCACCAGGTGGGCACGCGTTGGGCGGTTTGCACGATCTGCTGGATGGTCGTGGATGGAACCGGGTCGGGGCGAAAGCCGCGGCACGAATGACGCGCGCGCATCACGCGGTCAAAGGTTTGAAAATCGTCGGTCATGTGCCCCTCCCCCAGGACATGTTATTGATTTTGTGCGATGAAATACCCTGCTGTCCCCGCGACGATCAGGCCCAGAACCACCGCAATAGCGATTTTCCAGGCCGACCAGGGCCGTTCGCCCTGCACCCGGCCCGTCTGGCCGTTCACCACGAAACGATAGGTTTTCCCGCGATATTTATAGGCCGCCAGCCAGACCGGCAGCAGCACATGTTTAAAGGTGACATCGCTGATCTGTGTCTGAATATCGTGGATGCGCTGCCGGTCTCCGCCGATGTCAAAGCGCACGTCGCGCGCGATCACGCGGTTCATTTTGGCGCGGGCCTGATCATAGCCCTCGTCCAGTTCCACCGCATAGCCCTCGGCGCGGAAGCCGGCCAGAAACTCGGGCTGATAGGGGGCCAGGCCGGACAGATCCCAGGGTTCCAGCGCATCGGTGAAGCGTTTGGGCAGGCTGCGCGAGGCCAGCACCAGCACATCATCGAAGAACCGCGCAACCCGGCCGGATTTGGGGCTCCAGCGGACTTTGGTGACGCGCTGCTGTGTGCGTTTGCCATTGCGGGTGACCGTGCGGGTTTCGTGGTAAACCGTGCCACGCTCGCCGCGATATTTGGATTTTGTATCGGCGTCGAAGGTCCAGTAGGGGACATAGATGCCCTCCATCCGGCGGCCTTTGCGTGCGTATTCCTGCAATCCATTGGGCGCAAACCACAGACGGCCCAGCCAGCCTGTCATCGCCGTGCGGGCCTGCTGTTCGGTCAGTGCAAAGGGCAGCACGCCGCGCGGTTTGATATGGCGGTGCGTGCCGGTATCCGTGACGACGGGCGTGGCGCAAAACGGGCATTCCAGCGCGTGATCGACCTGCGAAAATTCGACCTGCGCGCCGCAATTGGGGCATTTGGTGACGCGGGTTTCCTCGATTTCCTGGGCGGGCAGCAGGTTGTTCAGGGCCTGTTGGAAATCCAGCTCGCGGATGGCGCCGCCGCCCCAGGGGCTGGCCTCGGAGACCTCCTGAACATGGCCGCAATGATCGCACATCAGCTGGCCGGCGTCCGGGTCAAACCGCATGTCCGCGCCGCATTGATCGCAGGGAAAGCGGTGTTCCTGAGGCTCAGCCATTTTTCCGTCCGTGGGCATGTTCGAAACTAACCATTTGCGCGATTTCACCATTTTCGGAACGGGTAAAGCGGATCACATGGCAAAACAAGCGTGTGCTGCCATCGGGTCGCGTCAACACCCCCGAGGCCGTGCCCGCCTTGCCATGGCTGACCACTTGTTCAATGCGGATGGATTTGCAGGTGGGCTGGTTTTCGCGGGCCTGCTGGATTGCCGGACGGCCCAGAACAGCCCCGCCCGAGCGATCCCAGACCGCGCCCTCGGACAGGGCGGCATCGGGCAGATCGCCCTCACCCATCAGGGCAAGGGCGATGTTTTCGATCCGGCGATTCTGCGCCGAGTTTGCGCAGTCCGGGCTGCGGGTCACTTGCGTCATGTGTCAGCCCGCAGGCGGCGGGGGCGGCGGCAGAATGGTAAACAGCTGTGCCAGTTCCTGCACGTCCTCGGCATGTTTCCAACCGTCCTGACCGGCGGTCCAGACGTGGGTTTCGCGCGTCAGGCTACCGTCCGAGGCCATCCGGCCCAGGGTTGCGCGCGAAAACGGGCCTTGCGTCTGGCCGTCCTTGGCGATGTGCCAGACTTTTTCCACCGGCGGGGGCGGAGGCGCGACGGGGGCCGCAGCAGGCGCGGGGCGTGCGCCCCAGGGGCCTACGTTGGCGCCTGTATTGGCCATGTTTTGGGCCATCGCCATGCCCATTCCCATCCCAAGGCCCGCACCCATTCCAGAATTGGGGGTTTGCGCGGCGGCGGTCATGGCCTCGGCGGCGGAATATTGGGTGAATTTACCCAGATCCCCGGCCAGCCCCATCGAGGTCCGCTTATCCAAAGCCGCCTCGACTGCGGGGGGCAAGCTGATGTTTTCAATGTACAATTCAGGGATAGACAGGCCGTATTCAGCAATCGTACCCGAGATTTCAGCCGCGATCAGACGGCCCAGATCGGCGGTGTTCGCTGCCATGTCCAGCACCGGAATCCCCGAGGCGGAAATCGCGCGGGAAAACTCCTGCACGATGATGTTGCGCACCTGAAAACTGATCTCGTCCATGGTGAATTCGCCGTCCGTACCGACGATTTCGGTCAGGAAACGGGCCGGATCCGAGACGCGCACCGAATAGGTGCCATAGGCGCGGATACGGGTGGGGCCGAATTCCGGATCGCGCAGCATGATGGGGTTCTTCGTGCCCCATTTCAGATCGTTGAACCGGGTGGTGCTGACGAAGTAGATCTCGGATTTAAAGGGGGATTTAAACCCATGATCCCAATGGTTTAGCGTGGTCAGGATCGGCATGTTGTTGGTTTCCAACATGTACAATCCGGGGGTAAAGACATCGGCCAGCTGGCCTTCGTGGATGAACACGGCGGCCTGGCCCTCGCGGACGGTCAGCTTGGCACCGTATTTGATCTCGTGGTCTTCGCGCTCGAACCGCCAGACCATGGTGTCGCGCGTGTCATCCACCCAATGGATGACGTCAATGAATTCTCCGGTCAGGAAATCGAAAATACCCATGAGGGCCTCCGTATTAGTCAGCTGCTGCCGCCGGTCAGTTCAATCGCGATCTGGCGGATGATGGGGCGGGCTTCGTCCACCGTCATACCCGCGCGCAAACGCGGATCATAGAGCATCCGCAGCAGCATTTCGTCATGTGTTGTCAGCAGGGCGAACTCGTCATCGTCATTGAAGATCGAGGGCCGCGCGTTCGGGCTGTCATTGGCCAGGCCCAGCCCCTGGGCCAGTTCCTCGTGAATGCAGGACAGGCGCACCAGATCGGGGTGTTCGGCCCGGATGATAGCGATGGCCTTGGCATAGTCGTGATCGTTATCCACATCCGAAAACGCCAGCACCATACAGTGAATCGAGCGCGGGATATTCTGGATGATCTGCAAAGAGGCCGGGTTGATATTCGGCACGATCTGCCTGACCCGCGTCAGGGTCTGGGCGCGGTCGTCCTCAGAGGCGATCAGGACATGGAAATTGGCCCCCTGATCACGGACGGAAATGGCGTGCTCTGTCAGCCGGTTCAGGCGCTGCGCGTATTTGGTGATGGCGGCGCGGTCCTTGTTGCGGATCTCGGCCGGGGTGAATTGGCCGAACTCAACCGAGAACCGCACAGGCCCCGACCAGCGCCGCAGCACACCCGAGGTGCCCCGGGACACCCGCAATCCGGCACCGCGTTCGTATTCGTCAAAAAACGCGATCCGTTCGAAATTGCGCGCCAGAATATCGGCGCTGAAGGGCGTGTCCGGCCCGCCCCCATCCGTGCGCAGCAGCCCCTGGGCCACCAGATCGGCCTGTAGCCGGCCATAATAGGTGGCCAGCGCGCGGGACTGCGCCGAGGGCTGGCTGGGATGCAGCGTCGCCGGGCGTGCCTGCGGCGGGGTGGGGGGCGTAAGCTCAATGCAGCCCGTCAGGGCCAGCACGGCCCCGACGGATGCGATTTTGGTTAGGCCAGACAGTCGTTTCAAGGACTTACCCTGTGCTTAGGTCTGAGGAACGGCGGTGCCCGCAGTGTCACCCAGCCCGGTTTTCCGGGCTTTGGCGGCGGCCAGCGTGTCGCGCAGTTCGGTTTCCATTTTCTTCAGATCCTCTTCGGCGGCGGCGCGTTTGGCCTTGCCTTCGTCGGCGATCTGAAGGCTTTCGTTGATCGTGGCGATCAGGTTGGCGTTGGCGTCTTTGACGGCTTCGATGTCAAAGACGCCACGCTCCATTTCCTCGCGGATCATCTTGTTGCTGGACCGCAGGTTTTCGGCGTTGGCCTTCAGCAGTTCGTTCGTCAGGTCGTTGGCGTCGCGCACGGCGCTGGCCGCCTCGGCCGAGCGCTGGATGGTGACGGCCTGAGCCAGCTGGGTTTCCCACAGCGGCACGGTGTTCACCAGGGTCGAGTTGATTTTCGTCACCAGCGATTTGTCGTTTTCCTGCACCAGCCGGATCGAGGGCAGCGACTGCATGGTGACCTGGCGAGTCAGTTTCAGATCGTGCACACGGCGTTCCAGATCGTCGCGCGCGGCGCGCAGGTCGCGCAATTCCTGCGCCTTCATCACCTGCTCGCCCTCAGGGGCGGCCTGAACTTCGGCCTCTTTGGCGGGGATGTCGGTGGCGTCCAGCTCGGCCAGCTTGGCCTCACCCGCGGCGATATAGAGCGCCAGCTCGTCATAAAACGCCAGGGTTTTCTGGTACAGCAGGTCCAGCGATTTGATGTCTTTCAGCAGCGTGTGTTCGTGATGCAGCAGATCGTCGGTCACCTTGTCGATCTGGCCCTGCACGGTTTCGAACCGGGCGGTGAATTTGGCAAAGGGCGCGGCGCGGCCGATCAGTTTTTCCCACCAGCTGCGTTTGCGGCGCACGTCCAGCTCGCTGACGGAAAACCCACGGATCGTGGTGACGATCTGGCGCAGGCTGTCGCCGGCGGGGCCGACGTCCTTGTTGCGCACGTCCTGCAACATGGCTTGGCTGATTTCCTGCAATTCCGCCTGCGCGGCGGATCCGAAATGCACGATCGAGCCGGTGTCGGACATGTCCAGCTCGGCGATGCGGGTGCGGATTTCCTCCGAGGCGGCGGGATCGGCCTGTTCCAGCGGCACGATCTCTTCGGCTTTGGTGGGGTCGGGCAGGATGACGGCGTTAACTTCCTCGACCAGGGCCAGGGTGTCCTGCGCTTTTTGCTGAATCGTTGCGGACATGGGGTTCCCTTTCAGTATCCGTTATTTCGTTAGTGCGAGGTCAGGCCTTCGCGTTTCAGCCGGTCGCGCAGCACGTCGATCTCGATATTCAGATCGCTGCGGTCGTCCAGCAACAGTTTTTGCGTGCGGGCGGCGAAGTTTTGCTCAAGATCGTCCAAAAGCGCGGCATAGTCGGTGCGCGCCTGAGCATCGCCGGTGCGGCCATAGATGTCGGCGAATTTGATCGTCGCATCGCGCGCGCCCATCAGATAGACCGACAGGAATTTGCGCGCCGCCGTCAGATCGCGCGGGTCGTTTTCAACGGTGCGGAACAGATCGCGGGCGGTGGTCTGGAATTGCTCCAGCCGGGCCATCATCTGCCGGTCGCTGGCACGTTTCATCGCATCGGTCATGGCGGTCAGGTGGGCTTCGGCTTCGTCCACGGCGCGGGCCACGCGGTCTGTCTGGAAGGTGTCGATGCCCTCTAGGCCCTTGTTTTTCAACGGGTCTGGGCCAAAGGCCATCAGATGCAGCGCGGTGCCAACGATCAGGTAAATCACCGGCGCGATCAGATCGCCCGTCGCGGCGAACCCGGCCAGCCCCAGCCCCAGCCCGGTCAGCAAAGACCCGGTGATTTTACGCGGAAAGGCAGGGCGGCGGGCGACGGTGCGGGCCTCATAGGCCTCTTGCGCGATCAGCCCTTCGCGGGTCAGCCAGGCGGCCAGGATCAGCAGGCCAAGCGCGGCCAGATTCAGCGCCAAGGCCGTCGGCCCGTTGCCAAAGGCCGACCAGATCAGCGGCAGGGGGGCCAGAAACAGCAGGTTCACGCGACCGCCCGCGCGGGTGCGGCGCGCGGTCCGGAATTCTTTGGCCGTGCCCTGCGGGGCCGGGCTTTCGCCTTGCGGACTGTATTTCCCACCATAGCGTTGCGACATCATACGCCTCCTGCAATCGAGACGTAGAGAATGAGTATGACAAGCAGGACAAAGGCCAGCTTTTGCAGACCGGTTTCCGACATCCGTTCCCCAAGTGTTTGTGTACACTGGAAAGTTAGGGGATCGGCGGCTGTGATGCTAGGGGGAGAATTGCGCGCGGTGCGTCACTTCTGCCGGTTTGGCGGTTTTTGGCCCCGTTTGCCCTGATCCCGCCCGCGACGGGGGCCCAGTTTGGCCGAAGGGTCTGCGGCATTGGGTTTGCCGCGACGGGTGGGTTTCGCCTCGGGGGTGCCTTTGGGCTGAGGGCGGCCAGGCTGGCCGGGGCCGCCAAAGCCGCTGGATTTGCCGAACTTTCCAGGCTTTCCAGGGCGCGGTTTGCGCTGCAGGGCGCGTTTCCCGGCGGCTTTGCGGGCTTCTCCGGTTTCATCTACGGCGGGCAGGCCCAGTTGATCGCGCAGCACCTTGCGGCGGATTTCCTCGACCTCGCCCTGTTTCAACTGGCCAAGCTGGAAGGGGCCATAGGACACCCGGATCAGCCGGTTTACCGACAGGCCCACGGCCTCCATCGTGCGGCGGATTTCGCGGTTTTTGCCCTCGCGCAGGCCGACGGTCAGCCAGGCGTTGGCGCCCTGTTGACGGTCCAGGGTGATGTCCATCGGCTGGTATTTGACGCCTTCGTGGGTCAGCCCCTTGCGCAGCGGTTCCAGCAGGTCTTCGGAGACGCGGCCCTTGACCCGCACACGGTATTTGCGCAGCCAGCCGGTGCTGGGCAGTTCCAGTTTGCGCTTCAGCGCGCCATCGTTTGTCAGCAAAAGCAGCCCTTCGGAGTTCAAATCCAGCCGGCCCACGGACATCACGCGCGGCAGGGTCTTGGGCAAAGCGTCAAAGATCGTCTGGCGGCCCTGTTCGTCGCTGGTGGTGGTCACCAGGCCGGTGGGTTTGTGATAGAGCCACAGCCGCGCGGGTTCGGGCTCGGCCAGGGGCTGGCCATCCACGGCGATCTGGTCGCGCACGGTGACATTCAGCGCGGGGCTGTCGATTTTGCGGCCATTCACGGTGACGCGGCCCTCGGCGATCAGGCGCTCGGCCTCGCGGCGGCTGGCGCGGCCCGCGCGGGCGATGACCTTGGCGATCCGGTCGCCTTCTGGCGTCTTGGGGGGCGTTTTCTGGGTCATTGCGGGCTCCGTTGATAGGGCAAGCCTGTCGCCTATACCATTTCCCCCCATTGCGAAAGCTGTCAATGCGGGGCAAAGACGGGGAATGGTATTTCGCAGCTATATGGATCAGGCGCTGACCGAGGCGCGCGCCGCCGCCGCCCGCGGAGAGGTGCCGGTGGGGGCTGTTCTGGTGTCTCCGGACGGTGCGGTGGTGGCGCGGGCGGGCAATCGCACGCGCGAGCTGTCCGATCCGACGGCTCATGCCGAGGTTCTGGCGATCCGAGAGGCCTGCGCCGCGCTGGAATCAGAGCGCCTGCCGGGGTATGACCTGTATGTCACGCTGGAACCGTGCCCGATGTGCGCCACGGCCATTTCCGCCGCCCGGATCGCGCGGGTGTATTACGGCGCGGCCGATCCCAAAAGCGGCGGGGTGGCGCAGGGGCCGCGCATTTTCAGCCATCCGCAATGCCATCACGTCCCCGAGGTCTATGACGGGATCAGCGCCCCGGAATCCGAGGCGCTGCTGAAGGACTTCTTTGCCCAAAGGCGCTGAGCATCACAGCGCGATCGGCACCATCACCTGGGGCTCGATCACGTTCACGCCCTGCAGCTCTTCTTTCATCAGATCCGCCGATTGCTCCAGCAGGGGGAAGGTGCGGTAATGGCAGGGGATCACCGTTGCAAAGTTGAAAAACGTCTTGGCCGCATAAGAGGCGCGCCTCATGTCCATGGTGAAATGCCCGCCCGCGCTCAGGATGCCGATGTCGGGTTTGTGCAGGTCGTTGAAGATCTTCATATCGGCCATCACATCCGTGTCGCCGCTGACATAGATCGTGTGGCCTTCGCCCGCGATCATGAAGCCGGCCTCGGCGCCGCAATAGATCGGGCCATTTTCCCCACCCATTGAGGACGAATGCACCGCGTTCACCATGGTGATGCGCACGTCGCCCAGGCTGATTGTGCCGCCCTTGTTGAAGCCGACGGTCTGGATGTTCTCGGTGGTTTCCCAATGGCTCATCAGGTCATAGATGCCGATGACGGGGATGCTCAGCTCTTTGGCGATGGCCAGCGTGTCACCGGAATGATCGCCATGCCCGTGGGTCAGCACGATCGCGGTGGCCCCTTTCAGGGCGGTTTCGCGGCTGTCCTCGGGGAACATCGGGTTGCCGGTCAGCCACGGGTCCAGCAGCAGAATCTGGTCTTCGATTTCGAT
Source organism: Youngimonas ophiurae (nom. illeg.) (assembly GCF_049803795.1). NCBI lineage: Bacteria > Pseudomonadati > Pseudomonadota > Alphaproteobacteria > Rhodobacterales > Roseobacteraceae > Thalassovita > Youngimonas ophiurae (nom. illeg.). The sequence continues at coordinate 364,579 of NZ_JBNAGJ010000001.1, forward strand.
TCGGAATCCGGAATGACCCAGCCAGGTTATTTTCATTGTTGTTCCTCCTCTGCGGCGCGTTTGATCAAAGCCTAGCACGGGTCGCGCTCTGTACCAGCTAGGAATTGGGTTTTGCCACCTGTCAGCGCATTTTTCGCGGCTCAGGCGGGCTGGGCGCGGGGCGATGCTTGCGGACGGCGGGACCGCGCGTTAAACGCATCAAAGACTGAAAAACCGGAGACTTGCCGATGTCGATCGACACGCAGACCGCCGCAAAGGTGGCCAAGCTGGCCCGCATCAAGGTGGAAGACGACGCATTGCCCGCGCTGGCGAATGAATTCAACACCATCCTGGGCTTCATCGAGCAGCTCAATGAGGTGGATGTCGAGGGCGTGGAGCCGATGACCTCGGTCACGCCGATGCGTCTGAAACGCCGCCAGGACGTGGTGACGGACGGTGACATGCAAGACAAGATCCTGAAAAACGCCCCCGATGCGCGCGAGGGCTTTTTCGCGGTGCCGAAGGTGGTGGAATAATGTCCGATCTGAACAAACTGACCCTGGCCGAGGCCCGCGATAAACTGCGCGCCAAGGATGTGACCTCGGTCGAGCTGACCGAATCCTGCCTGTCCGCCATCGAGGCCGCGGGCGCCCTGAACGCCTTTGTGCATAAAACGCCCGAGATCGCGCTGGAGCAGGCCAAGGCCGCTGATGCGCGCCTGGCCGCCGGGGATGCGCCCGCCATGTGCGGCCTGCCCGTGGGCATCAAGGATCTGTTCTGCACCAAGGGTGTGCCCAGCCAGGCGGCCAGCGGCATTCTGGAAGGGTTCAAGCCCGAATACGAATCCACCGTGACCTCGAAACTGTTCGACGCAGGCTCGGTCATGCTGGGCAAGCTGAACATGGACGAGTTCGCCATGGGCAGCTCGAACGAAACCTCGGTTTATGGCAATGCGGTGAACCCGTGGCGCCGTGGCAATGACGACACGCCGCTGACGCCCGGTGGCTCGTCCGGTGGGTCCGCGTCCGCTGTGGCCGCTGATCTGTGTCTGGCCGCCACCGGCACCGATACCGGCGGGTCGATCCGCCAGCCCTGCGCCTTTACCGGCACCGTGGGGATCAAACCCACCTATGGGCGTTGCTCGCGCTGGGGGGTTGTGGCCTTTGCTTCGTCCCTGGATCAGGCCGGGCCGATGACGAAAACCGTGCGCGACGCTGCGATCATGCTTGAGGCGATGTCGGGCCATGACCCGAAGGATTCCACCAGCGCCGATCTGGCCGTCCCGAATTTCGAAGCCATGCTGACCGGCGACATCCGTGGCAAGAAGATCGGCATCCCCAAGGAATACCGCCTGGACGGCACCCCCGATGAGATCGTGAAACTGTGGGATGACGGCACCGCGATGCTGAAGGATGCAGGCGCCCAGATCGTCGAGATCAGCCTGCCGCACACCAAATACGCGCTGCCTGCGTACTATGTGATTGCCCCGGCCGAGGCCTCCAGCAACCTGGCGCGCTATGACGGGGTGCGCTATGGCCACCGCGCCACGCTGGCCGCCGGCGATGGCATCACCGAGATGTATGAAAAAACCCGCGCCGAGGGGTTCGGCCACGAGGTCCAGCGCCGCGTGATGGTGGGCACCTATGTGCTGTCGGCGGGCTTCTATGACGCTTATTACAACCGGGCCCGCCGCGTGCGCGCATTGATCAAGAAGGATTTTGATGATGTGTTTGCCGCCGGTGTGGATGCGATCCTGACGCCCGCGACGCCCTCGGCCGCTTTTGGCCTGGGCGAAATGAGCGAGGAAGATCCGGTGAAAATGTACCTCAATGACGTGTTCACCGTGACGGTGAATCTGGCCGGTCTGCCCGGCGTCAGCGTGCCCACCGGGCTGGACGCGCAGGGCCTGCCGCTGGGGCTGCAACTGATCGGGCGTCCTTGGGAAGAGGGCGATCTGCTGAATACTGCCTACGCGCTGGAGCAAGCCGCCGGATTTGTAGCCAAGCCCGGCCAGTGGTGGTAAACAGGCAGGTATAAAGAGAGCAGGCAGGACGGTCTCATGCGGTATTTTCTTGGTGGTTTGGCCCTGATCGGGCTGGCGGCGTGCGAGGCAAGCATTCCTGAAAGCGGCGTGGGATTTGGCGATTACGCCGATTACCGCCGTCAGCAGGCCGCGCGTGAGGCTGCTCTTGCCGGGAACCCGTTGCCGGCGCCTCTGGCTGTTTCCGAAGAGCAGCTGGAGCCCAGCCGCACCGGCGTGTCGGGCACCGTGCCTGCCGCGCCCGCGCCCGGCGAAAACAAGACCGGCGAAAACAAGACCCGCGAAAATGAGGCCGAGCGCATCGCCGCCGCCACAGCCGCCGCGCTGAATTCGGGCCAGACGCCTGTGCAGGCCAGCCCGCAGAACCCTGCGCCGGCGCAGCCCAATTCGCCGGGTATTTCCTCGGAAAATGATTTCGGTGCGGTCTCGGCCGAGCGCAGCATCGAATCCGATGCCGAACGTCTGGCGCAAAACCGCGCGCAATATCAGGTGGTTCAGCCCACAAACGTGCCCAGTCGGACGGGCGCGGGCGGGCCCAATATCGTGGCCTATGCGCTGGAAACCTCGCATCCGGTGGGCACGCAGATGTACAAGCGCTCGCCGCTGAGCACGGCGGCGCGGGCGACGCGGAACTGTGCGAAATATCCCTCGCCCGATCTGGCGCAGACGGAATTTCTTAAACGTGGCGGGCCCAAGCGTGACCGGCTGGGGCTGGACCCCGATGGCGATGGCTATGCCTGTGACTGGGATCCCAGCCCGTTCCGCAAAGCCTCGGGCGGGTGATCGGGTGCAGGGCCGGATTTCCCAGTGCCCGTCGCCCAATTGCGGCCCGCGCCGGGCGGGGGCGCGCCCCGATATGGTGGTGCTGCACTATACGGCCATGCCCACAGCCCAGGCCGCGCTGGACCGTCTGTGCGACCCCGCAACCGAAGTGTCCGCCCATTACCTGATCGCCGAGGACGGCCGCATCTGGCAGATGGTCCCCGAAGAGCAGCGCGCCTGGCACGCCGGGCGCGGACAATGGGGGGCGGTGACGGATGTGAACTCGGCCTCGATCGGGATCGAGCTGGCGAACCGGGGCGATCACCCCTTTGCCGAGGCGCAGATGGCCGCGCTGGAAACCCTGCTGGCCGGTATCATGGCGCGCTGGGACATCCCGCCCGAACGGGTGATCGGCCATTCGGACATGGCGCCGGATCGCAAACAGGATCCGGGGCGCCGGTTTGACTGGCAGAGGCTGGCGCGGCGGGGGCTCTCGGTCTGGCCCCAGGTGCAGCGCGCCGATTATATCGGCCAAGAGGGCTGGGATGCCGCGCGGATCGTGGAAATCGGCCAGTCCTTGCGCGCGTTTGGCTATGTGATGCCCGACAATGACATGGCGCCTTTGCATGTTTATGGCGCGTTCTGCGCGCGGTTCGGCTGTGCGGGGCCGGAAAATCGCGGCTATGCGATTGCCATTGCGCAGGATCTGGCGCGCCGCTTCCCCGTTGACCCTGCCGCACCGAACGCCTAAGTCATCCGGGCGCGGAGGGCTGGATGGCCGCGGCGGGCAACCGCCGAGGAAAGTCCGGACTCCACAAGGCAAGGGTGCCGGGTAACGCCCGGCGGGGGAAACCCCAGGGACAGCGCCACAGAAAACAGACCGCCCAGCACGCTGGGTAAGGGTGAAACGGTGGGGTAAGAGCCCACCGCGGGACTGGCAACAGGACCGGCACGGCAAGCCCCACCCGGAGCAATGCCGAATAGGGGCCTCGCGCGGGGTTTGATCGGGCTTGCCCGATATCACCGCAGGGTGGGCTTTGACCCAGAGGCTCGGGTTGGCAGCTAGAGACGCGTTGGCAACAGCGCGTTTAGAAGAATGGTCATCCAGGGGGCGTCTGCCCCCGGACAGAATCCGGCTTATAGGCCCTCCGCGCATGTTTTCCCGCCCTGTCTGAGTGCAATCCCCGGAAAAGGCTTGGTTTTTTGCCTGCGACCTCGCACAATGCGCGCATGGACTGTTGCACCGGAGGATCCCCTACATGAGTTTTGTCAGAACCCTGGCCACCCTGGCCGTTGGCTTTGCCGCTGCGCGCGGCGTGGACAAATTCCGCCAGATGGGCGGGCTGGAGGGGATCCAGGACGCGATGAAAAAGGCCGGCGGCGGGGAAAACCCGATGGCTGAGATGGCCGAGAAGATGGGCCTGGGCGGCGGGGCTGCGGCGATGGAAAGCATGATGGGCATGTTCAGCCAGCAGACCAAAGGCGCTCAGGACGCGGCCGAGGCGGGGCTGGGCGGCCTGATGGCTGCAATGACCGGCGCCGCGACGGCGGGCGCGGGCGGCATGTCCGCGTTGTTTGAAACGATGACGCAGGGCACGCCCATTGCCGCCATGGCCGAGGAAAACGCCCGCCTGATGATCCGCGCGATGATCCAGGCCGCCAAATCCGACGGCCAGATCGACGCCGCCGAGCAAGAGGCGATTCTGTCCCATCTGGAGGGGGCCTCGGATGAGGAAATCGCCTTTGTGCAGGCCGAACTGGCCGCCCCCGTGGACGTGACCGGCCTGGCGCAGGACACCGGGGACGCGGCCAAGGCGCAGGTCTATTCGGCGGCCTTGATGCCGATCACGGTGAACACGGACGCCGAGAAACAATACCTGAACGGGCTGGCCACGGCGCTGGGGCTGGAGGCCGAGAAGGTCTCGGAAATTCATGCGGCCATGGGCAAGCCGGTGCTTTGAGGCAGGGCCGCGCAGGTTATCCCAGAACTGGGGCGGAATTGCTGTTGACTCGGGTGGGATAACCCTTAAAAGGCAGGCTTCAAGGATTCCACGGGCGGCCCGACTGACCCGTTAGACCAAGACTGGAGTTTTAACATGGCGAAGCCGACGACGATCAAAATCCGTCTGAACTCGACCGCAGGCACGGGCCACTTCTACGTGACCAAGAAGAACGCTCGTACCATGACCGAGAAGATGGTTGTGCGTAAATACGACCCCGTTGCGCGCAAGCACGTTGAGTATAAGGAAGGCAAGATCAAGTAATTGATCCCCCTTTCGACGACGTTGAGGGCCACGCGATTGCGTGGCCTTTTGCGTCTGTGCCCCCTTGCAAATGCGTTGCAGGAGTAACCCATGCCCAAAGAAGGCCATTTTATCAACCGCTCTGGCTGGCTGCGCGCGGCCATTCTGGGGGCCAATGACGGGATCGTGTCCACCGCCAGCTTGCTGGTGGGGGTGGCCGCGGCGGGGATGGATCGCACGGGCCTGCTGCTGACCGGGCTGGCGGGGCTGACGGCGGGCGCGTTTTCCATGGCGGCGGGGGAGTATGTCTCGGTTTCGGCGCAATCCGACATCGAGGCCGCCGATCTGGAGCGCGAGCGCCGCGCCCTGGACGAAGACCCGATCTATGAGCTGGGCGAGCTGGCCGACGGGCTGATCAATCGCGGTGTGGATCCTAAAATCGCCCGCGAGGTGGCCTTGCAGATGACCGCGCATGATGCGCTGGACGCCCACGCGCGCGAGGAACTGGGGCTGACGGAACTGGCCAGCTCGAATCCGCTGGAGGCGGCGGGCGCCTCGGCGCTGGCCTTTGCGGTGGGGGCAGGGCTGCCCCTGGCCGGAGCGTTGGCCGCGCCCATGGTACAGGTGCCCGTAGCGGTGGCCGTGGTGACTTTGCTGGCGCTGGCGTTGCTGGGCGCGACCGGAGCGCGGATGGGGGGCGCCCCCGTGCGCCCGGCGGTATTGCGGGTGCTGTTCTGGGGCGGGCTGGCCATGAGCGTCACCTTTGGCCTGGGCCACCTGTTCAACGCTGTGGTCTGATCCGCATCTGCCGCAAAACAAAAGGCCGGTCCCGAGGGGCCGGCCTTTCTTTGTGTTCGGAACCGAGACGTTTATTCGCGGTTGCCCAGCAGTTGCAGCAGGAACATGAACATGTTGATGAAGTCCAGGTACAGGTTCAGCGCGCCCATGATGGCGGCCTTGCCCAGCCACTCGCTATCGCCGCTGTGGGCGTGTTGCAGGTAGGTGTTCTTGATGTTCTGCGTGTCATAGGCGGTCAGCCCCGCGAAGATCAGCACACCCAGGATCGAGATCGCGAACATGATCGCGGGCGAGCCCAGGAAAATGTTGATGATCGAGGCAACGATCAGGCCGATCACCCCCATGATCAGGAAGGTGCCCATGCCGGACAGGTCTTTCTTGGTGGTGTAGCCGACCAGCGACAGACCGGCAAAGGCGATCGAAGTCACCAGGAACACCTGCGCGATCGAGAAGCCGGTGAAGGCCACAAAGATCCAGCTGAGCGACAGGCCCATCACGGCAGCAAAGACAAAGAAGAACACCTGAGCGCCCGCCGCCGACAGGCGGTTGATCGCGGCACCAAAAGCAAAGACCATGATCAGCGGGGCGAACATGACGATCCAGCCCAGAATGTTGGGTTGCAGGGTGATCGGATCACGGAAAATCCCCAGTAGGGCGGGCGCAGTGCCCACAGCCCATGCCACGGCAAAGGTGATCAGCATACCTACGGACATGGTGCCGTAGACCTTGTTCATGTGGGCGCGCAGCCCGGCGTCGATCTGGGCGGCGCGGGTCCCGGCCGCCGCTCGCATCGTGTTGAATTCAGCCATTAAAGCCTCCGGTGGTGAACTTTCATGCCCCGTTGGGAGGGGCTTGGCAGAAATATCGTGCAGGATCGGGGCTTTTTCAAGGCTTGGGGCCCGAAATAGGGGTGGAAAAAGGGGCGAAAACGCCCCTTAGCCGCGCCAGAAGTCCGGCGAGTCCCATACAGGGCGGCTGGCCTCTTGCCGGGCCTCTTCGCGGGTCAGGCCGATATCGCGCAGGGCTGCGTCATCCAGCCGGGCCAGTTGCGCGCGCTGCCGGCGCAGGGCCAGCAGACCCATCAGGCGTGCCAGAACAGACCCGCGCGAAGCACGAGCGGCGTGGGACAGGGGGAGCGGGGCGGAGCAGCGGGGGCTATGCGCGGTCATCTTACACTCTTTCTCGTTTGTGATGGTTAATGTTTGTTTCATCAGTCTTGGTGATGTATATGAGGGAAAATGCTTCATATGGAAAATGAATGTTTTTGACTTGATATATCAAGATTGGTGATGGGATGCGAAATCTGGATGTGACGACCCTGCGGTCTTTTGTGGCGGTGGCCGATCTGGGCGGGGTGACGCGGGCGGCGGGGGTGCTGAACCTGACGCAATCGGCTGTGTCGATGCAGCTGAAACGGCTTGAGGAAATGCTGGGCGTGCCGCTGCTGGATCGCTCGAACCGATCCATCGGGCTGACCGCAGGGGGCGAGCAATTGCTGAGCTACGCCCGCCGCATGGTCGAGCTGAACGATGAGATCATCTCGCGTCTGACGGATCAGGTGTTCGAGGGCGAAATCGTCCTGGGCGTGCCGCATGACATCGTGTATCCGGCGGTTCCGCAGGTGTTGCAGCGGTTCAACGCGCAGTTCCCACGGATGAAGGTGAACCTGCTGACCTCGTTCACGCGCGAGCTGAAGGCGCAATTCGCGCGCGGGGAATGCGATGTCATCCTGACCACCGAAACCGGGCTGGGCGAGGGCGGCGAGACCCTGACCACCAAGCTGCTCAGATGGATCGGCGCCCCCGAGGGCTCGGCGTGGAAACAGCGCCCGCTGCGGCTGGCCTTTGGCCGGTTCTGCATTTTCCGGGCGGGGGCGATCTCGGCGCTGGATGCGGTGGGCGAGGATTGGGAAATCGCGGTTGAAACCGAATCCGACCGCACGATCGAGGCTACGGTGGCGGCGGATCTGGCGATTCACACGATGATCGAGGGCACCGAGCCGCCGCATCTGGAACAGATCGACCACGGCGGCGCGCTGCCGGACCTGACGGTTCAGCAGATCAACATGTATGTCTCGGACAAGAGCAACAAAGAGGTGATCACGCCGCTGACCGATCAGCTGCGCCAGGCGTTCCGGATGATGTAGCGCCTAAGGGGTGATCACGACCTTGCCGGTGGATTTGCGGCTGCGCAACAGCTCCAGCCCTTCGGCGGCGCGGTCCAGCGGCAGGACGTGGCTGACATGCGGTTTCAGGCGGCCTTGGGCGTACCACTCCAGCAGGGTTTTCAGGCTATCGGTCAGCGCCTTTGGGTTGAATTTCAGATAGCCTCCCCAGTAAACCCCCAGAACGCTTAGGTTTTTCACCAGCAGATGGTTCGCGGGGATTTGCGGAACCTCGCCGCTGGCAAAGCCGATGGGCAAGAGGCGGGCCTCGGGGTTGCAGGCGCGAAAGGCCGCTTGCCACTGCGCGCCGCCCACCGCGTCATAGACCACATCCGCCCCGCCCAGCGATTTAACCACGGCGCGGATGTCTTGGGTTTTGGCGTCGATCAGATGATCGGCCCCGGCCTGCTTGGCGACCTTCAGCTTGTCGGCCCCGCGCGCGCAGGCGATCACGGTGGCGCCCATCAGCTTGCCGATTTCCACGGCGGTCAGGCCCACGCCCCCGGCGGCCCCGGTCACCAGCAGGGTTTCGCCCGGCTGCATCTGCGCCCGGTGATCCAGCGCCAGATGGCTGGTGCCGTACGCGATCTGAAAGGCGGCGGCGTCTTCGAAGCTCATGACATCGGGGATTTCCACGCAGCGGTTCACATCGAACACGCCATAGTCCGCCAGACCGCCCTGACCGCCAAACACGGCAACCCGCGCGCCAATCGCCGGCCCCTCGGTGTCCGGACCCAGAGCATCGACAACCCCCGCGACCTCCATTCCCAGGGTAAAGGGCGCGGGCGGGGTGTCTTGATATTTGCCCTGCATCATCAGCAGATCGGCAAAGTTCAAACCGCACGCCGCGATTCGCAGGCGAATCTGCCCCGGTCCGGGCTGGGGCTGCTCAAGTTCGGCAAGATTTGGCTGATCGCCGATTTGGGTTAGATGAAATGCGCGCATGGGGTCCTCCGGTTTGGGCTGTTATGCGAAGCCCCTTTATTTGTGTCAAACACAGCCTGCCTTAGGATGCCGCATTGCCGCATGTATTTGTCCGAGTACCCTTTTAAATTGTCGGTTTGAATCGGAATTTCTCCTTTTTGATGAGCGAAATGCTTGATCCATATTCAAAAATCGCTAGCTTTCGGGGGACTCAGGGCCAGCCGTACCGTTGCGGGCAGGGGAACGCGTTCCCGTGCGGCCTGTAGTATTGATTGAATAAGTGAAAGGTGTGGGCGATGACTCATCCGGTTGATGTACATGTAGGTCAGAAACTCCGGCAACGGCGCTGGATGATAGGGATGACCCAACAACAACTGGCCGAGCAGGTGGGGATCAAGTTTCAGCAAATCCAGAAATATGAAACCGGAGCGAATCGGATCAGTGCCTCGCGCCTGTGGGATATTGCCTCGGTTCTGGATGTGCCCGTCAGCTTCTTTTTCGAAGGGCTGGGCGAGGAAGAAGGACAAGAGGTTGCCCCCGCACCTGCCGAACTGATGAAAAACCGCGAGGCGCTGGATCTGGTCCGCTCGTTCTATGCGATCCCCGAAGAGCAGCGCCGCCGTCTGTTCGAATTGGCCAAGGTTCTGTCCGACGCCGCTTGAGCGGGCGGCCCCTCTGGTGTAGGCGCAAGGATGACCTTAGCGCCGGAGGGGACCATGGCACAGGCAGACGCGCCAGATCGGGACAGCTTGATTGCAACAGCGCACGCGCTGGCCGATGCCGCGCGCGATGCCGTGCGGCCCTATTTCCGCCAGCCGGGCCTGGCTGCGGACAATAAGGATGCGGGCGGGTTTGATCCGGTCACGGCCGGGGATCGCGCCGCTGAACAGGCCATGCGCGCGGTTCTTGCGCAGCAACGCCCAGCGGACGGCATCATCGGCGAAGAGTTCGGCAAAACCGAGGGAACGTCGGGCATTTCCTGGGTGCTGGACCCGATTGACGGCACACGCGGATTTCTGTCGGGCACGCCCACCTGGGGGGTGCTGATCGCCGCTACGGATGACACTGCGGCGGACACGGGCCCGATTTTCGGCGTGATCGACCAGCCCTATATTGGCGAGCGTTTCTGGGGCGGATTGGAACAGGCCGAGATGGATGGCCCCTATGGCCGACGTGCGCTGAAAACGCTGGGCGCGCGGCCGTTGGATCAGGCGATCATCTTCACCACCTTCCCCGAGGTCGGCTCGGACGCCGAGGCCGCCGGGTTTCAACAGCTTGCCGGGCGGTGCCAGCTGACGCGCTATGGGATGGATTGTTACGCCTATGCGCTGCTGGCAGCGGGGCATATTGATCTGGTGGTCGAAGCAGGGCTAAGCAATTACGACATCCAGGCTCCGATTGCGGTGATCCAGGCTGCCGGCGGGATTGTCACCGATTGGCAGGGGGGACCGGCCCATCACGGCGGGCGCGTTCTGGCCGCTGCCGGGGCCGAGCAACATGCCGCTGCGCTTGATATCCTATCCCGTGTTCCTCTTGATTGAACACAGGTTTTAGGGGATAAGAAGGGCCTGCGCGAGTCCTTTGTCCCTTTCTGTCGCGCTCTGTCACACTCTGACCGAAAGGGGCCTGAAGGAGTGTGACAATGACGAATCCATCCCCCCAGGAGACCCTGATCCGCAACGCGGACCATGTTCTGACGATGAATGATGCGCGTCAGGAACTGTCCGGCGCGGATGTGCTGATCCGGAATGGGCAGATCGCGATGATCGGCTTCGGGCTTGGCACTGCGGGGCAGATCATCGAGGCCAGCGGCTGCGTCGTGACCCCCGGTTTGGTGAACACGCATCATCACCTGTACCAGACCCTGACCCGCGCGGTGCCCGGCGCGCAGGATGCGCTGCTGTTTGGCTGGTTGCAGAGACTCTATCCGATCTGGGCGCGTTTCGGCCCCGAGGAAATGTTCGTTTCGGCTCAGGTTGGGCTGGCCGAGCTGGCGCTGTCGGGCTGTACGCTTAGCTCGGATCATCTGTATCTGTACCCCAATGGCAGCGCGCTGGAGGACACGATTTTCGCCGCCGAAGAGCTGGGCCTGCGCTTTCACCCCACCCGCGGCGCCATGAGCATCGGCGAAAGCGACGGCGGCCTGCCGCCCGACAGCCTGGTCGAACGCGAGGCCGATATTCTGAACGATTGCATCCGCGTGGTGGATGCGTTTCACGACCCGTCCGAGGGCTCGATGTGCCGGGTCGCGATCGCGCCTTGCTCGCCGTTTTCGGTCAGCAGAGGGCTGATGCGCGATGCGGCCCTGCTGGCGCGGGACAAGGGGGTGATGCTGCACACGCATCTGGCCGAAAACGATCAGGATATTGCATATTCGCTGGAAAAATTCGGCTGTCGCCCCGGCCAATATGCCGAAGATCTGGGCTGGACGGGCGCAGATGTCTGGCACGCGCATTGTGTGAAACTGGATGGGCAAGAGATTGATTTGTTTGCCAAAACCGGCACGGGCGTTGCGCATTGCCCCTGTTCGAACTGTCGCCTTGGCAGCGGGATTGCGCCGGTGCGGGCGATGCGGGATGCCGGCGTGCCGGTGGGTCTGGGCGTGGATGGGGCGGCCAGCAACGATAGCTCGAATCTGGTGGCCGAGGCGCGCCAGTCCCTGCTGCTCCAGCGCGTTGCGCGCGGGGCCAACGCCATGAGCGCCCGCGAAGCGCTGGAGATCGCCACACGCGGCGGGGCCGAGGTGCTGAACCGCCCCGATTGCGGCCAGATCGCGCCGGGCAAACGGGCCGATATTGCGATCTGGGATGTCAGCGGGATTGAGACCGCGGGCAGCTGGGATCCGGCCGCTCTTTTGCTGGCGGGGCCCACGCGCGTTAAGCATTTGTTCGTAGAAGGCCGTCAGATTGTGGGGGATGGCCGGATTCTCACGATAGATACGCGGGCTCTTGCCGTGCGGCAGGCCGGGCTGTTACGCAGGCTTATGGCATAGCAGGCGTCCACAGGGCGCTGGGAGGGATGAATGAAAAAACTTGCCACAGCAATCGCATTGCTCGCTTTGGCCGGGCTGATGGGATGTGTCACCGCCGAATCCGAATCCCGGCCCGAAGTGTCCCGCACTGTCCAGACAGGGCAGGGCTTTGACGCCCAATTGGCCAGCCTGCGGCGCCGATCCGGGCTGAAACCCCTGCAAACCGATCCGTCTTTGCAAAAGGCCGCGCAGGCCCATGCGGCGGATATGGCGCGGCGCGGATATTTCGCGCATGTCAGCCCCTCGGGTGTGAATTTCGACAAACGCTATCTGAGGGCGGGCTATTGCGTTGCGTCTTTTTCTGAAAACCTGGCCGAGGGGCCGCAGGATGCGACAGGGGCGCTGAAAATGTGGGTTGCCTCGGCCCCGCACCTGAAAAACATCCTGAATAAGAAATACGTCAAATACGGTCTGGGTCAGTCGGGCAAATACTGGGCAATGGCGCTGGCCGGACCCTGCGTGCGCAACTGACCGTTTACATAGACGGCCGCAATGGCGCGGTCGTCGCCCATCATGATCGTGGGGAAAATGGCTTCCCAGATGTCCTCGGCGCGGGCGGCGCGCTGCGCAATCGCGGGGGTCGAGCACAGGTTGAGCACCACCAGATCCGCCTCGAATCCCGAGGTCAGATTGCCGATCCGGTCCTCCATCCGCATCGCCTGGGCAGAGCCGGCGGTGGCCAGCCACAACAGATGTGCCGGGTGCAGCGGGTGGTGGCGTAATTGGCCAATCTCATAGGCCGCCGCCATGGTGCGCAACATCGAGAATGAAGAGCCGCCGCCCGTGTCCGTGGCCAGCCCGACGCGGTGTCCGGCGGCCTTCATCGCGGCCATGTCGAACAGGCCCGAGCCGATGAACGTGTTCGAGGTCGGGCAATGAATCAGCGCGGCATCCACCTCGGCCAGGCGGGATTTTTCCCTTTCTTCCAAATGGATAGCATGGCCATACAGGCCGCCCGGCCCCAGCAGGCCAAAGGCCTCGTAGGTGTCCAGATAGTCGCGGGCCTGCGGATAGAGCGATTTGACCCAGGCGATTTCATCCACTTGCTCGGACAGATGAGTCTGCATCAGGCAGTCGGGGCGCTCGGCCCAGAGCGCGCCCAAAGCCCGCAGCTGATCCGGCGTAGATGTCGGCGAAAATCGCGGCGTGATCGCATAGGACAGACGCCCGCGACCATGCCATTTTTGCAGCAGCGCCTTGCTGTCGTCATAGGCTGACTGGGCCGTGTCGCGCAGATTTTCCGGGGCCGTGTCGCGATCCATGCAGGTTTTCCCGGCCACAACGCGCATATCGCGGGCCTGCGCGGCGGCAAAGAGCGCCTCGACGCTGGCGGGATGAATCGTGCAGTAGCTGGCCAGGCTGGTGGTGCCGTTCATCAGCGCCAAATCCAGATATCTTCCTGCAATTTCAGCAGCATAATCAGGGTCGGCAAAGCGCGTTTCCTCGGGGAATGTATAGTGGTTCAGCCAGTCGATCAGGCGTTTGCCCCAACTGGCGATGATCGCCGTCTGCGGATAATGCACATGCGCATCGACAAAGCCGGCCATGATCAGCCCCTGACCGTGATCCTCTACCTTGGCCTGCGGGTTGCGGGCGCGCAGCTCTGCGGCCGGTCCGGTTTCAACAATGCGGCCCGCGCGGATCAGAATCGCGCCATCGGGATCGAACCGCGCGGCCTGGGGCCCCTGGGCAAATGGATCCGCGTCAAACCCAAGCGTTTGCCCCAGCAAGAGCATATCAGTCATGGCGGTGTCCTTTGTTGCCTCGTTCTTGACCAGACTATTGCGCCGCAATTGCACAGTAAATCATTCCGGCATTGTTTCCGGCCCTGACCTTCCGTTATGACAAGGTAGCGATTTTTCAGCGGCAGAACCGGGGGCGGCATGAGCGACGATCAACCTACCGAAAACCCGATGCCCGAACTGCAAGAGGACGCCAGATACGGCCTGGATAAGAAGGTGGTCGCGGCGATTCTCTATGCTGTCGATGTGGGCGATGCGACCCGCCTGCAAGAGCTGTTCGAACCGCTGCACGCCGCCGATATTGCCGACCTTCTGGAGCAGCTGAACACTTATGACCGGCGGCGGTTGGTGCAGCTGTACGATCAGGAATTCGACGGCGAAATCCTGTCCGAGCTTGAGGATAACCTGCGCGAAGAGGTGATCTCGGTTCTCAGGCCCGACGTGCTGGCCGAGGCCGTGCGGGACATGGACTCGGACGATGTTGTGGATCTGGTCGAGGATCTGGACGCGCCGCAGCAAGTGGCCATTCTGGACGCGCTAGAGGATGCCGACCGCGTAGCCGTCGAGCAGGCGCTGTCCTACCCGGAATTTTCCGCCGGGCGCCTGATGCAGCGCGAAGTCGTGACCGCGCCCGAGCATTGGACCGTTGGCGACGCCATTGATTTTCTGCGTAATGCCAAAGAGTTACCCGACCAATTCTATCATGTGACCGTGGTTGACCCACGGATGCACCCGGTGGGGAATGTGACGCTGGGCAAGCTCATGTCCTCGCGTCGGGATGTGCCGCTGACCTCAATCTTCGAAGAGGTTTTTCAGGTCATTCCCGTCTTGCAGGACGAGGGCGACGTGGCCTATGCGTTCAACCAGTACCACCTGATCTCCGCCCCTGTGGTGGATGAAAATAACCGGCTGGTGGGCATTATCACGATTGACGATGCGATGGCCGTGCTGGACGACGAACACGAAGAGGACATCCTGCGCCTGGCCGGGGTCAGCGACGAATCCAGCCTGTCCGACAGCATTTTCGAGGCCGCCAAGGGCCGCGCGACCTGGCTGTTCGTGAACCTGCTGACGGCGATTCTGGCCTCTTTGGTGATTGATATGTTTGCCGACACGATTGACCAGATGGTGGCGCTGGCGGTGCTGATGCCGATTGTCGCCTCGATGGGGGGGAATGCGGGGACGCAGACGATGACGGTGACGGTGCGGGCGCTGGCCACGCGCGATCTGACCGCGCAGAACGCGATGCGGGTGATCTGGCGCGAGGTCTCGGTTGGGGCGTTGAACGGGGCGTTGTTCGGTCTGATCATGGCGCTGGTTACGGCCGCCTGGTTTGGCGTGCCGATGCTGGCGGCCGTGATCGGATCGGCCATGCTGATGACCCAGATCGCGGCGGCAATCGGCGGCATCGTGATCCCCATGGCGCTGGACCGGGCAGGGGTGGATCCGGCGCTGGCCTCGGGGCCGTTCGTGACCACGGTGACGGATGTCGTGGGGTTCTTTGCCTTTTTGGGGCTGGCCGCCTCGGTGCTGCTATGAGCGATCTGATCGCCCGCAAAGCGGCTGCGCGCCAGGCCGCCTTTGCCCGCCGCAAAGAGGCCCATGGCGCCGGTCTGGTTGGGCGCGCGGGGCATTTATCGCAGGTTTTGGCAGGGTATCGCGGGGTGCCGCTGGCCGGCTATATGCCTATCCGCACGGAAATCAGCCCGCTGCCCGCGATGGAGGAAGCCGCCGCCCACGGCCCTGTTGGGGTACCTGTGATCACAGGCGCGGGGCAGCCGCTGAAATTCTCGGAATGGGCGCCGGGCTGTGCGATGCGTGACGGTCCTTTCGGGGCGCAAATCCCTGAGATTGATCGGTTTTTCGAACCGGAAATTCTGATCGTTCCCTTGGTGGCCTTCGACCGGCGCGGCGGGCGTCTGGGCTATGGCGGCGGGTTTTACGACCGGACGCTTGAGCAGCTACGGGCCAAGCGGGCGACGCTGGCCATCGGATTTGCCTATGCCGCGCAAGAGGCCGACAGCCTGCCGCTGGAACCCACGGATCAGGCTTTGGACATGATCGTGACCGAGCAGGGCGTTCTGACGTTCTAGGCCTGAAAACCCTCCGATTGGCATCTTGCCCCTTGCCTGCGGCGGGGCAGGGGCCTAGGCAGGGGGGCATGAAGATACTGTTTCTTGGCGATGTGATGGGGCGGGCCGGACGGCGCGCCATTGTGGAAAACCTGCCGCGGCTGCGCGACGAATGGAAGCTGGATTTCGTCGTGGTCAATGGTGAAAACGCCAGCAATGGCGCGGGGCTGAGCGGTGACCATGCTAAACTGCTGCTGGATGCGGGGGCCGATTGCCTGACGCTGGGCGATCACGCGTTCGATCAGAAGGACATGCTGCAATTCATCGAAAAAGAGCCCCGGATCCTGCGGCCCTTGAACTATGCCAAGGGCGCACCGGGCGTGGGGCACCGAGTGTTTCAGGACGGGCGCGGGCGCAAGATTATGGTGGCTCAGGTGCTGGGCAACGTGTTCATGAAACGCGCCTTTGACGATCCTTTCGCCACGATTGATACGGTGCTGCGCAAGCATCCGCTGGGGGGCTCGGTTCAGGCGGCGCTGGTGGATGTCCATTGCGAGGCAACCAGTGAAAAGATGGGTATGGGCCATTTCTGCGATGGGCGCGCCAGCCTGATCGTGGGCACGCATACCCATGTGCCGACAGGGGATGCGCAGATTCTGCCCAAGGGCAGCGGGTTCCTGTCCGATGCGGGCATGTGCGGCGATTATGACAGCGTGATCGGCATGGAAAAGGCCGAGCCACTGCGCCGTTTCGTCACCGGCATGGTCAAATCGCGCTTCACCCCCGCCAATAACGAGGCCACCCTGTCCGGTGTCTATGTTGAAACCGACGATCGCACCGGATTGGCCAAGGAAATCCGCATGATCCGCCAGGGCGGGCGTTTGCAGCAGTCGGGTCTGTGATCGCGCAGTTGGGGCGCAGTTGGGGCCTTGTCGCCCCGGTGCGCTTGGGCCAAACTGCGTAGACATATCCTGACAAAGGAACCCCGATGGATCTATTGCATTTGTCTCAGAACACGCAGGCGATTTTGTCTCTGCTGGTTGTGCTGGGCATGTTCATCCTGTTCGTCAAAGAGATTTTCCCAACCGAGGTGGTGGCCATTACCGGCACGGGGCTGATGTTGGTTCTGGGGCTTTTGCCCTATCAGGATGCGCTGACGGTGCTGTCGAATCCGGCGCCCTGGACGATTGCGATGATGTTCATCGTGATGGGGGCGCTGGTGCGGACGGGGGCTTTGGATGCGTTCACGGTGCTGGCGGATCGGCAGGCGCGCTCGAATCCGAAACTGGCGATCGCGATGCTGCTGGCCTTTGTCATTCTGGCCTCGGCGATCATGAACAATACGCCCGTGGTGGTGGTGATGATCCCGGTCTTTGTGCAACTGGCCGGCACGATGGGCGTGAACGCCAGCCGGCTGCTGATTCCGCTGTCTTATGCGGCGATCATCGGCGGGACTCTGACGCTGGTGGGGACGTCGACGAACCTGCTGGTGGATGGTGTGGCCCGTGGCCAAGGGCTTGAAGCCTTTAGTATTTTCGAGGTCACCCCCCTGGCTGCCATCCTGGTTGTCTGGGGCATGATCTATCTGGCGGTGTTCGGAAAACTGCTGTTGCCGGACCGGATCAGCATGGCCAGTATGCTGTCCAATCGCAGCAAGATGAAGTTCTTTACCGAGGCCGTCGTGCCCCCGGATTCGAACCTGATCGGGCGCGAGGTTCTGGGCGTGCAGCTGTTCAAACGCGAGGGCGTGCGCCTGATTGACGTCATTCGCGGCGATCAGTCCTTGCGCCACAGTCTGGAGGGCGTCGCGCTTCAGGTTGGTGACCGTGTGGTGCTGCGTACGCAGATGACGGAATTGCTGAGCCTGCAACGCAACAAAAGCCTGAAACGTGTGGATCAGGTCTCGGCTGTGGAAACCCAGACGGTTGAGGTGCTGATCACGCCGGGCTGTAAGATGGTGGGGCGGTCGCTGGGCTCGATGCGGTTGCGGCGGCGGTACGGGGTTTATCCGCTGGCAGTGCATCGGCGGAACCAGAATATTGGCTCGAAATTGCAGGAACTGGTGGTGCGCGTGGGCGATACCCTGCTGCTGGAGGGCGCGCCCGACGATATTCAGCGCCTGGCGGCGGATATGGATATGGTGGATGTCAGCCACCCCTCGGCCAAGGCATTCCGGCGTGGCCATGCCCCGGTGGCCGTGGCTGCGCTGCTGGGTGTGGTGGTGCTGGCGGGGCTGGGCGTGGCGCCGATCCTGCTGCTGTCTACGCTGGCGGTGGCCGTGGTTCTGATCACGCGCTGCATCGATTCAGACGAGGCCTTTTCCTATGTTGACGGCCGTCTGCTGGCGCTGATTTTCGCGATGCTGGCCATCGGCGCGTCGCTGCAACATACCGGCGCGGTCGAGCTGGTGGTGAACGCGTTGCAGCCCGTGCTGTCCAAATTGCCGCCGGTTCTGATCATCTGGGCGATTTACCTGCTGACCTCGACCTTGACGGAAATGGTGTCCAATAATGCGGTGGCCGTGGTGATCACGCCTATCGCGATCGGGCTGGCTCAGGCGATGGGGCTGGACCCGCGCGCGCTGGTGGTGGCGGTGATGATCGCGGCCTCGTGCAGCTTTGCCACGCCGATTGGGTATCAGACGAACATGCTGGTCTACGGGCCGGGCGGCTACAAGTTCACCGATTTCCTGCGCGTGGGCATTCCGCTGAATCTGACCATGGGGATGCTGGCCTCGGCCTTGATCCCGTTTTTCTTTCCTCTCTAAGGGGTTAGAGAGGCCAGAACAGCAAAATCAGCGGGATGGAAACGCCCACGACCAGGATTTCCAGCGGCAGGCCCATGCGCCAGTAATCGCCGAAACGATAGCCTCCGGGGCCCAGAACCAGCGTGTTGTTCTTATGCCCGATGGGCGTCAGAAACGCGGCCGAGGCAGCAATGGCGACGGCCATCAAGAACGGATCGGGATTGACGCCCAATTGCTGCGCCATCTGGATGCCGATAGGGGCCGCGACAATCGCCGTGGCGGTATTGTTCAGCACGTCCGACAGGGTCATCGTCACCACCATCAGCACGGTCAGAATGGCCCAGGCGGGCAGGCCCTGGGTCAGCGAGACCAGCGCGCCTGCGATCAGATCGGTCCCGCCTGAGGTTTCCAGCGCCGCGCCCAGCGGAATCATCGAGCCCAGCAGCACCACAACCGGCCATTCCACATGGTCGTACAGCTCGGCCAGGGGCAGGATTTTCGCCAGCACATAGGCCACAACCACCAGTCCCAGCGCCACCGGCAGGTAAATCAGCCCCAGGCTGGCCGCCAGAACGGCGGCGGCAAACAGGCCGATTGCCAGCCAGGTTTTGGAATCGTCCGTCACCGTCAATCCGCGATTGGCCAGCGGTAGCACCCCCAGCCAGTCCATCACATCCGCGCCAGCCCCGCGCGGGACAAGCAGCAGCAGAATATCGCCGGCCAGCACCTCGGTTTTGCGCACCTGTTCGCGGATTTGCCGCCCCTGGCGCGAGATCCCCATCAGGACCGAGCGCTGCCGCCACGCCAGCCCCACCGCCTGCGCCGTGCGCCCGGTCAGACGGGATTCTTGGGGGACGACGACCTCGATAATGTCCAGACCCTCGCCCTCGGCCTTTAGCAAGGTCTCGCGTTTTTCGTCGGAAAATGCCAGCGACAGCGCGGTGCGAAACTCATCCAGAGCGTCCGGCGCGGCCTCCAGCACCAGCGCGTCGCCGGCCTGCAACACCGTATAGCGCGCACGCCCATAGCGCCGTTTCCCGTCGCGGATCAGCCCGATGATGGCCACGTCGGCCTTTTCCGCGTCCTCATAAAGCTGCTCAACCCGTTTGCCGATCAGTTTGGACCCGTCAGGCACCGTCAGCTCGGCAATATATTCCCCAAGATCAGCTACTTGCGTTGTGGCGTCCTCGCGTTTGGGGATCAGGCGCCAGCCGATCAGGGCCACGAAAACCAGCCCCGCCAGCGCCGTCAGACCGCCCACGGGGGCGAAATCGAACATGGCAAAGGGCGCGCCCAGCGATTCCTCGCGGATGGCGGCGATGATGATGTTGGGCGGCGTGCCGATCAGCGTGGCCATGCCGCCCAGAATGGTGGCAAAGCTTAGCGGCATCAGGCTCAGCCCAGGGCTGCGCCCGGCCTTATGCGCGGTCTGAATATCCACGGGCATGAGCAGCGCCAGCGCCGCCACGTTGTTCATAAAAGCCGACAGAATGCCGCCCACGCCGCCCATCAGCGCGATATGCCCGCCCAGGGATCGGCTGCTGTCCACCAGCGTCCGGGTGATCAGAAACACCGCGCCCGAACGCACCAATCCGGCCGACACGATCAGCACCAGCGCCACCACCAGCGTGGCCGAGTGGCCGAAACCGGAAAACGCGTCCTTGACGGGGACGACGCCCAGAACGACTCCGATCAAGAGAGCAGTGAAGGCTACCAGATCGTAGCGGTAGCGCCCCCAGAGCAGCATGGCGAAAACGCCTCCGAACAGGGAAAACAGGATGATTTGGTCTGTGGTCATGGGCGGGCCCTCCTGCTTGCCACACAATCCCATGGCCGCACGGAACGCAACCACCTTGCGGCCCGCCCCCCGCCTGACTTATAGAGACCCGACGCAACGTATTCAGATGATGGAGGCACCGATGGCCGGCCACTCTAAATGGGCAAACATTCAGCACCGCAAGGGCCGGCAGGATGCCGCCCGCTCGAAACTGTTTTCCAAACTGTCCAAGGAAATCACCGTCGCCGCGAAAATGGGCGACCCCGATCCCGATAAAAACCCGCGCCTGCGCCTGGCCGTAAAAGAGGCCAAATCGCAATCCGTGCCCAAGGATGTGATCGAACGCGCGATCAAGAAATCCACCGCGGGCGACGGCGACGATTACGAAGAAATCCGCTACGAGGGCTACGGCCCCAACGGTGTTGCCGTGATCGTCGAGGCGATGACGGATAACCGGAACCGGACGGCCTCGACCGTGCGCTCGACCTTCACCAAGAACGGCGGCAACCTGGGCGAGACCGGCTCGGTCGGGTTCATGTTCGACCGCAAGGGCGAGGTGACCTACCCCGCCGAGGTGGGCGACGCGGACACGGTGATGATGGCCGCAATCGAGGCCGGCGCCGAGGATGTCGAAAGCAGCGAAGACGGCCATATCATCTGGTGCGCCGACACCGATTTGAACGAGGTGTCCAACGCGCTGGAGGCCGAACTGGGCGAGTCGGATTCGACCAAGCTGGTGTGGAAACCCCAGACCACCACCGAGCTGGGCCTGGAAGACATGCAAAAGCTGATGAAGCTGATCGACGCCCTGGAAGACGATGATGACGTGCAGCGCGTCACCACCAATTTCGAGGCCTCGGACGAGGTGATGGATCAGCTCTGATCCCTGATAGCGCCGCTGGCATTTGGAATCGGTCCCCTGGGGCCGATTTCTTTTTGTCCCCAGCGCGTTATGCGGCACAGCGCCTGCGTGATCTTGGGGCCTGTTCCCCAGGTCGTGCGTTTTTATCCACAGGCGTCTGGCCCAGGTCCGAAAATCGGGCTATCAGAAAACAGCCCTTTTGGCCGGGAATTTACACGTAAACCGCCCCCTCCTTGTCGAAATCTGATGTTGCGTATCTTTATCCACAGTGTCCTAATTTTCTGTGAATACTCTTGGGGATAAAGCGCAGGCCCCTGCCATTGGGGTTTTGCCATCTGCGCGCTCGGTCAGGGCTGGTTTTTCCCCGGTTTTCACTGTAAGGGTTTGAAAACGTGTGGGGTTTTCCTGGTCTCTGACTTTGGATTGCGTCATTTCCAGATTGTTCAAGACCTCAGATATGCCTTGTTTTCCAAGGGCCTGAGGCGCGTTCCTAACGTCATCAGATCCGAGGTGTTCGATGGAGTCAACCATAGCGGGTTTCGGTCTGGGACTGTCCCTGATCCTGGCGATCGGGGCGCAGAATGCCTTTGTTTTGCGGCAGGGGGTGCGCCGCGAGCACGTATTTGCCGTGTGCCTGACCTGCGCCTTGTCCGATGCCTTGCTGATTGCGGCGGGGGTGTCGGGCTTTGGTGCGCTGGTCACGAAACTGCCCTGGCTGGAGCCGCTGATGCGCTGGGGCGGGGCCGCGTTTCTGATCGTTTACGGTGCGCGCGCGTTCTGGGCGGCCTGGCGTGGTGGCGCGCATCTGGATGCCGCGCAAGCCGGGCGTGCCAGCCTGAAAGGCGTGTTGCTGACCTGCCTGTTGCTGACCTGGGCGAACCCGCATGTCTATCTGGATACGGTGGTTCTGCTGGGCTCGGTTGCGGCGCAATATGCGGATCGGCTGAATTTTGCGCTGGGGGCGATGACGGCCAGTTTTGTGTTTTTCTTTTCTCTGGGCTATGGGGCCCGCCTGCTGGCCCCGCTATTTGCGCGCCCCGTGGCCTGGCGCATTCTGGACGTGCTGGTGGGGCTGATCATGTGGACCGTGGCAGCCAGCCTGTTGCTTTGAGCTTGCAGGCGCGGGCAAAGCGTGAACTGATACGCATATGAACGATCAAGCTCAGCCCGTTCTGGGCGTTTTCTGGATGTTGGTGACCGGGGCCCTGTTCGTCTGTGTGACCGCGCTGGTCAAGACGCTGGGCCCTGCGATGCCGGCGGCTCAGGCTGCGTTTTTGCGGTATGCCATCGGAATGGTGTTCGTGCTGCCGATGCTGCGGCCCATTCTGCGCGCGCGGCTGACGCGCCGCCAATGGAGCCTGTTCGCGCTGCGGGGGCTGGCGCATTCGGGGGGCGTGATCTTGTGGTTTTACGCGATGGCGCGCATCCCGATCGCGGATGTGACGGCGATGAACTATATGTCGCCGATCTATGTGACGCTGGGCGCGGCGCTGTTTCTGGGCGAGGGGCTGGCCCTGCGCCGCATTCTGGCTGTGGGGGCCGCGCTGATCGGGGCGCTGATCATCCTGCGCCCCGGATTCCGAGAGGTGGGAACGGGGCATTTGGCCATGCTGTTTGCGGCGGTGGTGTTTGGGGCCTCTTATCTGCTGGCCAAGCGACTGAGCGCTCAGGCCAGCCCCGCTGTTGTCGTCGGCATGTTGTCGATCTTTGTGACGATCGGGCTGGCACCGCTGGCGCTGGCCGATTGGGTGACGCCCGATTGGCGCAGTCTGGGGCTGCTCAGCCTGGTCGCTCTGGCCGCGACGGCGGGGCATTACACGATGACGCTGGCCTTTGCCGCCGCGCCTTTGACGGTGACGCAGCCGGTGACGTTCTTGCAGCTGGTCTGGGCCTGCCTGCTGGGTTATTTCGTTTTTGACGAGGGGATAGACCTGTGGGTTGTGATCGGGGGCGGGGTGATCCTGGGTTCGGTCAGT
This sequence comes from Youngimonas ophiurae (nom. illeg.), assembly GCF_049803795.1. Classification (NCBI taxonomy): domain Bacteria; kingdom Pseudomonadati; phylum Pseudomonadota; class Alphaproteobacteria; order Rhodobacterales; family Roseobacteraceae; genus Thalassovita; species Youngimonas ophiurae (nom. illeg.). Next base: position 387,696 of record NZ_JBNAGJ010000001.1, read on the forward strand.
TTCATCACCTGGCGCGAGGCCGTGCTGAAGCGCCGGACCAGAACGCCGCCCGCGATGGCCACCAAGCTGTGATCACACCCCGCGCGGATCAATCAGTTTTTCCAGAATGGTTTTGGGGGTGATCTGTCCCACCAATTGCCCGTTTTCGGTGACGCCGATGGGGCCGTTGGTGGCCGCCTGCATGACCTCTTTGATTGCGGTGTCCGCGGGGATCTGAATGGCGTGCTGGCTGGATGCGGGCTCCATGACATCGCGGGCGCACAGAACCCCCAGAGGGTTCATATGTGCAACGAAATCAGCCACATAGTCCGTCGCCGGATTGGTGAAAATCTGCTGAGGCGTGCCGCATTGGACGATCCGGCCGCCCTCCATGATGGCGATGCGATTGCCGATCTTGAAGGCCTCATCCAGGTCGTGGCTGACGAAGATGATCGTCCGGTTCAGGGTCTTTTGCAGGTCCAGCAATTCATCTTGTAGGCGGGTGCGGATCAGCGGATCCAGGGCCGAGAAGGGCTCGTCCATCAGCAGGATCGGGGCGTCGGTGACAAAGGCGCGGGCCAGGCCCACGCGCTGCTGCATCCCGCCCGACAGATCGCCCACTTTGCGGTCCGCCCAATCGGCCAGACCGACCAGTTTCAACTGCTCTTCGGTTTTTGCAAGACGTTCGGCTTTGGGCAGGCCGGCCAGCTCCAGCCCCAGCCAGACGTTTTCCCGCACCGTCCGCCAGGGCAGCAGACCGAACTGTTGAAACACCATCGCAACCGCGTGCTGACGAATGTCGCGCAGGGTTTTGGCATCTGCGTGGGTGACATTGGCCATGCCCGCGCTGGTGGCGACCTCGACATGGCCGCGCACCACCGGATTCAGCCCGTTGACCGAGCGCAAAAGCGTGGATTTGCCCGACCCGGACAGGCCCATCAGCACCAGAATCTCGCCCTGCTGGACATCAATCGAGCAATCGTGCACCCCCAGCACCTGATCGGTGCTTTCCTGAATTTCGGCGCGGTTCTGACCGGCATCCATCAGGGGCAGGGCGCGGTCCGGGTGGTCTCCGAAAACGATCGAGACATTGCGAAAGGAAACAGCGGTGCTCATTTGCGATCAACCCTTAGAATACGGTCCAGCAGGATCGCCAGAACCACGATGATAAACCCCGATTCAAAGCCCAGGGCCGTGTTCACCTGCCCCAGCGCGCGCATCACCGGCACGCCCAGCCCGTCCGCGCCCACCAGCGCGGCAATCACCACCATCGACAGCGACAGCATGATCGTCTGGTTCAGCCCGGCCATGATCTGGGGCAGGGCGTAGGGCAGCTCGACTTTCCACAGGGTCTGGCGCGGGGTGGCGCCAAAGGCGCGCACGGCCTCCAGCAGCGCCGTCGGGGTCGAGGAAATGCCCAGCTGCGTCAGCCGGATCGGCGCGGGCAGTACGAAAATCACCGTCGCCAGCAGGCCGGGCACCATGCCGACGCCGAAAAATACAATGGCTGGAATAAGATAAACAAAGGTGGGCAGGGTCTGCATCAGATCCAGAACCGGCCGCAAAAACGCATAGAGCCGCGGCCGATGTGCTGCCGCAATCCCGATGGGCACGCCGATTCCCATGCAAACCACACAGGCCGACAGCACAAGCGTCAGGCTCTCGGTGGTTTCCTCCCAATAGCCCTGGTTGATGATGAACAGCAGCCCGGCCAGCGTGAACAGCGCCACTTTCCAGCTGCGTTGCAACAGGTAGGCGCAGCCGGTGAACAGCGCCACCATGATCAGCGGATGCGGGGTTTGCAGCGCCCACAGGATGCCCTCGATCATGGTTTCCAACGCCACCGAGGCCGCGTCGAATACGCCTTCGAAATTGTCTTTCAGAAAGTCGAAGATCTTCTTGGCGGTTTTGCCCACCGGGATCTTCTCGTCCTCCAACCAATCAAGGAGTGATGTCATGAGCCGTCCTAAATCTGTGTTGAAATGCGTCCATGCCCCCCCTGTGTAGCCGGTCTGGGCCGGAAGGGCACGGGCCTGCGGTTGCGGCAGAAATGCAAAGCCCCCCGAGACGGGTGTCACGGGGGGCTGCAATCGCGGATCAGAGCTTCAGCGCGGCCCGAACGGCGGCCAGCCCGTCGCCGCCCTCCAGCGTGGTGACGCCCTCCAGCCAGCTGGCCCAGGCATCGGGGTTGGCCTTCAGCCAGGCCTCGGTGGCGTCATCGGCGTCCTCGCCTTCGTCCAGAATTTCGCCCATGATCTGGTTTTCCATCGCCAGCGAGAATTTCAGATTGCCCAGGAACGTGCCCACATTCGGGCATTCCGCGGCATAGCCTTTGCGGGTGACCGTATGCACGACGCCCTCGCCGCCAAAGAAATCTTCGCCGCCGGGCAGGTATTTCAGGTCAAAGTTGGCGTTCATCGGGTGCGGTTCCCAGCCCAGGAACACCACGTCCTCGCCCTTGCCATAGGCGCGGGCGACCTGCGCCAGCATCCCCTGTTCCGAGGATTCCACCACCTCAAAGCCCGCCAGCCCGTGGGTGTTTTCCTCGGCCAGTTTCACCAGATAGCCGTTGCCTTCGTTGCCCGGCTCGATGCCGTAGATCTTGCCGTCCAGGCTGTCACGGAATTTGGCGATGTCGGCGTAGGATTGCAGGCCCTTTTCATAGGTATAGGCAGGCACGGCCAGCGTGTATTTGGTGCCCTCCAGGTTGACGGCGACGCTCTCGATTTCGCCGCTGTCCAGGTAGGGGCCGATGGCGCCGTTCTGCGCGGGCATCCAGTTGCCCAGGAACACGTCCACGTCATCGCTTTCCAGCGAGGCAAAGGTGACGGGCACGGACAGGACTTTGATTTTCACGTCATAGCCCAGGGCCTCAAGCACATGTTTCGTGGCCGAGGTGGTGGTGGTGATGTCGGTCCAGCCCACATCCGAGAAGGTGATTTTTTCGCAATCGGCCAGGGCGGGCGTGGCAGCCAGCAAAGCCAAAACGGAAAGAGTTGATTTGATGGTCATTTTGTCGGTCATGGCGACCTCCCTGTTTTTCTTGATTGACGAGTCAATAAAAATACATCTAGCTTAACATGGCAAGGAGTTTGTCATGCCTAAGTTGGGAATGGAGCCAATTCGCCGGGCCGCGCTGGTCAAAGCGACAATCGCTGAAATCGGCGAGACGGGTTCTTTGGACGTGACCGTCAGCCAGATTGCCAAACGCGCGGGCATGTCCAGCGCGCTGGCGCATCACTATTTTGGCGGAAAAGAGCAGATATTTCTGGCCGCTATGCGCCATACGCTGGCCGTTTACGCGGCCGAGATACGCGGCGCGCTTAGCATGGCCACCACCCCGCAGGACCGTATTCAGGCAATCGTCAGATCCAGTTTCAGCCAGACGAATTTCCGTCAGGAAGTGGTCGCCGCCTGGCTGAATTTCTACGTTCTGGCGCAGATTTCAGACGAGGCACGCCGCCTGCTGCGCGTCTATCAGGCGCGTTTGCGGTCGAATCTGCGCTATGCCTTGCGTCCTTTGGTGGGCGATCGGGCCGCCGAAGAGGCGGAACGAATCGCGGCCCTGATCGACGGGGTTTACCTGAAATACACGCTGGGCCAGGACTTGCCGGACCGCGCCGAGGCAGTGCAGATCGTGCTGGGCTGTTTTGATTTCGACGGGAAGGGCAACGCATGAGCCAGCCGAACATCCTGATCCTGATGGTGGACCAGCTCAGTGGCACATTCTTTCCCGATGGTCCGGCCGATTGGCTCCATGCCCCGCACCTAAAGGCCCTGGCCGCGCGGTCCACGCGGTTTCGCAATGCCTATACCGCCTCGCCGCTCTGCGCGCCGGGGCGGGCGGCTTTCATGTCGGGCCAGTTGCCCAGTGCCACGCGGGTCTATGACAACGCGGCCGAGTTCGCCTCTTCCATTCCCACCTATGCACACCACCTGCGCCGCGCGGGTTATCAGACGGTCCTGTCCGGCAAGATGCATTTTGTCGGCCCCGATCAGCTGCACGGCTTCGAAGAGCGCCTGACCACCGATATTTACCCCGCCGATTTCGGCTGGACCCCGGATTATCGCAAACCGGGCGAACGGATCGACTGGTGGTATCACAACATGGGCTCGGTCACCGGCGCGGGCGTGGCCGAGATCTCCAACCAGATGGAATATGACGATGAGGTCGCCTTTCACGCGACCCGCAAGCTCTATGATCTGGCGCGCGGCCATGAGGCGCGGCCCTGGTGCCTGACCGTCAGCTTCACCCACCCGCATGACCCCTATGTGGCGCGGAAGAAATACTGGGATCTGTACGAGGATTGCGCCCATCTGGATCCCATCGTGCCCCCCATCCCCTATGACGATCAGGACGCCCACTCCAAACGCATCTTTGACGCCAATGACTGGCGCGCCTTTGACATCACACCCGAAGATGTGCGCCGCTCTCGCCGGGCCTATTTCGCCAATATCAGCTACCTGGACGATAAGATTGGCGAAATTCTGGGCGTGCTGGAGGCCACCCGCCAGACGGACAACACCATCATCCTGTTCGTCAGCGATCACGGAGACATGCTGGGCGAACGCGGGCTGTGGTTTAAGATGAGCTTCTTCGAAGGCTCGGCGCGTGTGCCGATCATGATCGCCGCGCCGCAGATGCAGCCGGGCCTGATCACCGATCCGGTCAGCAATATCGACATCTGCCCCACGCTCTGCGATCTGGCCGGCGCCCCGATGAACGAGGTGCTGCCCTGGACAACCGGCGAATCCCTGGTGCCCCTGGGGCAGGGGCAGGCACGCCGCACCCCGGTGGCCATGGAATACGCGGCCGAGGCCTCCTATGCGCCGATGGTCAGCCTGCGCTCTGGCAAATGGAAATATAACCGCTGCGCGCTGGACCCCGATCAACTGTTCGATTTGCAGGCCGACCCGCACGAGCAGACCAACCTGGCCAATGCCCCCGAACATGCCGGCACCCTGGCCAGCCTGCGCGCAAAATCCCAGGCCCGCTGGGATCTGGCCCAGTTCGACGCCGAGGTCCGCGAAAGCCAGGCCCGCCGCTGGGTCGTCTACGAGGCATTGCGTCAGGGCGGCTATTACCCGTGGGATTATCAGCCACTGCAAAAGGCTTCGGAACGCTACATGCGCAATCACATGGATCTGAACGACCTCGAAGAAAATCAACGCTTCCCGCGTGGGGAATGACCCTTTCATCTTGCTGGAAATACTCAGAAAATGACCTATCCAACCCAACCCACCGCCAGCCATTTCGTGAACGGCGCCTACCTAGAGGACGCCGAGGGCCCCCAGATTGACGTGATCTATCCGGCGACGGGCGCAGTGATTGCCACCGTTCATGCCGCCACCCCAGCAGTGATCGAGGCCGCGTTGAACGCCGCTCAGGCCGCGCAGGCAGACTGGGCGGCGCTGCCGGGCACCGAGCGCGGCCGGATCCTGCGCCGCGCCGCCGATATGATCCGCGCGCGCAACCATGACCTGTCGGTGCTGGAAACCTATGACACGGGCAAGCCTTTGCAGGAAACTCTGGTGGCCGATGCCAGCAGCGGGGCCGATGCGCTGGAATATTTCGGGGGGCTGGCCGGCTCCCTGACCGGGGAACATATCCCGCTGGGCGGCGGCAACTGGGCCTATACCATACGCGAGGCCCTGGGCGTCTGTGTCGGCATCGGCGCGTGGAATTACCCTACGCAGATCGCCTGCTGGAAGGCCGCTCCGGCCTTGGCCTGCGGCAATGCGATGGTGTTCAAACCCTCGGAAACCACGCCGCTTTGCGCGCTGAAACTGGCCGAGATTCTGCACGAGGCCGGCCTGCCCGCGGGGCTGTTCAACGTGGTGCAGGGCATGGGGGCGGTGGGCGGCCAGCTGGTCACCGATCCGCGCGTGGCCAAGGTGTCGCTGACCGGCTCGGTGCCGACGGGGCGCAAGGTCTATGCGGCGGCGGCGGCTGAAATGAAACATGTGACGATGGAGCTGGGCGGAAAATCTCCGCTGGTGATTTTCGATGACGCGGATGTTGAGGACGCGGTGGGCGGCGCGATCTTGGGGAATTTCTATTCCTCGGGGCAGGTCTGCTCGAACGGGACGCGGGTTTTCGTGCAAAAGGGCATCAAAGAGGCGTTCCTGAAACGTCTGACCGAACGGCTGGCAGCGGCGAAAATCGGCGATCCGATGGACGAGGACGTGAGCTTTGGCCCGATGGTATCGGAGGCGCAACTGAACATTGTCGAGCGCTACATCGCCCAAGGGGTCACAGAAGGCGCGCGGCTGGTCTGCGGCGGTAAGCGTCTGGACAGGAACGGGTTTTTCATCGCGCCCACGGTGTTTGCCGATGTGCGCGACGACATGGCGATCGCCCGAGAAGAGATTTTCGGCCCGGTGATGTGCGTGCTGGACTTTGAGGAGGAAGACGAGGTTCTGGCGCGGGCCAATGACACAGAGTTCGGGCTGGCGGCGGGGGTATTCACCCGCGATCTGGCCCGCGCGCATCGGATGGTGGCGGGGTTCCAGGCGGGCACCTGTTTCATCAATTCCTATAATGACGCGCCCGTGGAGGTGCCGTTCGGGGGGGTGAAGGCCTCGGGCGTGGGGCGTGAGAATTCCAAGGCGGCGATCACGCATTATTCGCAATTGAAATCGGTTTTCGTGCGTATGGATGCTGTTGAGGCGCCTTTCTGACACCTTTGGGCCGCGCCTCTCGGGCCGGCCCACCCGCCCACCCCCGTCCCGAGAGGCGCGGGGCGCAGGGCGGCCAAGCGGAGCAATGATTATGGAAGCGGATTTTGTGATCGTCGGGGCGGGCAGTGCCGGATGCGCCATGGCCTATCGGCTGGGCGAGGCGGGCGCCAGTGTTCTGGTCATCGAATATGGGGGCTCGGATGCGGGGCCGTTCATCCAGATGCCGGCGGCTTTGTCCTATCCGATGAACATGGGGCTGTATGACTGGGGTTATCAGTCCGAGCCCGAGCCGCACTTGGGCAACCGCCGCCTGGCGACGCCGCGCGGGAAGGTGATTGGGGGATCTTCGTCCATCAACGGGATGGTGTTCGTGCGCGGCCATGCCAAAGATTTCGATCATTGGGCCAAGGCGGGCGCGGATGGCTGGGCCTATGCCGATGTGCTGCCCTATTTCAAACGAATGGAAACGTGGCACGGGGGGGCATCTGCCTATCGCGGCACGGATGGCCCGCTGCATGTGACGCGCGGGCCGCGCAGGAACCCTCTGTTTCATGCGTTTGTCGAGGCCGGGCGGCAGGCCGGATACCCCATGACCGAGGATTACAACGGCCAGCAACAAGAGGGTTTCGGCCCGATGGAGCAGACCGTCTACAAGGGGCGGCGCTGGTCGGCGGCGAATGCCTATCTGAAGCCCGCAAAGAAGCAATTCAACGTCGATGTGCTGCGCGGTCTGGCCTGCAAGGTGGTGATCGAAGAGGGCCGCGCCACAGGTGTCGAGATCGAACGCGGCGGCCAGCGGCAGATCATCCGCGCGCGGCGCGAGGTGGTGCTGGCGGCCTCGTCTATCAACTCGCCCAAGCTGCTGATGCAATCGGGGATCGGCGCGGGGGCGCATCTGTCTGAACACGGGATTAACGTGCTGGCCGACCGGCCCGGAGTGGGCGCGAATTTGCAGGACCATCTGGAGATTTACATGCAGATGGCAGCCAGCCAGCCGGTGACCTTGTACAAATACTGGAACCTGCTGGGCAAGGCCGCGATCGGCGCGCAATGGCTGTTCACCGGCAAGGGGCTGGGGGCCAGTAACCAGTTTGAAAGCGCTGGATTTATTCGCTCGGGCGCGGGGGTGGAGTACCCGGACATCCAGTACCATTTCCTGCCCATCGCCGTGCGCTATGACGGTAAGGCTGCCGCCGAAGGGCACGGGTTCCAGGCGCATGTGGGCCCGATGCGCAGCGAATCGCGGGGGGCGGTCAGCTTGCGCTCGGCCGATCCCAAGGCGCCGCCGGTGATCCGGTTCAACTATATGTCTGAGGAAAGCGACTGGCGCGATTTCCGCCAATGTATCCGCCTGACGCGCGAACTGTTCGGCCAAGAGGCGTTCAAACCCTACGTGAAACATGAAATCCAGCCCGGCGCCGATCTGCAAACCGATGACCAGCTGGACAGTTTCATCCGCGAACATGCCGAAAGCGCCTATCACCCCTGCGGCACCTGCCGGATGGGGCGCGCGGACGATCCGCTGGCGGTGGTGGACCCGCAGGCGCGGGTGATCGGGGTGCAGGGGCTGCGGGTGGCCGATAGCTCGGTCTTTCCGCGGATCACCAATGGCAATCTGAACGCGCCCTCGATCATGGTGGGCGAGAAAGTCAGCGATCTGCTGCTGGGGCGCGCGCCATTGGCTCCGGAAAATCTGCCGCCGTGGAGCCATCCCGATTGGCAGGGCGCACAGCGCTGACGGCCTGTCAGAAAACCGCGTGGATTGATCCGTGTCAATGTGGGGCCGGGCCCTGCCGGGTAGGCTCTGGTGCAACCAATAAGGAAGGAGATCGCGCGATGTCGAACACCCCTCATGAGCTTCACGAAGAGTTCCCCGAGCACGCTGCGAAAATCAGCGCGCTGAAGCAATCGAATGCCCATTTCGCCAAGCTGGCCGAGGAATATCACGAGCTGAACCGCGCCGTGCACCGTGCCGAAACCAATGTCGAGCCAATGGACACCTTGGCCGAAACCGACCTGCGCAAACGTCGTGGCCTGCTGAAGGATGAAATCTGGGGTCTGCTGTCGGCCTGATTTTTCCTGATCAAAATCAATGGAATAGCCGTCCTGATCGGGCGGCTATTTGCGTTATAGCCCGTCGATGAAACGCCATATGCGGGGCAGGGTGGTGCTGCGCCACAGGTCCGTATGGCCACCGCCCTTCACCGAATAGAAGGTTTTGCGCGGACCGGGGGCGGCTTTGTAGATGGCCTTGCCCATCTTGTGCGGGATCAGTTCGTCCTGGGTGCCGTGCAGGATGAAAAGCGGCAGGCTTAGCTGCCCGGCCCGCGCCCGCGAGGGCCATTTGTTCTGTAGCTTGTCGGCATAATCGGCCAGGGCCGGGTAATGCGCCCGCGCCAGCGCCTTGATCGAGGTAAAGGGCGCCTCCAGCAGCAATCCGGCGGGTTTGCGATCCAGCCCGGCCACCAGCGAAATTGCCACCGCCGTGCCCAGGCTTTCGCCGTAAACCACCACGGGGCCGGGCGGTTTCATCCGGTCATAGATCAGCCGGGCGTCGGCGGTCAGCGTTGCCTCGGACGGGGTGCCCGAACTGCCCGAAGAGCCGCGATACGCCGGCGCAATCAGCCCATATCCGCGATCCAGAAAATGCTGAAACCGGCCCGCGCGGACGGCCAGATTGCCCGCATTGCCGTGAAAATAGAGGATCACCGGCTGGCCGGCCTGCGCAGGCGCGCTCCAGACGATCAGGGATTTGCCATCGGGGGTGTCCAGGCGGGTTTCCGTAACGCCCGACAGCCCGGCCTGGGCAGGCGCTACATGGCGCGGATCGAACGGGTAGAACAGCCAGCGCTCGGCCTGGCTGGCGGCGGCAATCGCGGCCAGCAGCAGCGCGCCCAGCAGGGTCAGCCTGAAAACCCAGCGGCGCATCAATCCACCCGATAGGGCAGCACGCCGCGTTCGTTCGTGTCGATTGTCAGGCGGCGTTCAAGCGGCGGAACCGAGCGTTGGTGGCAGGATTTGCGCTCGCAGATGCGGCAGGAAATGCCGATGGGTTCGTAGGCTTTGGGGTTGGTGACGTCCAGATCGTCGGCATAGACCAGATCGGCGGCGTGGCGCACCTCGCAGCCCAGGGAGATCGCGAAACGGCGCACCGGCGCGCCAAAGCTGCCGCCCGATTTCGACACGTCCCGCGACAGGCTGATATAGCGCACGCCATCGGGTGTTTCGGCCAGTTGGCGCAGAAATCTGCTGGGTGTTTCAAAGGCTTGGTGGACATTCCACAGCGGGCAGGCCCCGCCGAAACGGGCAAATTGCAGCCGCGTGGCCGAGTGGCGCTTGGTGATGGTCCCAGCCTGATCGACGCGCACAAAGAAGAACGGAATGCCCTTGGCGCTGGGGCGTTGCAACGTGGACAGACGATGCGCGACCTGCTCGATCGAGGCCCCGAAACGATGGGCCAGCTGTTCCAGGTCGTGGCGGCTGTCCTGCGCGGCGGCCAGAAACCGGCCATAGGGCATCTGCGCGGCCCCGGCGAAATAGTTGGCCAGGCCGATCTTGGCAATGGCGCGGGCCTCCTCGGATTGGAAGCGGGCCAGATCCAGCGTGGCCTCTAGCAGTTTGTCCTGATGCAGCAGGGCGATTTGCAGCAGCAGCTGAAAGGTCTGCGTCTGCGGCGCGGCCTGGCTGGAGATGGTCAGCGTGCGCGAGCCGCGATCAAACTGGCGGACAATCGCGGCCTCGTCCATCCGCACGGTAACCCCGGCGGCGCGCAGCGTGTGCAGCGCATGGGCCCGGATGCCGCCCTCGCCGGCGCCCTGGGCGAAATGCTCGGCCGCGCGGTCCACCGCGTCGATATAGTTGTCGCAGTAATGAAAGAAATCGCGCACCTCGTCCCAGGGGCTGGGCTGAGTGCGGCTGTCCTCGCGGCCCAGGGCCTCGTCCAGACTGGCCAGGCGTTCATGCGTCTGGCGGTAGGCGCGGTGCAGATCCAGAAAGGCGCGGGCCAGCGCCGGCGCGTTCGAGGCCGTCAGGCGCAGATCCGCCAGCGGCGGGGCGGCATCGGCAAAAACCGGATCGGCCATGGCCTCGCGCATGTCACTGACCAGCCGTTCGGAATCGCCGGTGCTCAGCTCGGTCACATCAAAGCCGAATTCCTGCGCCAGAGCCAGCACCACAGTGGTGCTGACGGGCCGGTTGTTATTCTCCATCTGGTTCAGATAGGGCAGGGATACGCCCAGCTTGGCGGCGAATTCTTTTTGGGTCAGGCCCAGGCGCGTGCGGGTTTCGCGCAGCTTGGCCCCGGCATAGAGTTTCTGAGTGGCCATCAGCGCTGAGGTTCTTTGCAAAGATACATGGTGGCGAATTTATCTTTGCAAATTTGCGAAGGCAAGAGGGGCCAGAGGCGGGCTCAGGCGCCCAATTGTCGCTGGCGCCGGATCACCAGCAGAATGGACACCACGGACATCAGCGCAGTCAGCAGCATGATGGCCAGCAGCGGCAGCTCGGTCGAGCCGGGGGTCAGCATGGCACCGGCCAGGGCGGACAGCGCCGCGCCGCCTCCGATCATCATGGTGCCGCCCAGCCCCGAGGCTGTGCCCGCCAGATGCGGCCGCACCGACAGCATCCCGGCATTGGCGTTGGGGATGGTCATGCCATTGCCCAGCCCCACGAAGATCATGCAGCCAAAGAAGGTCAGCGCCGTTCCCGTGCCGGACATGTAGATGCCCAGTGACAGCAGCAGCCCGCTCAGCACCACCAGCGCGCCCCACAGCACCATGCGATTGATCCCGAACCGCGCCGAATAGCGCCCCGACAGGAAGTTCCCGACGAAATAGCCGATGCCCGGCGCGGCGAAATAAAGCCCCAGCTCGGACGGGTCCAGCCCGTAGACATGGGTGCCGACAAAAGGCGCGCCGCCCAGATAGGCAAAGAATGCCCCCGAGCCAAAAGCCGACGCCATGCAATAGCCCCAGAACCGCGGCGAGGTCAGCAGCTCGGGGTATTCGCGGAACTGTTGCAGCACGGTATTGCCGGATTTCGGCGCGGTTTCCCCCAGATCGAACCAGGCCAGCGCGAACATGGTCAGCCCCAGGATCAGCAGCGCCAGAAAGGTGCCCTGCCAGCCAAAGTGCTGTTCGATATATCCTCCGACGGCAGGGCCCAGCATTGGCACCAGCGACATCCCCATCGTGACATAAGCCATCATCGAGGCCGCTTGCTCGGCCGGGACCATATCGCGCACCACCGCGCGCGACAGCACCATGGCCACGGCAATCACCGCCTGAATCATGCGAAATACCATAAAGACCAGCCCGCTTTGCGCCAGCAGGCAGCCCAGCGTCGCCAGGCAGAAAATCGCGATTCCGGTCAGGATCACCGGGCGGCGCCCGTATTTATCCGACAGCGGCCCGACAAAAACCTGCAACACGCCGTTGATCGCCAGATAGAGCGCGACCGACAGCTGCATAAAGGCATAATCCACCTGAAAATAGGCAGCCATCCCCGGCAGCGAGGGCAAAAACATATTCATGGCCAAAGCCGACAGACTGGCCAGGAACATCAGTGTCGAAAGATGAGGCGGAGTGGCTCTGTCCAAATAGCGAGCCACAGGCTTTTCGTTCATATGTGAATGAGTAGGGCGGGTGCGGCAGCTTGTCCACGTTGTCGGGCGCTGCAAATTGCCTGACGTTACGGAAATTTGCACGTTTGCTTTTTTCGACAATTGCATTGCCAAAGTTTTGCAAATTTGCGGAAATCTGCTTTGCGCAGGGGCAGGCTCCCCTTATACCCATGTCAATTCAGAAGGGGAATGCCATGAAAGATATCCTCCAGGAACTGGAAGACCGTCGCGCCGATGCCCGCCTGGGTGGCGGACAAAAACGAATTGATAGCCAACACGCCAAGGGCAAGCTGACCGCCCGCGAGCGGATCGAGCTGCTGCTGGACGAGGACTCGTTTGAAGAGTTCGACATGTTCGTCTCGCATCGCTGCACCGATTTCGGCATGGAAAATCAAAAGCCCGCAGGCGACGGTGTGATCACCGGCTGGGGCACCATCAACGGCCGTATGGTCTATGTGTTCAGTCAGGATTTCACCGTTCTGGGGGGCTCGGTTTCGGCCACCCACGCGATGAAAATCTGCAAGATCATGGATATGGCCGTGCAGAACGGCGCGCCTGTCATTGGTCTGAACGATTCCGGCGGCGCCCGGATTCAGGAAGGCGTGGATGCGCTGGCCGGTTACGCCGAGATTTTCCAGCGCAACATCATGGCCTCGGGGGTGATCCCGCAGATTTCCGTGATCATGGGCCCCTGTGCCGGCGGCGCTGTGTATTCGCCCGCGATGACCGACTTCATCTTCATGGTGAAGGACAGCTCTTACATGTTCGTGACCGGCCCCGATGTTGTGAAAACCGTCACCAACGAGGTTGTCACCGCCGAGGAGCTGGGCGGCGCAAGCACTCACACCAAGAAATCGAGCGTGGCAGATGGCGCGTTCGAAAATGACGTCGAAGCCCTGGCCGAGGTCCGCCGTCTGGTGGATTTCCTGCCGCTGAACAACCGCGAAAAGCCCCCCGTGCGCCCGTTCTTTGACGAGCCGGATCGCGTAGAAGACAGCCTGGACACGCTGATCCCTGAAAACCCCAACACGCCCTACGATATGAAGGAACTGATCCTGAAAATCGCGGACGAGGCGGATTTCTACGAGATTCAGGAAGATTTCGCCAAGAACATCATCACCGGCTTTATCCGTATGGAAGGCCAGACCGTGGGGGTTGTCGCCAACCAGCCGATGGTTCTGGCGGGCTGTCTGGATATTGACTCCAGCCGCAAGGCCGCGCGGTTCGTGCGGTTCTGCGATGCGTTTGAAATTCCGATCCTGACCCTGGTGGATGTGCCTGGCTTCTTGCCTGGGACCAGCCAGGAATATGGCGGCGTCATCAAGCACGGTGCGAAACTGCTGTTTGCTTATGGCGAGGCGACCGTGCCCAAGGTGACGCTGATCACCCGCAAAGCCTATGGCGGGGCCTATGACGTGATGGCGTCCAAGCACCTGCGCGGCGATTTCAACTATGCCTGGCCGACCGCGGAAATCGCGGTGATGGGCGCCAAGGGCGCGACCGAGATCATCCACCGCGCCGATCTGGGCGATGCAGAGAAAATCGCGCAGCACACCGCCGATTACGAGGACCGTTTCGCCAATCCCTTTGTGGCGGCCGAGCGGGGATTCATCGACGAGGTGATCCAGCCCAAATCGACGCGCCGCCGCGTGTCGCGGGCCTTTGCCAGCTTGCGGAATAAGAAGCTGCAAAACCCGTGGAAAAAGCACGACAATATTCCGCTGTAAGGCGGGTGTCGTGAGGGTGGGGGGCTGCCGGCCCCCCCCACGCCCCCCGGGAGTATTTCCGATCAGAAAGAAGCAGAACGCGGGGCCCTGTGGGGCAGCGATCATGGAGGCCTTAGGTGGCTCGGACAAAGTGGCATATCCTGACGGAGGACGGCGCGCTGACCCTGGCGCGGCGTTTGCCTGTGCGCTTTGATCTGGCGGTGCAGACTGTGCTGCCGCGTTGCGGGCGTCGCCGTCTGGCGATGCAGATTCGTCAGGATATGTGGCGTTTGCTGAGGGATCTGCGCGGTTTTGCTCCGGTTGTGCGTGTCGAATATTTGCCCGAGGGGTTGCGTGTGATTGCGGGCGGGCAGGTTGGCCAGGCCCCTTTCCCCAAGCGAGCATCAGAAGAAAAGTTGCGTCAGATGCTGTCTGATCGCAATAATCGTTCCAGGTGGCTGGCCCATGCGGGGGGATTCTGCTATGGGTAGAACGAATCTGATATTCGCCGCGCTCTGGGGATGCCTTTTGGCAAACGCGGCCACGGCTGTGGGGCAAGAGGAGGCCCCCGCCGTGCCCTCTGGGCTTCGGGTTCAGCTTCAGGAATTTTTCATTCAGACGCAACCGGATGGGGATCGCTATGCGCGGTTCCGTTTCGTGGCGCCTGAATTGGCGGCGGGGGTGACTTTCGCCCGCGTCGAACAGGATTTCGCCCATCTGTGCACCCATCTGGCGCTGCCTGTGCTGACCGCCGCCCACGAGGATGTGGCGCAGGTGGTGATCTCATTGGCTTCGGCCGAGGTGGAGTTCGGGGCCTCTGACCCTGCGATCATCCAGTTTTTCGAGGCATTTCGCATCGAAAACGGGCTCTGTATCTGGGAGGGTTTCTGATGTATCCACAATATGTTGCGGATCGTTCCTCATCCATTGCCGCGATTGAGGCTTTCCAGACACAGCGCCCTGTTGTTGGTGCTGGCGAATATCATTTGCGGGCCGGATCGGCTATGCTTTGGGCGGGTGGCGTTCATGTTGCCCTTTTCTCGTTCAAGAGGCCGTCGGGGGAAAACGCCCCCGGTGTGAAAAGCAAAGCTAACAGGAGAAGCAGATGTCGAATGCGCTTAAACCGCTGCTGGCCCTGTGCACCGTCGCCTTTGTCGCGGCCTGCGCAGCCCCGCAAGAAGAATATGTCGTTGTCGAACCCGAGCCGATCAGCGAAGAACCAGCCTACACTGGTAAATACAAATAAGGGCCAGCCCCTTATGCAGGTGGCTCGGGCCGAATGGTCCGGGCTGACCCGCCGCGACGCTGGCCTGGGAGAGACCCCATGTTGAAGCATCGTGGATTCCCCGGTCGGATGACCGGCACCGATTTCCAATTCACCATTCGCCGCGCCAATCCCAAGGGCGTGACCCCGCTGAAACGGCTGGAGCGCTACCGCGACCGTCGCCCGGCAGACCGGCGCGCGGATACGGCCTTTATGGCGGCGCTGTGGGAACATTTCGGCGATCAGCCCTTCGAGCGCGGCAACCTGGACGCCGGCCGTCTGAGCTGGCTGCTGGGCCGCGAGGTGGTGGCCGTCGATGATCCGTTCGACCCGGTCAGCTATGAAGCCCTGCTGGTCATCAACGAACCCGTCGCGCGTGCGTCCTTCCCTGAGGTATTTCAAGGGGATGATGCGCAGAATTTTGACGATGACGCGGATGAGGGGTGGTAATCGGCATGTTTTCGCGCAGCCCCAGGACATTTGAGCGGGAAGCGGCCAAAACCGGCCGCCCTGTGGCTGTGGGCTTGGCTGTGCGGGGCACATGCGTCAGCGTTAACACCGTAGTGGCGGCCCGAGATGAGCGGGCCGGGACGACTTGTCTTTACCGTTACCCTTCCCCTGTTGGGCGGCGTGGCTTGCAGATAGGCCGCCCGCCCGTTTTTTCTGGCTTGGATGGTGGAAAAACCCTTTCTAAGCAAAGGTTTGCCGAAAATATGCTGACCTGTTCTCGTCCGTTGCCCAGACGGGTTTGCGGCGCAATGGTTCCTCTGGCACACGTACCCGAGCGGAAAGGAACCTCGTCATGCACACAGTCAGGCACTCTCGGACATGGATTTTGGCCCTTGCGGCCTGCGCGGGCCTTGCGGCTTGCGGCGACACCTTTGGTGAACAGGCCCTGCTGGGGGCGGGCACCGGCGCGGCCGGCGCTGTCGTTCTGGACGCAGACCCCGGAACGGGCGCGCTGCTGGGCGCGGCTGCCAATGTCGCCTATTGCAAACAATACCCGTCGCGCTGCACCTGAGCGCGTCGCCCCGGCCTGCGGGCCGGAATTGAATCGGAAACCCATCTCGGCCCCGTGCCGGGATGGGTTTTTTGTTGCCATTGCCCCTGGGACAGCAAAGGGGCCAAGACCGGAAGGGACGAGAAATGTTCAATAAGATCCTGATTGCAAACCGGGGCGAGATCGCCTGCCGGGTGATCAAGACCGCCCGGAAGATGGGTATCAAAACGGTAGCCATCTACTCGGACGCGGATAAGCAGGCGCTGCACGTGCAGATGGCCGATGAGGCCGTGCATATCGGCCCGCCCCCCGCCAACCAGTCCTATATCGTCATCGACAAGCTGATGGACGCGATCAAGCAATCGGGCGCTCAGGCCGTGCACCCTGGCTATGGCTTCCTGTCCGAGAACGCGAAATTCGCCGAGGCGCTGGAAGACGCGGGCGTTGCCTTTGTCGGCCCGCCCAAGGGCGCAATCGTGTCGATGGGCGATAAGATCACCTCGAAGAAGATCGCCCAAGAGGCCAAGGTTTCCACCGTGCCCGGCTATATGGGCCTGATCGAGGACGCCGAAGAGGCCGTCAAAATCTCGAACGAGATCGGCTATCCGGTGATGATCAAAGCCTCGGCCGGCGGCGGCGGTAAGGGGATGCGGATCGCCTGGAACGATGAGGAATGCCGCGAGGGCTTCCAGTCGTCGAAAAACGAGGCGGCGAACTCGTTCGGCGATGACCGGATTTTCATCGAGAAATTCGTCACCCAGCCCCGTCACATCGAAATTCAGGTTCTGTGCGACGCGCATGGCAACGGGATTTACCTGGGCGAGCGGGAATGCTCGATCCAGCGCCGCAACCAGAAGGTCGTCGAAGAGGCCCCCAGCCCCTTCCTGGACCCCGAAACCCGCAAGGCGATGGGCGAACAGGCTGTCGCTCTGGCGCAGGCCGTGGGCTACACCAGCGCGGGCACCGTGGAATTCATCGTCGATGGCGATAAAAACTTCTACTTCCTGGAAATGAACACGCGTTTGCAGGTGGAACACCCCGTGACCGAGCTGATCACCGGCGTTGACCTGGTGGAACAGATGATCCGCGTCGCCAATGGCGAGCCGCTGAGCATCACCCAGGACGATGTGCAGCTGAACGGCTGGGCGATTGAAAACCGCGTTTACGCCGAAGATCCTTACCGGAACTTCCTGCCCTCGATCGGCCGTCTGACGCGCTATCGTCCGCCGGCCGAGGTGGCCGCGGGCCCGATGCAGATCAACGGCAAATGGGCCGATGACGCCACCGAAGGCGCCACCGCCGTGCGCAACGATACCGGCGTCTATGAAGGCGGCGAGATCAGCATGTATTACGACCCGATGATCGCCAAGCTGTGTACCTGGGCGCCCACGCGCGATCAGGCCATCGAGGCCATGCGCAACGCGCTGGACGGGTTCGAGCTGGAAGGGATCGGTCACAACCTGCCCTTCGTCAGCGCCGTGATGGACCATCCGAAATTCATCAGCGGTGACATGACGACGGCCTTCATCGCCGAAGAATACCCCGAAGGGTTCGAAGGCGTGACCCTGCCCGAGGACACTCTGCGCAAGATCGCCGCCTCGGCTGCGGCCATGCACCGCGTCGCGGAAATCCGCCGCACCCGCGTGTCGGGCCGGATGGACAACCACGAACGCCGCGTGGGCACCGAATGGGTGGTGAACCTGCAAGATCAGGACTTCGCCGTGTCGATTGATGCCGATCACGATGGCTCGACCGTGACCTTCGAGGACGGCAGCGCGCTGCGTGTGTCCAGCGACTGGACGCCGGGCGACACCCTGGCCAAGATCGCCCTGGGCGACGATGACGGTCTGGTGCTGAAAGTCGGCAAGATCACCCAAGGCTTCCGCATCCGCAGCCGTGGTGCCGATCTGAAGGTGCGCGTGCGCAGCCCGCGTCAGGCCGAACTGGCCCAGCTGATGCCGGAAAAACTGCCGCCCGATACCTCGAAAATGCTGCTGTGCCCGATGCCGGGTCTGGTGGTGAAAATCGACGTCGAAGTCGGCGACGAGGTTCAGGAAGGCCAGGCGCTGTGCACCATCGAGGCGATGAAGATGGAAAACATCCTGCGCGCCGAGAAGAAGGGCATCGTCTCCAAGATCAACGCGGGCGCGGGCGATAGCCTGGCCGTTGACGAAGTGATCATGGAGTTCGAATAACCCATGGCCATGGCGCAGCTTTTTTCCAAGCCCGTGCTGGCCGGAGCGATTGCTCTGGCCACGCTGGCAGGCTGCGCCATGGATGAAGAATCGCAGGTGCGTGCGCAGGTCGATGAATGGGTCGATATTGGCAAGACGCTGTATTTCGATTCACAGATGACCTGCACGGCGGGGGTGTTTGCGCTGGTCTCGGATCAGGTGAAATCCGCCGCGCCCCATGCCGTCACCATCCGCGAGGGCCTGACCCTGATCCGGCAGCGCGGTGTGGCCAAGTTTCAGGATCCGGGGCTTAGCCCTTCTGATATTTCGGCACAGATCAATTCTCAGGATATTGCGATCGGGAACGGGGTTCTGTCCTCGGGTCTGGATGCGCGCGAGTGCCTGACAGAGGCATGGCGTGCGGATTTTGTTGCCGCCTTGCAGGCCAGGGGCGCTGTGCTGATCTACCGCCGCGCGGGCAATGCGCTGGCGATCATCGACCAGACCAACCGGCAGGTGTTCTTTGCGCGGGGGGATGTGTGATGGGCGCGGTGGCTCAATCCCCAATCCGATCGCGGATTTCCTGTTGGCGCAGGGGCTGTTTGTCAATCGTGCGGGTGATTTCCCGCACGTGCCAGGGCAGCGGTTTGCGCAAGATAACCGAGCCGTCCTTGGCCAGCACCACCAGCGCAAAGCCACGCGGGCGCAGTTTCTGGCGCAGGGCCGATTTCGCGGCCGGGTCCGCATCCGTCAGAATGACGACATCGCGGGTTTCCAGCGCGGGCAGATCCTGGGCCAGGAAATCCAGCTGGTCCTGGAACCGGGGGTCTGCGGGGTTATCGGCAAAGACCACGATGGGCCGGTTTTTCCATAAAAATTCGCTCAAATCCGCCTGGGTTCCGTCCATTGGGCCGATCTCGGGCGTCTGTGCCCCGACGGGCAGGGCAAGAAATGCAGTCAGAACAAAGACTAATGCGTTTTTCATGGGGCCTCCTGTTCTGACAGATATAGGCGCTTTGGGCGCGATTGCGACAGTCAAAATTAAGTCATTGCAAACCGGAGCCGTGTCATGATGGCCGCTGCTCTGAATTCGCAGCCCATGGGGGCTGCCCTGTTTGCAAAGGCTCGCCGGGCGTTGGACATCGTATTGCATATCGGGGCCCATCGGACGGCCACAACCAGCCTGCAACGGCTGGCGCGCGATCATGTGGCGGGGCTGGCCGGTCAGGGCGTGACGTTCTGGGGCCCGCAGGTGACGCGGCCCAATCTGCTGCCTGGTGTGCAGCCGGGCCGGGGGCGCAGCGCCGCCATGACCCGGCGGGCGGCCGGGCGGCTGCGGCTGAAATGCGCGCAGGCCGGGCTGGGCGGCACGCAGGTGCTGATCCTCAGCGATGAAAACATGCTGGGCACACCGCAGGGCAATCTGACGGCCCAGGCGCTTTATCCCGCAGCAGGAGAGCGGCTGGCCAGGATCAGCGCGGCCCTGCGCGGACAGGTGCGCCGCGTGGTTCTGTCCGTGCGCGGGCAAGAGGCCTACTGGTCCTCGGTGCTGGCGATGATGGTGGCGCGGGGCCATAATGTGCCTCGCGCGCGGGTGCTTCAGGCTCTGGCCGATGCGCGCCGGGGCTGGCGCGATGTGGTGACGGATGTGGCCTGCGCTGTCCCCGAGGCCGAGCTGATCATACTGCCTCATGAAAGCACCGCCGGGCTGCCCGAGTGGCGGCTTCAGGTGATGGCGGGGCGCCCGCTGCCTGTCTCCGCCGGGCGCATTTGGGCGCATCGCGCCCCCGATCTGACAGCGCTGCGCCGCCATCTGGCCGCGCGCGGCCAAAACCCCGCGATCCTGCCGATGGGCGAGGGCCGCTGGACCCCCTTCACCGCCGGGCAGTCTGCTGCCTTGCGCGAAACCTATGCCGATGATTTGCACTGGATGACAGCCGGTGCCGATGGTCTGGCGCAATTGAAAACCTGGACGGCACCGGGCAAGACGGGACAAACCCCGCATTCCGGCACCAAGACAAGAGGACATGACCATGAGCAACAAGGACGAATGGCGTAAGCTGGCCGAAAAAGAGCTGCGCGGCCGGCCGCTGGACGATCTGACCTGGGACACGCTGGAGGGCATCCCGGTCCAGCCGCTGTACACGGCCGAGGACACCGCCGAGCTGCCTCATATGGGCGGGCTGCCGGGCTTTGGCCCCTTCACGCGCGGGGTGAAGGCCACGATGTATGCGGGCCGTCCCTGGACGATCCGCCAATATGCCGGTTTCTCGACCGCCGAGGAATCCAACGCGTTCTACCGCCGCAACCTTGCCGCCGGTCAGCAGGGGGTTTCGGTGGCTTTCGATCTGGCCACGCACCGCGGCTATGACAGCGATCACCCGCGCGTTGTGGGCGATGTCGGTAAGGCCGGTGTGGCGATTGACAGCGTTGAGGACATGAAGGTTCTGTTCGACGGCATCCCGCTGGACAAGGTCTCGGTTTCGATGACAATGAACGGCGCGGTGATCCCGATCTTGGCGAATTTCATCGTCACCGGCGAAGAGCAGGGCCACGATAAATCCCTGCTGGCGGGCACCATTCAGAATGACATTCTGAAGGAATTCATGGTGCGGAACACCTATATCTATCCGCCCGAACCCTCGATGCGGATCATCTCGGATATCATCGAATACACCTCGAACGAGATGCCGAAATTCAACTCGATCTCGATCTCGGGCTATCACATGCAAGAGGCCGGGGCGAACCTGGTGCAGGAACTGGCCTACACGCTGGCCGATGGCCGCGAATATGTGCGCGCCGCGATGGATGCGGGCATGGATGTGGATAAATTCGCGGGCCGTCTGTCGTTCTTCTTTGCGATCGGCATGAATTTCTTCATGGAGGCCGCCAAGCTGCGTGCCGCGCGTCTGTTGTGGCACCGCGTGATGACGGAATTCGGGGCGAAAAACGACCGCTCGAAAATGCTGCGGACGCATTGCCAGACTTCGGGCGTCAGCTTGCAGGAACAGGATCCTTATAACAACGTGATCCGCACGGCCTATGAGGCGATGTCGGCGGTTCTGGGCGGCACGCAGTCGCTGCATACCAACGCTCTGGACGAAGCGATCGCGCTGCCCACCGATTTCAGCGCCCGTATCGCGCGGAACACTCAGCTGATCCTGCAAGAAGAAACCGGCGTGACCAACGTGGTCGATCCGCTGGCGGGCTCTTATTACGTCGAAAGCCTGACGGCGGAACTGGCGGAAAAAGCCTGGGCCCTGATGCAGGAAGTCGAGGAAATGGGCGGCATGACCAAAGCCGTGGCCAGCGGGATGCCGAAACTGCGGATCGAGGAATCAGCCGCCAAACGTCAGGCGATGATCGACCGCGGCGAAGAGGTGATCGTCGGCGTCAACAAGTACCGCAAGGACAAGGAAGACCCGATCGACATTCTGGAGGTCGATAACCAGAAGGTGCGCATCAGTCAGATCGAACGTCTGGAAAAAATGCGCGCAACGCGTGACGAGGCAGCCTGCACGGCCGCCCTGGCCGAGCTGACCCGTCGCGCCAAAGAGGGAGGCAACCTGCTGGAGGCCGCTGTGGAGGCAGCGCGCGCTCGGGCATCCGTCGGGGAAATCAGCATGGCAATGGAAGAAGAATTCGGCCGTCACCGCGCCGAAGTGAAGACATTGGCCGGCGTCTATGGCGCCGCGTATGAAGGGGACGAAGGCTTTGCCGCGATCCAGTCGGACGTGGACGCATTCGCCGAAAAAGAAGGCCGCCGCCCGCGTATGCTGGTGGTGAAAATGGGCCAGGACGGGCATGACCGTGGGGCTAAAGTGATCGCGACTGCCTTTGCCGACATCGGCTTTGATGTTGACGTTGGCCCGCTGTTCCAAACCCCGGATGAGGCCGCGCAGGACGCCGTGGACAATGACGTGCATGTGGTGGGCATCAGCAGCCAGGCGGCGGGGCATAAGACTCTGGCGCCTCAGCTGATCGAAGCGCTGAAAAACAAGGACGCCAGCGACATCATCGTCATTTGCGGCGGTGTGATCCCGCAACAGGATTATGAGTTCCTGCAAAATGCGGGTGTGAAGGCGATTTTCGGCCCCGGCACCAACATTCCCGAGGCCGCGCGCGATATCCTGCGCCTGATCGGTGAGGCCCGCGCCTGATCTGGCGCAGGTTTCGCCAAGCGTCAGGCTGAAAAAGAACCGGGGGCCAATCGGCCCCCGGTTTTATTATGCAAAGGGGCTGGACGCCCCGGATCATTCCGCCATCAGTTCCGCGGCGGAAAGGTGCCGTAAAGCGCGATGCAGACACTCATGGCCAGATAGGGGTCACGGATGCTGAAAGCCTGATTGCCCCCGGTGTGCTCAATCATACGCGGGTCCATCTGCACATTCGGGGCCTGATCTGCGTAGATCATGATGTCCTCGGCCGGGTTGGTCGGGTCATTATAGCTGGGGCTGCCCAGGAAATCGTTCCCCGGTCCCAGGCGGTCAGCGTACCCATTCACCCCGTTGTTGGCGTTCACCATGTGATTGTGCGAGGGCATCTCGGCAACGCTCATGATGTGCGTTTCCGCGCCGCCACGTTCGCCGATGGCGTTAGGGTACAGTCCGGGGCCTGGGCCATCGTTGATGATTGTGCGGCCGCGCAGATCGGGCAGGGCAAATGTGGTGCGCCCGTCACCGCCATAGATCGTGCCCAGCAGTGAAAACAGTGCGTTATACTGAGAAATCGGCAGCAACTGGCCATCCGCCGGGGCCCATCCACGTGGGCAGAAGTTAAAGCCGAAAATCCCGACCTGGCCCAGAAATGGTTCCGCTTGGGCCTGTGCCGATTGCGGCGCGCTGGTCAGTGCAGCGCTTAGCACCAGGGCCGATACGGCCAGTTTCGAAGTGAGTTTTTTAACAAATGACATGTGCGTTTCCCCCTTTTAAGGTCATTAAAACAAAGCAGTTTTGTTCTTGCTGAAAAGTCTTGTTTACGGTGAAAAACAGAACCGCTTAATTTTATGAAAACACGTAAACATATGAGAAGGCCTGTGTCTACTCTACCTTTGGGGGATGAATGTCGAAACGGGGCAAAATCGTGATCGGAATGCTGGCCGGGGCCCTCTGGGCCGGGGGGGTGTTATTGATCGGAGCGGAGCTGGACCTGCCGGTTTTTACCCTGGTGCCGACGGTGCTGGGCGCGTTTTTGGCGCCGGGGCTGATCATGCTGCTGATGGTGGCGCGGCTGGCGCAGCGGCGCTTCTTTGAGGCCGGCGCGATGGATGGGGCGCGTTTCGCCCCCGGCTCTGGTGGCGAGATTGATCAGCGCGTGTTGCGCAACACATCCGAGCAACTGGTGCTGGCGCTGTGTATCTGGCCCGCCGCCGCGGTCCTTTTGCAGGGCGACGGGCCAGGTGTGATTGTGGCGCTGGGGCTGGGCTTTGCCCTGGCGCGGCTGGCCTTCTGGGCGGGGTATCACCTGTCCCCGCCGCTTAGGGCCTTTGGCTTTGCAGCCAGTTTTTACCCGACCGTTGCGGTTTCGGGCTGGGCGTTGCTGCGGCTGCTGGCCAGCCTTAGCGTGGCGTAACCCAGGATCGCCGACAGAACCGAGCCCGACAGCACCCCCAGGCGGACCTCGTTCATCAGGGCCGGATCGGCAAAGCTTAGCCCGCCGATGAACAGCGACATGGTGAACCCGATTCCGGCCAGACAGCTGATCCCGTAGATATGCAGCCAGTTGGCCCCCGCAGGCATCCGCGCGATACCGGATTTGACCATCAAAAAGGTCACGCCGAACACGCCCAACTGCTTGCCCACGATCAGACCCAGCGCAATGCCCAGCGGCAGGGGGGCGATCAGTTGATCCAGCGTCAGCCCGGCCAGAACGACTCCGGCGTTGGCAAAGGCAAAGATCGGCACGATCAGATACAGCACATAGGGGGTCAGCCCGTGCTCAAGCGCGTGCAGCGGGGATTTGCCCCACTTATCCTTCAGCGGAATGCAGAAGGCCGTGATCACCCCGGCCAGCGTTGCGTGAACGCCCGATTTCAGGACAAAGAACCACATGATCGTGCCCAACAGAATGGCAGGCGCAATCCGGTGCGCGCCCTTCAGGTTCAGCCAGATCAGCGCCGCCAGAGGGATCAGCGCCAGGTACAGATAGTCCACCTTCAGATCGGCCGTGTAGAACAGCGCGATGATCAGGATCGCGCCCAGATCGTCCAGAATGGCCAGCGTCAGCAGGAATACCTTCAACGATGTCGGCGCGCGCGAGCCCACCAGCGCCAGAATCCCCAGCGCAAAGGCAATATCGGTGGCCGCCGGAATGGCCCAGCCGCCGATTGTGGGGCTGCCCCAGTTGAACGCGGCGAAAATCACGGCGGGCACGATCATCCCGCCCACCGCGGCCATGCCGGGCAGCAACACGTCGGCGGGCTTTTTCAGTTTGCCCTCCAGCATTTCGCGTTTCAGTTCCAGCCCGATCAGGAAGAAAAACACCGCCATCAGCCCGTCGTTGATCCACAGGATCAGCGGTTTTTCCAGGCCCTCTCCGTTCAGGGTGATCCGCAGATAGCTGCTGAGTGCGCCGTCATAGGCCGGTTGCAGAACCGAGTTGGCGACGATCATCGCCCCCACCGCCGATAACATCAAAAGGATGCCACCCGAGGCCTCGTGTCTGAAAAATTTGTCGATTGCGCGTAGCAGCATTGCCTTCCCCCTGTTTCATTGGATTATTGTCGTTGCATCTGGAGCGTTGGACCCCAGTTATCAATACCCAAAATTGGGGAAGTTGACCGAAAATGTTGGAATTAGACCATTTGGCGGTTGCTGCCCGCACTCTGGACGAGGGGCGGGCCTATGTCGAACGGGCGCTGGGCCTTCGGGTGCAGCCGGGCGGGCGGCATGGGCGGTATGGCACGCATAACCTGTTGGCGGGGCTTGAGGACGGGCTGTATCTTGAGGTGATCGCGATTGATCCGCAGGCCGTGCGGCCCAGGGATCCGCGCTGGTTCCGGCTGGATGAATTCAGCGGCGCACCCTGCCTGCACAACTGGATTTGCCGGACCGGGGATATGGCGGCGCATCTAAGCAAGGTTTTCACCGATACGCGGGTCGCGTTCATTCCGGCGCAGCAGCCGAAAATGACCGCGCGTTTCAACATCGACGGACAGGTGCGCTGGCTATGAAAATCCGCTCTGCCCTGGCGGGGGATGCCGCCGCTATCGCTGCGCTGTGGAACCCGTTCATTCGGGATACGGCGGTCACGTTTAACAGCGCGTTAAAGACGCCTCAGATGATTGCCGATGACATTGCCGCCAAAGAGACGGCCGGCCATCCGTTTTTCCTGGCCGAGCTGCCGGACGGGCTGGCCGGGTTTGCCACCTATGGGCAGTTTCGCGGCGGCGTGGGCTATGCGCATTCGATGGAGCACACCGTCATTCTGAGCGCCCGCGCGCAGGGCCGCGGGGTGGGGCGGGCGCTGATGTCCGCAATCGAGGATCACGCCCGTGCCTCTGGGGTGCATGTGATGATGGCCGGGGTCAGTGCGGAAAATCCGGACGGCGTGGCGTTCCATAAGGCGGTCGGCTATGCGCAGGTTGCCCGCATTCCGCAGGTCGGGCGCAAATTCGGGCGCTGGATGGATCTGGTGCTGCTGCAAAAACTGCTGTGATCGCGCAAACTTGCACATTCGCGCGATGACATGGCGGGCCGGGCAGGCTAGGGTGCGCCCATGTCGATCTGGACCCGCATATCCGACGCAATATCGGCCCTGGCAAGTGGCGACAGCCTGGCCTCGGTGTTTGAAAAGCTGCGCACGCCGCCCGAACGCAGCGTGGCCTTTACCATTGCGGTGATCGCGCTGGCGGCCAAGATGGCCAAGGCCGACGGGCTGGTCACCCGCGACGAGGTGACGGCAATTCGCGAGGTATTCCAGATCGCCCAAGAGGACGAACCTGGCGCGGCCCGCGTGTTCAATCTGGCGCGTCAGGATGTGGCGGGCTTTGAGGATTACGCGCGCAAGATTCGCGCCATGTTCGGCGACAGCGACGGCTGTTTTTGCGACCTGATGGAGGGGCTGTTCCACATCGCCATGGCCGACGGCACCTATCACCCGGCCGAGGATGCGTTCCTGCAACGGGTATCGGAAATCTTTGGCCTGCCCGAGGCTGATTTCCGCAGCCTGCGCAGCCGTTTCGTGCCCGATGCCGCGCCTGACCCCTATGCGATCCTGGGGGTCAGCCCGGATGCCGATCTGGCCGACATTCGCGCCGCCTGGAAACGTCTGATCCGCGAATCTCATCCCGATGCGATGATGGCGCGCGGCGTGCCCGAAGAGGCCGTCAAAATGGCCGAGCGCCGCATGGTTGACATCAACCGCGCCTGGGAGGAAATCCAGGGGGCGCATGTCTGATGCGGATCGCCACCTATAATATCGAGTGGTTCAATGCGCTGTTCGACGATCGCGGTAATCTGATGGCCGATGACGGCTGGTCGGCGCGGCTGAATGTCACCCGCGCTCAGCAGATCGAGGCCTTGGGCGTGGTTTTCACCGCGCTGGATGCCGATGCCGTGATGGTGATCGAAGCCCCCGACCAGAACAGCCGCCGCGCCGCTGTGCCCGCGCTGGAAAATTTCGCACGGGCCTTTGATTTGCGCGCCCGCAAGGCGGTGATCGGGTTTCACAATGACACTCAGCAGGAAATCGCGCTGCTGTATGATCCGGACGCGCTGACGGTCTGGCATGATCCGCTGGGCGATCCGACAGGGAAAAAGGGCTCGGATCATTGCCCGCGCTTCGATGGGGTGTTTCGCATCGATCTGGACGTGGACGACACCGAAGATCTGGTGCGCTTTTCCAAACCGCCGCTGGAGCTGGGCGTGAAAACCGCCGCCGGAACCACGTTTCGGATGATCGGCGCGCATCTGAAATCCAAGGCTCCGCACGGGGCGCATGGGCGCAATGCGGTGATGCGCGCGGCGATTGCCAACCGGCGCAAACAGCTGGCGCAGGCGATCTGGCTGCGCCGCCGGATCGAGGAGCACCTGCATGTCGCAGAGCCTCTGATCGTGCTGGGCGATCTGAACGACGGCCCCGGCCTGGACGAATACGAGGGGCTGTTCGGGCGGTCCTCGGTGGAAATCGTGCTGGGCGAGGGCGACGGGCAGAAACTGTACGATCCCCACGCGGCCATGGCGCTGCACCAACGGATCGGGGCGCGGCCGACCTCGGCCCGGTTCTATATTCCTCAGCGTAAGGGCTATTTGCAGGCGCTGCTGGATTACATCATGGTCTCGCCCGAGATTGCCGAGCGGGGCGGTGAATGGCGCATCTGGCACCCGTTCGACGACAGCCGCTGCCATGCGGTGCCAGAGCTGCGCGAGGCGCTGAACACGGCCTCGGATCATTTTCCGGTGACGTTGGATATTGATCTGGATTAGGCAAATTTACGCTTTGTTTGTCATTGGCCTCTAAAACTGCAACGAAAACCGGCTATATTGGGGGAATGAAACGGATTGTTGCTTCTCTTGCTGCTGCCAGCCTGATCGTTGCGCCCGCGCTGGCCAGCGATCTTGCCACGGATGAGGACGAGGGGTTTTCCCTGATGGAGGAGGGCGCCAAGCTGTTCATGCGCGGCATCATGCAGGAGATGGAGCCCGCGATGGACGATCTGCGCGCCTTTGCCGACACGATGGAACCGGCGATGCGCCAATTCGTGCGCGAGATGGGCCCCGCGCTGGCCGAGGTGCTGAAAAAGGTGGATGATCTGACGCTGTATCACCCGCCGGAAATGCTGCCCAACGGGGACATCATCATGCGCCGCAAACAGCCCGCGCCGCCCCAGCCCCCGCAATCCATTCCGCAGCCTGGCCCCGAAGGCGAGGTTGAGCTGTGATCACCCTTTGATCCGGACCTCGGTTTCGGCCTCCAGCGACATGGCCAGAGACCGGAACCGCGCGGCGGCGACCTCGCCGAACAGGGGGGCGGCGTCATTGGACAGGACCAGGGTCAGCTCTTTGAGCTTGGGTTTCCACTTCAGCTGACCCAGCGGCTGTTCGGCCTGTAGCCACATCATCGCGCCAAACCGCATCGCCTTGCCCAGAATTTCCGCCTGTTTTTGCGATTTTTCGTCAATCAGGCCGAAAATCGGTTCGAAGGACGTGCCCGCGCGCGAATTTTTATAGCGGTGCAGCAGCGCCAGCCCCAAGAACACCCGCTCGGAATGTTTCAGCCCGCCCAGATTGGCGCGGGTGGCGTTGTCAAAGCAGACCTCGGCCCGGTAATCGGGATGGGCGCGCCAGCTGACATCGTGCAGCAGGCAGGCGGCCTTGATCAGGCGTTTGCGCTCCAGCGGCGCGCTGCTGAACAGCGGCAGGATGAAATGATAGAGCGATTTGCCGAAACCGGGCAGGCGGGCGTCTTTGTTTTCCGCGAAATAGCACGATTCGATCAGCGGATCGCGGTCACGCAGCTTTTGCGGCATCTGCTCGTATAGCATCCCCTCGCGGATGCCATAGCTGGAGACGGCAATGTCATGCGGGCGGAAGGTGCGCACCACCTCTTTGAGCACCTCGCAGGCATAGGGCACCAGCGCCATCCGGTTCGAGGACACGCCGCATTTCTGGCGCAGCTCGGTGGGGTCGCTTTCGTTGGTATGGCGGATCGTGGCGTCAATCGCCTTCGAGGTCATGCGGTATTCATGCAGCACATGCAGCGGATAGCCGCGCCGGTGCATGTCGATCCGCGCGATCGCCCGCCAAGAGCCGCCGACCAGGAACAGGCGGTTGCGCTGCTGCCCCATGGTTTCGGCCAATTGGGCCACGGTGTCCTTGATGAACTGCTTGCGGGCCTTTTTGCCGCCCTTCATGTTGCGCAGTTTCAGCGGACCCAGCGCCGAGGTGACGCATTTGCCGACCTGCCCGCCGCCGATTTCCGCCAGCTCCATCGAGGAGCCGCCGATGTCGCAGACCAGCCCGTAAGAGCCCGGCCAGCCCAGCAGAACGCCTTGGGCGGACAGGCGGGCCTCTTCCTGGCCGTCGATGACGTGGATTTTCAGCCCGGTTTCGCGGGCGACCTCGGTCACGAAATCGGGACCATCCGAGGCCTCGCGGACGGCGGCGGTGGCCACTGTGGTCAGCGGTTGAATGCCCAGCCCGTCGGCCAGTTTCTGGAACCGGCGCAGGGCGGACAGGGCGCGGCGGCGGCCCTCGGGGCTCAGTTGGCCGGTCTCGCCCAGGCCTTCGCCCAGGGCGCACATGATTTTCTCGTTGTAGAAATAGGCCGGGCTGCGCGCCGCCCCGTCGAACACCACCAGCCGGACCGAGTTCGACCCGACATCGACCACGCCAACACGCGACAGCGCCTTGGACGAGGGATCATTGAACAGTGGACGACCGAATGGGCCCCAGTCTGTCGGGGTCATGCGGGGCGAGTCGTTCATGTAAACCTTCCTGTACTTCCAGCCCAAGGATGCGTCAGGCGCAGCAGTTAGGTCAATCGTCGGTGTGGGTCAACTTGGGAACGTCCTTGGCCCCGGCGGATCCGCGCCCGGACAGCGAGGGATACTCCATGAAAAAACGGTGGCAGTTGAAGGCAAATTCGCCCTCGTCCCAGGTGGCGCGGTCGAAATGGCCATCGGGGCGCATCACCCAGCTTTGCGCCACATCGGCCATGTTGGCCGCCATGATCTGGCTGACGATCTGCGCTTTGACCGTGGGGTTCAGGATTTCCACCAGGGTTTCGATGCGCCGGTTCAGGTTCCGCCCCATCCAGTCGGCCGAGCTGATATAGACGCGCGCCTTTTTGCTGGGCAGGCCGTGGCCATTGCCGAAACAGACGATGCGCGAATGTTCCAGATAGCGCCCCACGATGGATTTCACGCGGATATTTTCCGACAGGCCCTTGATGCCGGGGCGCAGCCCGCAGATGCCACGGATGACCAGGCTGACCTTTACCCCCGCCTGGCTGGCCTTATACAGCCCGTCGATGATTTCCGGGTCTATGAGCGAATTCATCTTGGCCCAGATTTCCGCAGGACGGCCGGCGCGGGCGTGCTCGGCCTCTTGTTCGAACCCCTCCAGCAGGCGTTTTTTCATCCCGCTGGGCGAGAGCGAGAGGTTCTCCAGCCCTTCGGGTTCGATGTAGCCGGACAGGTAGTTGAACACCTTGGTGGCATCGCGCCCCAGCGCCGCATCGCAGGTGAAGAAGCTCAGGTCCGTGTAGATTTTCGCCGTGATCGGGTGGTAATTGCCGGTGCCGTAATGGGTGTAGGTGACCAGCCTGTCGCCTTCGCGGCGCACCACGGTCGAGATCTTGGCGTGGGTTTTCCAATCGACGAACCCATAGACCACATGCGCGCCTGACCGCTCCAGCCGCCGCGACTGGCGGATATTGGCGGCCTCGTCGAAACGGGCCTTCAGCTCGACCAGGGCGGTGACGGATTTGCCATCCTCGGCGGCCTCGCACAGGGCCTCGACGATGGGGGATTTCTGCGAGGTCCGGTACAGCGTCTGCTTGATCGCCACCACATCGGGATCGCGCGCGGCCTGTTGCAGGAAACGCACCACCATATCGAAGGTTTCATAGGGGTGGTGCAGCAGCATGTCCTTTTGCTTGATCGCTTCGAACATGTCGCCGTCGTGGTCCTGCACCCGTTCGGGCACGCGCGGCGTGAAATTGGGCCACAGCAGATCGGGGCGGGCGTCCAGCACCAGTTCCTTCACATCCGCGATGCCGATCATCCCGTCGATTTCCACGATTTCCGAGGGCGTGACGTGCAATTCGCGCATGATCACCGATTTCAGCGCCTCAGGCGCCCCGGCCGAGATTTTCATCCGCACTACCTCGCCGCGGCGGCGCCGTTTCAGGGCGACCTCGAATTCGCGCACCAGGTCTTCGGCCTCTTCCTCGACCTCCAGATCGCTGTCGCGCAGCACGCGGAAGGTGCAGTTGCCGACCATGTTATAGCCGGGGAACATCTTGTCGATGAACAGCAGCAGCAGCTCTTCGAGCGGAACAAAACGGTGGCTGCCGTTTTGTTCGGGCAGGGCGACAAAGCGGTCGATCTGTTGCGGGATCGGCAGCAGAGCCATCAGCATTCGCTTGTCCCGGCGCCGTTCCAGTTGCAGGGCCAGGCTGAAGCCGGTGTTCGGAATGAACGGAAAAGGATGCGCAGGATCCACCGCCAGCGGCGAGAGCACGGGAAAAACCCTGTTCAGGAAAATATCCAGAAGATAGGGTTTTTCATCCGCGGGCACATCGGCGCGGGTCAGGATTTCGATGTTTTCGGCGGCCATTTCCCGGCGCAGCTCGGTGAATGTCTTCTGCTGGGCGGCCATCAGGCGGCGCGCGTCCTCGTTGATCAGAACCAGCTGCTCGGCCGGGGTCAGCCCGTCCTGGGCGGGGCTGGTGTTGCCGGCGCGGGCCAGCTCGCGCAGGCCGGCGACGCGGACGGTATAAAACTCATCCAGGTTGGTGGCCGAGATCGACACGAAACGCACCCGTTCCAGCAGCGGTACGCGCTTGTTTTCCGCCTCTTCCAGAACCCGCCAGTTGAAGCCCAGCCAGCTGAGCTCGCGGTTATAGAAACGGCCCGGCCCGGTGGGGTCCAGGTTGGGAATTTCGATCGGGTCGGCGAAAGGGGCCTTAAGGAAATCTGCTTGGGTCATGCGCGGCTTATGCTGTTTTCGTGTGACGCGGGAATGACAGCAAATCTGCGCCCCTGGCGGCGGAATGTCCAGAGTTCGCCCCGCGATTGTGCCCGGCGCCGCAGGTTAGAGCGCGCTCTTCATCACTTCGATGGCCAGGCCGCGATTGACGGGGCGTTTTTGCTCCAGCGCGGCGCGGTCAATGCGGGCCACCAGATCGCCCGCCGCATCGAAACTGCGATCCATATGCGAGACCATATAGGCAATGGTTTCGGGCGAGGGCATCAGCTGACGATCGGCAAACATCTTGGCCACCACGGCCGTCAGCAGCTGATCGTCGGGCTGTTCCAGCGTCACCGATTGCGTGCCCTGCATCCGCGACAGCAGATCGGGCAGGCTCAGCCCCCAGGTCAGCACGGGTTTGTCGGCGGTCACCAGCAGGTGGCGCCCCTCGGCCAGAACCAGATTGTGCAGGTGGAACAGAGCCTCTTCGGCGGGGCGGTTGCCGGCGATGGCGGGCACGTCCTCGATTGCGATGGGGCTTTGCGCCAGGGCGGGAATATCGGCACCGGGCAGATCACAGGCGGGAACGATCCGCGCGCCGCTGGCGGCGGCCCAGACATGCGCCAGATGAGTTTTGCCCGCGCCGCCGGGCCCGATCAGCGCCAGCTTGCGCCCGGCCCATTGATCCCAGTTTTCAATCATCACCACGGCCATCGCATTGGCGGGCGAGACAAAAAACGCCTCGCGCCCCAGCGCCGGACGCACGGGCAGATCAAAGCTCAGCTGTGTGCTCATTCGTCCTGCGCCTTATCCGAGGCCTTCTCTGACAGGCCTTTGTACAGGCGGCTGTCCTTGTAGTTTGCGATCAGGAACCGGGCGATCACCCCCAGCGCGGCGGCCACCGGCACGGCAACCAGCATCCCGACAAAGCCAAACAGCGTGCCGAAGACCGACAGGGCAAAGATCAGCCAGACCGGGTGCAACCCGACCGAGCTGCCCACCAGCTTGGGGGTCAGCACGTTGCCCTCGATCACCTGGCCCAGCACGAAAACGCCGCCCACCAGCCCCAAAGACAGCCAATCGCCCCAGAACTGAAACAGCCCCAGCCCGATGGCCAGCGCGCCGCCCACGAAAGCCCCCACATAGGGGATAAATGTCAGCGCGCCCGCAACAAAGCCGACAACCAGCCCGAATTGCAGCCCCACCAGCATCAGCGCCACGGCATAATAAGTGCCCAGCACCAGACAGACCGTCCCCATGCCGCGAATGAAACTGGCCAGGGTCTGGTCAATCTCGGATGCCAGCTGGCGCACCACCGGCGCATGATCGCGCGGCAGCATGTCGTCGATCTTGGCGACCATATTGTCCCAGTCATACAGCAGGTAGAATGCCACCACCGGCACGATCACCAGCAGCATCACCACGTTGATGATCGACATGGCCGAGCTGAAGATCGCTTGCAGCAACTCTCCGCCCTTGTCCTGAATGGTCTCGCCCACGGTTTTCAGCGACTGGTGCAGGGTCGAGCTGCTGTCCAGAAGGTCGGGGAACCGCGTGGTCAGGAAATTGCGCAGATCGTCAAAGACCTTGGGGATGACATTGAACAGGGCCAGGGCCTGCTCGATCAGGCTGGGCACGACCAGCAGCATCAGCGCGACAAACACGATCGAGCCGATAATGGTGATCGTCGCGGTGGCCGCGGCGCGGGAAAAGCCCATCCTTTCCAGACGGTCGGCGACCGGATCCAGAAAATAGGCCACGGCGCCGCCCAGCACGAAGGGCAGGATCACATCGCCCAGATACCACAACACCACCAGGAAAACCGCAGTGGCGGCACCCCAGTATTTTACCTGATCGCGGACCGGAAGGGCCATGTTGTCTCCTGTTTGCTTTGCGCCATTATGTCGGGGCTTGCGCGCCATTGTGCAACCCGTTTCCGCCCCGATTGCCGCCTGATCTTATCGACAAAACGGCCGGGCGGGCGTAGGAATGTGCTCTAACGTGTTTCACGAGTACTTTATGATCAAAACATTTCAAAGCCTTACGGATGCCGAATCTCTTTCGGTTATCAATCGGATTGCCGCCGCCAAAACGGTGGAATGCGCCTGGAACCGGACCGTGCAGGCGCTGGGAAAGTTCGGTTTCGAACGGGTGAACTATGGCTATACGCGCTACCGGGTGGGGCGCTCGATCGGGCCGGCGGACGATGCGTTTTTCCTGTCCACGCACTCGCCCCGGAAGGTGAAGGAATTCCACGACAGCGGGCTTTATCTGAAATCCGCCGATTTCCGCTGGGTGCGGGAAAATGTGGGGGCCTGCCCCTGGGACTGGACGCGCAAAGAGCGCGCTGCCGGACGGCTGAGCCCCGAGGAATGCGCCGCGATGGATGCTCTGGGCGCGGCGCGGCGGCGGGCGGGGTATTCGATCAGCTTTCCGGACGGGGCGCCGCGTTCAAAGGGCGCGATGGGGATGGGCTGTGCCGATGGCATCACCCAGGCGCAGGCCGACGCCCATTGGGCCGAACATGGGCAGAAAATCATGGCAATCGCGACGATGGGACATTTCAAGCTGTCGCAGCTGCCCCTGCCTGTGCCCGGCCTGCACCTGACCGAGCGCCAGCGCGAAATCCTGTGCTGGATCGCGGATGGCAAAACCTTGCAGGACATCACCGTGCTGACTGGGCTGGCGCTGTCCACGGTGGAAAAATACCTGCGCCGCGCCCGCGACGAACTGGGCGTGGAAACCACGGCTCAGGCCGTGGTGAAGGCGGCGTTTCTGAACCAGTTGTTCACCAGCAGCTGGCAAAACTTACAGTGAGGATTCCCGCACTGGCCGCGCGCCGGAATTGCGCAGATACCGGATTTGTTCCGTGAGTGCCCCGTGTCGCGTCGGCAGTGCGCAGCGGGAGGAACCGCAGCCTACCCCATATAGGCCGCAAATCCCAACGGGTCGGGCAGGGCATATTGGCTCTGCCCGTCCTCTGTTCAGCATGGCTTGTCTGCGGGGCCATCCTCTTCTAAACCCCATAGGAACCGCCAATTTCCCAAAGGGGCCACTTCATGCGTCTGTCGCGCTATTTCCTGCCTGTTTTGAAAGAAAACCCATCCGAGGCGCAGATCGTCAGCCACCGCCTGATGCTGCGCGCCGGCATGATCAAGCAACAGTCCGCCGGAATCTATTCCTGGCTGCCCCTGGGCTTCAGGGTGCTGCGCAAGCTGGAAAACATCGTGCACGAAGAACAGATCCGCGCGGGCCATATTCCGATGCTGATGCCGACGCTGCAATCGGCCGATCTGTGGCGCGAATCCGGCCGCTATGATGATTACGGCGAGGAAATGCTGCGCATCACCGACCGTCACAATCGCGACATGCTGTTCGGCCCCACCAACGAGGAAATGATCACCGACATTTTCCGCAGCCACGTCGGCAGCTACAAAGACCTGCCGATGACGCTCTATCATATCCAGTGGAAATTCCGCGATGAAATCCGCCCCCGTTTCGGCGTGATGCGCGGCCGCGAATTCCTGATGAAAGACGGCTATAACTTCGACCTCACCAAAGAGGACGCGCTGCACGCCTATAACCGCCACCTGGTCAGCTACCTGCGCACCTATGAACGCATGGGGCTTCAGGCGATCCCGATGCGCGCCGATGGCGGCCCGATTGGGGGCGACTATACCCACGAATTCCTGGTGCTGGCCGAAACCGGCGAATCCGAGGTCTTCTATGACAGCGCCGTCACCGACCTGACTTTTGGTGATCGGGACATCGACTATGACGATGTGGCGCAATGCCAGTCGATTCT
This sequence comes from Youngimonas ophiurae (nom. illeg.), assembly GCF_049803795.1. NCBI lineage: Bacteria > Pseudomonadati > Pseudomonadota > Alphaproteobacteria > Rhodobacterales > Roseobacteraceae > Thalassovita > Youngimonas ophiurae (nom. illeg.). The sequence goes on from NZ_JBNAGJ010000001.1 coordinate 423,559, forward strand.
GGAAGAATTCACCACCAAATACGCCCGCACCGACGAAACCCATGACGCGGCGCTGTTCGCTGAAATCCCCCAGGACCGCCAGCGCACCGCCCGCGGCATCGAGGTGGGGCAGATCTTCTATTTCGGCACCAAATATTCCGAACCCATGGGCGCAACCGTCCAGGGCCCCGATGGCAAACCCACCCCCGTCCACATGGGCAGCCACGGCATCGGTGTCTCGCGCCTCATTGGCGCCATCATCGAGGCCAGCCACGACGATAACGGCATCATCTGGCCCGAAGGCGTGACCCCCTTCCACGTCGGCATCGTTAACCTCAAACAAGGCGACACCGAAGCCGATGCCGCCTGCGAGGCGCTCTATAACAGCTTCACCGCCCTCGGGCTCGATCCGCTCTATGACGATCGCAAGGAACGCGCCGGCGGCAAATTCGCCACAATGGATCTGATCGGCCTGCCCTGGCGCATCACCGTCGGCCCGCGCGGGCTGAAAAACGGCGTGGTGGAACTCACTTGCCGCCGGACCGGCACCTCCCAGGAACTCCCGCCCGAACAGGCCATCGAAAAAGTCGCGCAAATCTACGCCCCCCACCGGGTGCACGGGCTCTGACAGCCCCCCATTCCGCTTCTTTCTGATCAAAATACTCCTGCTCGCCCCTTCGGTTCACACACCGCTGGGGGCGGGCGTATTTCAGTGCTATACTGCCCCAAACAAACGGGGCCAGAGCATGATCCTCAAAGCCATCACACTCGCCGGCGGGCTGGCCGGGGCAGGCGCTGCTGCGCAATTTCCCGAGTTTTCTCAACAATATACCCAACGTCTGGGCGGTGCCGTGGATGCCCTGGCTGCGGTGGTGCAGGATTTCGACGCCTCGGCTCAGGCCAGCGGGCTTAGCCGGGATCAGGCGCTGGCGCAGATGGTCGGTTCCGAATTCGTCACCCACCGTCGCATGGATATGGAGCACGTTTTCACCCGCCATGCGCAGCTTTCGGCCGATCTGCAAACGCTGCAATCGGCGGGGCCCTTCATGAGGGCCTATCACGCCGCCCGGTTCAACGATGCGCAAACCGCCGCGCGCACCTGGCAGGCCTATCGGCCAGCTATTCCCACCAATTTCGCCGGGGCCAGTTTTGGCGCTTTGGGCTTTCTGGCGGGGCTGACCCTGACCGCAGCGCTGATGTCGGGGCTGGGCTGGCCCTTTCGCGCGTTGCGCAGGGCGCGCGAACAGGCGGCTTGACCTTCGCCCGTTGCTCGCTCAGTTAGATGCAAGCCAGTCAAAGGACACCACATGAGCACCACCGCCCCCTTTGCGCGTTTCGAATGGATGATCGCCTGGCGTTACCTGCGCGCCCGCCGGGCCGAGGGCGGCGTCAGCGTCATGACCTGGATCAGCCTGATCGGCATCACTCTGGCCGTATTCGCGCTGATCGCCACGCTGGCGGTGCGCTCGGGGTTTCGGGCCGAGTTCGTGGACACGATCCTAGGGGCCAATGCGCATGTGACGGTCTATTCGGTGGGCCGCGTGGATCCGCAAACCGGCCAGATCGACCGCACTTTGCCCGACTATGCCCAGATGGCCCAGGATGTGCGTGCGGTGCCGGGCGTGACCCGTGTGGCGCCTCTGGTCAAAGGCCAGGTCATGGCCAGCGCCCGCGCCCGCAACGCCGGGGTCGAGGTGTTCGGCATCGCCTTTGAGGATTTGCAGACCATCCCGCGGGTGGCCAATCCTCAGGACTATGCGGGCAATATTCAGGATTTCCCCCATGGGATCGCCATTGGCTCGGGGGTGGCGCGGGAATTGGGTGTCAGCGTGGGCGATAAGGTGAAGCTGATCTCGCCCAACGGGGTGAAAACCGCCTTCGGCACCAGCCCGCGCGTGGTGGCCTATGACGTGACCTATATCTTCACCGCCGGGCGCTATGATATTGACCGCACCCGCGTCTACATGCCGTTTCAGGCCGCGCAGGGGTTTTTCAACCGCGAGGGCGCGGCGGATGAGCTGGAGGTCATGGTGCGCGACCCTGAAAACGTAGACGATCTGGCGCTGGACCTGCTGCGCGCCAGCGGCGAACGCGGGCAAATCTGGACGTGGCGCGATGCCTCGGGCGGGTTTCTGCGCGCGCTAGAGATCGAGGATAACGTGATGTTCGTGATCCTGTCGATCCTGGTGCTGATTGCCTCGATGAACATTGTGTCGGGGCTGATCATGCTGGTGAAAAACAAGGGCCGCGACATCGGCATCCTGCGCACCATGGGCCTGACCGAGGGCGCGGTGCTGCGCGTGTTTTTCATATGCGGGGCCTTCACTGGCGTCATCGGCACGGTGATGGGGGTCATTCTGGGCTGCCTGTTCGCCATCTATATCGACCCGATTTTCAGCTTTGTGAACTATGTTGCGGGGGGCGGCGTGTGGGATCCGTCGGTGCGCGGGATTTACAATCTGCCGGCGCAATTGCGGCTGGGGGATGTGGTCTCGGCCGTGGGGCTGTCGCTGTCGCTCAGCTTTGTCGTGACGATCTTTCCGGCCCGGCGCGCGGCCCGCATGAACCCGGTGGAGGCGCTGCGTTATGAATAATCCCGTGCTGGAGCTGAAAGGCGTCGCCAAGACCTATAACAAGGACCGGCCCAATGCGGTGCAGGTGCTGCAATCCATTGATCTGACTGTACAAACCGGCGAGGCCGTGGCGCTGGTTGCGCCCTCGGGGGCGGGGAAATCCACACTGCTGCATATCGCCGGTCTGCTGGATGTGCCCGATGCAGGGGAGGTGCGGATTTGCGGGCAGGATATGCGGGGGCTCTCGGATCGCAGGCGCACGGCGGTGCGGCGGCAGGACGTGGGGTTTGTCTATCAATTCCACCATCTGCTGCCGGAATTCACCGCGCTGGAAAACGTGATGCTGCCGCAATTGGCCAATGGGATCAGCCGGGCCGAGGCTCAGGCGCGGGCGGCCGATTTGCTGTGCCGGGTCGGGGTAGAAGCGCGGGCCGATCACCGCCCCGCAGCCCTGTCCGGAGGCGAGCAGCAGCGCGTGGCCCTGTGCCGGGCGCTGGCGAATGAACCGCGCCTTTTGCTGGCGGACGAGCCCACGGGGAATCTGGATCCCGAAACCTCGGATCAGGTGTTTGACGCGCTGATGGCGCTGGTGCGGAGGACCGGGCTCAGCGCGGTCATCGCCACGCATAACCTGGAACTGGCCGCCCGGATGGACCGGGTGCTGCGGATGGAGAAGGGCGTGCTGACGCCAGCTTAGGCCTTCTGTGCCATATAGACGCCTGCCGACATCAGCGCGATTCCGATGGCGCGATTCAGGCTCAGCGGGTTAAGCCGTGCGCCGAACAGGCCGAAATGGTCAATCGCGGCGGCGCTGATCAACTGCCCCAGCAGCACGAAAAACACCGCATTCCCGACCCCGAATTTCGGCGCCACAAAGGTGACGGACAGCACATAGAACAGCACGAACAGCCCGGCCAGGAACAAATGTTTGGGCGCGTCCCAGGCCTTGGTCAGCGGCTCGGTGCCATGCAGCAGCAAGATGACGATGCTGCCGGTGAACGCCACGCAAAACAGGATCGAGGCCGCTGCAACGGGCGATCCGATCCGGGTGCCCAGGGCAGCGTTCAAAGCGGCCAGCAGCGGAATGCCGATCCCGGCGGCCAGCATGGTCAGAGCATAAGCGGTGGTGGGGGGCATGGGGGCTCCTTCAGGGGCAGAAAAACGTGGCGGTGGCAGTGGCGACGGGCTTGTCCAATGGCAGGGCGGTCATCGTAGCCTGGGCAAAGATCAGCGATTTCCCCGCCCGTACGATCCGTGCATCGCAGCGGATCGTCTCGCCCACGCCGGGCCGCAGGAACTGCGTGTCCAGATTGGTGGTGGCCACAGGGGTCAGCTGCCCGAAATGGCCCATGCAGGCGATCACCATCGACGTGTCGGCCATCGCTGCCAGCGCCTGACCCGACACAATGCCATCCATCCGCGCCAGCTGATCGGTGTTGGGCATGGTCAGCACCGCGTGATCCGGCCCGATGCCCTGAACCGTCAGGTCCAGCGCCTTGACCCAGGGCGCAAAGCCTTGCTCCAGAAACGCCTGCGCGTCTTCGGGTGTCAGCGTCATGTTTTCCTCCCTCGCTGGGGGCAGCATGGCGAAGCGGCTGGCGTTTGTCACGCGCCTTTGGGCCATGACACGGATCAAAGCCGGGCGGCGCGCGCTGTGCGACGATGCGCTGAAGGGCCGCAAAAGGAGGAACATCATGAAGACGTTTATTCTCGCTGGGTTGATGGCACTGGGCGCGGGCGGCGCGGTGCAGGCGCAGGATGCCGGAGAGGGGCAGGCGCTGTATCTGAAACATTGCGCCACCTGCCACGGGTTGCTGGCGGGCGGGGACGGGCCGATGGCGCCTGCTCTGGTGGTGCAGCCCAAGGATCTGACGCAGCTGCGGGCGGACAATGGCGGGGTTTTCCCGCTGGTGCGCGTGGTGCGCCGCATTGATGGGCGTGATCCGCTGGTCAGCCACGGCAGCGCGATGCCTGTTTACGGTGAGTTCTTCGAAGGAGACGATACGGCCTTGAAGACCGAGGCCGGACAGCCCATTCTGGTGGGGCGGGCGATTGCCGACCTGGTGATCTACCTGCAAGGCATTCAGAAATAGGAGCCTCCCATGCACAAAACGCTGATGATCCTGCCCCTTGTGGCGCTTGGTGCCTGCGTGGCTCGGGACATGCCCGAACCCTCCGAGGGGCAGAAGCTCTATGTTGAAAATTGCGCGATGTGCCATGGGCTTAGCGGTCAGGGCGATGGGGATTTGGCGCAGGATATGACGCCAGCCCCGGCGGACCTGACGGGCATCACGCGCGCGGCCGGAGGCGTCTTTCCCACCGCGCAGGTGCTGTCGCAGATTGATGGCTATACCCGGATGCAGGGGCGCGATCAGATCATGCCCGAGTACGGGGCGCTGCTCAGTGGGGATACGGTGCCTGTGCAGCTGCAGGACGGAGAGTTCTCGCCCGTGCCGCGGCCCTTGGCGGCGCTGGTCACCTATCTGGAAACCATCCAGCGCTAACTGCAAATCCCGCGCTGTTTGGCCCCTTTCCAGGGGACGAAGGCGTGGTCTTTGACCAGGCTGTCGATCCGCGCCAGCGGCATTTCCCGTGCGATCATCCCATGCAGCCGCTGCGTACGCGGGGCCTGCGGCGCCAGGGCGCGACAGCAGACGTATTCCTCGACGATTGCGGCCTGTTGCTCGTAGGGGAAGGACAGGAATTCCGGCTGGCTGTCCAGATCGAACAGATAGGGATCATGGCCGGGCTTATGCTCGGACGCGGCCTTGAGAGGGTGGTACCCGGTGCGGTCGCGATTCTGCCATTGCCAGATATGCGTCATCTCATGCGCGAACAGCATCAGAGCATAGAGATTCCCGCGCCCCTGCACCGCATAGCCATAGTCGGGCAGGAACATGTCCTTGCGGAAAAACACCTTGTTGAACACGGCAATCGCGCCGGGCGAGGTGGTGAAATATTCCTCTTTCGGCGGGGGAAAGACGCGCTCCATGCAGGTGACGCGCGGGCGGGTCTGATAGCGCACGGTAAAGGCGCGGGCCATGTGGCCGTTCACGAACCGCACCTTCTGCGTGTCAATCTGCGGGCCGAACAGCGTGTCGGCAAAGGCGATCTCATTCGGGGTCAGCGGCCGCCCGCAGCCGCCCAGGATCACGAAAATCAGTAAACAAACGCGCCACATGCGGGGAGTAGGCCATGCAGGGCAGGGCATTGGCAAGGGGCGGGGCAAAAGAAAACGCCCACCCCGGAAGGGGCGGGCGTTTCGGTGATCTTCGGGCCGGGTTTAGCCGATGATGGCGTTCAGCGTGGCCGAGGGACGCATGATTGCGGCCTTCTTCTCGACCGACGGTTTGAAATAGCCACCGATGTCGGCGGGCTTGCCCTGAACGGCTGCGATTTCGGCCAGGATGGCCTCTTCGCCGTCCGCCAGCGCCGCCGCGATGGGCGCGAATTCAGCGGCCAGATCGGCGTCATCGGATTGCGCGGCCAGGGCCTCGGCCCAGTAGCGCGCAAACCAGTAGTGGCTGTCACGGTTGTCGGGCTGGCCCACTTTGCGCTCGGGCGAGCGGTTGTGATCCAGAATGCCCTGCGTGGCGGCCTCGGCGGCGCGGCCCAGAACGCCGGCCTTGGCGTTGCCCTTGGCGTCGGCCAGGAAGTTCAGCGACTCGCCCAGGGCACAGAACTCACCCATCGAGTCCCAGCGCAGGTGGTTTTCATCGACCAGCTGTTCGACGTGTTTGGGGGCCGAGCCGCCCGCACCGGTTTCGAACAGACCGCCGCCCTGCATCAGGCCCACGATCGACAGCATCTTGGCCGAGGTGCCCAGCTCCAGGATCGGGAACAGGTCGGTCAGATAGTCGCGCAGCACGTTGCCGGTGATGGCGATGGTGTTGTCGCCTGCGGTGATCACCTCCAGCGAGGCGCGGGTGGCTTCGCGCGGGGCCATGATCTCGAATTTGTCGGCAACACCGGCCGCTTCCAGCGCGGGTTTGACATATGCGATCAGTTGCGCGTCGTGGCCGCGGTTGGCGTCCAGCCAGAAGATCGAGCGATAGCCGGTGATGCGCTGACGGTCGATGGCCAGCTGAATCCAGTTCTCGATCGGGGCCTTTTTCGCGGTGCACGAACGCCAGATGTCGCCCTCTTCCACGTCGTGGCTGTGCAGGGTCTCGCCATTGGCCAGCACGATGCGGATGGTGCCATCGGCAGGCGCCTGGAAGGTGGTCGGGTGCGAGCCGTATTCCTCGGCTTTCTGCGCCATCAGGCCCAGGTTCTGCACGGTGCCGGCGGTGGCCGGGTTCAGCGCGCCGTTGGCTTTGAAGAAGTTGATCGCTTCGTCATAGACGGGGGCATAGCAGTTGTCGGGGATGACACAGTTGGTGTCGGCCTCTTTGCCATCGGGGCCCCAGCCCTTGCCGCCTGCGCGGATCAGCGCGGGCATCGAGGCGTCGATGATCACATCCGAGGGCACGTGCAGGTTGGTGATGCCCTTGTCCGAGTTCACCATATACATCGGCGGACGGGTGGCGGTGACGTCCTCGATGGCGGCCATGATGTCGGCATTGTCTGCCACGCGGGCCAGAACGTCGGCCAGGCCGGAATTGGGGTTCACACCCAGCGCCTCCAGTTCAGCGCCGAATTTTTCAAACACCGGGGCCAGCCAGGCCTTTACGGCGTGGCCAAAGATGATCGGGTCCGAGACCTTCATCATCGTGGCTTTCATATGCAGCGAGAACAGGATGCCGTCGGCCTTGGTGTTCTCGATTTCCTCGGCCAGGAAGGCGGCCAGCGCCTTGGCGGACATGAAGGTGGCGTCGGCGACGGTGCCGGCCTCCAGCGGCCAGCCGTCTTTCAGAACGGTGACGGTGCCGTCCTTGGCGACGAATTCGATCTTCGCATCCCCGGCCTGCGCCTCGGTGATGGTGGCCGACACTTCGTTGGCATAGAAATCATTGCCAGGCATCGAGGACACGTGGGTCTTCGAGGTTTTTTCCCAAACGCCCATGCGGTGCGGGTTCGACTGGGCATAGTTTTTCACGGCCTTGGCGGCGCGGCGATCCGAGTTGCCCTCGCGCAGGACCGGGTTCACGGCCGAGCCTTTGATTGCATCGAAACGCGCGCGGACAGCTTTTTCAGCGTCGGTGCTGGGGGCTTCGGGATAGTCGGGGATGTCATAGCCCTGCGCTTGCAGTTCCTTCACGGCGGCCACCAGCTGCGGCACCGAGGCCGAGATATTCGGCAGCTTGATCACATTGGCATCGGGGGTTTTGACCAGCTTGCCCAGTTCGGCCAGATCGTCCGATTGTTTCTGCGCGTCGGTCAGGTTTTCGGGGAAGGCGGCCAGGATCCGCGCGGCCAGCGAAATGTCCTTGGTTCCCACGCTGACACCCGCCGCCGAAGCGAACTTGCGGATGATGGGCAGGAACGAGGCCGAGGCCAGCTCGGGCGCTTCGTCTACAATGGTATACAAAATATCGGCGGTCGAATTTTCAGCCATTTTTCTACCTTTCTTTCTTTTGGTAGCTAAGATGTGAGCCAGGGCGGCAGCGCCGCATCCCTAAGGTCAGCCCGCAGCGGATGCGCAGGCGAGGTGTTCCACGTTTCCCATAGAGGAACAGCCGCCAAAGATCAATTCGCCAATAAGATTTCGGCGGGGATTTCGACGTGGAAGAGTGACGCAGGCCCGCCGCGTGGACGAGCCAATAAAAAAGGACAGAGCCGAAGCTCTGCCCTGATGGTGCTGAAAATGTGGTGTTGCAAAGGGTGCTGAAAATCGCTGGCCCCACCGGCGCGGGCTTGGCCATAGCGGGCCGATGCCCTGCCGTCAGTGCCGCATGATCGCCGGCGCCGCCACAGGATCCGAGGCCGCATCCGACCCCGCCGCAATGGCCGAAATCGCCGTCACGGCCAAGGCCCATCCAACAATGATGGTGGTGAAACGCATGTGTGTTCTCATCGAATAACTTAGGTTGATGAAAGCACACTATCCTTTCGCATAAGCGCCCGACAGTCTGGGATTCCAGACCTGTAAGGAATTGAAGGGTATGGAATTCCTGCCCTTTTTCCACTTGAAGCGGTGTTTGCCTTGGGGGAGATGTGGGTCTAGAGTGATTTTTGGATGTTTGCTTCAATCACAGAGGGAACGATATGGGCACTCTAAATAAAGCCTATTCAGAAGCGCAGCAAGCCATTGCAACTCTGAAATCTCTGGTCCGAACCGTATTAGAGCTTGCTCCTGAGGGTGGCCTGAAGAACTCGGAAATCGGCAGGAGTCTTGGGATCTATTCAGGACATATCGAACATGAAGGCCATATTTCGCGGACTCTCTTGGCAATGTTGGAGGCCGAAGGGGTTGTTCAGCAGGATGAACGCACCAAACAATGGACCCTTCGGGACAATAACGTCACCGGTTAGCCCTACACATCCAGTTCCTCCACGAACCTTGCGTTTTCCTGGATGTACTGGAACCGCAATTCGGGTTTCTTGCCCATCAGCCGTTCGACCAGATCGCCGGTTTCGCCGGGTTCGTCCTCGTCGATTGTCACGCGAATCAGCTTGCGCGAGCCCGGATCCATCGTGGTTTCTTTCAGGTCCTTGGCGTCCATTTCGCCCAGGCCCTTGAAGCGCGAGACGTCGATTTTGCCTTTACCGCCCAGGCCCTTGGCCAGCCATTCGTCGCGCTCGGCCTCATCCAGGCAGTAGACGCGGCGCGCGCCTTGGGTCAGGCGGAACAGCGGCGGGCAGGCCAGGTACAGGTGGCCGTGATCAATCATCGGGCGCATCTGGGTGAAGAAGAACGTCATCAAGAGCGCCGCGATATGCGCGCCGTCCACATCCGCGTCGGTCATGATGATGACCTTATCGTAGCGCAGGTCATCGACGTTGAATTTCGTGCCCAGCCCGACGCCCAAAGCCTGCGTCAGATCGTTGATTTCCTGGTTCGAGCCCAGTTTCGAGCTGGCCGCGCCCAGCACGTTCAGGATTTTGCCGCGCAGGGGCAGCAGGGCCTGATTTTTCCGATTGCGCGCCATTTTGGCGCTGCCGCCGGCGCTGTCGCCCTCGACGATGAACAGTTCGGTGCCGTCGCGGTTCGTGGCCGAGCAATCCACCAGCTTGCCGGGCAGGCGCAGCTTCTTGGTGGCGGTTTTGCGTGCGGTTTCCTTTTCCTGTTTGCGGCGCAGGCGTTCCTCGGCCCGCAGAACCAGGAAATCCAGAATGGCACCCGCGGATTTCGTGTCGGCGGCCAGCCAGTTGTCGAAATGATCGCGGACCGAGTTTTCCACCAGCCGCTGCGCCTCGACCGTGGCCAGGCGGTCTTTGGTCTGGCCGACGAATTCGGGCTCGCGGATGAAACAGCTGACCAGCGCGCAGCCGCCTGTTGTCAGATCGTCGCGGGTGATCTGGGTGGCCTTCTTGTTGCCCACCAGCTCGCCGTAGGCGCGGATGCCTTTCAGGATCGCGGCCCAGAAACCGGCCTCGTGGGTGCCGCCTTCGGGGGTGGGGACGGTGTTACAGTAGGACTGAATGAACCCATCGCGTGAGGGCGTCCAGTTGATCGCCCATTCCACCTTGCCCGGCGTGCCGAATTTTTCGGTGAAATCGACCGTGCCGCCAAAGGGCTGATCGGCGTAGGTGGTGGTGCCGTTCAGCGTTTCGTTCAGATAATCGGACAGCCCGCCGGGGAAATGAAAGCTCGCCTCAAGCGGGGTTTCCTTATCGTCAATCGCGGTTTTCCAGCGGATTTCGACGCCCGAGAACAGATAGGCCTTGGACCGGATGGATTTGAACAGCCGGGCGGGTTTGAAGCGATGCGAGCCGAAAATCTGGTCATCCGCATGGAAGGTGACAGTGGTGCCGCGCCGGTTGGGGGCGGCGCCCACCTTTTCGACGGGGCCCAGCGGCAGCCCGCGGCTGAAGCGCTGTTCATAGAGTTCCTTGTTGCGCGCCACCTGCACGACCATGGAATCCGACAGCGCGTTCACGACGGACGCGCCAACCCCGTGCAGACCGCCCGAGGTCTGATAGGCCTTGCCGCTGAATTTGCCGCCCGCGTGCAGGGTGCACAGGATCACCTCTAGCGCGGATTTGCCGGGGAATTTGGGGTGCGGATCAATCGGGATGCCGCGGCCGTTGTCGCGGACGGTCAGGCTGTAATCTGCGTGCAGTTCCACCTCGATCCGTGTGGCGTGACCGGCGACGGCCTCGTCCATCGAGTTGTCCAGAATTTCCGCCACCATATGGTGCAGCGCGCGTTCATCCGTGCCGCCGATATACATGCCGGGGCGTTTGCGCACGGGCTCCAGCCCCTCCAGCACCTCAATCGAGGAGGCGTCATAGGTCTCGGGCTGGGTGCCATCAATGAGGTCGGTCATCGGCTGCTCTTTTTGGTTCTGATTGGGACAGGATCATAGTCAAGCGCAGCCCCCGCGAAAAGCCCATTCCGTTCTTTCGGAAGGCGGGCAATGCAAGATATGAGGGAGTGGGCATGTCCTGAAATCCCCCAGGGTAGAAAATCGGGCCATAATTTTGACCCAAACTGTGCTAGAATACCCCCTGTCGCGCGAAAGTATTGGTGAACCGTTTTTCAGAGGTTAATTCATGTCCGATCCGAATGCGCCGAAAAAAGCCGCAGTCAAACCTGTGGTTCCTCGGAAACCCACCCCGCGCTGGAGCCCGCAGCTGGGCGCGCAAGTGCCTGATTTCCGGGTGGAAACAACACGCGGAACATTGAACTTTCGCCCATGGGCCTCTGGCAGCTGGGCCTATGTCTTTGCGTTTCCGTCAACCTTTGCCTCGGTCTGTTCCACCGAATTGATCGCCTTTGCCGGGCAAAGCGCCGCGTTTCAGGCGCTGGGGGTCAAGGTGATGGGAATCACGCCCGCGCCGCTGAAGGAAACGCTGGAATGGGTGCTGGATCTGGAAAAGGTGTTTGGGCTGGATATTCCCTTTCCCGTTGCGGCGGATCAGGGGGGCGATGTGCTGCGCCATCTGGGGCTGGCCGAGGGGGCCTATCTGACCTCGCGTCCCAGCATGATCGTGGACGGGGCAAACCAGCTGCGCATGTTCGCCGCGTATCCGGCACGGATGGGCCGCTCGACCTCCGAAATCCTGCGCTGTCTGGAGGGGCTGAAGGATGCGGATTACTCGGGTCTGGCGATCCCCGCCGATTGGCATCCGGGCGAGGATCTGGTCGCGCCCAAGGGGGTGGACGCTGCCGAAATGCAGCGCGTTTTCGGCGATGACTGGAGCAAGGTCAGCGATTACCTGCTGGTGGCGCATATCAAAGAGTAACACCCGTCAGGCCGGTCAAAACCGCCGTTTCGGTGTCGTTTTCAGGCGGGACCGGGGGCAGGGCGCGCGCCACGCTACCCCCGAGGAGGCGCGCAATGGAAAACAGGGTAAAGGACCAGCCCGACTGGCTGTATCTGCTGCGGGAATATTATGAGATGTACCGCTTTTTGCCTGCGGGCGGATCCAGGGCGATCCGCAGCCATCAAAAACAGGTCCGCGAGGCGATCAGCCGGTTGATGAAATCCAATCCGGTGCTGCGCGAGTCCCGCCCGGCGCAATTGCCGGTCACCGCGCATCTGCGCCGCGCGCTGGACGAAGGGCGCACGGCCGCGCTGGCTCCGGTTGCGCGGGCGCTGGATGCGGTGCGCGGCAATCTGCATTGGGAATATGGCTATGATCGGGTGCCCAGGGGGCTGGCGCGGTCCTATGGCTATGCCGAGATTGCCGGGCCGAACGGGCCGGTGCCGTCTGCGGACGTGATTTTGGGGCTGGTGCTGTTTGCGCCCGGCTGCACCTATCCGGCCCATGCCCATCCGGGCATCACCGAAAGCTATATCTGCCTGTCCGGCTCGGTATCGGAGAACGATTACGGGGTCTATGCGCCGGGGTCGTCCATCTATAATCCGCCGGGGCACGCGCATCGGATCACCGTGTCCGATCTGGAGCCGGCGCTGCTGGCCTATGCCTGGGTGGGAGCGCCCGAGGTGTTGCTGGGCAATAAGATGGTTCTGGGCAGGCCGCGCTAGGCAGGCAAGGTCTCGGTCCGGAATTTCTCAAAGCGCTGACCTTCGAAAGTGACGGGCCCCAGCGGCGTTGCGCCCAGCCGCGCCAGCCCGCGCAGATGCCGCCGCGAGGGGGGCAGCAGAAAGGTCACATAGGGGATCTGCGGATGCTGGCGCGCAAAACTCAGGGCCTGCCGCGTGATCGCCATCCCGGCACCGAAATGCGCGGCCCGCAGGACCAGGCCGAAGTCCCACGCGCTGCCCTCTTTTTGGAACCCGCCCCAGCCAACATAGTCGCGCCCCTTGTAAATCGCCCAGTGTCCCAGCCCGTCGCGTTGCCAGCGGGTCTCTTTTGCGGCGACAAAGGCCCGCGCGTCGGCGTGATCCCATAGCCCGGACAGCAGCGGCAAATGTACCCGCACGCGGGGGTCATTCATCTGCTGCACCAGTGTCTGGGGGGGAACCTGGGTCAGGCGGGCAAAGTCATAGGTCTCGGGCATCGGGTCACAGGCTGTTTTCCTCTCATTGGCCCTGCGGCGCGGTCAAAGGCCAGTCACGTTCGCGTGTCCAGCCAGGTCCGGATGATTTCGGCCACAGTGCCGGGCTGCTGATGGGCCAGCCAGTGATCGGCATCGGGCACCTGAACGCGGGTCAGATCGGGGCACCAGGATTCCAGCCCCTGGGTGGCTTCGGGCAGCAGCGCGGTGTCCTGCATTCCCCAGATCAGCAGATGCGGCATGGGCACCTGGAACTTGTCCGTAGGATAGGCGGGGGCCTTTATGGGCTGCCCCGGCGCGCCCAGTTTCAGCGGAGAGGCCCGATACCAGTTCAGCATCCCGCGCAGCCGACCGGGGCGGGCCCATTCGGTCTTGTAGGCGGCCAGCTTGTCTCCGGTCAGCCAGGACATGTCCATCTTGGCTGAAAAGACGCTCAGTAGGTGGCCGTAATCCTGCGCGGACAGCCGGTCCTCGGCCCCGTCGCGTTTCAACGTGTGCATGTATTGCGAGGCCAGCGTCTGTGCGCCTCCGGCGGCCATGGCGCGCTGGAACGGGCCGGGGTGGACGCCGTTCATCACGATCAGCCGGTCCACCAGATGCGGCTGGAACATCGCCAGCCCATAGGCCACGGCCGAGCCCCAGTCATGCCCGATCACCGTGACCGGCCCGCCCCCCAGATGGGCGATCAGGGCGGTCATATCCCCCACCAGCTCAGAGCTTCGATAGGCCGAGACCTGGGGCGGGGCCCAGCTTTGGCCATACCCGCGCTGATCCGGCGCGATACAGTGAAACTGTGGGGCCAGACGCCCGGCCAGTTCGGCCCAGGCGCCTGCGTATTCGGGAAACCCGTGCAGAAACAACAGAACGGGCCTGCCCGCATGGCCCCATTCCAGATAATGAAACGACCGCCCGTTCAGCTCTATGTGATGGCTGTGCATATGTGTCCTCCTGTCCCTGTGGGCAGCCTAGCAGTGCGGCCTGCCGCTTCAAAGCCGCCCGCAGCGTCACGATTCGCAGCCCGCGTGCGGGCGGCGGGGACGGCCGTGCCTGTGACGCCGGAAAAGGGGGGGTATCCCGACGTCAAGGCCGGGAAATGCACCGGGTTCTTGATGTCCATCAAAGAAGCTTGGGAAATCGGCGTGTATACCTCCGCGCGTATCACCAAAGGAGAAACGCATGACCGTGACGCCCACCGCCGCGAAGGCCAATTCTGTTTCCACTCCGGCCAAGAAACCTGCCGCTGCCGCCAGCGCGGCCCAGGCTCAGGCTCAGGCCCCGAGCCAGACCGCCGAAACTCCGGTCAATCCCGCGCAGCCCACTCCGGCTGACGTGCGCCGTGCCTTTGAAACGGGCGAGTACCCCTATCAGAAGAAAATGTCGCGCAGGGATTACGAGATTCAGAAGGCCAAATTGCAGGCCGAACTGCTGAAGGTGCAGCTGTGGGCGCAGGAAACGGGCCAGAAATTCGTGCTGCTGTTCGAGGGGCGCGATGCAGCCGGGAAGGGCGGCACGATCAAACGCTTTACCGAGCACCTGAACCCCCGGAATGCGCGCGTTGTGGCGCTGAACAAACCCACCGACGAAGAGCGCGGCCAGTGGTATTTCCAGCGCTATATCGACCACCTGCCGACCGAGGGCGAGATCGTGCTCTATGACCGTTCGTGGTACAATCGCGCGGGTGTGGAACGTGTGATGGGCTTCTGCGAGCCGAACGATTATCTGGAATTCATGCGCCAGACCCCCGATCTGGAACGGATGCTGGTGCGCTCGGGGATCCGGTTCTACAAATACTGGTTCTCGGTCACCCGCGAGGAACAGTTGCGCCGCTTCAAATCGCGCGAGACCGACCCGCTGAAACAGTGGAAACTGTCGCCGATTGACAAGGCATCCCTGGACAAATGGGACGACTATACCGAGGCCAAAGAGGCGATGTTCTTCTATACCGATACCGCCGATGCGCCCTGGATCGTGGTCAAGTCGAATGACAAGAAGCGCGCGCGCCTGAACTGTATGCTGCATTTCCTGTCAACTCTGGATTATCCGGGCAAGGATCTGTCCGTGGCCTGCGGGCCCGATCCGCTGATCGTGGGCGGGGCCAACCATGTGATCCACCGCTCGGATCACATTCTGGGCAGCGCCCTGCATCCCGATATGCGCAAGCCGCGCAGCTAAGCGGATTTCCCAGCCAGCCCCGTTTGCGTGGGGCCAGCCAAAGGCCGCCGTCTCATTCCTGGGGCGGCGGTCTGGTTTTGGCGGGGTTTGGCCGGTGGGCGCAAAGCGGGCGTTTGCCGGGTTTTCACGCCGCAATGGCTGGGCTAGGACTGTGGCATGAAAATTTTGCGCGCCTTTTCCCTTGCGGCCTGTCTGGCCCTTCCCGTGCCCGTCTGGGCGCATCCGCATGTGTTTGTGGACACCACATTGAAGGTGCTGACCGACGATCGGGGCCGCGTCTTCGCGATCGAGGTCACCTGGGTCTATGATGAGCTGTTCTCGCTTCTGGTGCTTGAGGATATGCAACTGGACGGGGATTACGATGGGGTGCTGACAGCGGCAGAGCAGGCCCGTCTGGACGGGTTCGACATGAACTGGGATCCGGGGTTTGAGGGGGATCTTTATGTCCATGCAGCGGGGGCCGAGCTGGCTCTGAACCCGCCCGAGCCCTTGCAGACCCGTTTCGCGGACGGCAAAATCACCACGCTGCACCGGCGCACCCTGGAACAGCCCGCAGAGCAGGTGCAAATTCAGGCGTATGATCCGTATTTCTACACGGCCTATGACCTGAAAGGCGGCGTGCTGGCCCCCGAAGGCTGCCTGGTGCGCGGTCTGACGGCCGATCTGGATGCGGCCTATGCCGAGGTCGAAAAAAAGATGTCCGAAAAAGCCTATGCCGAGGATGATTATCCGGCGGTTGGGGCCTCGTTTGCAGATACGTTCACGGTGACATGTCCAGAAAACTGATGAATTTTCTGCCGCTTCTGGCGGTGGCGGGCATGGCGGCGCTGGCGCTGTGGCTGTGGCCGCTGGGCGGGATGGTCAGCGTCGAACGCTGGGCCGCGCAGGGCCAGCGCGAGATGCAGAACGCCATGGCCGGGATGCTGCGGCGGCTGAAGGGCGGCGATCCTGCGGCGCTGTGGACGCTGTGGGGGCTGAGCTTTGCCTATGGGTTCTTTCACGCGGCGGGGCCGGGGCATGGCAAAGTCCTGATCGGAGGCTACGGGCTGGGCCGCCGCATCCCGGTGCTGCGGCTGTCGGGGCTGGCGGTGGCCTCGTCGCTGGCGCAGGCGGCGACGGCGGTGGGGATGGTCTATGCGGGGGTCTTTGTGCTGAACTGGACCCGTCAGCAGATGGTGGACACGGCCGAGCGCATTCTGGCCCCCGTCAGCTATGGGCTGATTGCGCTGATCGGGCTGTGGCTGCTGATCCGCGGCGCGCGGCGGCTGTGGGCGATGCGCGGGGCGGCGCGGGATGATCACCCGCATGAGCACGATCACGCCCATCATCACCCTCACGATCACGCCCACGATCACGCCCATCATCACCCTCACGATCACGCCCACGATCACGCGCATGATCACGTCCATGATGAAACCTGCGGCTGCGGGCATAAACACGGCCCCTCGGCCGAAGAGGCGGCCAATGTGCACAGCCTGCGCGAGGCGCTGATCCTTGTCGGCTCGGTTGCGGTGCGGCCCTGCACCGGGGCGCTGTTCCTGCTGATTCTGACCTGGCGGATGGGGCTGGAATGGGTCGGCATTGCGGGGGCCTTTGCGATGGGTCTGGGGACGGCCTCGGTGACGGTGGCGGTGGCCGTTCTGGCGACGGTGTTCCGCGAAAGCAGCCTGGCCAGTGCCGATGCGCCGGCGATTCTGCGCTATGGGATGCCGCTGCTTGAACTGATTGCCGGGGCGCTGGTGGTGGCGCTGTCTTTGCAACTGATGCTGCTGGCGCTTTAGCGCTACCGTAGTATTCCGGTGTCCACCGCGCGCGGCTTGCCACGCCTTGCGGCCAGCGATAGGCCAGACACATGACGACCACCCTGAGCTTTCGCCAACATGTGCGCGCCATTCTGGTGCTGGGTCTGCCGCTGGTCGGCAGCCATGTGGCGCAGTTTGGCATTTCGCTGATAGATGCGGTGATGCTGGGCTGGTACGATGTCGAGGCTTTGGCCGCGCAGGTGCTGGGCAGCACGCTGTTTTTCGTGCTGTTCATCATGGGCTCGGGGTTTGCCTGGGCGGTCATGCCCATGGTGGCCGAGGCCGAGGCAGCGGGCAATCACACCCAGGTGCGCCGCTTTGCCCGCATGTCCATGTGGATTTCGCTGCTGTTCGGCGTCGCGGTGATGCCGCTGATGATCTGGTCCGAGCCGGTCCTGCTGCTGCTGGGCCAGACCCCGCTGATGTCCGCCCTGGGGGCCGAGTATCTGGTGATCGCGGGCTGGGGCGTGTTTCCGGCGCTGATGGTGATGGTGCTGAAATCCTATCTGGCCGCGCAGGAACGCACGCGGATCGTGCTGTGGGTGACGCTGGGGGCGATGCCGGTCAATGCGGTGATCAACTATGCGCTGATTTTCGGCAAATGGGGCGCGCCCGAGCTGGGGATAGCCGGGGCGGCGATTGCCTCGGTTGCGGTGCAGATGATGTCTTTTGTGTTGCTGGCGATCTATGCGGCGGTGGCCACGGCGCAGCATCAACTGTTTCAGCGCTTCTGGCGCCCCGATTGGGAGGCCTTCGGCAAGGTGTTCCGTCTGGGCTGGCCTATCGGCATCACCAACCTGGCCGAGGTGGGGCTGTTCGCGGCGGCCTCGACGATGATGGGCTGGCTGGGGGAAATCCCGCTGGCCGCGCATGGGATCGCGCTTCAGATTGCCTCTTTGACGTTCATGGTGCATCTGGGCCTGTCCAATGCGGCCACGGTGCGGGCGGGGCGCGCGATGGGGCGGGCAGATATTGCCGGGCTGAGGCGCGGGGCGCAGGCGGTGCTGCTGATGTCGCTTTGCGTGGCGGTGGTGACGATCGGCGGGTTCCTGCTGCTGCCCGAGCCCCTGATGGGCCTGTTCCTGTCCCCCGGCGATCCGCAACGGGCCGAGGTGATCCACCTGGGCGTGCCCTTGTTGGCGGCGGCGGCGGTGTTTCAGCTGGCCGATGCGGCGCAGGTCATGGCGCTGGGGCTGCTGCGCGGGGTGCAGGATACACGTATCCCGATGGTGATTGCGGCGGTGGCCTATTGGGTGATCGGCGTGCCCGTCAGCTATGGGCTGGGCTTTGTGCTGGGCTGGCAGGGGCCGGGCGTGTGGATCGGCCTGGCGCTGGGGTTGTGCGTGGCTGCGGTGCTGCTGATGGCGCGGTTCTGGGGCCAGTCGCTGCCCCGGCTGGCGGTTCGGCCCCCGTCTGTCTAGTCCTTTTTGCTGAGCCGGTCGGCCTTGCGCCGGACAAGGACTCCGCGCAGATCGTGCATGGCCAGCAGCAAGGCATCGGTGACCCGGTCCAGCTGTTTATCCGTGGCCCGCGACTGCGCCCAATGCGCCGTCTGGTTCAGGTGATCGACGGTGCGCAGGATGTCCTCGACCTCGCGTTTGTTCAGGGTTTTCTGACGCTCGTCCATCCAGTCCTGAATTGCCCTGGTATCGGCGTCCGAAAGCACGCGGTCGCCCTGGGGGCGGATGTCTCCGTTGCGGATGTTGACCGTGGCGATCTGATCCATGTCGATCCGGCGCTGGCGGTTTTCTGCATCCACGCGGAACACGAAGGCCCCGTTATCGCGGATACGAAAGAAATATTCGGGCAGATCGCTCATGTCAGTCCTCGTTTTCTAATACGCGCAGCAAAGAGCCATCGGGATCGACCAGCGCGAACATGCGCGGCGCGTCCGGCAGCTGGAAGGCACCCGTCAGGCGGGGGATGTCGGTTTCCCCGTCCGGCAGGCCAACAGTCTGCCATTCGGCCAGAATCGAGTCGATGCCATCCAGCCGGATACAGGCGCTGAACCAGCTGGTCCGTTTGTCTAGCTCGGGGTGGGGGAAGAACTCTAGCTCCAGCGCGCCGCGTTTCAGGATCATCCAGCCTGCGTTGCGAAAAGCCACATCAAAGCCCAGCCTGGCATAGAAATCCGCCGTGGCCGTGAAATCCGAGGAAGGCAGGTTCGCGGTGACGCGGTTGCCGGTC
Source organism: Youngimonas ophiurae (nom. illeg.) (assembly GCF_049803795.1). Lineage (NCBI taxonomy): Bacteria > Pseudomonadati > Pseudomonadota > Alphaproteobacteria > Rhodobacterales > Roseobacteraceae > Thalassovita > Youngimonas ophiurae (nom. illeg.). Next base: position 442,782 of record NZ_JBNAGJ010000001.1, read on the forward strand.
ATGTCAGCGCCTTGCAGAAGTCCTGAATCCGGGTGCAGGCCTCGGTCAGTTGTGCGTCCGAGGTGGCATAGCTGATGCGGAATGCAGGCGACAGCCCGAAGGCCGCGCCGAACACCACCGCGACGCCTTTGTCGTTCAGCAGCTGGGTGGCGAAGACCTCGTCATTGGTGATGGTGACGCCGCCCGGCGTGGTTTTCCCGATCAGCCCCGAAATGAACGGATAGACATAGAACGCGCCTTCGGGCGTGGGGCAGGTGATGCCCTCGATTTCATTGAGCATGGACACCACCAGATCGCGGCGCCGGGCAAAGACCACATTGTTGGGGGCCAGGAAATCCTGCGGGCCGTTCAAGGCCTCGACCGCGGCCCACTGGCTGATCGAGCACGGGTTCGAGGTGCTTTGCGACTGCACCTTGCGGATCGCGGTGATCAGCGGTTCGGGCCCGGCGGCATAGCCGATACGCCAGCCGGTCATCGCATAGGCCTTGGACACGCCATTGACGGTCAGCGTGCGGTCATAAAGCGCGGGTTCGACCTGCGCAGGGGTGCAGAATTCGAAATCGTCATAGGCCAGGTGTTCGTACATATCATCCGTCAGCACCCAGACATGCGGGTGGCGCATCAAGACATCGGTCAGCGCCTTCAGCTCGGCCCGCGTGTACCCCGCGCCGGTGGGGTTGCTGGGCGAGTTGAACAGGAACCACTTGGTGTTGCGGGTGATCGCCGCCTCCAGCTGTTCGGGCGTGATCTTGAAACGGTTTTCCAGCGTGGCCTCGATGAACACGGGGGTGCCGCCGGCCAGCAGCACCATATCGGGATAGCTGACCCAATAGGGCGCGGGGATGATCACCTCGTCGTCATGGTTCAGCGTGGCCATCAGCGCGTTATAAAGCACCTGCTTGCCGCCCGTGCCAACGGTCACCTGTTTGGGTGTATAATCCAGATCGTTATCGCGCTTGAGCTTGGCGCAGATCGCCTGTTTCAGCTCGGGGATGCCATCGACAGCGGTATAGCGGGTCTTGCCTTCGTTGATCGCGGCAATCCCGGCGGCGCGGATGTTTTCGGGCGTGTCGAAATCGGGCTCGCCCGCGCCCAGGCTGATCACGTCCTTCCCGGCGGCCTTCAGCTCCATGGCCAGGTTCGACACGGCAACAGTGGGCGAGGGTTTTACGCGGGCAAGCGTCTGAGACAGAAAAGACATCAGCGGACCTATTGGGTTGAATGCAGGCAGTTTGTGTTCTTTGCCAGCCTGTTCTAGGTTGCGCGCGCAGGCCGATCAAGCCGGATCGGCGGAAAGGAAACAAGATGTCACCGCAAGAGCACGACGACTGGTTCGGCCCCGATACGGCCACCCTGGGCGACCGGCTGGCCGCGGCGCGCGATCAGGCGGGCATGACCCAGAAACAGCTGGCCAAGCGGTTGGGGGTCAAGACCGGGACGCTGAAGGATTGGGAATACGATCTGTCCGAGCCGCGCGCCAATAAACTGTCGATGATGGCGGGGGTTCTGGGGGTTTCCGTCGGCTGGCTGCTGAGCGGCGAGGGCGAGGGCGTGAACGCTCCGGTTGACGAGCAGGCCATTTCCCCGGATATCAACGATCTGTTGATTGAAATCCGCGATCTGAAGACTCAGATCACCGGCGCGGCTGATCGTTTGGGCAAGCTGGAAAAACAACTGCGGATCAAACTGAAGGGCGAGGACGTCTGAATGACCACCGAAACGCATGAACACCGGCTCAAACGTCTTGCGATGCGCTCGATGCGGCGCGGGATCAAGGAAATGGACATCATCCTGGTGCGCTATGCCGATGCGAAACTGGCGGGCATGTCCGACGCCCAGCTGACCGAATATGACGCGCTGTTGTCGGAAAACGATCAGGATCTCTATCAGTGGGTGTCGGGGCAAATGCCGCCCAAACCGCAGTTCGAGGCGCTGATTCACGACATCTGTCTTCTGATCGGCAGCGCGGAATAGTTAGCATTTTACGCATACCCCGTTCGATTTAACTGAATATTCGGGATTGTATTTCAGGGTCTCTTTCGAAAGTTTCTCGGACGGAGATCAGGATGAGTATACATAATCCCATCAGTAGCGGCGATCGCGCGGCCTTTATGGGGGCCTATCTGGAGGCGCTGGCGCTGGTTGAACGGCTGCACCGATTATTGCTGGATGTCATCAAGGATGAATTCGAGCGGGTTGGCGTGCTGGAAATCAACTCGGTTCAGGCGCTGCTGCTGTTCAACATCGGCGATAATGAGGTGACGGCGGGCGAACTGAAAAGCCGCGGCTATTATCAGGGCAGCAATGTCAGCTATAACCTGAAAAAGCTGGTCGAGATGGGCTATATGCACCATCAACGCTGCGAGATCGACCGCCGCTCGGTCCGGGTGCGGCTGACGCCCAAGGGGCGCGAAATTCGCGATGTCGTGGCCGAGCTTTTCTCGCGTCATGCGGACGGGTTGGAATCCAAGGGCGTTCTGGGCCCGGACGGCATTGCAGAGATCACCACCGCCCTGCGCCGGGTTGAACGCTATTGGACCGATCAGATTCGCTATATCTACTAAGGTCGCGCTTTGGTGCGGAATCACCAGTGGCCGGTGTTGTCCATACTGGCCCAGGGTTCGGCCGGGGGCAGCGGGGCGCCGATCTGCAACAGCTCGATTGAAATATTATCGGGAGAGCGCACAAAGGCCATCCGCCCATCGCGCGGGGGGCGGTTGATTGTCACGCCATTGTCCTGCAAATGCTGGCACATGGCATAGATGTCCTCGACCCCATAGGCCAGATGACCGAAATGGCGGCTGTCTGCGGGTAGGCTGTCGTCTCCGTCCCAATTATACGTCAGCTCGACCGGGCAGTCCGTTTGCCCATCGGGCGCCAGAAAGACCAGGGTGAACCGGCCGGCTTCGTGATCCACCCGGCGGGTTTCCTGAAGGCCCAGAAGCTTATAAAAGGCCAGGCTGCGCTCCAGATCTTTGACACGAACCATGGTGTGTAAATAGCGGATTTTCATAAGATGACCTCTGCGTTTCAGAATTTCGAAACGACCCCGAGCGAGACCGAGAGTTCCTTCGTCTCGAACCGGCTGACATTCGATTGGGTCTTTTGTGCGTGCAATTTCAAAGATGGGACAAACCCGGCATAATCCAAGGCGTCAAAAACCAGATCCACGCTGCCAAACAGGGATCGGTCCTCGCGGCCGCCAGGTACGCGGGCCCAGCCGATCAGGTAATCGGGGTAATGCGTGACCGCGCCGCCCAGGCTGAGCGACAGGCGCGCCGGCCCGACAGGTTTTGGCCAAGCATAGGTGGCCACCGCGCTTAGCCGCTGCCGCCGGGAATTGGCGCTGTCACTGTCGGTCAGATCAACGGTCAGGCCATAGCTGAGATGCCCGCCGTTTTCGGTTTTCTGCGACAGGCGCATCCGCAGTTCGGCGCGGTTCAGCGCGGGGCCATGCCCGGCGGGCAGTACACGCTCGATCTGTGTGGCGATCAGCAGGCTTTTCCCCTTGGACAGGGGGATCTGACGGGTCAGCCCCAATCGAACGGCATTCTGATGATCCGCCCCGGCCAGCCAGCTGTGGCTCAGCCCGGCCTGATAGCCCAGGGCCCCGCGCCCTTTGCCCAGGGACTTCTGATGTTCGGCGCTCAGTTCGAACCGGGTGTAGGCAAAATCGCTGTTGCGCGCGTCAGGGGCCTGGGCGCGGGCCGCATCCGAGAGCGAAACCCGGCTGAGATACAGCCGCCCGGACAGGCGGGTCTGGCGATCTTTGCTGCCGGAAATACGATAGCCAAGTGTCAGGTCTCCCGTCATTTTTATCCCCGAGAGCGCCTGCGCATCGCCGCTGAGAATGCCGACAAACGGCAACCCGTCGATGATGAAATAGGGGTCCTCGGCGCCGTTGTTCACATTGTCCGACGGCTGCACGGAAAATCTGGCTTGCAGGCTCCAGGGGTTCAGCGCGCGCAAAACGCGATAGTCGCGTTTCAGCACATCGCGGGCTTTTTCGTCAGGGGCGTGATTCCACGAGCGCCGCAGCCAGAGCTGAGCCAGACCGGGGCGCGCGCTTTCATAGGCCAGCGTGGCCGCCAATTGCGAAGATCTGAAATGCGCCAGCGGGCTGCGGGCATGACGAAAAGCCTGCGCGGCGGCCCGGCGGCCCTCTTGTGGGCGATGCATCTGCTGATACGCGCGCGCCAGAATGAAATGCGCCGAGGCATCGGCAGGATCACGCTGCAATAACCCATGTGCCAACTGCGCGGCCAGGGCCGGTTTTCCATCCCGTAACATCGCCGCGGCAAAGGCGCGGGCCTGCCCCGGTTTCATGGTGATTTCGCCCGCTGTCTGGGCCTGGACACTGGCGCCCGTCAGAAAAACCGCAGCCGCCAGAGCGGCCCGCAGTTTAGTTAACATCGTCGCATTGATCCGCATCGCCGGCCTGGCCGCATTGCGTCAGAACGAACACGCCGATTTCTTCGTCGCCGGTCCAGCCGTAGATGTTGTTGTCAATGTCTTCCAGAACCACGGTGCCGCCCACCGCAGCCGCATCGGTGCCGCCGAAAATGCCGCCATAATTGCCGACGCCGTTGATGGTGCCATCGAATTCGACCTCGCCATAGAACACGCCTTCTTCGTCGATGGTTGTGTTCACCAGAACGACATCGGGCAGGGTGATGGTTTGGTCATCGATAAAACGGCGGTTGTAGACACCGCCATTGACGGCGTTGTCATTGAAGCTGACGTTCAGGAAAATATCGCCTTCGACACGCGCGGATTGCGCGGGCAAAATGGCCGGGTCGGTGCCGGCAGGCGTGGGCAGCAGATCGTCTCCGGGGGCGTCCAGGTTGGTCACGCCCGCATAGGTGCCCGCATAAGAGACCTGCCCGCTGGCACCCGTTGGCGGGTCATAACGGCCAGAGCGCTGGTAGAAACCGCCGCCGAAATAGCGGTTGAACTGCCCGCCATCCGCGACCGCCCCGGCAATGACCGAGCCATCGTTGCTCTGGGCGACGAGGGCGGTGAAATGGCGATCCAGCGGGTCATCCTGATAGGTGTAGGCCTCATAGCCATCGACATCCAGCGCGGCATTGCGGGTATAGACCAGATCCTGCGGCCCCCCGTCCAGCCCGTTCAGGCGCAACGTCAGGGTTTCGTTGTTCGCATTGTAAGACACCGCCTCGACATTGCCTTTCAGATCGTCGGGGACGTTTTCCAGCTCGCCGCCGCTGCCGATCGAGCCGCTGCCCGAGCCATCCGTACATGCGGTCAGTGCCGCCATGCACAGCAGGGATGCCGTGATGCGTTTCATGCCTGTAATCCTCGTCACTATTCTTTGCTGCCGTGTTGCCCGGCTCGTTTCGGGCAGAATCCGTGCTTGGGCGCGAAAAGTCAATGAAAGAAGCCCCGGCCTGCAGAATTTCAACGCCGCTGTTGCATGGAAAATCCGACCCGCATATAGAAGTTTTTCCAAAAGCGGACCCCAGATATAGTGTCCCGCGACTCACTCACGCCACAGAAGGACAGCCCCATGCCCGTGACGCCCGAACAACAGGCCGAAATCGACGCCCTGCGCAGCCAGCCCCGCCAGACCCTGCGTACTGTCGCGGAAGGCATGGAGAGCCATCTTTACACCGCCTATCCGGTGCTGGATCACGGCTTTGTCCGCGTGGTCGATTACATGGGCGACGATGCCGCGATCTGTCAGGCGGCCCGCGTCAGCTATGGCAAGGGCACCAAATCGGTGCAGAATGACGAAGGGCTGATCCGCTACCTCATGCGCCACTGGCACTCGACCCCGTTCGAGATGTGCGAGGTCAAGCTGCACGTCAAACTGCCGGTTTTCGTCGCCCGACAGTGGATCCGTCACCGCACCGCCAATGTGAATGAATATTCGGCCCGTTATTCGATCCTGGATCGTGAATTCTACATCCCCGGCCCCGAACAACTGGCCGCGCAATCGGTGATCAACAACCAGGGCCGCGGCGAGGCTCTGACCGGCGACGAGGCCGCCCGCGTGCTGGAGATCCTCAAATCCGACAGCGCCCGCAGCTATGACCATTACGAGGAAATGATCTCGGACGAGGGCAAACAGGGGCTGGCGCGCGAACTGGCCCGGATGAACCTGCCCGCCAACATCTACACCCAATGGTACTGGAAGGTGGACCTGCACAACCTGTTCCACTTCCTGCGCCTGCGCGCCGACAGCCATGCCCAATACGAGATTCGCGTCTACGCCGACGAGATCTGCAAAATCGTCGCCGACTGGGTGCCCTTCGCGTATCGCGCCTTCGAGGATTATCGCATGGGTGGCGAAACCCTGAGCGCCGCAGCCCTGACCTGCGTCCGCCGAATGCTGAAAGGTGAAGCCGTCACGCAGGAAACCTCGGGCATGAGCGCGCGGGAATGGCGCGAGTTGCAAGAGGTGTTGGGGTGAAGTGGGAAAAGAAGTTCTTGTGACGATGTTAGGGTCAATTGCGGGACGCATCTCTGGAGTAGAAGAGAAGAAATAGTTTGATTAGCCCGTGCGTTGGCATGGGCCGCGCCCGACCTCCCCCGTGGGAGGGCGCTTTCGCTTCCTCCCGAGGTCGGGCGCGGCCCTGCGTTTCGAGTGAAACATCTCTGCGGAAAATCGTGCATTCAGTTGCGCCAGATCAAAACCATCCTAGGTGACTCTTTGTAGCCTGAAGAAAAACAAGGAGGCACACAGATGCAAATCCACATCAACACCGATCACAACATCCACGGCGACGAACGCTTGGCCGAGGTCTGCGAGCAGATCGTGCGCGACACGCTGGCCCCCATTGCCAAACGCCTGACCCGAGTCGAGGTGCATCTGAAGGACATGCGCGGCCCCAAGGGCGGCGAGGATATTCGCGCCACCGTCGAGGCCCGTCCCGAAGGGCTGCGCCCCTATGCGGTGCATCATGACGCGGCTGATATTCCCCATGCGGTGAAGGCTGCGGCCAAAAAGCTGCGTCAGCGGCTGGAAGGTGAGTTCGGCAAGCTGACCCACCACTGAACGCGCTTCGGCCCGCCTGTTTGGCGGGCCTTTTGCCGCTTGGATTGTCCTTGGAATGGGGACAGTCCGTCGAAACACGGATCCGCCCCAAGAAACCGCTTTGAGCAAGGCCGCAGGTGCCGTACCCTGTGCCCATACGTGTATTTTCTGGTTCTCAGGGGGCTTTCGATGACGAAACTCAAAATGATTTCAGCAGCTTGTCTGATGGCTGTGGCGGGGGCGCCCGCTATGGCCAATGGTCCGGCGATTTATCCCTATGCCACCACGGCGAATTACTGCCCCGGTGGTTTGCAGCCGATCAGCATCAATGGTGTGATCTGCTGCGGCACGCCCAATCAATCCATGACCTACCAGCAGGCGACCTCGGCGCCGGTGAAGCGCAGCTATCGCCCGACCAAAGCGCGATCTGCCATCTGCCCCGAAGGGGAAAAGGGCTGCTATTACAAATAAGCGAAAAGGGCGGCGACCGGCTGGCCGCTGCCCTGTGCTTGATAAAATGAGGGGCGTGTGATCAGAGCGCTTTGAGGTCGCTGGCCATCATGCGGCCATCCCGGCCCTCGATCAGCTCGTAGCTGACCTGCTGATTGTCGGCCAGGCCCGTCATTCCCGAACGCTCGACCGCCGAGATGTGCACGAACACATCCTTACCGCCGGTTTCGGGGGCGATGAACCCATAGCCCTTTGTCGTGTTGAACCATTTCACGGTGCCGGTGGGCATGTTCCGTGTCTCCTTTTGACTTGTCGTTCCCCTGAAGATGCAGGGCCATGTTCCGTCGGACCACCGGATCCGACCGAAAGAATGCGGCAGGAAAGAACCGTGTGTGCCAATGTCACGCCTAAGATGATTGGGACCGGAATGTAAAAATCAAGCAAAAGGAACGTGCGGTTTGGGGGGATGCTTGATAATCAGGCAGTACCGAACGGGGGATGACATGAAAATCTACGGTTTGAAAAACTGCGATACGTGCCGTAAGGCACTGAAATCATTGGATGGGGCGGCGCTGATTGATGTGCGGGAACAGCCTCTGGCGCCTGCGCTGCTGGACCGGGCGTATCGGCAATTCGCTGAAAAACTGGTCAATACCCGCTCAACCACCTGGCGCAATCTGCCCGAAGACGAGCGTCAAAAACCGCACCTGGACCTGCTGAGCGCCCATCCTGCGCTGATGAAACGGCCTCTGATCGAGACGGATGAGGGGGAATTATTGCTGGGCTGGACCCGTAACACGCAGCAAAGTCTTGGTATTGCGGACTGACGTCCCTACCTGTGTGCAAACGGAGGTAACAACATGCGTAACGCAGCCCTTTTCCTGGGGATCATTGGCGGCCTGATCGGAATGGTGGTCGGCTTTTTCAGCTACGGCTACACCGAGTTCGTAGAGCGTGTCGGGGATTTCGACGGGATGCTGGATCAGGTGGAAAACGTGGATCTGATCCGCTTTGCCAGCTTCTTTGCACCGCTTTTGGCGATTGCAGGCGGGGCGATGGCCAAGGCGCGGGCCCTTTGGGGCGGTGTTTTGCTGCTGCTGTCGGCGGCGGGCATGTATTACGCCTTTAGCTTCAACGTGTTCACCATGTTCCCCATCGGGTTCTGCGCTCTGGGCGGGTTGCTGGCTATTGCGGCGGGGAAACCGGACGAGCCAAAGGCCCATTTCTAAGCCACCCATCCACCGAAACCGGCCCCGCGCCCTTGATCACTAGGGTGATCAGGGCCAGCAGCCAAAAAGCGCGCTGGTCCAAAATCACCCCATCGGGCAGGCGATCGAACCAGGCGCCCAGGGTCTTGGCGTGCGCGATCCCGCCATGGCCGTACAGATCGGTCAGCGATTGCACGGCGACAAACCCCATCATTCCCAGCGCGGTCAGCCGGGTCAGCAGCCCCAGGATGATCAGCAGCGGCAGGACGAATTCGGCCACGGTGCCCGCCACCACGACGGCCCAGTGGAACAGTCCCAGCTGCGAGGCGTCATAGCCCACGGCCTCGAACGCTTTGGGGAAAATCTGCGCGTAGGCGCCGGTTGACGGGCTGAACAGGCCGAACAGCCCATCGCCCAGTTTCGTCACGCCCGAGGCCCAGAAATACCCGGCCAGAACGGCCGCGAAAACGAAACGCGCCAGGGTGGGCAGGATCCAGTCGGCGCGCTCCAGCAGATCCGTGAGCGTGTGGTAAAGGCTAAGAAGACGGGTCATCGGTCTGCTCCTGTTGTAATGAGTGAAGCGCGTTTTGCTGCACCAACAGCGGCAGCAGGGCGGCCAGATCGGCATCGGGGGTGGCCTGTAGGGCGGTTTCCAGCGTGGCCCCGGATAAAAGCGCGGCCATCAGCCCGGCTTGATGCGGGGGCAGCGGGCTCAGCTGCGGGTCATAGTCGGGGCGGGTGATCAGCACCGATTGCGCCGCGCCAGCCGGAGCGGGCCCCTGATCCAGAGCATAGGCGCGGATGTCGTGGACCGGAAATTCCGAATGCACCAGCCGCACCGCCGGGGCAAAGATCAGCCGCGCGGACATGAACGCATCCGGGCTGAGTGTCTGGAGAGTTTCGAGGCGGATCGGGGCGGCATCGGCCGCGTGATAGGCCAGCCGCATCTGCCATTCCAGCCGCGCCACATCGGGCAGATACCCCAGATGCGACAACGGCTGGACGCCGGACAAAAACTCCGGAAACGGGCTACCATACAAAAACATCAAAGGAGAGGACGGCGGGTGCTGCGTTATGAAAAGGCGGGCAACGGTGGCGAAATTCTCTTCACCCAGCAGGCGGGCCGTGGCGGGGAAACCCTCGCGCAGGGCCTCGATCAGGGACACGGTGACATTGTTGCGATAGACCGAGAACCGCTTGCCCGCCGGGGCGCCCGCACGATCCCAAAGCCCCGGCGGCACCGGCAGGGACGCATCGCGCAGGGCGGCGTGAAACGTGTCTTGCGTGCTCATGCTGGCACCGTCAGCGCCGAGGCGGCGCGGGCGGCCTCGGATTCCAGGGTGGGCCAGTCGGGCACGTCATTGTCCCATTCGATCAGGATCGGGGTGGGGCCGGTCTGGCGCAACGCATAGTCCAGCAGGGTCCAGACCGGATCGGCCACTGCGCGCCCGTGGCTGTCGATCAGCAGGGGCGCGCCGGTGTCATCGGCGTCCTCGTCAAAGCCGCCAAGATGTATTTCACTAACATTATCAGTAGGATAGGCGTCAATATAGCTGCGCGGATCATAGCCCAGATTGGTGGCCGAGATGAACACATTGTTCACGTCCAGCAGCAGGCCGCAACCCGTACGCCGGGCGATTTCGGCCAGGAATTCGGGCTCTTCATAGGTTGAGGCGGCAAACCGCAGATAGCTGGAGGGGTTCTCAAGCAGCATCTTACGGCCCAGCACATCCTGCACCTGATCAATGTGATCACAAATTCGCGCCAGCGTGGCCGGGGTATAGGGCAGGGGCAGCAGATCGTTCAGAAACTCGGCCCCATGGGTGGACCAGGCCAGATGTTCGGAAAAACTGGCGGGGTTCAGCCAGTCGCACAGATGTTTCAGGCGGGCCAGGTGATCGGGGTCCAGCGGGTGCTCTCCGCCGATGGACAGCGCGACCCCGTGAACGGAAATGGCAAAGCGTTCGGACAGATGGCGCAGCATGGCCAGCGGGCGTCCGCCCGCGCCCATGTAGTTTTCAGCGTGGATTTCCAGCCATTCCACGGCGCCGGGGTTTTCCAGGATCTGGGCGTAATGCTGCGGTTTGAAGCCCACTCCGGGGCCGCTGGGCAGACGGTGTGCGTGATCGAACATGGGGGTCTCCGGCATGGGAAAAGAGAGGGGCGGGCCAGGCGGCCCACCCCGGAAGGCCCGGCCTTAGGCGGGCAGATCGCGGTTCAGCGCTTCCAGGCTGCCCTTGCGCATCGAGCCGTCAGCGGCGGCGGGCAGTTTGATATCCATGCAGGTGCCGGCGTCCACCAGGGTCCAGGCGTTGCCCTGATAATCCACGGTCGAGGTGCCGGCGCAGGTGGTGCCGGGGCCAGCGGCGCAATCGTTTTTACCGGCCAGCGAAACGCCAAAGCATTTCTCTTTTTCCATCGCGTTGGCTGCGGTGGTGGTGTGTGCGGTCAGAGCAGCGGCCAGTGCGCCAGCGACGGCGGCGGTTTTCAGTACGTTGGACATGTGTATTTCCCTTTCCAATTTGAAACTCGATCCGGTCAGAGCCGGTATCCAAAAGGTAGGAGAGGGCGGGCGTCACAGGCCACTCACAGGCGCGTGCATCACATCCGCGTCAGCGCGCGTGTGCCCGGCGTGATGCCGTAGGGTAATAATCGCCACAAATATTACGGCCCGCGGCGGGTTTTCCGTCGCGGGCCGTATGATTTTTTTCGGTTTGTTACAGAAGATCGGGCGGCGTGGCCTCTTTGGACAGGGAACTCACGATCTCGTCCAGGGGCTGGACAGAGGTCTGTTTTTCCCCAAGGCGCCGCACGGATACGGTGCGCTCTTCGACTTCTTTTTTGCCGATGGCCAGAATGGCGGGCACCTTGCCCAGGCTGTGCTCGCGGACCTTATAGTTGATCTTCTCGTTGCGCAGGTCGGTTTCGGCGCGCACACCGGCGGCGCGCAGGGCGGCGGCGACTTCCTCGCAATAGGCGTCTGCCTCGCTCACGATCGAGGCCACAACCACCTGACGCGGCGCGATCCAGAACGGCAGCTTGCCCGCGTTGGATTCGATCAGGATGCCGATGAACCGTTCAAACGACCCCAGAACCGCGCGGTGCAGCATGACGGGGCGGTGTTTTGCGCCATCCTCGGCGATATAGTTCGCGTCCAGACGTTCGGGCAGAACGAAATCCACCTGCAAGGTGCCGCATTGCCAATCCCGGCCGATGGCGTCGGTCAGGACGAATTCCAGTTTGGGGCCATAGAAGGCGCCCTCGCCGGGGTTCAGGTCATACTCATAGCCGGCGGCCTTGGTCGCGTTGGCCAGCGCGGATTCGGCCTTGTCCCACACGTCATCGGCCCCGGCGCGCGTGTCCGGACGATCCGAGAATTTCACCGCGAAATCGGCAAAACCCAGATCCTTGTAGATCGCGCTGAGGAATTCGATGAACTTCTTGGTCTCTTCCTCGATCTGGTTTTCACGGCAGAAGATATGCGCGTCATCCTGCGTAAAGCCGCGCACCCGCATGATCCCGTGCAGCGCGCCCGAGGGTTCATACCGGTTACAGCTGCCGAATTCCGCCATCCGCAGCGGCAGATCGCGATAGGATTTCAGACCCTGATTATACACCTGCACGTGGCAGGGGCAGTTCATCGGCTTCAGCGCGTTGATGGATTTTTCGCGGGCGTGCTCTTCGTCCACTTCGACGATGAACATGTTTTCCTGGTATTTCTCCCAGTGGCCCGAGGCCTCCCACAGTTTGCGATCCACGACCTGAGGCGTGTTCACCTCGACATAGCCGCCCTTTTCCTGCTGGCGGCGCATGTAATCCTGCAAGGTGGTATAGATTTTCCAGCCATTGGGGTGCCAGAAGACCTGACCGGGGGCCTCTTCTTGCATGTGGAACAGGTCCATTTCGCGGCCCAGTTTGCGGTGGTCGCGCTTGGCGGCCTCTTCCATCATGACTTCCCAGGCTTTCAGATCCTTGCGGTTCTTGAAGGCCACGCCGTAAATGCGTTGCAGCATGGGGCGGGTGTTGTCGCCCAGCCAGTAGGCGCCCGCCACATGAGTCAGTTTGAACGCATCCGCGGGCACCTGGCCGGTGTGCAGCAGGTGCGGGCCGCGGCACAGATCCTGCCAGTCGCCGTGCCAATACATCCGCAGGTCTTCGCCTTCGGGGATGCGGTTGATCAGCTCGACCTTGAAGGGCTCTCCGCTGTCTTCGTAGTGTTTGACCGCGCGGGCACGATCCCACACTTCGGTTTTCACGGGCTCGCGGGCGTTGATGATGTCCTTCATCCGGGCCTCGATCTGGCCCAGGTCTTCGGGGGTAAAGGGCTCTTCGCGATCAAAATCGTAGAACCAGCCCTGATCGCGCACGGGGCCGATGGTGACTTTGACGTCGGGCCAGATTTCCTGCACGGCGCGGGCCATGATATGGGCCAGGTCGTGGCGGATCAGTTCCAGTGCGGGTTCGTCATCCTGCATGGTGTGGATGGCGATTTGCGCGTCCTCGGTGATCGGCCACTGCATGTCCCAATGCGCGCCGTTCACCGATGCACTGATGGCTTTTTTCGAGAGGGATTTGGAAATTCCAGCTGCGACTTCGGCGGGGGTGATCCCGGCTTCGAACTCGCGCGCATTGCCATCGGGGAAAGTAAGAGTGACGTTTGCCATTTGTGGCCTCCTCGTCAGTTTGGCGCCCACGGAACGCCCGGTTGCGGGTTATGTGTGCCCCCTTTTGAATCGCGCGCGGGGCCAAGTCAACCCGCCACCTGACGGTGCAGAAAACCTGACTCCAAATGGCCACGGGCTCTTTCCCCGGCGCGCGGGTTGGGGCACAGTTGCGGCAAACCGACGTATAAGAGGCCCCCATGAGCATCAGCTACCTGACCACCCCCCAAGGCCGCCACATCGCGTATCACCAGACGGCGGGCACGGGCCCCGGTGTGGTGTTTCTGGGCGGGTATAAATCGGATATGGGCGGCACCAAGGCCGTCTATCTGGAACAATGGGCCCGCGCGCAGGGCCGGGCTTTTCTGCGGTTCGATTATTCGGGGCACGGCGAATCCTCGGAGGCGTTCGAGGCGGGCTGCATCGGCGACTGGGCCGAGGATGCGGCGCAGGCGATCACCCAGCTGACAGAGGGGCCGCAGGTGTTGGTGGGCTCTTCAATGGGGGGGTGGATCGCGCTTCTGATGACCCGCCGGATGCCGGAAAAAGTGGCCGGGCTGGTGACGATCGCCGCCGCGCCGGATTTCACCGAAGACAGTTTCTGGGCGGGTTTCAGCGATGCTCAGAAGGCCGAGCTGAAGCAGACGGGCCAGGTTGCGCTGCCCTCGGATTATGACGAACCTTATATTGTCACGCAGCGCTTGATCGAGGACGGGCGCAACAATCTGGTGCTGCGCGATCCGCTGCCCTTGCCTTTCCCCACACGGTTTTTGCAGGGTACGGCGGATGGCTCTGTCGAGCGCGCGGTTGCGCTGCGGCTCTTGGATCATGCCAGCGGGCCGGACATGCGCCTGACCCTGGTCGAGGGGGCGGATCACAGTTTCTCGGATGAGACCTGCCTGCCGCTGATCACAGCGACGCTCTGTGATGTGCTGGAGCGGATCTGATGGAGCAGCGTATCAGCCTGATCACCCTGGCGGTTGACGATATGGACCGGGCGGCTGCCTTTTATGATGCGCTGGGATGGCGCCGGGAACAGACACCAGACGGGATGGTCGTCTACGATCTGCTTGGCCAGTCCCTGGGGCTTTATCCCAAAGAGAATCTGGCGCGGGACATGGGGCTGGATCCGTCCGAGCTGGGCCATGGGGCGATGACGCTGGCGTGCAATACCCGCAGTAAGGAACAGGTCGCTCAGATTTGTGCTGCCGCAAAATCCGCCGGGGCGCGCGTGCTGAAAGAGCCGCATGACGTATTCTGGGGCGGCCATATCGCCTATTTTGCCGATCCCGACGGGCATATTTGGGAAATCGCGTTCAATCCCTTCGCCCCGCTGCGCGACGATGGAGCCTTTCGCTGGGCTGGGTATGGTGATGACGAGAGTTTTTGATGCCTATGTTGTGCTGTCCTGAAATTGATGGGGCCCCGGCACTTTGCGGCAGGAGTGTTAACGATGAATGAACCCGTGGTCTTTTTGCCGGGAATGATGTGCGATGCGCGCCTGTTTGCGCCGCAACTGGCTGATTTATCCCGCGATCGGGTGGTGTCTGTCGCGCCGATTACCCAGGGCGACCGGATCGAGGATATCGCCGCCGCGATCCTGCCCGTTCTGCCTGATCGTTTTGCGCTGGCGGGGCTGTCGATGGGCGGTATTGTCGCGATGGAATTGCTGCGCAAAGCCCCCGAGCGGATCACACGCATTGCCCTGATGGACACGAATGCGCTGGCGGAAACTCCGGCCAGCGCCGCCGCCTATGAGCCGCTGATCATCGGGGCTAAGGCCGGCCGTCTTGAGGATGTCCTGCGTGACATGATGCAGCCGGATTTCCTGGCGCCGGGGGCGCAGCGTATGGGCGTTCTGAATGCGTTCCTTGGGATGGGAATGGACCTGGGGCCAGATATTTTTATCAACCAAATCCGAGCTTTACAGCGAAGGCGGGATCAGCAGGCAACTTTGCGAAAATGCAAATGTCCGGCGTTGGTGATGTGCGGGGAACACGATGGGCTGACCCCGCTGAAACGCCATGCCTTCATGGCAGAGCTGATCCCCTATGCCCAGCTGGAGGTGATCCCGAATGCGGGGCATCTGCCGACGCTGGAAGCCCCCGAAGCGGTGACGCGGGCGCTGCGCGATTGGTTGCGGCAGCCGCTGGTGTTGCGCGGGTGAAGCCCGCAGGAAAACCCGGCAGCCTGCGCCGGTTGGTGGCGCGGGTACAGCTGTGGTCACGGACGCATCTGCCCCCTGGGGTGCGCCTGTTTGTGGGGCTGTTGCTGATGGCGGGGGGCGTGTTCGGATTTCTGCCGGTGCTGGGATTCTGGATGATCCCGCTGGGCATCGCCGTTGCCGCGCTGGACGTGGTGCCGGCCTGGCGGAGGATCCGGGGACGGCGCAAGCCTGAGAAGATACCAAAGCGCAAATGAAAAGGCGCGAGGGGGTGCCTCGCGCCTTGAGCAACGGGTCTGGGCAAGTCTTGGCCCGTAAAAATACCCGTGAGAATACCGGCCAGCCCCTTACGAGGCCGCAGTGGATTTCTTGTTCACCGACACGACCTTGGGCTTGGCGCGTTTGGGCGCGTCCGAGTTGGCGTCGATGAAATCCAGCACCAGTGGGCGGATATTGTCGCGCCAGCTTTTGCCCGCAAAGATCCCGTAGTGACCGGCACCGGGCTCCAGATGGTTGGCTTTCTTCTCGTCCGGCAGGCCGGTGCACAGGCGCAGCGCGGCAACGCATTGGCCGGGGGCCGAGATGTCGTCATTCGCGCCTTCGACCGTTTTCACGGCAACCGTGGTGATTTTGCCGATGTCCACATGTTTGCCTTTGACGGTGAATTTGTTCTGCGCGATCTCCAGGTTTTTGAAGATACGCTCTACCGTGGACAGGTAGAATTCGGCGGTCATGTCCATCACGGCCAGATATTCATCATAGAAGCGGTTATGCGCGTCATGGTCCGACGCCTCGCCGCGCATGACGCGCTGGATCTGGTCGTTGAACGCCTTGGAGTGGCGATCCGCATTCATCGACATGAACGAGCTAAGCTGGAGCAAGCCCGGATACACCATCCGGCCCACGCCCTTATATTTAAAGCCCACGCGCTGGATCATGGCCTGTTCCAGCTGGCCCATGGTGACGCGGTTGCCGAAATCGGTCACGTCGGTGGGGGTGGCGTCCGGGTCGATCGGGCCGCCGATCAGCGTCAGCGAGCGCGGCTGCGCCTCGGGGTCTTCCTCGGCCAGGTAGGCGGTGGCGGCCAGGGTCAGCGGTGCGGGCTGACAGACGGCGATCACATGGGTGTCCGGGCCCAGATGCTTGAGGAAATCCACCAGGTAAAGGGTGTAATCCTCGACATCGAATTTGCCGGCGGACACCGGAATGTCACGCGCGTTATGCCAATCTGTGATGTAGACTTCACAATCGGGAAGCAGGCTCAGAACCGTTGAACGCAGAAGGGTTGCATAGTGTCCCGACATCGGCGCCACCAGCATCACTTTGCGCGGTTTTGTCTCGCGGCCAGTGACCTTGAAATGAATCAGATCGCCGAAATCGCCCGGCACCACGGTTTCGATATTCACCAGGTGGTCCTTACCGTCGTCGCAGGTGAAGGTGCGAATGCCCCAATCGGGTTTCACCACCATCCGCTGGAAGGTTCTTTCGGTCACTTCCCCCCAGGCGGCCATCCACTGCAACGCAGGGTTTGGCACCATGCTGAAAACCGGGTAAGATGCCATAGACAGGGCGGAGGCACCCAACCATTGGTTAGTATTTCGGAACGTTTCCATGAGGTCATATGTCGCCATATAGCGCATGTTGGTCTCCTTGTTGGCGGTGTTCGCCGGCTAGTTCCGTCGCCTTGCCCTGCTATTAGAACGACAGGTTACCTGTTCACCGATAATAATGCTGCGTGGCAGCGATACTAATGGGGAATCATTAATATGACAACAAAAGAGGATGTCGCGGTTGAAAATATGGATCGTCTCAGTGCCAATCTGGCAAAGGTCGAAGAGCTGTCAAAGCGCCTGATCGCGGCGATGTCCAACCGTAAAGCTGCCAATCCCACCTTGAACTCTCCGGATCAAGAGGTGTTCATGAATGCAGCGACATCCTATTGGCAACAGATGTCCCATAATCCAGCTAAGTTATTTGAATCGCAGCTGGAATTCTGGGGAAAGTCGGTCAAACATTTCATCGAGGCGCAGCAGGTTCTGGCCCAGGGCAAGCTTGAGGCCCCCGAAGATCCCACCCCCACCGACCGCCGTTTCGCCAACCCTTTGTGGAAAACCAACCCCTATTTCAATTACGTCAAGCAGCAGTACATGCTGAACGCCGAGGCCCTGCGCGCCGCAGTGCAGAATATCGAGGATCTGGAGCCGATCGAGCGTAAGCGGCTGGATTACTTCTCGTCTCAGATCATCGACATGATGGCGCCGACCAACTTTTTGGGCACCAATCCGGACGCGCTGGAAAAGGCGATGGAAACCGAGGGCGAATCTCTGGTGCGCGGATTAGAGAATCTTGTGGCCGATATCGAGGCCTCGGGCGGGGAATTGCTGGTGCGTCTTTCGGACGGCAACGCGTTCAAGTTGGGTGAAAATATCGGATCAACTCCAGGTAGTGTGGTTTTCCGCAACCGCATGATGGAGCTGATCCAGTACAAACCCACGACAGAGCAGGTCCACGCGACCCCGCTGATCATCTTTCCGCCCTGGATTAACAAATTCTACATCATGGATCTGAAACAACAGAACAGCCTGATCAAATGGATCACCGATCAGGGCTATACGCTGTTCGTGGTGTCCTGGGTGAACCCCGATCCGTCCTATCGCGACGTCGGCATGGAAGACTATATCGAGGACGGTTTCCTGGCCGCCATCGCAGAGGTCAAATCCATCACGGGGCAGGAACAGGTCAATGCGGTGGGCTATTGCATCGCCGGGACCACGCTGTCGCTGACCCTGTCGCTGATGAAACATCGCGGGGATAAGTCGGTCAAATCGGCGACCTTCTTTACCACGCTGACGGATTTCTCGGATCAGGGGGAATTCACGCCCTTCCTGCAAAACGATTTCATCGACGGGATCGAAAAAGAGGTCGATGAAATCGGCGTTCTGCGGTCCTTTATCATGGCGCGGACTTTCTCGTTTCTGCGCTCGAACGATCTGATCTATGGCCCGGCGATCCGCAGCTATATGATGGGCGAGGCCCCGCCGGCCTTTGATCTGCTTTATTGGAACGGGGACGGGGCGAACCTGCCGGCCAAGATGGCCAAGGATTATCTACGCAAGCTGTGCCAATCGAATGAATTCGCCGAGGGCGGTGTGGAATTCCTGAACGAGCGGCTGCAAAGCTCGGATATCGACATTCCCACCTATTTCATCGCCTGCGAGACCGATCATATCGCCGCGTGGAAAGACAGCTATCGCGGCGCGCAGAAGTTCGGCTCGAAGAACAAGACATTCGTGGTTTCGGAGTCGGGGCATATCGCGGGCATCGTGAATCCACCGTCGAAAAAGAAATACGGCCATTACACGAATTCCGACATGTCCCTGTCATCGGACGAGTGGATAAAGACGGCAAAGTTCCACGAAGGATCGTGGTGGCCGCGGTGGGAATCCTGGCTGGCCAAGCGCTCGGGCAAGATGATTCCAGCGCGAGAGCCCGGAGATTCGAATCACCCAGAGTTGTGTCCGGCCCCCGGAACTTACGTAGCGACACCCGCAACCTTCTGATTTCTCAGTGGAAACATCTACTTTCTGCGCCGCAGCATAAATCTCTTGATTTTCTGCGGTGCAGCATTCATATTCCTTGTAGTTGCAGAGACCGGGGTGGGCCCGGACAGCACGCAAAGGAATTTAGCAATGGCTACCAAAACCGCTCAAGACTTCACCGGCATCATGAAAGACATGATGGGTTCGTTCCCCGTGGACACCAAAGCCTTCGAAGACGCCTTCAAAAACCAGGCCTCGCTGAACGAGAAACTGACCAGCGTCGCACTGAGCGCTGCCGAGAAATCCTCGGACATCTCGTCGAAATGGACCAAAGAAACCCTGTCCAAACTGGCTGACATGTCCAAAGCCAAGGCCGAACCGGCCGATTACGCCAAGGCCCTGACCGATTTCGCTTCGGCTTCGGCTGAAACCGCCGCCGAAAACATGGCTGCTTTCGCTGAAATCGCCAAGAAAGTTCAGATGGACACCGTCGAGCTGCTGATGGCTGCTGGCAAAGACATCACCGAAGAAGCTTCGGCCGCTGTTCAGAAAGCCACCAAAGAAGCCACCGAAGCCGCGAAAAAAGTCGCTTCGAAGTAATCGCGCTATCGCCGCATCGACCTCCTCCCAAATAGATGCGTAGCGTGGGGTGGGCAGAAATGCCCGCCCTTTCTTTTTGTTTGCAGGTGTCGTAGGCTTTGCTGCAGTGCTGCATTCAGGGAGGACTGTCCGTGGCAGAAGACAACAAACCGCTTTTGATCAAACGCTATGCAAGCCGGCGTTTGTACAATACGGAAACCAGCGATTACGTCACGCTGGAAGATATCGCCGGCTTCATTCGCGAAGGCCGCGAAGTGCAGATCGTCGATCTGAAATCAGGCGATGACCTGACGCGCCAATATCTGCTGCAAATCATTGCCGAACACGAAAGCCGCGGGGAAAACGTGCTGCCTGTCAATATCCTGACGGATCTGGTGCGCACGTATACCAATCAGGCGGGCTCGGTCGTGCCGCAGTTTTTGCAGACTTATTTCGATATGTTCCGCGATGGTCAGTCGAAGATGATGGAAAGCATGTCCAAGGCCAATCCGATGGCCACCATGCCCGCTTTCGAAGCGATGCAAGCCCAGCAAGAGGCCTTTATGAAGGCGATGACCGGCGGGATGCAGCAGCCCTGGACCAGCAGCGGGCCGGCGCCCGAAGGCGGGGCCGAGCCTGCGGAAGAGGGCGGCGAAAACCTGGATGCGATCAAGCAGCAGCTGGCCGAGCTTCAAGACAAGCTGTCCAAGATGGGCAAATGATTTCATATGGTTGATAGCCCCGGACGTATCACGCTCTGGGGTGTCGAAGTCTTTGTGGCCACTGCCGAGGAAGGAGGAATCTCGGCGGCGGCGCGCAGGCTGGGGGCCAGCCCCTCGGCGATCAGCCAGCAGCTGACCAATCTGGAAACCGCGATTGGCGCGACGCTGTTGCAACGCAACACGCGCCCCATTGCGCTGACCCCCGCCGGAGAGCTGTTTCGCCGGCGGGCCTCAGCCATTCTGAACGAGGCGGCGCTGGCGCGGGCCGAGCTGGCGATGGCGGATATGACGGCGCTGACCCGGTTCCGTCTGGGCGTGATCGAGGATTTCGAGGCCGACGTGACGCCTTTGTTGCTGACCGGGCTGGCCGCGCAGCTGAAGGGGGCGCAGTTCCTTCTGGAAACTGGGGCCAGCCATTCTCTGCATGATCAGCTGGATGCCCGCGCGCTGGACGTTGTTGTGGCGGCGGAAATGGGGGCGCGCGCCGATTGGGCCGAAGAGCACCCGGTCCTGACCGAGGGATTCGTGGCCGTGGCCCCCGTCGGGCAGATCGACAAGGCGCAGGATCTGCTGATGCAATTGCAGAAACTGCCGTTGGTGCAATACACGACGCGGCATTACATGGGGCGTTTGCTGGCCAATCATCTGGCGCGGCAGAATTTGCCTCTGTCGCATCGGTTCGAGCTGGACAGCTATCACGCCATTCTGGCCTTGGTTGCGCAGGGGGCGGGGTGGTCGATCCTGCCGCCCTTGGCGTTGATGCGGGCGCGGCGGTTCGCGCATCAGCTGGATGTATTCGAATTGCCGTTTGAACAGCTGACCCGCACGATCACCGTCACTGCGCGCAAGGATCTGTTGCAAGATATGCCCGGCCAGGTCGCTGCGCAGCTGAAACCGATCCTGTCCGAGGTCATTCTGACCCCGGCGATCGAGGCCTATCCCTTTATGAAAAAGGTGCTGACCCTGCGCTAGCGACTTCAGGCCGTGGCGCGCAGGTTCCCCATAACATCCTGGGCGGCGCGGATCAGCGCCTCGGCGATCAGGTCCAGCTCGGGCAGTTGCAGACGGGCGGGCAGGCGGGCATCGCAGGCCTTCATCAGCATGTCGCGGGTTTGCGGCAGGTCGGGGATGTGATCCAGGAATTGCCAGTTCCAGAAGGCGCGAGCATTATCCGTGCTCAGCCCGAAAATCTGCACCTTGACCCCCCGTTTGGCAGCGGCCCCTTCGAAGGCGCGGACCTCGTCCTCGTTCATGCCGACCAGGTTGAACTGGATGGAATCCGGCGCGCGTTCCTCGGGGTCCAGCTTTTCGGGGACGTTGATCCAGGGGGATTGGTTCAGCTTATCGGCCACATAGTCATGATTGCGGCGGCCATCGCGGACACGGCGGGCGATTTCATCCAGTTGGGGGCGGACAATCGCGGCGGACAGATTGTTCAGGCGCAGATTGTACAGGGGCAGCTGATTTTGCCACCGGCCAAAGGCCTCGGCCAGGGCCTGGGCATCCGCGTCCGTCTGGCACTGGTGCTTTTTCCAGTTGTGTTCGTAAGCGCCGGACATGATGACCGCGCGGGCGACAATATCGGGGTCATTGGTGATCATCACCCCGCCTTCGCCTGAATTCAGCAGCTTGTAGCTTTGGAATGAAAAACAGCCTACATCGCCAATCGTGCCGATTTTATGCCCATGCCAGCGGGTGCCCAGCGAGTGGGCGGCATCCTCGATCACCGGGATGTTGCGGGCCTGGCACAGCGCCATGATCGCATCCATATCCGAGGTATGCCCGCGCATGTGGCTGATGATCACCGCGTCGATATTGTCATCCAGCCGGGTGGCGAAATCCTCGATGTCCAGGCGATAGTTTTCGCCCACTTCGGCCAGAACAGGCTCGCAATCGGCGTGCACGATGGAGGATGGCACCGCGGCAAAGGTAAAGGCCGGGATCAGCACCCGCGCGCCGCGCGGCAGGCCCAAAGCCTTGAGCGACAGGAACAGCGCGGCCGAGCAAGACGACACCGCCAGCGCGTATTTTACCCCCATGAAGGCGGCGAACTCTTTTTCCAGCAGCGATACCGGCGCGTTTTCCGGCGCGGTATAGCGGAACAGGTCCCCGGTTTGCAGCAGCCGTTCAATCTCGGTGCGGGCGGATTCGGGGATGGGCTCGGCGTCATAAACATTCGGAGGCAAAGTCATCTTCGGGATTCCTGAATAACATTTTCAGAAATTGTTAAAGCAGAGGGGGCCGAAAGCCAAATGAAATTCAGATGACGCGGCGGTATGGCACGCGCAACATATCGCCTGAATTGGGGTGGGTCTTGGTGTCTGACTGTCGGTTTGGCAGGGGGGCTTAGATCCCCAGCCTGTCGCGCATCGCGAACCATGTCATCGCCATCACCAGCAGCGGGCTGCGAAACGCGGCCCCGCCCGGAAAGGCGGTTGTCGGCAGCCGGGACATCACGTCGAACCCTTCGGCATCGCCCTGAATTGCCCGCGCCATCAGCATCCCCGCATGGGTGGCCGTGCCCAGCCCGTGCCCCGAATACCCCGAGCCAGACAGTATCGTTTTACCCACCCGCGCCAGGTAGGGCAGGCGCTTCATCGTGATCCCCAGCGTGCCCCCCCAGGCATAGTCGATGCGGACGTCCTTCAGATGCGGGAAAATCTCCAGCATCGGTTTGCGCACCTTGGCGGTGATGTCGGCAGGGAAGCGATAGCCATAGCTCTCGCCGCCGCCGAACAGCAGCCGCCCGTCCTGAGACAGCCGGAAGTAATTCACCACGAATTTGCTGTCCGCCACCGCGATATCCTGCGTCAGCACCTGCTGAGCCCGCTCGCCCAGAGGCTCGGTTGCGACCATGAAATTGTTGATCGGCATCACGCGGGCCGCGACCTTGCGGTTCAGCCCGCCCAGATAGCCATTGCAGGCCAGAATCACATGATCGGCCTGAATATGCCCCTGATCGGTGCGCACGGTGTTGGGCGCGCCATCCTGAATATGATGCACATGGGTGTTCTCATAGATCCGAACGCCCGCGGCCTGCGCCGCCCGCGCCAGCCCCAGGGCAAAGTTCAACGGATGCAGATGCGCGGCCCCCATATCCAGCACCCCGCCTTTATAAGCAGGCGATGGGCAGATCCGCGCGCATTCCTCGGCACTCAGCGCCTGAATCTCGCTATAGCCATAGTCCCGCTGCATCAGCGTGGCATACTCGTGCAGATGCCCCACATCGGCCGCATCAAACCCGGTCCAGGCCACACCGGGGCGCAGTTGGCAGTCAATCGCGTGCTTTGTAATCAGATGTCTGACCAGATCTTTGGCCTCTTCGCCCAGATCCCACAGCCGCCGGGCATCCTCTGGCGGAACCATCTTCTCCAGCGTGTCCTGCGGCTGGCGCTGGCCGCTGCCCAATTGCCCGCCATTGCGCCCCGAGGCCCCGAAACCGACCCGGTGCGCCTCAAGAAGGGCCACGTCAAACCCGGCTTCGGCCAGATGCAGCGCGGCCGACAGCCCGGTATAGCCCGCGCCCACCACGCAGACATCCGCCTTATGCGCGCCCTTCAGCATCTCAAAGGGGGGCAGCCGATGCGCCGTGGCCGCGTACCAGCTGTCCGGGTACTGCCCGCGTTTGTCATTCGAATACAGCAGATCCATGGCTTAACCTTTCCATCGGGCGCCCGCCCGAGCGCCCATCAGGGGCGCGAGATATCCAGCGCCGCCCGTCAGGGCGGCCCCTTTGGATCAGACGTTCAGCAGCAGGTGCTCCCGTTCCCAGGGGGAAATCACCTGCAAGAACTCTTCATACTCGGTCCGTTTGATGATCGAGTAGACGCGCGCGAAATCCGGGTGCAGGATTTCATGCAGATCCGAGGCCCCATCGAACAGATCCAAGGCCTGGCCCAGCACGCGGGGGATGTCCTCGTCGCCGTCATAGGCATCGCCCTTGAACTGCTTGTCGGGGCGTTTGCCCTCCATCAGCCCCAGGAATCCACAAGCCAAAGAGGCCGCGATGCCCAGGTAGGGGTTGCAGTCCATCCCGGCCAGACGGTTTTCGACCCGCCGGGCCTTGGGGCCGGACAGTGGCACGCGAATCCCCGTCGTCCGGTTGTCCCGTCCCCATTCCAGATTGATCGGCGCGGCGTGGTCACGCACATACCGGCGATAGGAATTCACATAGGGCGCCAGCATCGCAATGGCCGAAGGCAGGTGGTTCTGCAAACCCGCGATAAAGTGGAAAAACGCATCCGTTTCCCCGCCCTGCGGCCCCGAAAAGATGTTCGAGCCATCCTCAAGGCTCAGGATCGAGTGGTGGATATGCATGGCGCTGCCCGGCTCGTCCGCGATCGGTTTGGCCATGAAAGTGGCAAAGCAATCGTGGCGCAGCGCGGCCTCGCGGATCAGCCGCTTGAAGTAGAACACCTGATCGGCCAGCGCCACCGGATCGCCATGCAGCAGGTTGATTTCCAGCTGGCCGGCGCCGCCTTCCTGGGTGATGCCGTCGATCTCCAGGCCCATGGCCTCGGCGAAATCATAGATGTCGTCAATGACCGGGCCAAACTCGTCCACGGCGGACATCGAGTACGCCTGACGCGCCGCCGCCGGACGACCGGAACGGCCCATCATCGGCTCGATTTTCTTGGCCGGGTCGATGTTGCGCGCCACCAGGTAGAATTCCATTTCCGGCGCGACGACGGGTTCCCACCCCTGTTCGCGGTAAAGATTGACCACGCGTTTCAGCACATTCCGCGGGGCATAGGGGATCGGCTCGTCCTTGCGGTCATAGGCATCGTGGATCACCTGCAAGGTCCAGTCTCCGGTCCAGGGGGCGGCGGTGGCGGTGGACATATCGGGGCGCAGCATCATGTCGCGCTCGATAAAGCCCTCCTCGCCGGCGGCCTCGCCCCAATCGCCGGTGATGGTCTGGAAATAGATCGAGTCCGGCAGGTGAAAATAGTCCTGCTTTTCGAATTTTGACGCCGGAACCGCCTTGCCGCGTGCAATGCCCGGCAGGTCCGAGATGATACACTCGACCTCGTCCAGGCGCCGTTCCGCCAGGTAGGCTTGCGCCGCTTCGGGGAGTGTTTTGATCCAGTTGCTCATATCTTCTCTCCCTTCAGGACGCGGGCCATTTGCTGACCGATTTCCCCCCCGTCGACGGGGGCCTCCAACGCTGCGGTAGCCTGGGTGATCAAGTCATCAGGCACCACGCCGGGCGCGCGATGTTCCAGCAGGACACGGATTTCCGTGGCGGTGAATTCAGGATGGGGCTGCAGCGTCAGAATATTGTCGCCGATCGCCAGAACCGCATTCTCGCAGAAGTCATTTGATCCCAGAACCCGCGTGTTTTCAGGCAGTTCCACCACCTGATCCTGGTGCCAGGCGTTCAGCTGCACCTGGCGTCCGTTCAGATCATAGCTTTGCCGGCCCGTGGCCCAGCCGCCCTCGAACTTGACGACTTTCCCGCCCAGAGCCTGCGCGATGATCTGATGCCCAAAGCAGACCCCGACCATCGGACGCCCGGCATCGCGAATGGCGCGGATCAGCGTTTCCAGCGGGGGGATCCAGGGGTGATCTTCATAGGCACCATGTTTGGATCCGGTGATCAGCCAGGCATCGGCGGCCTCGGGGCCCGAGGGAAACTGGCCGTCCACCACCTCCCATGTTTCAAAGGTAAACCCGTGCCCGTCCAGCAGACGCCGGAACATGGCCGCGTAATCCCCCGAGGTTTCCATCATCTGATCGGGCACATGGCCCGTTTGCAGGATGCCGATTTTCATAAGTCACCATTGTCGTTGATGGCAGGACTGTATCCCTGCCGCCCTGAAGGAACAAGTTGCGGAACCCGCCGGGATCACACCGTATCCAGGTAGATGTCCACCCGCTCTTCCGGGGTCAGATCGTCCATGTAGCGCAGCTCTTGCCTTTTGGTCAGCACAAGGTTGCGGATCATCTCGGGGGTGAAAATGCGCTTGATAACGTCACTGTTTTCAAAGGCATCAATGGCCGTGCCCCATTTGTCGGGGATGTGCGGCAGGTCCAGCGCATAGGCATTGCCCGAGATCGGTTCGGGCGGCGAGAGCTTGTCCTCGATCCCGGTCAGCGCCGCGCCCAGAATGGCCGTCAGCAGCAGATAGGGGTTCACATCGCCGCCCGCGACCCGGTGTTCCAGCCGCCGCGCCTTGGGGCTGCCCGAGGGCACGCGAATGGCCGAGGTCCGGTTCTCATAGGCCCAGCTGATCCCCGTCGGCGCGTGGGCGCCCGGCACCATCCGGTCATAGCTGTTCCAATGCGGGGCAAAGATCAGCGTGCTGTCGTGCATGGCGCGCATACAGCCCGCGATCGCGTGATGCAGCATATCCGTGCCCTTGGGGCCGCCATCGTCAAAGACGTTATTGCCATCCTTGTCGATCAGCGAAAAATGCGTGTGCAGGCCCGATCCGGCGTAGTCATCATAGGGTTTGGCCATAAAGGACGCCGCGAACCCGTGGCTGCGCGCCAGCCCCTTGACCAGCATCTTGAACAGCCAGGCGTCATCGGCGGCGCGCAGGGCGTCATCGCAATGCATCAGGTTGATTTCGAACTGGCCCAGCCCGGCCTCGGAAATGGCGGTGTCGGCGGGGATGTCCATTTCCTCGCAGGCGTCATAGAGATCGGTGAAAAAGCTGTCGAACGCATCCAGCGCGCGGATCGACAGGGTTTCGGCCGCCTTGCGCCGTTTGCCGGACCGGGGGCTGATCGGCACGCTCAGGTCGCGGCCCGAGTCGTCGATCAGGAAGAATTCCATCTCCATTGCCACGACGGGGGTCAGGCCGATGGCTTTGTAGCGTTCGACAATGGCGCGCAGGGCGTGGCGGGGGTCGCCCTCGTAGGGGCGGCCGTCCTCGCGATACATCCACAGCGGCAGCAGGGCGGTGGGCGCCGACAGCCAGGGCATGGGCATAAAGCCCCGCTCGGTCGGGCGCAGCACGCCATCGGCGTCGCCGCTGTCAAAAACCAGGGGGCTGTCTTCGATGTCCTCGCCCCAGATGTCCAGATTCAACACGGACATGGGAAAGCGCGTCCCGTCCTCGACCACCTTATCGGCAAAGCGGGTGGGCACACGTTTGCCGCGCGCCTGTCCGTTCAGATCTGCCGCGGCCACGCGGATGGTACGCACTTCGGGGTGCTTTCTCAGCCAGTTGTACATTTTCATGTTTCGATGAGGCCGTTCCCACAAGCCAGACGCAAGCGATTCTTGCATCTCAAACGCTTGGGGACCATGCCCTTGGTCCCTGTTTGTTAACTTTTGATCAAAATATTTGCGTCAAACAGTGGCTGCAAACTCCGAAACGTATATGGAGTTCCCCTGCGTCCGAATAATTTGATCAAATATTGGATACTACCGGATCAACCTTGGACGCAAGCGAATTTTGCGGCGATGTTGCTGCGGCAGATGCCGGTTCAGCCGATGATTGATCCATCCGAACAGCCCGATCACGATCAGCGTCAACAGGATGAAATAGCCCGCGAAGATCGGGTAGGGCACGAAGGGGTTGAAGGTTTTCTCGGCAAAATAAGAGGCATAATACAGCGCGTCCCCCTTCTGCCGCCATGCCGGAAAACTCGAGAAAAACACAAGCGCCGTCGCGTGGAACAGAAAGATCGCCTCGTTCGTGTAGGCCGGCCAGGCCAGGCGCAGCATGGTGGGCCAGGTGATGCGGCGGAACTTGTTCCAGCCGCTGAACCCATAGGCGTCCGCGGCCTCGGTGTCACCTTTGGGAATGGAGCGCAGCGCGCCATAGAAAATCTCGGCCGAATAGGCGGCGGTGTTGAAAAACAGCACCATCAATGCGCCCAGCCAGGCGTCGGTGAAGGGCGCAAAGATCGGGACGACTTTCTTCAATGACAGGAACAGGAAGTAGCCAAAGAAGAACTGGATGAACAGGGGCGAGCCTCGGAACACAAAGATGAACCAGGTGGCCGGTGTGCGCAGCCAGGGCAGGGCCGAATTCTTGGCCACCGCCAGCGCGGTTGCCAGAAAGAACCCCGCCAGCAGCGCCAGAACGCCGAAATAGATGTTCCACAACATCCCCGAGCCGATCAGCGTGAACTGGTGACACAGGGTGAAATCGGTCTTGGGCAGCAGGCGCTCTCCGATTCCGATCGAGCGCAGGCCGTAATCCTGAATGGTTTGCCAGCAGCTCATGCCTCGGCCCTCCGCATGGCTTCTCCGGCGGCGGTGGCCTGACCGTGGGACAGGCGGCGCATCAGACGTTCCAGCACCAGCTCGGACACACGGGTAAAGCCCAGATAGAACACCAGCAGCCCCAGGAAATACCACATGCGCCAGTCAGGATGCGGATAATCGGTAAAGCGCGGCGTTTTCGAGGCGCCCAGCTCGCGCGCCCAATAGACGATATCCTCGACCCCCAGCAGGAACAGCAGGGGCGTGGCCTTGATCAGCACCATCCACAGATTCGACAGGCCCGGCAGCGCATAGACCCACATCTGCGGCACCAGAATACGCCAGAAAGCCTGCCGCTTTGTCATGCCATAGGCATAGGCGGTTTCCATCTGCGCATGGGGCACGGCGCGCATGGCTCCGAACAGGACATTGGCGGCAAAGGCCCCAAACACGATGGCAAAGGTCAGCACGGCCAGCGCAAAGCCATAGACCTCGTGCACCCATTGCGGGGCCGAGCCCAGCGGCAGTTTGGCCGCAGAACAGACAACGAAATCATTGCCCTGGCGGATCGGCTGGTCCCAATCGGGGCACAGAACCTGATGGCGCAGCCATTCAAACCCCTGATCCAGCGCGATCACGAAGAACAGGAAAAACGCGATGTCCGGCACCCCGCGCACGACCGCGATATAGATCTTGCCCAGCCAGCGCAGCGGCGCGACATGCGATTTGGCCGCGCTTGCTCCGGCAAAGCCAAAGGCCAGCGCCACCGGAGCCGTAATCGCCAGCAGCAGCAGCACCGTGCCCAGCGAATAGAACAGCATCATATGCTTGGTGGTGGTCAGATAGCAGCTTAGCCAGGTCAGGCCGGACAGCGTATCGGGGTCAGTGCAATAGGGAAACATCGTCAGATCCGGTCAGGGCAGGGGCGTGATCGCCCCCACCCAAGAGTATTGGGCGATCAGAAGGTTTCGCCGATTTTCCACTTCACGATCAGCGCGTTCAGCGTGCCGTCATCCTTCATCGACTGGATCGCGGCGTCGAATTTGTCACGCAGGGCGCTGTCGGATTTGCGGATGCCCATGCCGACACCGCCGCCGATCAGCTCTTCTTTTTCCAGGAAAACCAGCTGGTCGCTGGCTTCGACCTGATCGAGCAGGCTGGCTTTGTCGGCCAGGGTGGCGTCGGCCTCGCCGTTCAGGACGGCGGCCAGGGCCTCGTCCACGGTCGAGAATTCAACCAGCTGCGCGCCCGCGGCGGCCACGAACGAGGCCTGGATCGTGTTGGCCTGCGCCGCAATCACGGCGGTGGTGACATCCACATCCGCGCTGAGCGCCGCATAGGCCGAGGGGTCGGGCTGGGTGTAGGCCTGGGTAAAGTCGATCTTTTCCTTGCGCTCGTCGGTGATCGACATGCCGGCAATGATGGTGTCATAGTTGCCCGAGACCAGGTTCGGAATGATCGAATCCCATTCGTTGGTGACCCATTCGCAGGTCAGCTCGGCGCGTTTGCACAGCTCGTCGCCCAAGTCGCGCTCAAAGCCCGCAACCTCGCCATTATCGTCCAGATAGTTGAAGGGGGCATAGGCGCCCTCGGTGCCCATCCGGATGGTGTCGGCGGTGGCAATGCCAGCGGTCAGGGCCAGCGCGGCGGTGGTCAGGATCAGTTTTTTCATGGTTCACTCCCGTGGTTAGAAATCGGTGCCGGCGGGCGTCACAGATGCGACGTGACCGACAGGAATTGTTGCAGGCGTTCGGATTTGGGGCTGCCAAAGAGCGTGCCCGGCGCGCCTTCTTCTTCGATCCGGCCCTGGTGCAGAAACACGACATGGCTGCTGACATCATGGGCCATTTTCATATCGTGGGTGACGATCAGCATGGTGCGCCCCTCGGCGGCCAGATCCTTGATGACCTTCACGACTTCTTGTTCCAGTTCGGGGTCCAGGGCGCTGGTGGGTTCGTCAAACAGGATCGCCTCGGGCTCCATGCACAGGGCGCGGGCGATGGCGGCGCGCTGCTGCTGACCGCCCGACAATTGCGCCGGGTAGACATCGCATTTGTCGCCGATCCCGACCTTGTCCAGATAGCGGCGGGCGGCGGCCTCGACCTCGGCCTTGTCGCGGCCCAGAACGGTGACGGGGGCCTCCATCACGTTTTCCAGAATTGTCATATGGGCCCACAGGTTGAACTGCTGGAACACCATGGACAGGTTGGTACGGATGCGCAGCACCTGCGCCGGATCGCCCGGATGGCGAGCGTGCCCCTGACCTTTCCACAGGACGGGCTCGCCCTTGAACAGAATCTCGCCTTCCTGGCTGTCCTCCAGCAGGTTGGCGCAGCGCAGAATCGTGGATTTCCCGGACCCCGACGAGCCAATCAACGAGACAACATCCCCCCGATGCGCGGTGATATCCACGCCCTTCAGGACTTCCAGCGCGCCATAGGCTTTGTGCAGCCCCCGAATTTCGATGACTGGAGCGTTTTCGGACACTTCCGACCCCATTTTTTGTTTTTATTGGGTTTAGTAGGTCGAAAAATGGGGACGCGTGCAATGATCAAAGCGGTGAAAATCATCCAGAAACGGCACGATTGACCCTAAGTCATCAGGAATTTGATCATTTCTGAGCGCGCCACGCTGCGTCGGCGGTGTCGGCTTAGGGCCTGGTCTCGATTCGCTGGCGCGCCAGAGCGCTGTCACGGTCATTGATTCCCAGCAGATTGGCGACCAGCCGCAACAGCGCGTTTTCAGCGTCATCGCGGGTGCCGTCGGCCAGAACCACGGCCCAGAGCGCCTCGATCACGGCGGTGCGGTCCTCGTAGGCGACGGCGTCCTTGATCGCGCGGGTGAAACGAACGGTGTCGGGGGCCTCGGATTCCAGGGTCTCGGCTTGCGCCAGCAGTTCCTGCGTGGCGGCGGTCTCCAGCCCGTAGCGATCGGCGGCAATGGTCAGGATGCGCGCGCGCTCGGCGCTGTCGAAATGCCCATCCGAGCGGGCCACCCGCACCAGCAGGGCCATCAGCGCCAGCCGCGCATCGGAATCGGGCAGGCGAGACGGAGAGGGCTGGGTGAGGCGTTTCAGAAAATCAGCAAACATGCCCCTGCATATAGGGGCTGAATGCGGCGCTGCCAATCATTGATCATCCGCGGCGCGGCGCTGGACCTGCTCGATGGTGTGCACGGCGGCAACGCGGGCCTGAAGACTGTCGGCCTCGGACAGGCCAAGCGCGGTCCGGGCGCTTTCGACCACGCTCAGCTCTTCGGGGCGTTCTTGCCCGTCGGACAGGGCGACCTCCCACATGGTTTCCAGGGCCCCCAGCCGGTCATCGAAATCCACCCCCTCGCGGATCATTTCCGAAAACACATCCATATGGGGGGCGTGTTCCTCCATTTTTTCGCACACGGCGCGCATTTTGGCCGCCTCAACCGGGTTCAGATCATAGAGCCGCTGGAAAATCCGGTCGATGCGCTGGATTTCCTTCACGTTGTAATTGCGGTCGGATTTGGCCACGCGCACCAGCAAAGCGCCCAGGGCCAGTTTTTCATCTGGCTCGGGTAACGCGTTGGATTTACTGGCTTTGAGCGCGCGAAACAGGTGTGAGAACATGGTTTCACGCTACGCCAAGAAACGATTCCCGCAAAAGAAAAGACAGGTCAGGGCGCAACAGGGCCGGGATTTTGTGACAAAGGCGCGACAGTTGGATTGCCTCATCCCGGCCACATTTCGTCCGCAAAATCTGCACCAAGGCTCAATACAACCTTAAGAGATGAGAGGCACCAGTAGGAGTTCGGGCAATGAACCGGATGGTATCAAAAGACTGGGAAGGGGTAGATGCTGGCACGCAGGTCTCGGCAGGGTCCGAGCTGGCGCAAGCGGCGGTTGAGTTTGATTGGCACAACGGCGATCTGAAGGTTTTGGGGCGCTTGATGTCAAAAATCGGGTTGGATCTGGCAACGGCGGTTCAGGTGTTCCTGAACGGGCGCCCGCAAGAGTTCAACCATATGCACAAGGATGATGTCCCGCTTGAGGACAGCGCGCGCTGTTCCATGCTGGACTGTCTGCACCGGAAAATCAGCTGCGGGTTCTACCTGCCGGACCCCGAGGTCGGCCTGGCGCCGGTTCGGGACGCGGCCGAGGCCTGGTTCGCGCGGCAGCGGCACGATGCGGCGCGTGGCACGCAGGGCCGCTGGGTGTTTGATGAGACCCGGTTCAACGCGATCTCGGATCAGGGGCCGACACGGATCGTGATGCCCCCGCAGCCCGATAGCAGGCCGGCTCTGTTGCGGGTTCTGCTGGATCCGATCTGGAGATAATCCACAGGTAAACCCACGGAAAAACATAGAAAAACGGGGCCCAGCGGCCCCGTTTTCTGTGTTTATACCAGGCGCGATGTTTCCACGGCAGCGCGCACGAAATCCTTGAACAGGGGGTGCGGATCGAAGGGTTTGGACTTTAGTTCGGGGTGGTATTGCACGCCGATGAACCAGGGGTGATCAGTCCATTCCACGATTTCCGGCAGCCGGCCATCGGGCGACATGCCCGAGAAGGTCAGCCCGCAGGCCTCTAGCTTTTCGCGGTATTTGATGTCCACCTCATAGCGGTGACGGTGGCGTTCCTCGATCGCGGTGTCGCCATAGACCTGCGCCACCTTGGAGCCCTCGGTCAACACGGCGTCATAGGCGCCCAGACGCATGGTGCCGCCCTTGTCGTCATCGGCCTTGCGCTGGACCTTGGCGTTGCCCTGCACCCATTCCTTCAGGTGATAGACCACGGGTTCGAAACGCTTGCCCCCGGATTCGTGATCGAATTCTTCAGAGCCCGCAGTGTCGATACCAGCCACGTTGCGGGCGGCCTCGATCACGGCCATTTGCATCCCCAGGCAGATGCCCAGATAGGGGATTTTGCGCGTACGGGCGAATTCGGCCGCTTTGATTTTCCCCTCGGTGCCGCGTTCGCCAAAGCCGCCGGGCACCAGAATGGCGTGGAAGCCCTCCAGATGCGGGGCCGGGTCGGAATTGTCGAAAATCTCGGCATCCACCCATTCCACATTCACCTTCACCCGGTTGGCCATGCCGCCGTGGGTCAGGGCCTCTTTGATGGATTTATAGGCGTCTTCCAGTTGCACGTATTTGCCGACAATGGCCACGTTGACCTCGCCATCGGCATTGTGGATGCGGTCCACCACGTCATCCCATTTCGACATGTCCGGCTTGGGCGCGGGCGAGATGCCGAACGCGTCCAGAACCGCCTGATCCAGACCTTCGTGGTGATAGGCCAGCGGGGCCTCGTAGATCGAGTTCAGATCATAGGCGGCGATCACCGCGTCCTTGCGGACGTTACAGAACAGGGCGATTTTCTCGCGTTCTTTTTCCGGAATCGGCTGTTCGCTGCGGCACACCAGCACGTCAGGCGCGATGCCGATGCTTTGCAGTTCCTTGACGCTGTGCTGGGTGGGTTTGGTTTTCAGCTCGCCCGAGGCAGCCAGATAGGGCAGCAGGGTCAGGTGCATGAAAATACACTGGCCGCGCGGGCGATCGTGGGTGAACTGGCGGATCGCCTCGAAGAAGGGCAGGCCCTCGATATCGCCGACGGTGCCGCCGATTTCGCACAGCATGAAATCGACCTCGTCATCGCCGACCGCCAGGAAATCCTTGATCTCGTTGGTGACGTGGGGAACGACCTGAATGGTTTTGCCCAGGTAATCGCCGCGACGCTCTTTTTCCAGAACGTTGGAATAGATTCGCCCCGAACTGACCGAGTCGGTCATCCGCGCGGGCACGCCGGTGAAACGCTCGTAATGGCCCAGGTCCAGATCGGTTTCGGCGCCATCGTCGGTGACGAACACCTCGCCGTGTTCAAACGGGCTCATGGTGCCGGGATCGACGTTCAGGTAGGGATCCAGTTTGCGCAGACGGACCGAGAAACCGCGCGCCTGCAACAATGCGCCCAAGGCGGCCGAGGCCAGCCCCTTGCCCAGCGAGGACACAACACCGCCGGTGATGAAGATATAACGAGCCATGTCGGCGTCTCCCGTGATTTTCGCCTGGCAGAATGCCAAAACCTGCGCCCCTACGGTTCAAAAAACCGCAGCACCACGGGACTCAAGCCTTACTAGATTCGCAAAAAATACGCAAGACGACCGCAAGATGCAGTTGCGGTCATCCGCGAAAATTCAAGGTGTTGTGGTTCTATCAGTCCGCGCGCGGAACGATGGGGCCACTTTCATCCGCCGAGGGCGGCAGCAGGTCACTGCCCGGTTGTGCGGGTGCCTCTTCGCTTTCGGTGGCGGGGGCATCCCCCCCCAGACGATCCAGAACCGAGCTGCCCGCGGATTTTTCAGCGGCAATCACGGTCAGCCCCAAAGAGGTACAGATGAACCCGATCGCCAGGATCCAGGTCACTTTGCTCAGCGCGGTTGCGGCCGCGCGGCTGGACACGGCACCGCCGCCGCCGCCCATCCCCAGTCCACCGCCCTCGGAGCGTTGCAAAAGCACGATGCCGATCAGCGCCAGCGCCAGAAGAAGGTGGATGATAAGAACGACGTTTTCCATTGAGGCCTGCCTGAGATGTCTTTCCGCGCCTATTTAGGCAAAACCCTTGCCGCCCGCAACCCGCCTTTGCCGTCTGAGTGGGATCTGGGCCAAACGGGGGGGGCGCGTGCCCTATTCTTCGTCGTCTATATCGTCGATGTCCACCTGGCCGGACAGGCGGCGGCGGATCAGGCTCCAGCTCAGGCCAACGCCCAGCACGACGGACATGGCAAACAGGCCCAGCCAGGTGTTCATCGTCTGATTGTCGATGTCCAACAGGCCATAATCATAGAGCACCCACAAAAGCGCGGCAAAAATCGCCATTACCAGGAACATCCCGAACGCTCCGATCGAGCGCAGCGTGGCCCGCAGGTAGATGATATAGCCCACCAGCAGCAGCAGCCCCAGCAGCACCGCCAGCGGCAATTGCTGATCGTAATTGGAGCTGACCCATGTCGCGTAATTCACGCGCGTTGGGTTGAACGTGGCCGACAGAAGGATAAAGGCCACCAGCCAGCGAAGAAAAAACCCCATGGGATGCTCCGGCTTGATGCAGGTTTTGCGAATGTCTGTCATAATGAATCGCGCAATTGGCAGCGCGTGTCCAGCCCTGCGGCGAATTTGAGGTTTTACACCGGGGCACAGCCCTATATACGGGCGCGGGTTTGATCCGCATAGAGTAAGAGGACCAGCAATGGCAAACGTCGTCGTCGTCGGCGCCCAATGGGGCGATGAGGGTAAAGGCAAGATCGTGGACTGGCTGTCCGAACGCGCCGATGTGATCGCGCGTTTTCAGGGCGGCCACAATGCCGGGCACACTCTGGTCATCGACGGAAAGGTCTATAAATTGCACGCGCTGCCCTCGGGTGTGGTGCGTGGCGGGAAACTGTCGGTGATCGGCAACGGCGTGGTGCTGGACCCCTGGCACCTGGTCAACGAGATCGCCACCGTCCGCGAACAGGGGGTCGAGATCAACGCCGACACGCTGATGATTGCGGAAAACACCCCGCTGATTCTGCCCATCCACGGCGAGCTGGACCGCGCCCGCGAAGAGGCCGCCAGCAAGGGCACCAAGATCGGCACCACCGGCCGCGGCATCGGCCCCTGCTACGAAGATAAGGTTGGCCGCCGCGCCATCCGTGTGGCCGATCTGGCCGATGAGGCCACGCTTGAGGCCCGCGTGGACCGCGCCCTGCAACACCACGATCCGCTGCGCAAAGGTCTGGGCATTGCCCCCGTTGACCGTGACGCGCTGCTGGCGCAACTCAAAGAGGTTGCCAAGGAAATCCTGCCCTTCGCCGCGCCCGTCTGGAAAGTGCTGAACGAGAAACGCAAATCCGGCAAACGCATCCTGTTCGAAGGCGCACAAGGCGCGCTGCTGGACATTGATTTCGGCACCTATCCCTTCGTGACGTCCTCGAATGTGATCGCGGGTCAGGCCGCGACGGGCGTGGGCATCGGCCCCAACTCGATCGATTACGTGCTGGGCATCGTGAAGGCCTATACCACCCGCGTAGGCGAGGGCCCGTTCCCGACCGAGCTGGAGGATGCAGACGGTCAGCGTCTGGGCGAGCGTGGCCATGAATTCGGCACCACCACCGGCCGCAAACGCCGCTGTGGCTGGTTTGACGCCGCCCTGGTCCGTCAGACCTGCGCGGTGAACGGGATCAACGGCATCTCTTTGACGAAACTGGACGTGCTGGACGGGTTCGAGACCCTGAAAATCTGCGTGGGCTATGATCTGGACGGCGAGCGTCTGGATTACCTGCCCACCGCCGCCGATCAGCAGGCCCGCTGCAAACCGATCTACGAGGAAATCCCCGGCTGGTCCGAATCCACCGAAGGCGCGCGCAGCTGGAACGATCTGCCCGCCAATGCGGTGAAATACGTCCGCCGCGTCGAAGAGCTGATCGAATGCCCCGTCGCCCTGCTGTCCACCAGCCCTGAACGCGACGACACCATCCTGGTCACCGACCCGTTCGCAGACTGATGGCGCTGGCGTATAAAACCCGCCGCCGCCTGGCGCTGCTGATCCTGCTGGTTGGCCTGCCGCTCTATATCGCGGTGGCGTGGTATCTGACGTCCTTGTTCGAGCGGCCCTCGCTGCTGATCGAACTGGCGGTCTATATCGTGCTGGGCTTTTTGTGGGCGATGCCGTTCAAGTTCATCTTCAAAGGGGTCGGGCAGGCGGATCCCGACGCCGACCCCTCGGATGAATGATCAGGTCAGCAAGGCCGTGATATGCGCCGGGGCGGCGGGGCGAATCCCCGTCGGATTCAGCGCCTTGATCGAGTAATAGCCACGCGTGATATGGTCCATGTTCACTGTCTGGCGCACGCCGGGCAGGGCCAGGATACGCTCCATATAGGCTTGCAGGCGCGGATAATCGGCGATCTGGCGCAGGTTCGTTTTGAACAGCCCATGATAGGCCGCATCGAACCGGATCAGCGTCACAAAAGTGCGGATGTCGGTTTCTGTCAGCCGGTCTCCGAACAGATAGTCGCCGCTCAGCCGCGATTCGAGCATATCCAGCGTGCTGAACACACTGGCGACAGCCTCGTCATAGGCCTCTTGGCTTGAGGCGAAACCAGCCTTGTAGACGCCATTGTTCAGCCCATCGTAAATCACAGGGTTCAGCGTGTCGATTTCGGTGGCCAGATCCTGCGGATACAGCCGAATATCCGACGGCACGATCTCCTCGAATGCGGTGTCCAGCATCCGCAGGATGTCGGCGCTTTCGTTACTGACCATCACGTTTTGCTGCATGTCCCACAGCACGGGCACAGTGGCGCGCCCGGTGAAATGCGGATCGGCGCGGGTATAGAGCGCGTGCATATAGCCCGCATCGAACAGCGGGTCCGCATCCGCCCCCGGATAGCCACCAAAGGCCCAGCCCTGATCGGTCAGCGTCGGGTTGACGACGGTGACGGGGATCACATCCTCCAGGCCCTTCAGCGCGCGGGCAATCAACGTCCGCGAGGCCCAGGGGCAGATCAGCGCCACATAGAGCCGATAGCGCCCGGCCTCGGCCTTGAAACCACCCAGGCCCGTTGGCCCTGCGCTGCCATCGGGGGTGATCCAGTTGCGAAAACTGGACACCTGCCGCACGAAACGGCCCTTTTCATCTGCCTTCTGGACCGGGTTCCAGTCCTTTGTCCATTTACCATCTACCAGCATCGCACCGATCCCTTAATAAAACACAAAGCTGCGCATCGAGACGCTGGCAATGTCGATCGTGTCATTCATAAAGACCAGCTGATCGGCGCTATCCGCCGCGCCTGCAATGGTCAGCGCGGGCAGGTAGTGATCCACCGACGGATGCGCCTGGCGCAGCAGCGTGCCAAAGGTCTGCGGGTCGGCCAGCGCGGCCATGTTGCGATCCTCCAGCAGGCTGGCGAAACGGGTGTCGAACTCGGTGGCCCAGTCATAGGGGCGCGCGCCGAACCGCATGGTGTGCAGGTTGTGGACGACATTGCCGCTGCCCAGGATCAGCACGCCGCGATGGCGCAGCTCGGCGATGGCCTGGCCGATTTCCAGCTGATGGGCCAGCCCGGCGGTCATGTCGATGGACAGCTGGAACACGGGAACATCCGCGTTGGGATACAGGTATTTCAGCACCGTCCAGGCACCATGATCCAGCCCCCAGGTATCGTCGCCCTCGGCGTGGTGGCTGGCCAGCAGGCTGACCACTTCGCGGGCCAGATCAGGCGCGCCTTCGGCCGGGTAGCTTTCCATGTATAGCTCATCTGGGAAGCCATAGAAATCGTGGATCGTGCGCGGAAAAGCCGAGACATCCACCAGCGTCGTCCCCTGTGTCATCCAATGCGCCGAGACCACCAGAATCGCCTGCGGACGGGGTAGGGCGCGGCCCAGCTTGCGCCACGAACGGGCGTAATCGTTATCCTCGATCGCGTTCATCGGGCTGCCATGGCCCAGAAAGACGACGGGCATTTTATCGGACGCTTTCAGACGATCCTTGAGCATCCCAAGAGATTGATGTGCGGACATGGAGGGCTCCTTTTCTGGTTTCAGGGGGCTGATGTGGCCCGCGCCCCGGCGTGCGGGGCGGGGCCGTCAGATTATGTGCGGCGCAGCGGGTAAAGGGCGTGCGCGCCGTCCCCGATCAGGGCCAGAGAGGCCTGAACCGCGGCCCACATCAGCGGGAATTCCATCCCGCCGCCGGGGTTTGTCCAGCCAAAGCCCGCGCCGCGGTGGGCAAAAAGAGCCGCCCCCAGCAGCACCGGCACCAGGGCCGCCGACACCAGCTGCGTGGCGATCCCCAGGATCAGCGCGCCGCCGCCCAGGATCTCGGCGGTCATGGTCAGATAGGCCAGCCAGCCGGGCAGGCCAATCGAGTCAAAGAACCCGGCCGCGCCAGCGGGGGTGAACACCAGCAGTTTCAGCAGGCCATGGTACACGAACAGCGCCCCGGTGGTCACGCGCAGCACCAGCGCGCCATAGGGGGCAAATTTTGCGTCGATCATTGTGTTACTCCTTCGGTGGGCGTTCGTTTCTGCGCCCGTTTGATGATCCGACTATGCCCAAGGCTATTTGTGAATGATATGGCGATGATGTAGAATAACTATCTCTGATTTGTTCTTAATGGGGTGCCTATGGATATTATCGACGGGATTCGCGCCTTTGTGGCGACGGCGCAGACGGGCTCATTCACCGGAGGGGCAGAGCGGCTGGGAATCTCCAATCGGCTGACCTCGAAATACGTGGCCGAGCTGGAGACCCGCCTGGGCACGCGCCTGTTGCAGCGCACCACCCGGCGCGTCGGGCTGACCGCCGCGGGCGAGGATCTGCTGGCCCGCGCGCCGGCGTTGCTGGATGATCTGGACGCGATGCTGGGGGCGGTCACCGACGAGGCGCGCGGCTTTACCGGGGCGCTGCGCATCTCAGCGCCTGTCACCCTGGGCGAGGCCTATGTGGCCGATCTGCTGCACCGTTTCGCCGCCCCGCACCCCGAGCTGGTCATCGACCTGCGCCTGTCTGACAGCTATGCCGATCTGGCACGCGAGGGGATCGACCTGGCCTTTCGTGTGGGCGATCCGGGGATGTCTACGCTCAGGGTGCGCCGGCTGGGGGTGATCCGCAGCCATCTGGTGGCGGCTCCGGCTTATCTGCAACAGCATCCTGCGCCGCGCAGGCCGGTGGATCTGGCGGCGCATAGCTGCATTCTGGATACCAACCGGCGCGATCCGGGCCGCTGGACATTCGAAAGGGACGGGCAGGCGCAGCATGTGTCCGTCGCGGGGCGCTATCAGGTGAACAGCGCCCGTGTGGCGCGCGATCTGGCGGTGCAGGGGCTGGGGCTGGCCTATTGCCCGGCCTTCGTGCTGGATCACGCGCTAGAGACAGGGGCGCTGCGGCCGGTACTGAAAGAATACACAAACGTCACCATTCCCTTTGGCGCGGCCTATCTGGAAAACCGGACCCTGCCGCGCAAGGTGCGGGCGCTGATTGATTTCGCCGCCGCCGATGCCAAACAGCTGTTTCGCTAAGCCAGAGCCGGGGCCGAAGAGGGGCAGGCCGCATTCAGACATTTGCAAATGGCGCGGATTGATTTATGCACCGCTCATTACCAGAAGTCCCCTCTCAGAACCGGAGCCGCCATGTCCGTCTCGATGCTATCGACCTTTGTCAAACCCATGCACCCCGAGGGGCGCAAGTTTGTGGCCATTGCGGCGGCGATTACGCTGGTCCTGTTCTGGATCTGGGCGCCGCTGGGATGGATCGGCACCGGGATCACCGTCTGGGTCTACTATTTCTTCCGCGATCCCGAACGGGTGACGCCCACGCGCCCCGGTGTGATGATCTCGCCTGCCGATGGGATCGTGTCCCTGCTGGAGCCCGCCATTCCCCCCGCCGAGCTGGGCCTGAGCGACGTGCCGATGACCCGGATTTCGGTGTTCATGTCGGTGTTCAACTGCCATGTGAACCGGCTGCCCCATGAGGGCACGATCACCACCGTGGCCTATCGCCCCGGTAAATTCCTGAACGCCGCGCTGGACAAAGCGTCCAGCGATAACGAACGCAACGGGCTGGCCATCCAGCTGGAGGACGGGCGCAGCTATGGCGTGGTGCAGATCGCCGGTCTGGTGGCGCGGCGCATCCTGTGCTGGTCACAAGAGGGGCAGTATCTGGAAACCGGCGAACGGTTCGGGCTGATCCGCTTTGGCTCGCGTCTGGATATTTATCTGCCCGAAGGGGCAACGCCGCTGGTAGAGCTGGGCCAGACCATGATCGCGGGGGAAACCGTGATCGCCGATCTGGGCCCCACACCCGAGGCATAACCGATGAAACGCCTGATCACCCGCAGCCCTGATGGGGATGTGCCCTTTCTTCTGCTGTTGCCCAATATGGTGACGCTGGCGGGGATGTGCCTGGGGCTGACCTCGATCCGGTTCGCGATGGACGAACGGTTCAGCCTGGCGGTGCTGCTGATCCTGCTGTCAGTGCTGATGGATGGGCTGGACGGGCTGCTGGCCCGGCGGCTCAGCGCCACCTCGAATTTCGGGGCCGAGCTGGATTCGCTGTCCGATTTTCTGTGTTTCGGCGTCGCGCCGGGCATTTTGCTGTATCAGTATCATCTGGCCTCGATCGGCAGTCTGGGCTGGATTTTCGTGCTGATCTTTGCCGCCTCGGCCTGCCTGCGTCTGGCGCGGTTCAACGTGATGCGCGGCACGGCCTCGTCCGAGGAGGACGCGGATACGCATTTCACTGGCGTTCCGGCCCCCGCCGGCGCGCTGCTGGGCCTGTTGCCGGTTTTCGCGGCTCAGGCGGGGCTGATCGGGTCCGAAATTCCGCCGATGATAATCGCGATCTGGCTGGGGCTGGTCGGGATCCTGATGGTGTCCCGGCTTCAGACGATTTCCCCCAAGGGGCTGCGGATTCCGCGCGGTCTGATCGCGGTGATGATGTTCGCGCTGGTGGTGGGAATCGGGCTGATCTTTACCCGCCCGTGGTCGCTGCTGGTGCTGGTGGATCTGGCCTATCTGGCGCTGCTGCTGCACGGGGTCATCAAGGTGAAGGGCCGGATTTTCTCGGGGTAGCTTGTCTGCGGGGCGGGGGGTGCCATGAGGGGCCAAACAAGGGGGAACCTACCCGCCGCGCGGTTCAGTGCGCGGGCCAAAGGCATATCATATATGTCAGATGGAAGTGGTACTCCGTAGGGGAATCGAACCCCTCTTTCCAGGTTGAAAACCTGGCGTCCTAACCGATAGACGAACGGAGCACTCTAGGTGTGAGCGCGCTTTTAGGTAAACCAGCCCGCTTCCGCAAGAGGAAAATGACACCAAATCGGATTCTTTTTACATTTCTGTTTCCGAGGCCAGCGCGGCATCTTCCAGCCGCAATTGCACGCTCTGCCGCCCGCCCCAGTGATTGATCTCAAGCCGTCCAGCCAGGTGGAACCGCGCGCCTTTGTGCTGCTCCAGCAGCGGGCCCAGCGGACCGTCATAGGCCCCAAAGCAGATGGCTTCGATCCGCGCGCCCAGCCCGTCGCCAAAGCTGAGCTTCAGATGGGTTTCGCCGATCCGCTTGGTGAAGGAAATCGCCACATCGGGAAAGGCAAAGCGCGGGGCAGGGGCGCCCGCGCCGAAAGGGCCGGCCTGTTCGATGGTCTGGATCAGCTCGATCGTGGCGGCGCCGGGCATCAGGATGCCGTCCAGCTTCAGATCGGCGGGGCCGGCCTGACCCGCGCCCTGTTTGGCCAGCAGTTCGGACAGGCGGTGCATGGCTGCGTCCAGCTTATCGCGCGCCACGGTCAGCCCGGCGGCCATCTTGTGCCCGCCGCCCTTGATCAGCAGGCCCTCAGCGGCCAGTTTCTGGATCGAGGCCCCAAGGTCCACGCCCGCCACCGACCGGCCCGAGCCCTTGCCCTCGTCCCCGTCCAGCCCGATGACGATGGCGGGGCGATTGGTGGCCTCTTTCAGGCGGCTGGCGACGATGCCGACAACGCCGGGGTGCCAGCCCTCGCCCGCGGCCCAGACCAGCGGCGCGTCCAGCCCGCGGTCCTCGGCCTGCGCCATTGCGGCGGCGCGGACCTGATTTTCGATGTCGCGGCGTTCGGTGTTCAGCTGGTCCAGACGCTCGGCCATGGCCTGGGCTTCCAGCGGGT
This sequence comes from Youngimonas ophiurae (nom. illeg.), assembly GCF_049803795.1. Lineage (NCBI taxonomy): Bacteria > Pseudomonadati > Pseudomonadota > Alphaproteobacteria > Rhodobacterales > Roseobacteraceae > Thalassovita > Youngimonas ophiurae (nom. illeg.). Next base: position 485,913 of record NZ_JBNAGJ010000001.1, read on the forward strand.
TTTGGCAGGCCAGCAGGCGCGCGCCCAGATCGGCCTGACCGATCCGCCCGCCCGCATTCACGCGTGGGCCCAGCAGGAACCCCAAATGATAGGTGCTGGGCGCCTGATCCATCCGCGCCACATCCGACAGGGCCACGATGCCGGGCCGTTCGCGGCGGGCCATCACCTTGAGCCCCTGCCGCACCAGCGCGCGGTTCACGCCCAGCAGCGGGGCCACATCCGCCACCGTGGCCAGCGCCACCAGATCCAGCATGGCCATCAGATCGGGGCCTTTGGCACCGTCTGCGCGCATCTGGCGGTTGGCCTCGACCAGCATCAGGAAAACGACGGCGGCGGCGCACAGATGCGCCAGCGCGCCGTCCTCGTCTTGGCGGTTCGGGTTCACCACGGCCACGCAATCGGGCAGGGTCTCGCCGCCCAGGTGGTGGTCCAGCACGATCACATCCGCCCCCTGCGCCGCGCCAATCGGCTCATGCGAGAGCGTCCCGCAATCGACGCAAACGATCAGATCGTGATCACGGGCCAGGGCGGACATGGCCGGCACATTGGGGCCATAGCCTTCGTCGATCCGGTCAGGCACATAGAGCGTCGCCTGCCGTCCCATCTGCCTTAGCCAATCCAGCAACAGCGCCGCCGAGGTGCCGCCGTCCACGTCATAATCGGCAAAGATCGCAATGCGTTGGCGTTGCTTGACAGCTTGCAAAAACCGTTCGGCGGCGGCCTGCATGTCGCGCAGTTTATGCGGATCGGGCAGCAGGTCGCGCAGCTGAGGCTCCAGAAACCCCTTAGCCTCGTGGGCGGGCACGCCGCGCCGGGCCAGCACGGCACAGACCGCAGGCGGCAGGGTGGTCTGTTGCTCCATCGCGCTGGCCATGCGCGTGACGGCGGGGTCGGGCCCCACCCAGCGACGGCCTGTTGCCGATGTCTCAACCCCCAGAAAGGCCATGCGTGCTCCTGTCTGTTGCGGGCCTTGGGATCAGACGGTCTCGATCCGCAGGGCGACGGGCGCGCCGGTGACGGCATCGGTATTGGCGATGCCCTCCAGCGCGGTGTCCAGATCGGCGCGGGTGGTTTCATGCGTCACCAGCAGCACCGGAGCAATGTCATCCACATGATCGTATTGGCGCATCCGGTGGATGGACACGCCGGCCTCGCCCAGAACCGAGGCCACCTTGGCCAGCGCGCCGGGTTTGTCCCGCAGCGACATGCGCAGATAATAGGGCGCGGGGGTGGCCGATTGCGCCCGCGGTGCCTGCGCCAATGTGCTGGCAGGCTGGCCAAACACCGGATAGCGGAAGCCGCGCGCCACATCGCAGATATCGCCCATCACAGCCGAGGCCGTGGGCCCTTCGCCCGCGCCCGCGCCGCGCAGCACGATCTGGCCGACGCTGTCGCCTTCGATCACCACCATGTTGGTGCCGCCCTCAAGCTGGCCCAGCGGGCTGTCGGCGGGCACCAGGCAGGGAGACATGCGCTGTTCCAGCCCGCGCTCTGTCATCTGGGCGACGCCCAGCAGTTTGACGCGATAGCCCATATCGGCGGCGGCGCGAATGTCTTCGAGCGTGATCCGCTGGATGCCTTCCAGTTCCACCCCGTCGAAATCCACCTGCGTGCCGAACGCGATCGAGGACAGCAGCGACAGTTTATGCCCCGCGTCAATCCCGCCTACGTCCAGGTTCGGGTCGGCCTCAAGATAGCCCAGCTTGTTGGCCTCGTCGAACAGGGCGTTATAGCCCTGGCCGGTGGCCTCCATCCGGGTCAGGATATAGTTGCAGGTGCCGTTCATCACGCCCATGACGCGGGCGATCTTGTTGCCGGCCAGCCCCTCGGTCAGGGCCTTGATCACGGGGATACCGCCTGCGACGGCGGCCTCATAGCGGATCACGCGGCCTGCGGCCTCGGCTTTCTCGGCCAGCATCTGACCGTGCAGCGCCAGCAGGGCCTTGTTCGCGGTCACCACGTCCTTACCGGCGTCCAGCGCCGCCAGGGTCGAGGCCTTGGCAGGCCCGTTCGAGCCACCCATCAGTTCGACATAAACATCCACGTCATCGCGTTTGGCCAGGGCGACCGGGTCGTCCTCCCATGCGTAGGCGGACAGGTCCACGCCGCGATCCTTGCCGCGCGAGCGGGCGGAAATGGCGGAAATCGTGACCGGACGGCCGGTGCGCATGGTCAGAAGATCGGCCTGCTGTTGGATGATTTTCACGACACCGACACCCACGGTGCCCAGCCCGGCAATGCCCAGACGCAAGGGTTGGCTCATCTAAGCCTCCTGACACTTGTTGTTATTCAGCCGGGATGTACCGCGCCTGAGAGAGCCTTGCAACGCGGCAATTGCCCAAATGCGGCCTCGGACAGGGCAAAGCGGGCAAATTGTTTCTATTCCTGCCCGGCTGCCTGACGCATACGCTGCGCCCGTGCGCGCAGGGCGGCGGCGCGCGCGCGCAATTGCGGATCGGTGTTTTCGGAAATGGCGGTTTCGGTGGCACCGGCCAGCAGGGGCTCTAGCGGGACCAGCGCCGGATAGGGGGCCTGCCGCGCGGCGGGCGTGACGTGATCGTCCAGATCGGGCAATTGGGCGCAGCCGGCGCACAGGGGGAACAGCGGGGTCAAAAGCAGGAAAAGGACAGGACGCATGGGGCTACCGCAAATTGGCTCTGGTCTCTTCTGCCCCGAACCGGGGCGCGGGCGCAAGCGCTGCCTGCCTGCCGGGCCCGTGGCGGCATGGTTTCGCTTTGATCTGAACAAACGCTCAGATAAGACAGGGGGCATGGCAAGAACCGCAGGATCCCATTCCGACATCACCGGGCCGCGCATCATGGCGGCGGCGCTCAGGCTGTTTGCGCGGCATGGGTTTGCCGCCGTATCCATGCGCCAGATCGCAGGCGAGGTGGGCGTGCAGGCCGGGGCGCTGTATAATTACACGCCCGATAAGCAGACGCTGCTGTTCGGCCTGATGCGCGACCATATGGAGGGGCTGCTGAGCGCCTGGACCGAAGCGGCCGGGCAGGGCGCGGCGCTGGACCGGCTTCAGGCTTTCACCCGGTTTCATATCCGCTATCACCTGGAGCGCCCCGATGAGGTGTTCATCTCCTATATGGAGCTGCGCAATCTGACGCCGCAGAATTTCCGCATCATCGAGGAACTGCGCCGCCGCTATGAGGACCAGCTGGAAACCATCCTGCGCGAGGGCGCCGCCGATGGCAGCTTTGACGTGCCCGACCCCAAGGTGGCCACGATGGCGGTGATCGCCATGGTGACGGGGGTAACGACCTGGTATCGCACCGCCGGGCGGCTGACCGTCGAAGAGGTGCAGGGCATTTACTGGCAAATGGTGCGCAAGGCGGTTGCGGCCTAAAGGCTCGCCTTTTGCGGTCAGAGGCGCTATGCCCGCGCCAACACGCGCAACACCCCGGAGACCCCCATGCACGAGACGACTTCCCCTTATCTGGCGACGGCTTCGGCCTCGGCACCGCGACGCTGGCTGGGGGTGGGAACCCTGGGATTGCTGGGGGGGCTGCTGCTGTATGTGGCCTTTGCCGCGCCGCCGCAGAATCTGGCCTGGCTGGGATTTCTGATCGCGATGGGGCTGGGGGCGGTGTTCCTGGCCGATAGGATGCGCCGGGCCACCGAACTGAGCGTGCACCTGACCGCAGACGGGCTGCAAGACAGCGCCGGCCAGACCATTGCCACGCTGGACAATATCGCGCGGGTGGATCGCGGGACGTTTGCATTCAAACCATCGAACGGGTTCATCCTGCGCCTGACGCACAAAGACACCCGGCAGTGGCGGCCGGGCATCTGGTGGCGCTTTGGTCGCCGGGTCGGGATTGGCGGCGTCATGCCCGGCGCGCAGACCAAAATCATGGCCGAGCTGTTGCAGGCGATGATTGCGCAGCGCGACGGGGCGGCCTAGCTGGAATAGCGCAGCAGCGGCGCGAAACGCGGGCTGGTAAAGACAAAGTTATACATGTCCTGCGCGGGCAGCCCGATCTTGAACGGCGGCGTGTAATGCGACCAGGTTTCAACCAGGATGATCCGCTCGTTATCGGCCATGACCGGCAGCTTGTTGGAGATGCCGCTCAGATCGCTTTGCAGCAGCGGGCTGATCGCGCCGCGTGACTGGGACCAGTCCCGCAGATAGGCCTCGTCCTCGTCGTCCCATTGCAGGACGGTGATGCGCATCCGGGTGTTGGTGGCGCGTCCGGCCAGGTGGTCGAACAGGCCCTTCATCCCGTCCAGATAGTCATCGTCGATCGAGTTGGTTTCCCGCGACAGCGTATCGCCGACCATATAGGCGGCCTTCAGGTTGATGCTGCTTTGGCGGTAGGCGTCAAAGAACACGAAGGCCGCCAGGAACGCCCAGAAGATCACCGGCAGGGCAATCACGGCCTCGGTGGCGACGGTGCCGCGCGTGTCTTTGGCAAAACGGCCCAGACGGGCGCGCAGAAGGCGGGCGCGAGGGAACTGTGTGATCCGCATCAGCTGGGCTCCTGTACGAAGGCCGAGGTCGCCACCAGGGCGGCCATGCCGGCACCGTCCTTGCTGAGCGAAAAGCCCAGGGCGGCATTCGGGAAAATCGGGTCGAATTTTGCGCAGGCGCGCAGCATCATCAGGTCGTTATCCTCCAGGCTGCTGACAAAGCTGCGCACGGGGCGTACCTCGGTATCGGACTGGTCGGTGCAGTCGAACAGGGGCTCGGGGTCCACCCAGTTGCGCGGATCGACCCGGATCAGCTCCAGGCGCAGGTTCTTGCTGCAATCGGGGATGATCGGAGCATGATCGCAGATCCGGTCCTTGATGTCGTCATGTTGCGGCACCGCGCCGGTATCCAGGCGGATTTCGCGCACAACGCGGTCCAGGGAATGTTCCAGCATGGTGCTGCGCATGGTGATCAGCGTCAGCTCGAACGAGGACAGCAGAAAGCCCATGAAAAACGGGAACACGATGACGAATTCCACCGCAGCCGAGCCGCGCTCGTCCCTGAGCAGCCAGCGTTTCAGTTTGTTCAGACGTTTCATTGAACCAGCCTCAGTTTGCGGATCGACGACGCGATAGACGAGAAGGCATCCTGAATTTCCAGCCCGTCCACATCAAAGTAATGCCCGTCCGAGCTGGCGCATTCGCGCAGGATACGCTGCCCGGAATTGGGCGCCTCGAAGCCGATGGTGTAGACGATGATGCCCTCATCCTTGGCCGCTTTGCAGATATGTTTGGTGCGCTGATCCTTGACCGTTCCGTTGATGCCGCTGAACGCAGCATTGTACCAGGTGGCCCAGCCGTTGCTCATGTCGGCATAGTTGTAGGAGGCGTTCCATTTCAGAGACACGCGGTTGAACAGTTCCGGGAAGGTCAGGCGGACCGCCTCGCCCGGCTCGTCAATGTCTTCGCAGGTTGTGACGGGATCATCATCATCATCACCGCCCTTCTTCTTCTTCTTCCGTTTTTTCTGGTCGACGCTGGCTTGGCTATAGGTGGTGGTGCAGACCTGTTCTGATCCATTGCCATAGGGGTGATCGTTCCAGCTGTCATCGTGCGGCCAGTAATAGCTTTCGTCCGAATTCGAGTTATGCCCGTTCCCCGAGGCCTGATAGACTGAGTATTTGTCTTCCTCGGCATTATAGTAGACCGGCGAATCTCCGGAGCGCAGCGACGGGTTCAGCATATACTGCGAGGTATTCTGCCCGTCCGTCATCAGCACGATGATTTTCATGGTGCTTTCGGTATAGGACACCGGGCGCCCGGCAAACTGGTTCGAGACAACGCTATCGTCGATCAGATCGCTGACCAGATCCTGGCTGCTGGAATCCAGCAAAAGCGTGCCCCATTTCATCCCCACATCAATCGAGGTGTTCCCCTTCGCATAGAGCGCATCAATATAGTTGTTCAGCTCGGTCAGATCGTTCGATAGCGGCAGGATTTCCCGCGATGCCTCGGTGGCGCAGACCGGGTGGTTGATCGGATCTTCGCTATAGGTGAACGGATCGAAATGCGCGGTGCGTTCCAGAATGCCACTGTCATGCCAATCGGCGTGGCTGAACTCATCCGCATTGAAGTTGATACAGTTCGAATAGCTGTGTTCGTCCGTGACGTTCAGGTGATCCAGAATCTGCGCGCCTGCGCTGACCTGCGTGGCATAGGGAATAACCGAGATCGACACATCCCCGTTTTCCGAGTTGGTCAGCAGGGTTTCGACGAATTCCTTGGCGGCCGGTTTCAGGTTGGTCAGGCGCGAGTTGCTGTTCATCGAGCCCGACACGTCCAGCACCAGCGATACCTCCAGCCCGTCGATGCTTTCGGCGGCGACACCGCTGGCCTTGGCGGTCAGGGTGGGGATGAACATCAGCTTCAGAAAGAACGTGTCAAAGGTGGTCTCGGCCGTTGCCGCCACGCGTTTAGAGCCCAGCGATTGCGAAAAATCGACGCCGGTCAGGTTATCGGCAAGCCCGGCCTTGGTGAAATAGTCGTTCACCACCTCATCCGCGTTGCGGGTCTGGTCCAGATCGGCCGCGGCCAGAACGGCGCGGTCCAGCGTGTTTTGCAGCATCGTCCGGTCCCGTTCGAAGCGCATGATGTCCACGCCGACCCCGGCCATCATCAACATGAAGATCAGCATCATCATCGCGAATGCGATCATCACGCCATCCTCTTCCTTGCGGAAGCGTTGAAGATGAGAAACAGCCCGTATGCGTGCCTGGCGCGTCTGACTGACGAGAACTTGGTTAATACGTTTCGAACACATGATCCGATTCCACTTTATTTGTCCGCTCGAGAGCAAAGGCCCGGCGAGTCGGACCACATCGGCGATATTTCTCGCTAACCAAGATGGCGCAAATATGGCGTGATCCGGGCAATGGTGGACGACTGTCTTTGCCTACGGTTTCAGTCACTTGCGTGGCGCAGTTATTGTATCCATTGAGGTATCAATCCACCGGAGCACCCGCGCGGACTTGCGGCTGGGGGCGGGGCGTGGCTAGGGTGTGTCAGGGTCGGATCCGATCCAGGGTTTAATGTGCCGAAGGGAATGCGCATATGGGTGGTGACGCGCTGGAGCTGGGGTGTAAATGCGGCCAGGTCCGAATCGCGCTGGACGCGGCGGGCGCGCGGGCGGCGACGCGGCTGCGCTGCTATTGCAAGGATTGTCAGGCCGCCGCGCGGCATCTGGGCTATGATCTGCCGGGCCATGCCGGCACAGAGCTGATCCAGACCACGCCCGATCATCTGCGCATCGTGCAGGGGCAGGAAAATCTTGAGATTCTGCGCCTGAGCCCCAAGGGCCTGTGCCGCTGGTATGCCACCTGTTGCGGCACGCCGATGATGAATTCCCTGCCCAAACGCGGGCTGCCCTTTGCCGGTCTGGTCGTGCATGAGGGCGAGCAGGACGCGGTGCAGCGCTCGGTTGGAAAGCTGCGCGGCCATGCCTTTACCAAATACGCGCCCAAGGGGCGGGGCGCTCCGGCGCGGGATGTGAATTATAACGGAATCGGGCTTGGGATCATCCGGCGGATGCTGGGGGCGTTTCTAAGCGGGCGTTTTCGGCGCAATGCCCTGTTGGGCGCCGATGGCGGCTGGATCGCGCCGGTGCGGGTGCTCAGCCTAGAGAAACGCCGCGCCGCCACCCCGCCGGCGCCCTGACGGAACGCTCTGGATGAATGCTCGGGATAAATGCTTTGGCCTGATGGCGGGCCCTCTTGCAGAAAATCCGGCGTGGTGGCATCACATCCGCATCATCCACGAGGATCCGATATGATGCGCCTGCTGTCCCTGATTGCCGCCTGCCTGATTGCCGCGCCCGCCGTGGCCGAAACCTCCGAACAGAAGGCCGAGCGCTGCGCCGCGCAGGCCGGGATCGTCGAGGCGGCGGTTACGCTCCGCCAGGATGGGCGCCGCCAGAAACGCGCCACGCGCAAAATCCTGAAATCCGATCCCGTGAAGGGCACCAAATACGAAGCCAATGTCGATGTGCTGGTGGCCTGGATTTACACGTTGCCCGCCGCGCAGCTGAACGCGGACACGGTGCAGACGTTCCGGCAGGCCTGTCTGGATTTCGAACAGAAACCCGAATGACGCCTCTGTTGCAGGGCCGCCTGTGCGGTCTATATTCGTCGCCATGAGCTTACCACCCGGTTTCCTGGATGAATTGCGCAGCCGCACCAGCCTGTCTCAGGTGGTGGGGCGCAAAGTCATGTGGGACACGCGCAAATCCAATCAAGGTAAGGGGGATATGTGGGCCCCATGCCCGTTTCACCAGGAAAAAACCGCGTCTTTTCATGTGGATGACCGTAAGGGCTATTATTACTGCTTTGGGTGCCATGCTAAGGGCGACGCGCTGAATTTCGTGCAGGAAACGGAGAATGTCGGCTTTATGGAGGCGGTAGAGATTCTGGCGCGCGAGGCCGGAATGCCGATTCCCAAATCCGACCCGAAGGCCCAGGCCAAGGCCGACCGGCGCACACAATTGGCCGAGGTAATGGAGCAGGCGGTGCAATTCTTCCGTCTGCAACTGAAACGCGCCGTGGCCGAGGAGGCCCGCGCCTATCTGGCCCGCCGCGGGCTGGCGCAGGACACGCAGGATCGGTTCGACATCGGCTTTGCCCCCGATGGCTGGCAGAACCTGTGGGATCACCTGACCGGCAAGGGCGTGGCCGAGGATCTGATCCTGGGGGCTGGCCTGGCCAAACCCTCGAACAAGGGCAAGCGCCCCTATGATGTGTTCCGCAATCGCATCATGTTCCCCATCCGCGACGCGCGCGGGCGCTGCATCGCCTTTGGCGGGCGCGCGATGGACCCGAACGACAACGCCAAGTACCTGAACTCGCCTGAAACCGAGCTGTTTGATAAGGGACATAACCTTTATAATCACGGGCCGGCGCGGCAGGCCTCAGGCAAGGGGCAGCCGCTGATCGTGGCCGAGGGCTATATGGATGTGATCGCCCTGTCCGAGGCCGGGTTCGGCGCCACGGTTGCGCCTTTGGGGACGGCCATCACCGAAAATCAGCTGCATCTTCTGTGGCGCATCTCGCCCGAGCCGGTGATTGCGCTGGATGGCGACACGGCGGGGGTGCGCGCGGCCATGCGGGTGATCGACCTGGCGTTGCCGCTGCTGGAGGCGGGAAAATCCCTGCGCTTTGCGTTGATGCCGCAGGGGATGGACCCGGACGATCTGATCCGCGCCAAGGGGGCGGGGGCCGTGCAGACCGTGCTGGAGGCCGCCGTGCCGATGGTCAACCTGCTGTGGCAGCGCGAAACCGAAGGCAAGGTGTTCGACAGCCCCGAGCGCAAGGCCGCGCTGGACAAGGCGCTGCGCGACAAGATCATGCTGATCAAGGATCCCTCGCTGCGCGCGCATTATGGGCAGGCCATCAAGGATCTGCGCTGGGATCTGTTTCGCCAGAACCGCAAACCTTCTGGGGGGGGGCGCAAATGGCAGGACTGGCGCAAGCCGCAAACGCCCGTGCCCGTCCAATCGACTCGCAATTCGGCGCTGGTGGCGGCCGGGGACGGCGCGCAGGATCGCCTGCGCGAGGCGGTGATCCTGGCGACGCTGATCCGCGCGCCCTCGGTCGTGATGGAATTCGAAACCCAGATCGAGGCGATGGAATGTGCCGATCCCGACCACGCCATGCTGCGCGATTTCCTGCTGCGCGAGGCCCATGGCGACGATATTCCCGACATGGAAGAGCGGATTTCCATGGCTTTGGGGCCAGAGGCCCTTGAAACCCTGTTTGCACTTCCCCATGTGGCCATTGCACCGACAATCCGCCGCGCGGGCGACACCGAGGCAGCACGCATGACCGTGGCCGAGGAGCTGGCCAAGCTGAAGGCCCACCACGGATTGAACGCAGAAATCGCCGAAGCCGAAGAAGAGCTGACCGGCATCGCCGACGAGGCCCTGACCTGGCGTCTGCATCAGGCGGCCGAAACCCGCAACCGCGCCGTGCGCAGCGAAAATGAGGATAAGGCCGAGTATGACGTCGGCAAGAACGGCGCGCGAATCAAACGCGAGGAACGCGCCGCATTGGACGATCTGTTAGACAAAATTTCCTTCTCGAAGCGTCGATAAAGTGCGTTTCGCAAGGGAACCCGAAACAAAATCAGGTATTACGGGTGTCCGAATCACTAAGAATCGCTATTGATTCGGATCAGCGAATCACTCGTCGACCTGAAGCCACTGCAAGAGATTGCACCCGTGCTGGACTAAGAGCAGGAGTAATACATGGCCGCGAAAGACAACGAAGACGCCAAGTCCGTAGATCAGGACGCCGAAGTCTCCTTGGACATGAGCCAAGCCGCCGTCAAAAAGATGATCGCCGAAGCGCGCGAGCGCGGCTACATCACCTATGACCAGCTGAACCAGGTTCTGCCGCCCGACCAGGTGTCCTCGGAACAGATCGAGGACGTGATGTCGATGCTGTCTGAAATGGGCATCAATGTCATCGAAGACGATGAGGTTGACGAAGAAGAGGCCAAGACCACCGCCGTTGTGGACGTGTCCTCGAATAAGGGTGAGGTTGCGGTTGCCTCGGGCGGGAACGAAAAGCTGGACCGCACCGACGATCCGGTCCGGATGTACCTGCGCGAGATGGGCTCGGTCGAGCTGCTGAGCCGCGAGGGCGAGATCGCCATCGCCAAACGCATCGAGGCCGGCCGCAACACGATGATCTCGGGCCTGTGCGAAAGCCCGCTGACCTTCCAGGCGATCACCATCTGGCGGGACGAACTTCTGTCCGAAGACATTCTGCTGCGCGATGTGATCGATCTGGAAACCACCTTTGGCAACCAGATGGGCGATGACGACGAGGAAGAGCCCGTCGTGGACGCGGCCAACGTGTCTCAGGCCCCCAAATCCGAGGAAAAATCCCAGCAGCCCGAACTGGACGCCGACGGTAATCCGATCAGAAACACCGACGACGATGACGATGACGACGAACAGGCCAACATGAGCCTGGCGGCGATGGAAGCCGCCCTGAAACCCAGAGTGCTGGAGACGCTGAACCGCATCGCCTATGACTTTGAAACCCTGTCGGAAATGCAGGACAGCCGGATCTCGGCCACGCTGAACGAGGATGGCTCGTTCAGCGAGCGCGACGAGGCGATGTACCAGAAACTGCGCGCCGAAATCGTGGAGCTGGTGAACGAGCTGCACCTGCATAACAACCGGATCGAGGCGCTGATCGACCAGCTGTATGGCATCAATCGCCGCGTGATGCAGATCGACAGCGCGATGGTGAAACTGGCCGATCAGGCCCGCATCAACCGCCGCGAATTCATCGAGGCCTATCGCGGCCGCGAGCTGGACCCGAACTGGCTGGACGACATGTCTCAGAAAACCGGGCGCGGCTGGCAGATGCTGATGGAACGCTCGACCGACAAGATCGAAGAACTGCGCAACGACATGGCGCAGGTCGGGCAATATGTGGGTCTGGACATCAGCGAATTCCGCCGCATCGTGTCTCAGGTCCAGAAGGGCGAAAAAGAGGCCCGCCAGGCGAAAAAGGAAATGGTCGAGGCGAACCTGCGCCTGGTGATCTCGATCGCCAAGAAATACACCAACCGCGGCCTGCAATTCCTTGATCTTATTCAGGAAGGCAACATCGGTCTGATGAAGGCGGTCGATAAGTTCGAATACCGCCGTGGGTATAAATTCTCGACCTACGCGACCTGGTGGATCCGTCAGGCGATCACCCGCTCGATTGCCGATCAGGCCCGCACCATCCGTATTCCGGTTCATATGATCGAAACGATCAACAAACTGGTGCGCACCGGCCGGCAGATGCTGCATGAAATCGGCCGCGAACCCACCCCCGAGGAACTGGCCGAAAAGCTGCAAATGCCCTTGGAAAAGGTCCGCAAGGTGATGAAAATCGCCAAAGAGCCGATAAGTCTGGAAACCCCGATTGGCGACGAAGAAGACAGCCAGCTGGGCGATTTTATCGAGGACAAGAACGCCGTGCTGCCGCTGGACAGCGCCATTCAGGAAAACCTGAAGGAAACCACCACCCGCGTTCTGGCCAGCCTGACCCCGCGCGAAGAACGCGTGCTGCGGATGCGGTTTGGTATCGGCATGAACACCGACCACACGCTAGAGGAAGTCGGCCAACAGTTCAGCGTGACTCGTGAACGGATCCGCCAGATCGAGGCCAAGGCCCTGCGAAAACTGAAACACCCCAGCCGCAGCCGCAAATTGCGCAGCTTCCTGGATCAGTAACTTAGGCGCGTTTTCGGGTTGTGCCTGACACGGTATAAGATAGTCTCGCAAAACCTAAAATGCGAGGCTATCTTATGAAACTCTCAGCAAAGCTTGCCGCTTTCACCCTGTCGGTGCTGGTGGCAATGCCCGCTCAGGCTCGTAATCTTGAGTATTTTTTGCAGGCCAAGCCGCTTCCCGGTGGGCAAGAGTTCGAGGTGATCAACCGCCCCGGCACGGGGCCTGCACTGTTCTGGTGCGGCGCGGGAACCTATGCGTTGCGCAAGCTGGGGCTGAATGACCGGATTTATCTGGTGCAGGGGCGTGCGCCCTCGGTGACGGATCCGGGGGCGAGCGCTGTGACCTTTACCGTTAACCCTGATCACCCCGTTGTGGGGATTTATCAGCACAGCGGCTGGTCCGTGTCGATCAAAGATCCGGGGTATAATCTGTCCGTCAGCAGCGCACGGCAATTTTGCTTTGAGAAAATGCCGTGATAGTTTTCCGAAGTCTTTGATTGTTCGGGAATGACGTGCAAACTACTTTCTCTCTCCAGACCCGCGGGCAGGGCCTGTATGAATTCACCCGCGATGTGACCCGCTGGACGGCGGGGCAGGGGGACGGGCTGCTGACGCTGTTCGTCCGGCATACCTCGTGCAGCCTGTTGATTCAGGAAAACGCGGACGCGCAGGTGCAGACCGATTTGCGCAACTATTTCGCCCGTCTGGTGCCGCCCTCAACCGATCCCAGCATGTCCTATCTGACCCATACATATGAGGGCCCCGACGACATGCCCGCCCATATCAAGGCCGCGATGATGCCCGTCAGCCTGTCCATTCCGGTGGCCAGTGGGCGCCCCGTTCTGGGCACCTGGCAGGGCATTTACTTGTTTGAGCACCGCGACGCGCCGCATCTGCGTCAGGTGGCGGCGCATCTGGGCTGAACGGTCGCGCACCCCTTAATCTAGCGGTCGCATTTCTCCTCTACCCAAATCCTAGAGGCTGGCCTATAGTGGCTGTGGATAAGTTGGGCATGAACCCAACACCATCGAGGCGGTGAAGAGAAAAGGGGGCCTGCAATGCGTTGCCCGTTTTGCGGAAATATTGACACTCAGGTAAAAGATTCACGCCCGGCCGAGGATCATGTCTCGATCCGGCGGCGGCGGTTCTGCCCGGCCTGCGGCGGACGGTTTACCACCTATGAACGCGTGCAATTGCGCGATCTGGTGGTGCTGAAATCCAATGGCCGACGCGAGGATTTCGATCGCGATAAACTGGAGCGCTCGATCCGGATTTCCATGCAGAAACGCCCGGTCGAGCCCGAACGCATTGATCAGATGATCAGCGGCATCGTGCGGCGGCTGGAAAGCATGGGCGAAACCGACATCCCCAGCAAGACAATCGGCGAGATCGTGATGGAGGCCCTGGCCCGGATCGACACCGTGGCCTATGTGCGTTTTGCCAGCGTTTACAAGAACTTCCAGGCGGCGGACGATTTCGATAAATTCGTATCCGAGCTGCGCCCAGACGTGCCGCCGGAAGAGTGAGCACCGATCAGCGGTACATGCGGCTGGCCCTTTCCCTGGGTCGGCGCGGGCTGGGAAATACCTGGCCCAACCCCGCTGTGGGCTGCGTGATCGTGCGCGCCGGGCGGATCGTTGGGCGCGGATGGACGGCGCCGGGCGGGCGGCCTCATGCCGAGCCGCAGGCGCTGGCGCAGGCGGGCGATCTGGCGCGCGGGGCCACGGCCTATGTCACGCTGGAGCCATGCAGCCACCACGGGCAGACCCCGCCGTGTTCTCAGGCCCTGATCGAGGCGGGCGTGGCGCGGGTTGTCTCGCCCTTGATGGACAATGATCCGCGGGTGAACGGGCAGGGGTTTGCGATGTTGCGCGCCGCCGGGATCGCGGTGGAAACCGGCCTTCTGGCCGATCAGGCGATGCGCGACAATGCCGGGTTTTTCCAACGAAATGAGACGGGACGCCCCTGGCTGACCCTGAAACTGGCCAGCAGTTTTGACGGCCGTATCGCCACAGCCAACGGCGAAAGCCAGTGGATCACCGGCCCCCAGGCGCGGCAGATGGTGCAGGCGCAGCGGGCCACGCATGACGCGGTGATGGTGGGCGGCGGCACGGCGCGGGCGGATGACCCGGCCCTGACGGTGCGCAGTTTTCCGACGCCCAGACAGCCGGTGCGCGTGGTGATTTCCCGCCATCTGGATCTGCCACTGATGGGCAATCTGGCCCGCACGGCCAGGGATGTGCCGGTGTGGATCTGCCACGGCCCCGGCGTCGATTCGATGCTGCGCGACACCTGGCAGGGGCTGGGCGCGACGCTGCTGGAATGCCGGCTGCAAGGGCGGCAGATTGATCCGCTCTCGGTGTTGGAGCAGCTGGGCGCGCAGGGTCTGACCCGTGTTTTCTGCGAAGGCGGCGGGATGCTGGCCGCGTCCCTGCTGGAGGCCGATCTGGTGGATGAGCTGGTGGGCTTTACCGCAGGATTGGCGCTGGGGGCCGAGGGGCGCCCGGCGATCGGTGCGCTGGGGCTGGACCGTCTGGCGCAGGCGCCGCGCTTTGCTCTGATGGAGACGCGCGCCGTGGGGGCAGATATTCTGCACCGCTGGCAACGCCGCGCGCCTTAGCGCCACAGATAGGCGAAACCTGCGAAAATCCCCTGAAGTTTGGCCAGCATCCGCAAACCCGGACCACGTTCGGGCAGATCGCCCGCGGCCAGACGGTCCACGATGACTTCGGGCGGGCAGGGCAGGCCGGTCACCGGGTCGCGATAGCGCGGATAATCCACCAGAACGGCGTGCACCAGACCTTCGAGACTAACCGCAATTCCCCGCCGCTCCGGCACCGGGCCCAGATCACGGGTCAGGCCCCAGCCGGCATAGAAAGGCGCGCCCAGCGTCACCACTTTGACCCCGCGCAGCAGGGCCTCGAACCCCAGGGTCGAGGTGATCGTCCACACCTCATGAACATGGGACAGCAGCGCCGCGGGATCGGTCTGGCTTAGCACCAGATCGGCCAGCCCTTCGGCCTCCACAGCGCCGGGGCGCAGCCCGGCCTCCACATCCGGATGCGGTTTGTACAGGATCACGGCATCCGGATTGGCCTGCCGGGCGGCTTGCAGCAGTTGCAGGTTGGTGCGCACATCGCCCGCGCCCAGCCGGATCGAGGCATCGTCCTCGACCTGTCCGGGCACCAGAATGCGGCGGCCTTCGGGCAGCGCGGGCAGAACACCCCCCAGGTTATATTTGCTAAGCCCATGGGCGCGGATTGTCTGGATCAGATCGCGGGCGCGGTCTGCCTGATCGCCGCGCAGCTGCGCGCGTTTGATGATCCAGCGTTCCAGGCGGCTTTCGCGCGTAGGGTCATAGTAAATGCCCAGATCGTCGCAGGCCAGGCTAAGCGGCGGCACCAGATCGGCCCCCAACCCGCGCGAGCGCAGGAAACCGTCCTCAATCCGGACGGCATCCGGAGCCAGACCGGCCCGGCCGGCCCAGACCATATGCCGCCGATCCTGCGGGGCCCGGTCGGAAAATCGTATCGCCCGCTGCTGGCCGAAGAACGCATTCAGCGGTCGGCGTTTCCACAGGCGCATCCCGCTGGCCTGCCAGCCGTGGCGATCCTCGTGCCAGGCGCGGGTCTGGGCCTCCAGCGCGTCGATCACCTCTTCCAGCTGGCACAGCGTGTCGCGATAGGGATCGTACCACACCGGATAGAGGATCATCGCCGCCGCAAACAGCTGCGCGCGGGTCAGGCGCCGGTGGCGACGCGCAATCGTGTGCGCATCCTCGGTCAGGCCCCATCCGGCATAGAAGGGGCGGCCGAAAATACGAGGGCGGTGCCCGGCCAGAATTGCCTCGAATCCCATTTGCGAGGACACGGCATAGACCCGGATCGCGCCATGCAGCAGCGCCCAGGGGCTGACCGGCGCGTCGCACAGGCTGATCCGGCCCTGGGCATCCTGCGCGCTGAAATACCCCTCGCGCAGGCCCTGAGCGGTTTCCGGATGGGTTTTGATCACGATGCGGGCGTCGGGGTTTTCTTCTTGGGCGTAATACAGCATCTCGCGGAAATTGTTGGCATCCGCGCCGCCCATGCGCACGCTGGCATCGCCGCGGGTCTGATCAATCACCAGCACATAGCCCGGATCGGGCAGGGGGGCGTCCGGATCCTGGGCGCTGTATTTGCTGAGCCCGGCCTCTTGCAGCCGTTCGATGCAGGCCCGCGCGCGGTTCAGCAGATGGGCGTCATCCAGCGGGTGGCTGGCCAGCAGCGTTTCCAGTTCCGAGGGCTGGGCGGGGTCGTAATGCATCCCCTGACGGTCAATCAGCAGGCCGATGGGGGGCTCTTTGGCGGGGCCCCGGCCGGGGTGGAGCGAGCGCAGAAAGGCGTCCTCGATCCGGATCAGGCCCGCGCCGGCTTCCTGCGCGACGGTTTCGCCCCGCGCGGCGTATTTCGTGTGCCCCCAGACGCCGATCAGATCGTCCGGGCCGGGCTTGAACAGGTGCAGATCATAGCCGGCCAGCGACAGGATGCGCCGGATCCGGGTCTGCGTCAGAAACCCGGCATTGAAATAGGCAAGCCGCCGCGAAGTTCCCTGCGCGGCGGCTGTTTCATGTGTATTTGGCGACAAGGGCCTTAGCCCCCGGACACGCCCAGAGACGAGATCGAGCTGACCGTGTTCAGCGACCCAAAGGCCGCAGCAATCGTCTTATCCCATTGGGTGAACGGCGCCTCGGTCACATAGAGCGTATCGCCATCGCGCACGGCAAAATCGCGGGCCATGAACATGCCGTTGGGCTTGGTCAGGTCCAGCACGTAGATCAGGCGCTGCTCTCCTTGCAGATCGCCCCGGCCCAGAACCTGGTTGGCGATTTCAGCGGGCTCGTTGCGGAAGATAAACACGCCCGTGGGATCCGACGCCGTGGGGATTAGCCCGCCAACCTGGGCGATTGCCTCGATTGCAGACAGCGATTGGCTTTCGAAATTGACGCGGCTTTGGCTGCCGGTCGCGCCCAGGGCAGTAAAGGAACGGGTGTCCCCCTCGACCAGGATACGGTCGCCGCCGCGCAGGGCGATGTCCAGCTCGGGGTGTTCATACAGATCCTGCAACCAGATTTTCCCGCGCGATTTGCCACGGATCACGGTGATCTGGGCGATCTCGGGTTCGATTGTCACGCCGCCCGCGCGGGCCAGCATGGTGGCCAGGGTGCGGGTGGGGCGCTCGATGGCGAAAACGCCTTGTCCACCGACGGCCCCCACCAAGGACACGGTCGAGCCGTCACCGGCCAGGCGGCGCACCTGCACCTGTGGGTCCGGGGTCTGGTCTTCCAGCTTTTTGGTGATGATGCGGCGCAGGGCCTCGGGGGAATTGCCTGCGGCGCGGATGCGGCCGGCATAGGGCACAAAGATAAAGCCCGACCCGTCAACCTGCACTTCCTCAAGCGAGGTCGAGTTCGAGGCAGCGCCCGACAGCAGCCCGTCCTCGACGTTTTCCCAGATCGTCAGGCCCAGCGAATCCCCAGGGCGGATGATGTCCGAGCCCAGCTGCGAGGCGCGCATGAAGTTATCGGTAAAGCCCAGGGCCGGCACAACGGCGGTGGCGCGCGTCACCCGGTCATTGACCGACACGACAAAGGCATCGCCCTCGCGTTGGACGGATCCGGCATAGATTTCTTTTTTGGTGGGGCCCACGCGGGGCAGGCCGCAGGCGGCTACGATCACGGCCACAATAGCCAAAAGGGCGACAGACTTCGCCCGGCTGTTCGCTTGGGAATTCACTGCTTGGTCTCCTCGACCTATGTTCTGCCTCAATTATTGCGTCCAACGTACCGGAATCGGGATAAAAAATCCAGCGCTACAGGTTGTGTCCGTTATCGGACAAGACGCAACTGTTGCCTTGGGGCCGCTGTTCCGGCCTTCAGCGCATCATAGGGGTCTTCGGGGGTCAGCATCATATCGACGACCTGCCGCAGCAATTGCCGCCGTCCCCGCGCGGAATAAAACCCGCCCGCGATCTGGCTGGTTTCCAGCAGATACCGGCGATAATCGCGATAGGCGGCCAGATCGGGGCGCTGCGCGCGGGCGAAAAATTCGGGCAGCGGCTGGGTCGAGACGAACTCGGGCTTGTCGAAGACGGCCGCGCCAAAAGCCTTGAGCGGGATGCCCCGCCACAGCACCTGCTGGGCCGCGGTGGAGTTCACCGTCACCGCGCTGCGCGCATCGTTCAGCAGTCGCGCCAGTTTGCCGCCGCGCACGAAATGCACCCGGTCCCGAATGCCCAGACGGCCTGCCAGATGGCGGATGTCGCGGTGCAGGGGCAGTTGCCCGTTCTCCAGCGGATGGGCCTTGATCACCAGGTGGTGATGCCGCGGCGCACCCTCGGCAAAGCCGCGCAGGACCAGCTCCAGAAATTCTGACATGGTTTCAAAGGGCGAATGCATCCGGAACGAGCTGTCATGCTCTAGCTGCAACAGCACCAGATGATAGGGAAAGCCACCATTGCGGATGCGCAGCGTGGCCAGCCCGCGCTCGACCGCCTGAAAGGGCATCAACAGCAGGCGTTTCAGATACAGCCGGAATTCCTTGTGCACGGGCAGGTCGCGATGGGCGCGGAAATTCGGATAGGCCCCGTTCCGGAACATCACGAACCAATGATAAAGCGCGCCATAAAACACGTGCTGGCGCATGTCGCCCCAACGGGCGGGGGGCATCGGCGTATCGGGGTCGTATTGTTCCAGCGCCTTGCGCATGTCGGCAACGGATAGATCCATCAGCCGCGAATGACCATTGCTGCCGCCGCGCTCGTAACTGACCCAGAAGGGCCGCATATAGCCTTCCTCGAACACATGAACGCGCAGACCGGCGGCGCGGGCGCGCTGGATCGCCTGGGCATGGATGTCGCGCGTATCCCCATAGAGCACGATATCCGTGACCTGCTTTTCCGCAATCAGCGCGTCAAACCGATCCGGCCAGTCCTGCGGCGTGCCCCCATAGGGCAGATACCCCGCCCCACCGAACCAGAACGCCCGATCCCCGGCATTGAACCCCACACGCCACACCGTCGCCCCCGCCCGGCGCAGCATCTGCCCCAGCCGGTAAAAGAACGGTCCATGCGGCCCCTGCAAGAACAGGAAAACCCGGTTTTGTGCGGCGTCTTTGTCCATCTTGTCTGTCTATGCTCTCCTCTTTGACAAAGTCTTACCGCCAATACCTGGCAAAAATAAGACCCTTTCACGCCGCCGCCCGGCTTGCCAGGGGGCAGCCTGCGGGCTAGGGAATTGGCAACGGGTCATAGCAGAGGGTACAGCGACATGTTCACCGGCATCATCACCGATATTGGCCAGATCACCGAGCTGGAGCAACGCGGCGATTTGCGCGCCCGAATCCAGACGCGCTATGACATGGACAGCGTGGATATGGGGGCCTCGATTGCCAGCGATGGGGTCTGCCTGACAGTGATCGAAAAAGGCCCCGATTGGTATGACGTGGAAATCTCGGCGGAAACCGTGTCCAAGACAAACCTGGGCGATTGGGCCGTGGGCCACCGGGTAAACCTGGAACGCGCGCTGAAAGTCGGAGACGAGCTGGGCGGGCATATCGTGTCCGGCCATGTGGATGGCGTCGCGCAAATCATCGCGATGACAGAGGAAGGCGACAGCACCCGCGTCACCCTGCGCGCGCCAGAAGCTCTGGCAAAATACATCGCGCCCAAGGGCTCGGTTGCGCTGAACGGCACCTCGCTGACGGTGAACGAGGTCCAGGGCTGCGATTTCGGCATCAACTTCATCCCGCATACCAAGGAAATGACAACCTGGGGCAGGGCGCAGATCGGTGACCGGATCAACCTGGAAATCGACACGCTGGCCCGCTATGTGGCGCGGCTGCGCGAGTTCGGTTGATTTTCGGCTGGTCTGAGCCGCCGCGCGCCCTACACTGTTGACACAAGCAGGAGGGCCAGATGCGCAGATTTGACGAAATCTTTCAAATTGCCGCCGATCGCAAGGGCGGTGCGGGCGCGCTCGAAGCACTGCTGAAATCCCCCGCGCCGGTTGAAGAACTGGCCAGGCGGCCCGCCAGCGACTGGTTGCAGGAAATGGCCCGCGCAGTGTTTCAGGCGGGCTTCAGCTGGACGGTGATCGAAACCAAATGGCCCGGTTTCCGGGCGGCTTTCGATGATTTCGATGTGAACCGGGTGGCTTTCTATCACGATGAAGATGTGGATCGTCTGCTGTCCGATCCGGGCATCGTCCGCAATGGCCGCAAAATCCAGTCCGTGATCGCCAACGCACAGATGCTGCGGGATCTGCAAGCCGAAACAGAAGATGTCAGCGGACATCTGGCGCGCTGGCCGGTAACAGAGCAGAACGAACTGGTGACAATGCTGGGCAAACGCGGTGCCCACTTGGGTGGAAACACAGCAATGCGCGTGTTGCGGCAGATGGGCTGGGATGCCTATGTGACCTCGGGCGACGTGAGCAAACGCCTGATCCTAGAGGGCGTGGTGGACAAGCCGCCGACCTCAAAAACCGCGATGAAGGCCGTCCAGGGGGCGTTTAACACCTGGCATAAGGACAGTGGCCGGCCGATGACGCAGATCAGTCAGGTCCTGGCAATGAGCGTTGCGTAACAGCGCAGCCCGCCGCGCCTGCCGCACTGTTCGGATTTGAGTATTTGAAGAGCAAAGAAACGGAATGCCGCGCCGTTTTGCGGCTCGCAGTTCCTTGAAATCAGCGTCTTTGTTTCTTTCTGATGAAAATACTCATTGCGCAGCGCTGTGAATTGCCGGTGGCTCTCGTCTGTAGAAAACGCCCCGAAGGGCGCTTTCTGTTTTAGGTTTTGAACACGCGGTAGATTGCGGGGATGACTAACACTGTCAGCAGGGTTGAGGTCAGAAGACCGAACAGCAGGGAAATGGCCAGGCCCTGGAAAATCGGGTCTGCCAGGATCACCACGGCGCCGATCATGGCCGCGATGGCGGTCAGCAGGATCGGTTTGAAGCGGATCGCGCCTGCGTCGATCAGCACCTGAACCTTGCCGCGGCTTTCGTCCGCATGGCGGATGAAATCGACCAGCAGGATCGAGTTGCGTACGATGATGCCTGCCAGCGCGATGAAGCCGATCATCGAGGTGGCCGAGAAGGGGGCTTTGAACAGCCAGTGGCCGAAGATGATGCCCATGAAGGTCAGCGGGATCGGCGTCAGGATCACCAGCGGCAGGCGGAAGCTGCCGAATTGCGCCACAACCAGGATATAGATGCCCAGCAGGGCCACACCGAAGGCTGCGCCCATGTCGCGGAAGGTGACGTATGTGACCTCCCATTCACCATCCCACAGCAGGGTGGTTTGGGATTCGTCCTGCGGCTGGCCATAGAGGCTGATTGTGGGTTTGGTGCCTGTCGGCCAGTCCATCTTGTCCAGGGCGGCGGCGATCTCGATCATGCCATAGAGCGGGGCCTCGAAATCGCCGGCCAGCTCGGCCGTGACCATTTCGGCATAGCGGCCGTTGTGGCGGAAGATCGGGAAGGAGGCGTATTCTTCGCTGACCTCGATCACGTCACCCAGTTCCACCACGCCGCGCGCGCCGGGCAGGACGTTGGCGGGGATCGGCGTGGACAGGAAGCTTTCGTCCAGCACCCGCATTCCCTTGTCCCGCGCGATCAGGATCGGGATGGGGTGGCGGCCTGCGCCGCGGTGCGAATAGCCCACGGTCTGGCCCGCGTTCAACAAGGCGATGGTATCGAACACGTCCTGTTCCTGCACCTGGAAGAACTCCAGATTATCGGTGTTGACCGTGGCGCGCAGGCGGCGCGGCTGGGTGCCGAAACTGTCATCCACATCCACCACATAGGGGATGGTTTCAAAGGCCGCGCGGATCTTGGTGGCGGCTTCGCGCCGGGCCTGGGGTGTGGGGCCGTAGACCTCGGCCAGCAGGGTGGCCATCACGGGCGGTCCGGGCGGGGGTTCCACGGTTTTCAGGCTGGCGCCGGCGGGCAGGTCGATCTGGGCGATCATCTGGCGGATTTCCAGCGCCAGTTCGTGGCTGGAGCGGTCGCGGTCATGTTTGGGCGTCAGCAGGATTTGCACGTCGCCCATATGGGGCCGTTCGCGCAGATAATAGTGCCGCACCAGCCCGTTGAAGTTGAACGGTGCGGCGGTGCCCGCGTGGGTCTGGGCCGAGACGACCTCGGGCAGTTCCAGCACCTTGCGGGCCACGGCCTGGGCGACGGCATCGGTTTGCTCGACGCTCGTGCCTTCGGGCATGTCGATGATCACCGACAGCTCGGATTTATTGTCAAAGGGCAGCAGTTTGACGGTCACGTCCTTGGTATACAGCGCGCCCAAAGAGCCGAAGGACAGCACCGCCGTGATCAGCAGAAACGCCAGGCTGATGCCCTTGGATTTCAGCACGGGCCGGGCGATGGCCGCATAGGCGCGGCCCATGACGCCGCCGTCATGGCCGCCGTGTTCGCTGCCCTCGGCGTGGGTTGGGGCCTTGCTTGCCACCTTCAGCATCAGCCAGGGCGTGATCATCACCGCCACGAAGAAGCTAAAAATCATCGCGGCGCTGGCATTGGCCGGAATCGGCGACATATAGGGCCCCATCAGCCCCGAGACGAACAGCATCGGCAGCAGCGCAGCAACCACCGTCAGCGTGGCGACGATGGTGGGGTTGCCCACCTCGGCCACGGCATCAATCGCGGCCTGTTTGCGGTCGCGCCCGTCCTTCATGCCCCAGTGGCGGGCGATGTTTTCGATCACCACGATGGCGTCATCCACCAAAATCCCGATCGAGAAGATCAGCGCGAACAGCGACACCCGGTTCAGCGTATAGCCCATGATCCAGGCCGCAAACAGCGTCAGCAGGATGGTCACCGGAATGACAATCGCCACCACGATGGATTCGCGCCAGCCGATGGCCAGCAGCACCAGCCCGATGATGGACACGGTGGCCAGACCCAGATGGAACAGCAGCTCGTTGGCCTTTTCATTGGCGGTTTCGCCGTAATCGCGGGTGATCTGCACGGCGATCGTGTCGGGGATCAGGCGGCCCTCGGCCATGTGGATTTTGTGCAGGATTTCCTCGGCCACGACCACGGCATTGGCGCCTGCGCGTTTGGCCACGGCCAGGGTGACGGCAGGGGCGCGCAGGATCTGCCCATCCTGTTTGCTGACATTGGCGGAGATCTGATCCGAGCTGTCGGCGATGAATTCCACATCCGCCACGTCACTGACATAGACAGGCCGCCCGTCGCGGGTAGTGACCAGCAGGCTGGCGATTTCCGCGGGCGTGGTCAGGGTTTCGCCGGCCACAAGGTCAATCATCTGGCCTGCGTCGCGCAGCTTGCCCGTGTTTTGCGAGGCGTTCGCCCCCTGCACCTTACCGGCCAGCTGTTGCAGCGTTGCGCCGTACAGCGCCAGCCGGTCCGGATCGGGCGTCACGCGGATTGCCTCGGGGGCTTCGCCGACCAGATATGTCAGGCCGACATCGCCGATTTTCGACACTTCGGCGCGCAGCTCACGCGCGATGCGGGTCAGGTCATTGGCGGTGATGTCGTCATGCCCCGGCTTGGGCGAGAGCGTCAGCGAGACAATCGCGACGTCATCAATCCCGCGCCCCACGATCAGCGGCTCGGGGATGCCCACGGGGATGCGATCCATATTGGCGCGGATCT
This sequence comes from Youngimonas ophiurae (nom. illeg.), assembly GCF_049803795.1. Taxonomy (NCBI): domain Bacteria; kingdom Pseudomonadati; phylum Pseudomonadota; class Alphaproteobacteria; order Rhodobacterales; family Roseobacteraceae; genus Thalassovita; species Youngimonas ophiurae (nom. illeg.). Next base: position 509,784 of record NZ_JBNAGJ010000001.1, read on the forward strand.
TATCGTGCACCCGCAGAATCGCCGCATCCGCCGAGGTGCCCACGACAAACCGCGCAGTGACCATGGCGCCGTCATCCTCGGTTTGCGAGTAGACATGCTCGACCCCGTTGATGCCCTTGACGATGGTCTCCATCGGCTCGGTGACCAGTTTGACGGCATCGGGGGCCTTCAGGCCCGGCGCCTGCAAATGGATGTCCACCAGAGGCACCGAGATCTGCGGCTCTTCTTCGCGCGGCAGGGTGATCAGCGCCACGATCCCCACGGCCAGCGCGGCGATGATGAACAGCGGCGTCAGCGGCGAGGTGATAAAGGCGCGCGTCAGCCCGCCCGCAATGCCCAGTTTCTGCGGCTCACTCATGGTTGGCCTCTTGGATGTCGGTCAGCACGTCACCGGCGGTCAGCCCGGTCAGAATTTCCACCATTCCGTCCTGGGCCACGCCGGGAACGACGGTTTTCAAAATCGGAGCGCCCTCATGCAGAACGGCCACGAAATCAAGCCCTTGCCGGGTGATCAGCCGCTCTTGCGGGATCACCAGAGCCATGCGCTGCCCCACCGGGATACGCACCAGAACACGAGCATCGACAAAGGCGTCGGGCAGGCCGGCGACCTCGACATCGGCGATCACGCGGCCGTTTTCGATCTGCGGGTAGATGCGCACCAGCGTGCCAGTCGCGCCCTCGATCTGGATGTCGGCCCCGACCTCTAGCGCCGTGGCGTGGCGTTCGGGGATGGCCAGTCGCAGAAAGAACCCGCCGCCGCCGATGGTGGCCACGGCCTCGCCCGGCAGCAGCACGGCCCCCTTGGTAACGGGCACATCCAGAACGCGGCCCGTCGCAGGGGCCAGAACGGTGCCCTCGGCGGTTTGCTGTTCGATGACGCGGCGATTGGCGGTGGTGGCCTCGATCTGGCCGGTCAGCACCTCAACCTGTGTGCGCAGAGCATCCAGCCGCTGCACGGTGGTCACGCCGCGCGCCAGCAATTCCTCGCCGCGTTGCAGCTCGGTTTCGGCGTTTTCCAGCTGCGAGCGCAGCGAGGTCAGCTGCGCATCAATCGCGCCCAGCTGAAAATCCAGTTTTTCATCCACAATCGTGGCCAGAGCCTGCCCGGCTGTCACCAGATCGCCCTCGGTGACGGTCAGCTGGGTCAGCGTGCCGCCGATGCGCGCGCGGGCGGGCACCCGGTCTCGGGCCTCGATCCGGCCATAAACGGCCTTCCATTCGGTGACGGGGCTGGGGCGCAGCGGAATATCCCCGGCCGCAGCAATCGAGGGCAGCAGCCCCAGCAAAATGGCAGTCATCAGGCGTTTCATCAGTGGGGTCCTTTCGGCGCTGTGTGCCAATGTATTCACATTCTGACTCTGGAATATGATTGCCGAGCCAGATTTACAAGCCCGAAGAGCTTACCCCAGGGAAAATACCCGCCGGGCGCAATCCAGGCTTTGCGCTAGATCATAGGCGATATCGCCAAGATGTTTACGTAAAATTAAGACGCTTCGGCGAGCCTGCCCCAAAGCCGCACAGAATACGGAGGTGCCTTAGTCTTTGAACGTGAATTCCGGCAGATGGGAAAAGGCCTCACGCAGGGCCACGCCCCATCCGTTCGAGATTTCCAGAAAATAGGGATCATCCCCTTCGATCCGGAACGTGCGGCCGATTTTCAGGCTGTCCTTCTCATAGACATGCACGTCCAGCGGCGGGCTGACGGACAGGTTTGCCTTGATCGTGGAATCAAAGCTGACCAGCAGCAGTTTGATCGCCTCTTCGAAGGACATGTCCGGATCATAGGCCCGCAGGATGATCGGTCGGCCGTATTTCGTCTCGCCGATCTGAAAGAACGGGGTGTCCGCGCCGGCCTCGATGAAATTGCCTTCGGGGTAGATCAGGAACAGGCGCATCTGCCCGTCGCCCACCTGCCCGCCGACCAGCAAGGTCGCGTTAAAGGCACTGTCAGCGCGCTGGCCGGCCTGAGCATTGGTGGCGATGACCTCTTTGAGGGTGCGGCCCACCAGAGTGGCGACCTGGAACATGGATTGGGCAGACAGAAGGCCCGGATCGCGGTCCGCGACCTCTTTGGCGCGTTCCTCCAGAATGCTGATCACCGCCTGGGTGGTGGCCAGATTGCCTGCGCTCATGATGGTGATGGCGCGCTCGCCGGGGATTTCCCAGGTGGACATCTTTTTGAAGGTCGAGATGTTATCCACACCGGCATTCGTCCGGGTGTCCGACATGAACACCAATCCGTGGTTAAGGCAGAGCCCGACGCAATAAGTCATGTTTCCTGTTCCGATTCGAAAGCGCGTGCTCTTATTGGCCCGTCTGGCTTTGGATTTTCAAGGCCACGGACAGATCTTCGCCGCCCGTACCGTGGCGAATTCCATGGGTCGGCGCCGCGTCGCGATAATCGCGGCCCACGGCCACACGCACATAGCGATCATCGGGGCAGATCGCGTTCGAAACATCGAAGCCAACCCAGCTCAGCCCGTCGATCCAGACCTCGGCCCAGGCATGGGCGGCGTCCTGCTGCGTGCGGTCATCCATCAGCAGATAGCCCGAGACATAGCGCGCCGGCACCCCCATCAGCCGCGCCACGGCGATCATGATATGGGCGTGATCCTGGCAAACCCCGTGGCCCGCAGCCAGGGCGGTCTCGGCCGTGGTGGCGGCATCGGTGCGGCCGGTTTCATAGGTGACGGTCTCGGCGATCAGCGCCGACAATGTGTGCATTCGGGACAGCAAGGGCTCGTCCGCAAGCGCCTTCATCCGGGTGGCCAGCTTGCGCAGGGATTTGCCCGGCGCGGTCAGCGGCGTGGCCGCCTCATAGAGCCACAGCGGCGTGAATGTCTTATGCGTGCCCAGAACGCCGGCGTGATCCTCGACATCGACGATCCCCTCTGAGGCGATGGTCAGCTGGGTTGCGTCGGGGTCCACCAGGATCAGGTCCACATGGTTACCGTATTCATCATCAAAGCTGAGCTGCGGGGTGCCGCCGGTCACTTCGGTGCTCCAGTCGATCACCGTTTGGCCATGCCCATCCCGCGGTTTTAGCCGTAATTGCAGCAGAGCATAGCTGTCAGGGTGTTCATAAGTGTATGTAGTTAAATGAGAAATGCTTAGTCGCATGGGGTCACCCGTAAAACCTGTAGTCTTGCTCGATCTGGGCGGCCAGATGGGCGGTGCTGTGGATCGCGCTTTCCAGGAATTCGTGCAGGCCCTCTTCGAAAATCTCAGAGACGCGGCGATTTCGGAACCGAGCGGTGCATTTTTCCGACAGATCCTGGCAGGGCTGGCGCTGGCCGTAATCGCTTTCCAGAAGGTCCAGGTTTTCCAGAATTTTTGAATGGCAGAAGGCCAGGCTGCGCGGCATCCGCCGGTCCAGCAGCAGGAATTCGGCGATGGCGACGGGGGTGATCTCGCCTCCGTTCAGCCAGGAAAAAGCCCGTTCCGCCGAGACCGAGCGCAGAATATTTTCCCACTGCGCATTATCCATGGACGAGCCCACGAACGAGGCCGAGGGCAGCAGCACATAGTATTTCACGTCCAGAATGCGCGCGGTGTTGTCGGCGCGTTCCACGAAAGTGCCCAGACGGCAGAAATTATAGATGTCGTTGCGCAGCATCGTGCCATGCAGCGTGCCGCGCACGATGGCGGTACGGTTGCGGATTTCGGACAGGATGCCAGCCAGGTTTTTCTGCGTCACCGGGCGGGCCAGGGCGGCCTTCATCGCCATCCAGTATTCGTTCACGGCCTCCCACACCTCAGAGGACAGCGCCGTGCGGACCAGCCGCGCATTTGACCGCGCCGCCGTGATTGAGGACAGCACCGACGATGGGTTATCCGGGTCGCGCAGCAGAAAGCTAATCACATTGGCCGCGTCGAAATTGTCGTATTTCTGATTGTACAGATCGCGGATTCCGGCGGTGTTGATCACGCTTTCCCATTCGCCCGTGGTATCGCCCGAGCGCGTCAGCGCGATGCGCCAGCCCGCGTCCAGCAGGCGGGCGGTATTTTCGCAGCGTTCAAGATAGCGGAACATCCAAAACAGGCCGCCAGCGGTTTTTCCCAGCATGTTTTAATCCCCCAGCACCCAGGTATCTTTGGTTCCACCGCCCTGCGAGGAATTCACCACCAAAGAGCCCTCTTTCAGCGCGACGCGGGTCAGGCCTCCGGGGGTGATGCGCACCTTGTCGGGCGAGACCAGCACAAACGGGCGCAGGTCCACATGGCGCGGGGCCAGGCCCTTTTTCGCCATGATCGGCACGGTGGACAGGGCCAGCGTGGGCTGCGCGATATAATTGGACGGGCGGGCGCGCAGTTTTCTGGCGAAACGCTCCAGCTCGCGTTTGCTGGCGGCGGGGCCGACCAACATGCCGTAGCCGCCGGACCCGTGGACCTCTTTCACCACCAGATCGGCCAGGTTATCCAGCACGTATTTCAGGCTGTCGGGCTCCGAGCAGCGCCAGGTTGGCACGTTTTGCAAGATCGCCTTTTCGCCCGTGTAAAACTCAACAATATCAGGCATGTAGGAATACAAAGCCTTATCGTCCGCAATCCCGGTGCCCGGCGCGTTGGCGATGGTGATGCCGCCCGCGCGATAGACATCCATGATGCCGGGCACGCCCAGCATCGAATCCGGGTTGAAGTTCAGCGGGTCCAGATAGTCGTCATCGACACGGCGATACAGCACGTCAATCGGCTGATAGCCGCGCGTGGTGCGCATACAGACACGCCCGTCCACGATGCGCAGATCGTGGGATTCCACCAGCTCGGCGCCCATCTGATCGGCTAGGAAGGCGTGTTCGAAATAGGCTGAATTATAGATCCCCGGCGTCAGAACGGCCAGCACGGGGCGGTCTCCGACGCAGGCGTCAGGGGCGCAATCGGACAGCGAGCGGCGCAGATTTTGCGGGTACGAGGACACCGGCCGCACCTTCAGCTTGGTGAACAGCTCGGGGAACATCTGAAGCATGGTCTCGCGGTTTTCCAGCATATAGCTGACCCCCGAGGGCGTGCGCGCGTTGTCTTCGAGCACGAAAAATTCGTTTTCCCCGGTGCGCACCAGATCGGTGCCCACGATATGGGTATAGACCCCGCCGGGCGGGTTCAGGCCGATCATCTGCGGCAAGAACGCCTCGTTCCGGGCGATCAGATCCTTGGGAACCCGCCCGGCCCGCAGGATTTCCTGCCGGTGGTAGATGTCATAAAGGAAGGCGTTGATCGCGCGCACGCGCTGCTCGATCCCTTGTTCCAGACGGGCCCATTCGCGCGCCGAAATGATGCGCGGAACGATGTCAAAGGGGATCAGACGCTCGTCTGCTTCTTGCTGCCCATAGACGTTGAAAGTGATGCCGATCCGGCGAAAGAAGGCCTCGGCCTCTTGCGATTTCTTGCGCAGATGCTTGGTGTCTTCCTGGCCGAACCACTCATTATAGAGGCTGTAGGGGGCTCGGGGCGATCCCGAGGCGTCGAACATCTCATCGAAGAAGTGTGGTTTCGTGTTCATGGTCTCGCATGTGTCGAGCGTTGCCTGGATAGGTTAATTTGATGGCTTTGCGGGCAAATGCACAAGAGATCGACGTTCCTTTCCGGGCGGCCTGCGTGATGTGGCCTAATTTTTGTGCAAGTGGGCGCAAATGCGGCAGGTAACGGTTTGATGAAGACCGTAAGAAGATTGCGGCATGACGTGAAGGCCCGCTTGACCTGCCGCGCCGGCGCGCGCAGGTAGATCGCAAAGGAGCGCATCATGAAAGACCTCTATGATCTGTTCGTCATCGGCGGCGGCGTGAATGGCTGCGGGATTGCGCGCGATGCGGCGGGCCGGGGGCTGCGGGTCGGGCTGGCGGAAATGGGCGATCTGGGGGGGGCGACGTCCTCGGCCTCGACCAAGCTGTTTCACGGCGGGCTGCGCTATCTGGAATATTTCGAACTGCGCCTGGTCCGCGAGGCCCTGATCGAACGCGAGACCCTGCTGGCCGCGATGCCGCATATCGCCTGGCCGATGCGGTTTGTGCTGCCCTATCACGCGGATATGCGGTTCGAGGGGCAGACCCCGGCCTCGCGGTTGCTGGCCAGCGTTTTCCCCTGGCTAAAGGGCCGGCGCCCGGCCTGGATGATCCGGTTCGGCCTGTTTCTGTATGACCATCTGGGCGGGCGCAAACTGCTGCCGGGAACGCGGTCTGTGAATCTGTCGCGCGATGCGGCGGGGGCGGCTTTGCGGCCCGATTTTCGCAAGGCTTTTGAATATTCCGATGTCTGGGTGCAGGATTCGCGGCTGGTGTCGCTGAACGCGCGCGATGCGGCCCGGCGAGGCGCGGATGTGATGGTGCGCACTCGCATGACGGCGGCCCGGCGCGCGGCGGATCACTGGCAGATCACGCTGGAAACGGACGGGCAGAGCCGCACCGTTCAGGCGCGCGCGCTGGTGAACGCGGCAGGGCCCTGGGTCGAACGGGTGCTGGACCGGATCGAGGGCGTGCAGCCCACCGCGCGCGTCCGTCTGGTGCGCGGCAGTCACATCGTGGTGCCGCGGATGTTTGACCATGCGCGCTGCTATTTCCTGCAAGGCGTGGACGGGCGGATCATTTTCGCCATTCCCTATGAGCAGGATTTCACCCTGATTGGCACCACCGATCAGGATCATCCGGGGGCCGAGACAGCCGCTGAATGCACCCCGGCCGAGCGCGATTATCTGCTGGGGTTCGCCAACCGCTATTTCCGCCAGCCACTGCGCGCCGAGGACATCGTCTGGAGCTTCTCAGGGGTGCGGCCGCTGTATGATGACGGGGCGGGGGATGCGCGCTCGGCCACACGCGATTACGTGCTGAAACTGGATCGGAGCGGCGCGCCGCTTGTGTCGGTTTTCGGCGGTAAGATCACCTCGTATCGCAAATTGTCCGAGCAGGCGGTCAATCGTCTGGCGCCCTGGTTTGCGCAGATGGGGCCGGGCTGGACTGCGCGGGTGCCCCTGGCTGGTGGGGATTTTCCCGTGGCTGAAACGGCGCAGCGTTTGGCCGATCTTCAGGCGGCGCTGCCGTTTTTGCCGCCCGCGCAGGTGCAGCGCCTGTTCCGTTGCTACGGCACCGAGGTGCAGCAGGTTCTGGGCCATCCCAGGGGGCTGGACGATCTGGGCCGCGATTTCGGCGCGGGGCTTTTCGAACCCGAGCTACGCTGGCTGATCGCTCATGAATTTGCTCGCAGTGCGCAGGATGTGGTCTGGCGGCGCACGCGCCTGGGGCTGCATCTGACGCAAGATCAGATCGCGCAGATTGACGCCTGGATGCAAGATCACTTGGCAAGTGCTTGATTTCCGGGGCAGACTGCACGCAGTTCAGGAGGAAACGATGGGCTATATTCTGGCGCTCGATCAGGGCACGACATCCAGCCGCGCGATTGTGTTTGATGCTCGGATGCGGGCGATTGCCGTGGCCCAGCACGAATTCCCACAGTATTTTCCGGCCTCTGGCTGGGTCGAGCACGCGCCACAGGATTTGTGGGACACCACCGCCCGGTCCGCCCAGCAGGCCGTGGCGCAGGCCGGGCTGACGGGGGCGGATATTGCCGGGATCGGGATCACCAACCAGCGCGAGACAACCCTGCTGTGGGATGCCGAGACGGGGGAATGCCTGCACAATGCTATCGTCTGGCAGGACCGGCGGACAGCGGACCTGTGCGATACGTTGCGCGCGGCGGGGCTTGAGCAGACCGTGCGCCAGCAGACGGGGCTGCTGCTCGATCCGTATTTTTCCGGCACCAAGCTGAAATGGCTGCTGGAGAACGTCGCCGGTGCCCGCGCGCGGGCCGAGGCGGGCAAGCTGCGCTTTGGCACGGTGGATTGCTATCTGATCTGGAAACTGACCGGCGGACGGGTTCATGCCACCGATGCCACCAACGCCGCGCGGACCTTGCTGTTTGACATCCACACAGGCGATTGGAGCCCTGAAATCTGCGCCGCTCTGGACATCCCGCGCAGCCTGCTGCCCGAGGTGCGCGACTGTGCCGCCGATTTTGGCGAGACCGATCTGCTGGGCGCGCGGACCCCGATTTTGGGCGTTGCGGGCGATCAGCAGGCGGCCACGATCGGGCAGGCATGTTTTCAGCCCGGCATGATGAAATCCACTTATGGGACGGGCTGTTTCGCGTTGCTCAATACCGGAGAAGTGCCGGTTATGTCTGAAAATAAGCTACTGACTACAATTGCTTATCAACTGGATGGGCGACGAACCTATGCGCTGGAGGGCTCGATTTTTATTGCGGGGGCCGTGGTGCAATGGCTGCGGGACGGGCTGGGAATTCTGGAAAAAGCCAGCGAAAGCGGTGCGCTGGCGCGGGCTGCGGACCCGGCGCAGGATTTGGTGATCGTGCCGGCGTTCACCGGGCTGGGCGCGCCGTATTGGGCGCCGCAGACGCGGGGGGCGGTGTTCGGTCTGACGCGCAATTCGGGCCCTGCGGAATTTACCCGCGCCGCGCTGGAAAGCGTCGGATTGCAGACCCGTGATCTGCTGGAGGCGATGCGCGCCGACTGGCCTTCGGCAAGCGAGACGGTGCTGCGTGTGGACGGGGGCATGGCGGCCTCGGATTGGACGATGCAGTTTCTGGCGGATATTCTGGGCGCGCCGGTGGATCGGCCCCAAGTGCTGGAGACAACAGCGCGCGGTGCGGCCTGGCTGGCGGGGATGCGGGCGGGGCTCTATCCCGATCGGGCCGGGTTTGCGGCGGGCTGGGCGGCCGAGCGGCGGTTCGACCCGCAGATGCCGCCCGCCGCGCGCGCAGAAAAATACGCCCGGTGGAAACGTGCCGTGGCGGCGGCGATGACGGTCTGACCAGAGCCGCAGGTGCAGGTATAAGACGCAGGAATCATACAGGGAATCGGGATATGAGCTGTCAGCTATGTGGGGCCGCTGAGGCCTGGGATCATGCGGTTGCGCCGCGCGAGGATGTGGTGACGCTCTGTGCCACATGCGCCGCGGGCCTGGCCGGAGAAGTGACGGATGGGCCGCATTGGACCTGTCTTAATGAGGCGATCTGGAGCCCCGAGCCAGCGGTTCAGGTTCTGGCCTATCGGTTGCTGCGCGCTTTGAATACGGCCTGGGCGACGGATGTTCTGGATATCGCCTATCTGGAGCCGGAGGTGCTGTCCTGGGCCGAGGCGGGGATGGACGAGGCATCGACCCCGCATCGTGACAGCAATGGCGCGATTCTGGCGCAGGGGGACAGTGTGGTGCTGATCAAGGATCTGCCGGTGAAGGGTGCGGGTTTCACCGCCAAGCGGGGCACGGCTGTGCGCAATATCTCGCTGGTGCCGGACAATGCCGGGCAGATCGAGGGCCGGGTGGATGGGCAGCGCATTGTGATCCTGACGCAGTTTGTCAGGAAAAGCTGAAGGAGGGGCGCTGCCCCTCTGCGCTGCGCGCATTCACCCCGGAGTATTGCTGTCAGAAAGAAACGGGATCAGATCAGCAGTTCGATCAGGCTGGGGCCGGGGGTGGCGTTGGCTCGGTTGATTTGTGTGATCAGGGTTTCGATTGTCTGAGCGCGGGTGGCGGGGATGCCGAAACCGCGGGCCAGCGATTGCCAGTCGGGCGCTGGGCGGTCGAGGGTGAAGAGATCGTGTGCGGCGGCGCCCATGGTGGCGCCGACGGCGGTCATTTCGCCCTGAAGGATGGCATAGCTGCGGTTGGACAGGACGATGGTGGTGACGTTCAGGCCTTCGCGGGCCTGCGTCCACAGGCCCTGGAGGGTGTAGAGGGCGGAGCCGTCGGCCTGGAGCGCGACGACGCGGCGGTCCGGGCAGGCGGTGGCGGCGCCGGTGGCCATGGGGATGCCCAGGCCGATCGAGCCTCCGTTCAGGTGCAGGTAGTCATGCGGGGCGGCTGTCCAGAATGCGGGCAGAAGGGCGCGGCCGTAGCTGACGCTTTCGTCCACGATGATTGCGTTTTCGGGCAGGGTTTGCTGGATGGCTGCGCCCAGAAGCTCGGGGGTGGGGCGGCCTGTGAGGGGGCCGTGATCGGGGACATCGGGCCGAGGCGCATCGGTTTTGGCCCCCACGGCCTGGGCGATGGCGTCCAGCGCGGCCATGTGATCCTGATCGGGGCGGGTGACCAGGTGGCATGTGCAGCCCTGTGGCATGGGGGTGTTGGGCTTGCCGGGGTAGGCGAAGAAATTGACCGGCGTGCGGGCTCCGATCTGGATGATCTGCTCGGTTCCGGCCAGGGCTTTGATCGAGAGATCCACATTGTAGGGGATGCGTTCAATCGGGACACGGCCCAGGCCGGCCTGAAGGCGCGGGATTTGCGACAGGGTCATCAGGCGGGCGCCGGTTTTGTGGGCGATGCGGCCGGCGAGTTCCAGTGGCGCCTCGCGCAGGGCGCGGTTGGACAGCAGCAGCACGGTTTTGCGCCCATTGGTCAGCATTTGCGCGGCGCGGTCCACGGCCAGGCCGGTGGGGCCGGTGGGGGCGGCAGGGGGCAGGGCGGGGGCCAGTTGGCCGCCCTCGGTCCAGGCAGCATCCGAGGGCAGGATCAGTGAGGCCACGCCGGGGGATTCGAGACTGGCGCGCAGGCCCTCCATCGCGTCGGCGGCAACGCGCGCGGGATCGTGGCTGCGGCGGGTCCAGACGGACAGAGTTTGCGCCAGAGCGGTGGTGTCGGCGGTGAGCGGCGGGTCTTCGGCCACGATACTGTCGGCCTGATCGCCGATCAGATTCAGCACTGGCGTATTGGCGCGGCGCGCGTTGTGCAGGTTGGCCATGCCATTGGTCAGGCCGGGGCCGCAATGCATCAGGGTGACGGCCGGTTTGTCCATCATCCGGCCATAGCCATCGGCGGCACCTGTCACCACGCCCTCGAACAGGCCCAGAACGCAGCGCATCCCCGGATGGCGATCCAGCGCGGCGACGAAGTGCATCTCGCTTGTGCCGGGATTGGCGAAACATGTGTCGATGCCTGCGTTCAACAGACTTTGGACCAGGGCCTCGGCTCCGTTCATGAAAAAACTCCCTCTCGCTATAAGAGGGAGTTTGCATGTTTCGCGGCCAAGGCCAAGGGCTGCCGTCAGGTCCGAACCCCGGCAAAGCGTTCCTGCCATTCGCTGCGCTGATCATCGGTGATCTTGCTGAACAGCACGTCCGGCACGGTAAAGCCATGGCCCGCCGGCAGGGCATTCAGCGCGGCGGGCACGTCATCGGGCCAGCTGCTATCGGTGGTCTGCATGGCCGCCAGCATCGCAGCGCTGGCATCGGGAATGAAGGGCGCGGACAAAACCGCATAGAGCCGGATCAGGTTCAGCCCCAGACGCACCTGTGCGGCGGCTTGCTCGGGGTCGGTTTTGAAGGTGGACCAGGGCGCGGCGGCTTGCAGATATTCATTGCCCGCCACCCAGATCGAGCGCAATTCCTGCGCGGCCTTGCGGACCTCTTTGTCCTCCATGAACTGTTCATAGGCGCGGATTTTGCCGGTCAGATCGGCGATCAGCGCTTCCTCGGCTGCACCAAAGCTGCCGCCTTCGGGCACGGTTTCAGAGAATTTCGAGCGGCAGAACTTGGTGATCCGGCTGACGAAATTGCCCAGCACATCGGCCAGATCCTTGTTGACCGCAGCCTGGAAGTTTTCCCAGGTGAATTCGCTGTCCGAGCTTTCGGGCGCATGGCTTAGCAGCCACCAGCGCCAGTAATCGGCGGGCAGGATCTCCAGCGCCTGATCCATGAATACCCCGCGCCCGCGCGAGGTAGAGAACTGGCCGCCGTCATAGTTCAGGTAGTTGAAGGATTTGATGTAATCGACCAGCTTCCACGGCTCGCCGCAGCCCAGCATGGTGGCTGGGAAGGAGAGCGTATGGAACGGCACGTTATCCTTACCCATGAACTGGGTATAGGTCACGTCATCGGCGCCCTTGTCGGTGCGCCACCAGCGGGCCCAGTCGTCGCCCTTGCCCGCATTCACCCATTCCTGGGCACAGGCGATGTACTCGATGGGCGCATCAAACCAGACATAGAAAACCTTGCCCTCCATGCCGGGCCAATCCTGATCGCCCTTTTTCACCGGAATGCCCCAGTCCAGATCGCGAGTGATCCCGCGGTCTTGCAGGCCGTCGCCGTCATTCAGCCATTTCTTAGCGATCGAGGTGGTCAGAACCGGCCAGCCCTCGCGCGTGTCGATCCATTCCTCCAGCTGGTTTTTCATCTTGGATTGGCACAGGTACAGGTGCTTGGTCTCGCGCATCTCCAGATCGGTCGAGCCGCTGATGGTCGAGTGCGGGTTGATCAACTCCACCGGGTCCAGCTGCTTGGTGCAATTGTCGCACTGATCGCCCCGCGCGCTGTCGAAACCGCAATTGGGGCAGGTGCCCTCGATATAGCGGTCGGGCAGGAAACGGCCATCGGCCTTGGAATACATCTGGTTTTCAGTGACTTCGCGGATCAGACCGTTTTCAGCCAGTTTGCCGGCCAAATGCTGGGTCAACGCATGATTTTCAGGGCTGGAGGACCGGCCGAAATGATCAAAGGACAGGCGGAACCCTTCGGCGATCCTGGCCTGAACCTCATGCATCTGGGCGCAATATTCCGCAACAGGCTGCCCGGCCTTGGCCGCGGCCAGCTCGGCGGGCGTGCCATGCTCGTCGGTTGCGCACAAAAACAACACTTCATTGCCGCGGGCACGCTGATAACGGGCAAAAAGATCGGCAGGCAACTGAGAGCCCACAAGATTGCCCAAATGCTTGATCCCATTGATATAAGGAATTGCCGAGGTGATCAGATGACGTGCCATATACGCTTGCCCTTCGATGCGTTGCCCGCTTCCTTTACCCCAAGCCGCGCCCGTGTGCCAGCCCGCAACTCTTCCCAAAAAGAGCGCGCTGCCGCGCGCACAGGTTTACGTGATCCTCGCCTCCGGCTGCGGTCCCGCCGTGTGCCAACATGTGACGTGCCTGCTCACCCGGTTCTTTCTTTGCTCTGACAATACTCCGGGGGTTTGGGGGCTGGCCCCCAAATTATCGGGGGATACTTTCCGCATCTTCTGGTCTTTTGCGAATGCCGCAGTATCTTCGCCATAGGTTGCAAGCAGGGGAGCAGGAGCATGAAAACCAACCCATTGGGCCGGACGGGGCTGCACGTGTCGCAATTGTGCCTGGGCACGATGACCTTTGGCACGCAGACTTCGCAGGCAGAGGGCCATGCGCAGATGGACATGGCGCTGGCACGCGGGATCAACTTTGTGGACACGGCCGAGATGTATCCGGTGAATCCGGTGTCCAGGGAAACCATCGGGCGGACCGAGGAAATTCTGGGCAATTGGCACCGCGCCAACCCGTCGCGCCGCGGAGAGTATATCCTGGCCACCAAACATTCGGGCGAGGGCTTGCAGGCCGTGCGGGATGGGGCGCCGATCAGTTCGGCCACGATCGAGGGCTCTCTGAAGCGGCTTCAGACCGATTACATCGACCTCTATCAATTTCACTGGCCGAACCGGGGCAGCTATATGTTCCGCAAGAATTGGCGCTACGATCCTTCATCGCAGAGCCGGGCCGAGACCATTGCGCATATGGAGGACGCGCTGGGCGCGCTGCAAAAGCAGGTTGAAAAGGGCAACATCCGGCATTTCGGCCTGTCGAACGAGAGCGCCTGGGGCTGCTCTATGTGGGCGATGATGGCGGAAAAGACGGGCGGGCCGCGGGTGGCCTCGGTGCAGAATGAATATTCGCTGCTGTGCCGTCTGTTCGATACCGACCTGGCCGAGGTTGCCGCCAACGAGGATATCGGACTGCTGTCCTATTCGCCTCTGGCGGTGGGGCTTTTGACCGGGAAATATCAGGGGCAGGCAGTGCCCGAGGGCTCGCGGATGTCATTGGTGCCCGAATTGGGCGGGCGGATGACGGACCGGGTGCGGCCGGCTGTGGATGCCTACCTGGCGGTGGCGGCGCGGTATGGGCTGGACCCGGTGCATATGGCGCTGGCCTGGTGCTGCAAACGTCCGTTCATGACCTCGGTGATTTTCGGCGCGACAACGCTGGCGCAGCTAGAGCACGCGCTGGAGGCGGCGGATCTGGAACTGTCCGATGAGGTCATGAAAGAACTGGATGCCGCGCACAAAGCCCATCCAATGCCGTTTTGATGCGGCGTTTCGGGGTTTTGCTTGTCGGGCTGGCGCTGAGCGGGTGCCAGCCGCGCGATCCGCAGCTGCCCCGGCCCGATCCGGCCGCGCAGGCGGCCTGTGCAGCGCGGGGCGGAACCTATGGGCGCGGCGGGCTTTCCCCGGATTTCCTGTGTTTTGTGCCCACGCCGGATGCGGGGAAATCCTGCTCGGGGGCCTTGGATTGCACGGGGGCGTGCCTGGCCGGCAGCCGCACATGTTCAAAGATCACGCCGAAATTTGGCTGCTATGGGGTTCTGGACGGGCAGGGCCAGGCGCTGGAAATCTGCGTGGACTAAGCCGCTCTGCCCCCCCTGAAAGGAGACCCAATGGCCTGGATCGTGATCTCTGTCGTGGCGGCGGCGTTTCAGACGCTGCGCTTTATGCTGCAAAAGATGCTGGCGGGCGGCACGCTCAGCGCCGGGGGGGCGACGCTGGCGCGGTTTCTGTATTCGGCGCCTTTTGTGGTGACGGCGGCGGGCGCCTATATCTGGCTGAGCGGGCAGGGCGTGCCGCAGCTGGGCCCGGTTTTCCTTCCCTATGCCTTGTTGGGGGCTCTGGCGCAGGTGCTGGCCACCTGGTGCGTGGTGGCGCTGTTTGCCGAACGGAATTTCGCGGTGGGCATCACCTTTAAGAAAACCGAGGTGGTGCAGACCGCGCTGGTGGGGTTCATTGTGCTGGGCGATCGGGTCAGCACCGGCGGGATGGTGGCCATTCTGCTGGGGCTGGTGGGGGTGCTGATCTTGTCCGATCGCAAGGGGCAGGACGGCGCGGGCCAGCACCGTTTTATCAACAAAAGCGCCGGGCTGGGGCTGCTGTCGGGGGCGTTTTTCGCGGTTTCGGCGGTGATGTATCGCGGGGCGACATTGCAGGTGGGCAGTGACGATCCGCTGATGCGGGCGCTGGTGGCGCTGGCGCTGGTCACGCTGTCTCAGGCGCTGGGGCTGACGGGCTGGCTGCTGTGGCGCGAGCCGGGGCAGATGGGGCGTGTGCTGGCATCCTGGCGCACCTCGGTCTGGATGGGACTGAGCGGGCTGGGCGGTTCGCTTGGCTGGTTCACCGCCTTCACGTTGATGAATGCCGCCTATGTCTTTGCGGTGGGGCAGGTCGAGGTGATCTTCTCGATTGCGGCCTCGGTGCTGTTCTTCAAAGAGCGGATCACCCGGCGCGAGGCCGCCGGGATCGCGCTGATCAGTGCGTCCGTCCTGTCATTGGTCCTACTCCTTTGAGGCGCAGGAACAGGTTGGCCTCTTCGTTGTTCTTGAAATAGGGGACGGATGCGGGGGCGCTCAGGTCATGGGCGCGTTTGGCGACCTCGGCCAGGACCACCTCGGTGATGAAGGGCAGGTCGAACTCGCGCACCTTGGGCAGCGGTATCCACTGCAGGTGGGACAGCTCATCACAGGCGGCCGAGAAATCGTCCAGGTCGCTGGCGATCTCATCGGCATCAATCATGAAGAACCGCGCGTCAAACCGGCGCGGCCGGCCCGGAGGCGTGATCGCCCGGAACACGAATTGCAGCGGATGGGCTGCGGGCAGATAGCCGGTGGCCGCAAAGCTGGCCCAATCGGCGGGCGGGTCCATGTCCCACGCGCCTTTCTGCCCCAGGATCAGGCCGGTTTCCTCCCACAGCTCGCGGATGGCGGCGACGGACAGGGCATGGGTCAGATCCTGCGCGGTGTCCTCTTGCAGACGTTCCCGGCAGATCTGCGGCATCTGCGAGGCCAGCGGGATGTCCGCGTCCTCGGCATCCACGGCCCCGCCGGGAAAGACGAATTTGTTGGGCATAAAGGCCGCCTTGGCCCCGCGCTGGCCCATCAGCACATGCGGATCGTTCAGCCGGTCCCGCAGCACGATCACCGTCGCCGCGTTGCGCAGCGCTGTCTTGTCTATGGTCATATTGCCTCCCTCTCAGAGAGATCAGACCGATTTGCCGAACCCGTACATCCCACGCGCCCATTGGTAACCGATCATCGCCCCCTTCAATCGAGGCAGAAGGTAGAGCGACAATGCAACCGTGCCAATAGTGAAGATGGTAAACAGCACCAGCGGCTCGGGGCGCCAGGTTTCGAACACCAGCAGCAGCAGCGGGGCCATCAGGTGGCCGACGATCAGGATCGTCAGATAGGCCGGGCCGTCATCGGCGCGGTGGTGGTGAAACTCTTCCTTGCAGACCGGGCAGGATTTGCGCACGGACAGATAGCCCTTGAGCAACGGCCCATTGCCGCAAGATGGACATTTACGTTTCCAGCCGTGCATCAGCGCCGGCATGGTTTCGCGCGGTTCAGCGTGAATGGTTTCGGACATGGTTCCCTCGCATTTCCCTAAGCCGAGGAAACTGGGGTATCGGCGCATGAATAAAAAGCCCGCGCATTGTCCTTGCGTCCCGATGTCGCAAATTCCGCCGGGGGCTGTGATCACGGCTGCGTGAGGAATGCCGTTTTTTGCGACAGCAGCCGACGGAAACCCCGATCCGGCGCGTTTAGCTCTCAGAAAACGGGGCAAGACCCGGTTTCCAGAGCAAACAAAAACGGAGAACACGCAAATGAAACGCGCCATTCTGATTTCGACCATCGCCGCCGTCACTCTGACCGCAGGGGCCGGTGCTGCGCTGGCCTTTGGCAAGGATCGCATGGGCGGTCATCATATGGGCCCGCGCGGACAGATGTTCCAGTTCGAAGAGGTCGATGCGAACAGCGACGGCAAGATCACCCAAGACGAGATCGCCGCTCATTTCAAGGCCAAGTTCGATGCGGCCGACACCGATAAGGACGGCACCCTGAGCGCCGAGGAAATGACCGCCCAGATGCAGGCTCAACAGGCCGAGCGCATGGGCAAACGCGCCAAGCACATGATCGTGGACCGCGATGCCAATGACGACGGCAAGCTGAGCTTCGAGGAAATGCAGCCCAAGAAACAGGGCAAGATGTTCGACCGGCTGGACCGCGACGGTGACGGTGCCATCTCGGCCGAGGAATTCGCCCAGATGCAGGACCGCATGGAAAAACGCGGCTTCGGCCCCGGCGGCCATGGCGAAGGCAAACGGATGATGGGCCAGGGTATGGGCAACGGCATGGGCAACGGCGATTGCCAGAACAAACCGCGCCAATAACCCGCTGATCCGCTGAAACAAAGGCGTCGGGCAGGCTTGCCCGGCGCGCGCCGAAAGGATACGGCAAAAGGACGATGACGATGCCCTTTGATGCCTTTGCGGATGTGTCTGACGAGGCGCTGTTGGTGCTCTATGCCAATGGCGACAGCGAGGCCGCGCGCGCGCTGAACGTGCGCCTGACCCCGCGCGCCTTCGGCCAGGCCAACCGGATGCTGGCAGACCGTGCCGAGGCCGAGGACGTCGCCCAGGAGGCCATGCTGCGCCTGTGGAAAATCGCGCCCGACTGGCGTCAGGGCGAGGCCAAGGTGACGACGTGGCTCTATCGGGTGGTGGCCAATCTATGCACCGACCGGCTGCGCAAACAGCGCGCTGTCGATCTGGATGCCGTGCCTGAACCCGAGGACGACCGCGAGGATGCTGCTGGCGCCTTGCAGCAGAAGGCCCGGATGGCCGCGTTACAAGGCGCCCTGGCGGAATTGCCGGACCGGCAGCGCCTGGCAGTCAGCCTGCGCCACATCGAAGGTCTGGCGAACCCGGAAATCGCCGAGATCATGGAGATCAGCACAGAGGCGGTCGAAAGCCTGACCGCACGGGGAAAACGGGCTCTGACGGCCATTTTGGCCGGACGACGCGAGGAATTGGGGTATACAGATGACTGAGATGGATAAGAAAACCCAGCATAATGACGGCTTCGATCTGGACGATCTGTTCGCCCAGGCGCGCGCGCAGGATGCCATGCCCTCGGCTGATTTCATGCAGCAGGTGCTGGACGATGCCCTGGCCGCGCAGCCCGGCCCCGTTGTGGTGGGCCCCGTTGTGGTGGCTCGGGGGCGTCGGGGCGGGCGGTTGCGGCAGTTCCTGAACGCGGTGGGCGGCTGGCCTGCGATGGCCGGGCTGGCCACGGCCGGGGTGGCGGGGCTGTGGATCGGGGTGAACCCGCCCGACACGCTGGCCACGACGGCGGAAACCTTTCTGGGGGCGGAAACCGATCTTTATCTGGTGGATCTGATGCCCGGCTACGATTTCACACTGGCAGAGGGATAAGGCATGACGAACACAACCCAACCCCCTGAAAAGAAAAACGGAATGCGCGTCTGGCTGAAGGTGGTGCTGTTTACCTCGCTGGCGTTGAACCTGGCGGTGGCCGGTCTGGTGATCGGCGCGGCGGTCAAATACGGGCCGCGTGACGGAGGGCGCGATGGGCGGCACCCGCCCCGTCTGGAGCGGATCGTGGGGCCCTATACCCATGCGCTTAGCCATGCGGATAAACGCGCGATCGGTGCGCGTCTGCGCGCCGAATACCGGGACAACCGCCCCAGCCGCGAACAGATTCGCGCCGAATTCTCGACCGTTTTGCAGGCGCTGCGGGCGCGGCCCTACGATGCGCAGCAGGTCGAGGCGATCTTGATGCGGCAGATGCAGGCGGGGGCCGAACGTCAGGAACTGGGGCAGCGGCTGCTGATCGAGCGCCTGTCCGCGATGTCCGATGCCGAGCGTGCCGCCTATGCGGACCGGCTGGAGGACGGGCTGAAACGCCACGGGCCGCCCGGCCCCTCCAAGCGGAATTAACGAAGAGAGCAGCCCCTCAGCCCTTCGGGGCTGTTTCTCTTTCAGGCGGCGCGGCCGACTTGATTGCGCCCGTCGGCCTTGGCGCGATACAGGGCCGCATCCGCGCGATCCAGCAGGCCAGTGGCGCGGCTTTGAACGTGTTCGGCCCGCCGTGCGGCCGCGCCGGCCGGATCCTCCAGGGCCAGCCCGATACTGATGGTCACGGGCACGGCCCCCGCATTGCCAGGCAGCGCAACCGGATCCGCGTTGACCGCCCGGCACAGGCGATCGGCCGTCAGCCGGGCCTGGCCGCTGTGCAGGTCGGGCACGGCGATCAGGAATTCCTCGCCGCCGAACCGGGCCAGCAGATCCCCCGGACGCAATGTGTCGCGCAGGCGGCGGGATACCTCGGCCAGAACGGCATCCCCGGCGCTGTGCCCATAGGTGTCATTCAGCCGTTTGAAGTGATCCAGATCGGCCAGCATCACCGCCAGCCGCCCCTGCGAGCCCCCGGTGTTTTCGACCAGACGGGCCAGTTCCGGCAGCGCATAGCGACGATTGTGCAACCCGGTCAGAGGGTCGATCAGCGCCGCGCGCAGCCCGTTTTGCAAGGTTTCATGCAGCTGATCGGAATGGGCCTTGCGGCGCAGTAGCTGATCCAGGCGGATCGCGGCCTCTTCGGCGTCAAAGGGGCCGGTCATCAGATCATGCGCGCCCAGATCCAGCATTTGCGTGGCCGGTTCGGCCCGGCTGTCGGGCAGGACCACCAGGAATTTGCAGCGCCGGAAACCCGGCTGGGCCCCCAGCGCGGCCAGCAGGGCAGCACCGAAGTCAGGCTCTTCCCCCACGCCCGAGGCAATGACGATGGCATCGGGGGGGCGGCCCTGCCCGAAATCCAGCGACAGCGCGCGCGGAGAATGCAGGGAAAACTGATAGGTCCGCAAATGCTCTAGCCGTTTCATCCAGGTCAGGGCGCGGGCGCTGTCCTCGGATACCAGAGCGATATGCGGCTGATGGCTGAAGCCGGGGGTCTGTTCGGCAAACCCGGCCGAGGCCCGCGCGCTGGAATGCAGGCGGCGATCCTCGCGGCTGGTGCCGTCCCGCAGCAGGCTGCGCAGACGGGCCAGCAGCACCCGGTTGTCGATGGCGCGGTGCATGGCGTCATCGGCCCCGGCGGCCAGCGCGGCCAGGCGGCGATCGCGGCTGGGCTGCGTGTCCAGAATGACGACGGGCAGATCCCAATGCTGCGGGTCGCGGCGCAGGGCCTGGCACAGGTCGCAGGCGCTCATGTCCGGCAGGCTTGAGGCGATCAGAACCAGATCGGGGCGCTCGATCGGCAGCAGCGCCAGCGCCGCCCCCCCCGAGGCCGCCTGCGCGACCTCATAATAGGCCGAGCACAGCCGGGCCCGCAAACCGATGCGGTTCGTCGCAATTCCGTCAATGATCAGAATCTTACCGGGCATAGGGTCCTTGGGTCCAACAGATCATGCAGGTGCATGGTGTGAATTTAGGACTCCTTTATCGGGGAAGATTGGTTAAGAAAGAGTAACCATTCGTTAAGAGGACGCGCGCCTACATGACTTTATCGCGGGATTCCGCCGAAACGCTGGCCTTGGAGGCGTTAACCTGGCTGGTCGGAAATGAAGAGCTGCTACCGGTGTTCCTGGGGGCCAGCGGGGCCGGAATTGACGATCTGAAGGCAGGCGCGGGCGACCCGGCGTTTCTGGGGGCGGTGCTGGATTTCATCTTGATGGATGACGCCTGGGTGATGGCATTCTGCGATGGGAAGGGCACCCCGTACGAGCATCTGATGCAGGCCCGCGCGGCCTTGCCCGGCGGGCAGGCGGTCCACTGGACCTGAGGGCTACAGCGTCTTCAACTGTACGTCGCCGCTCTGGGCCAGTTTGGTTAGCAGGCGCTTCAGCTCGGCCTCTTCGCCGTCGTCCAGAAGATCCGACAGAATTTCAGCGTTCTCGCGGGCAAAGGGCGTGGCAGCGCTGATCGCATTGCAGCCCCTGGCCGTCAGCTCGACACGGCGGGTGCGGCGATCCTGGGTGCCGGAACTGCGCGCCAGCAGGCCGTCATCCTCCATGTGGCGCAGCGCGCGCGAGGTGGCGGTGCGGTCAATCCCCACGAAATCGGCAATATCCGAGGGCTGACACAGCCCCTCATTTCCCACGGCCAGCAAAATACACCAGGTGGTCCGCGTCAGACCCAGCGTTTTCAGTTGCTCGTCCAGGCGCCGTTCCTGCAAACGCGAGGCCAGAGACAGATGATAGCCCAGCGATGTGTGCAGCCGATATGGGGGTTCTTTTTTCATGCGCGCTAAGCGACCCGAACCGCGCGCGAAAGTCAAGCAATCGCCGCCCATTTGCAGGGTTGCCAATTGCCACAGGGCTGGGCAAGTTTGGCACTGTCGCTAGGCCCAAAACAGCGGGGACGGGAATGCAGGTCGCGGGGTTTTTGTTCGATAAGGACGGCACTTTATTCGATTTCCGGGCCACCTGGGATGGCTGGGCCGGGCGGATGATTGCCGAACTGGCTGCGGGCGATGCCGCGCTGATCGCGCGCGTTGCGCAGGCGGTACGCTATGATCTGCAAAGCGGCGGGTTTCACGCCGACAGCCCGTTTATCGCGGGCTCGAACGATGAGGTCGCTCAGGCCCTGGCCGAGGTTCTGCCCAAGTACAGCGCGCCGCAGATCGAACAGTTTCTCAGCATCCGCGCGGTCGAGGCGACGCTTAGCCCGGCCGTCGATCTGGACCCGTTCCTGAGCGGGCTGGCGCGGCGGGGGCTGTCTTTGGGGGTGATGACAAACGATTCCGAATACAGCGCCCGCGCGCAGCTGTCCGAGGCCGGGGTCGCGCAGCATTTCCATTTCATTGCCGGGTTCGACAGCGGCTATGGCGCGAAACCCGAGCCGCAGCCTCTGCTGGCTTTTGCCGATCACATGGCGCTGGATCCGCAGCGGGTGGTGATGGTGGGCGACAGCCTGCACGACCTAAGCGCCGGGCGCGCGGCCGGAATGCAGACGCTGGGCGTGCTGACCGGCACCGCCACTCATGCGGAACTGTCGCCGCTGGCCGATGCGGTGCTGCCCGATATCGGCCATATCCCGGCCTGGCTGGATCGTTAGGTATTCCTGACTTGGCGGCCTTGCCCGCTGCGGATAGCGTGGAGGGCGCTGATCGCGCAGGAGACCCCCATGCAGCAAACCGATGACTGGAGCAAAACCCGCATAGAAATGAGCGCCGTGGGCGTGGCCGGCGGCGGTGCCACCTGGTGGCTGGTCGAGGTCCTGCCCGATCTGCTAAGCAATGATCGCCTGGGGCTGCTGATCTCGATGTCCGTTCTGGGCGTTTTTCTGGTGACGATGGCGATGATGGGGCCGGTGCGTCTGGGGCGGGCGGTTCTGGGCGGGCTGGGCCTGTCGCTGGGCATCGCCCTGCTGACCTTCTGGGCCAGTTTCCGGTTCGACAGCGCCAGCGCCTTCTTCGAGGGCGGGCACCCGGCGGCGGCCGTTCTGGTACTGTATCTGGTGGGGATTCCCTTTCTTCTGGTGATGCTAGAGCACGGGCGCGGCGCGTGGAAAGACTATGCCGCGCTGTTCCAGACCGCCTGGACGATCATCGTGCGGTTTCTGGCGGCGGGTCTGTTCACCGCAATTGTCTGGGGCGTGCTGTTCTTAAGCAATGCGCTGCTGGAGCTGGTGCATATCTCTGTGATCGAGGACGTGCTGGATGTCGATCCCGTTCCTTTCGTGATTTCGGGCGGGGTGTTCGGGCTGGCGCTGGCTGTGGCCTTTGAATGGCGCGATTATATCTCGCCGCATCTGTTGCTGCGGCTGCTACGGCTGCTGGTGCCGATGGTGATGCCGGTGCTGGCGCTGTTCTTGCTGGCGGTGCTGTCGAACGGGCTGGAGAACGTGGTGCAGTTTGGCTCGCAGACCGGGCTGCTGACGGCGGTGGCCATCGGCGGGATCACATTGGTGACGGTCTCGGTGGATCGGGATGCCGCGCATCAGGTGCGCGCGCGTGTGCTGCGCTGGTCAGTCCGGATACTGGCGGTGCTGCTGTTGCCGCTGGCCGGGCTGGCGGTCTGGGGGATTGGGGTTCGCGTTGCCGAATACGGCTGGACGCCTGAGCGCCTGCTGGCCGCGCTAAGCGTCGGGATGGTGGTGCTTTATGGCGGCTCCTATGCGGTGCTGGTGCTGTTTCCCGGCAATTGGGCGGCGCGTTTGCGGGGGGTGAATATTGCTCTGGCGCTGCTGTCCGTGGGGCTGGCCGTGCTGTGGCTGACGCCGGTTCTGAACGCCGAGCGGATTGCCGCCAGATCGCAGGTGGCGCGGATCCTCAGCGGGCAGGTGCGGCCCGATCAGGCTGCCTTGTGGGAATTCGCGCATAAATGGGGGGGCGCAGGCCAGCAGGCGCTGGCCGATTTGCGCGCCCGGCCCGACTATCCCAACCGCGCAGAGATCCTGGCCTGGGCAGCCAAGGCCGAACAATCCGACACCCGCTATCAATACAGCAAACGCGCGCCTGATCCGGCTGGCCCTGAACCGGCTGTGCAGCTGGCCCGGCTGGTGCCGCTGCGCCCGCAGGGGGCCACATTGCCCCCAGGCGCGTTCAGCGCCCTGCCCAAATGGCGGGTCAGCCGCGCGATCGAGGCCTGCCAGCGAGTGTTTGACGATGGTCGCCCCGGCTGCGTCTATCTGCAAATGGCCTTTCTGCCCCATCTGTCCGAGCCTCAGGGCGTTCTGCTGCTGCGCGAAACGGACACGCGCGTGCGCGGCTATATCTATGTGCTGCGGGACGGGCGGCTGGAGCGCGACGCCTTGCTGGCCGACTGGACCACCGGCATAGGGGCCACGTTGCCGGCCGACACGATCCAGAAGGTGCTGGAGGGCGCGTTTCAGACCGAACCGGCCCAGGTCAATGTGCTGAAGATCGGCGAGAGGGCGCTTTTTCCCGACAATTGAAACTATTGAGGGAATCTTAACGGCTGTTCTCTCAGAGTGTATGCTACAAATCTTAGATGGTGAGTGGTATGCACGGGCTCGTTAACCGCGCAATTCAGTGTTTTGTGCGGGACACATATGGTAATGAAATCTGGCTGGATATCGCCAGGGGGGCTGACCTTGAAGGGGCAACTTTCGAGGCGATGCTGTTCTATGAGGACGCCGTGACCGATCAGGTTCTGGCCGGTATCGTCCGCGCCCTGGGTAAGCCTCGCGAAGAGGTTCTGGAAGACATCGGAACCTATCTGGTGTCCCATCCGCAGGTCGAGGCTCTGCGCCGTCTGTTGCGGTTTGGCGGTGTGGATTTCATGGATTTTCTGCGCTCGCTGGATGATTTGCCCGATCGCGCGCGCATGGCCGTTTCCGATCTGGAATTGCCCCTGCTAGAGCTGCACGACGCGGAAGCAAACCACATCCATCTGCATGTGCGCTCGGCTCATGATGGGTTCGGGCATGTGATGCTGGGGGTGTTACGCACGATGGCAGATGACTATGGCGCGCTGGTTTTTCTGGACCTGCGGCATCGGGGGCCGGGCGACGACGTGATCGACATTGCCCTGGTCGAGGCGGCCTTTGCCGAGGGCCGCAGTTTCACGCTCAGCGCGGAGTCCTGAAAATGACCGGATTGCAGCAAGTGGATCTGGAAAACCTGCTGGACACGCTGTGCCCGATGCATCTGGTGCTGGGCGCGGATGGGGTGATCCAGCACGCCGGCCCGACATTGTGCAAACTGCGCCCCAAGCAGGAGATCGCCGGGATGGCGCTCTTCGATCTGCTGGAACTGACCCGCCCACGCCTGTCAGATTTCGAAAAGATCCTGCCGCGTCAGGGCGAAAAACTGCACCTGCAATTCCGCGACGCGCCGCAGACCGCGCTGAAGGGCGTGCTGGTCAAATGCGGCCCGCTGCTGGTGCTGGATCTGTCCTTCGGCATCTCGGTTCTGGACAGCGTGCGCGATTATGACCTCACGAATGCCGATTTCTCGGCCACGGATCTGATCATCGAAATGCTGTATCTGATCGAGGCGAAATCTGCCGCGATGGAGGCCAGCCGCAAGCTGAACATGCGCTTGCAAGGCGCCAAGATCGCGGCCGAGGAACAGGCTTTCACCGACACGCTGACCGGGCTGAAAAATCGCCGGGCGATGGATCATATCCTGGCGCGCCTGATCGGCTCTGGTCAGGTGTTCGCGCTGATGCATCTGGATCTGGATTTCTTCAAGGCCGTCAATGACACGATGGGGCACGCGGCCGGGGATCATGTGCTTCAGCGCGTGGCACAGATCATGGTCGAAGAGGTGCGCAAAGACGATACCGTGGCGCGGGTGGGCGGTGACGAGTTTGTGCTGATCATGAATGGCATCCAGAATCGCGAAACCCTATCCCGGATCGCTGCCCGGCTGATCGAACGGCTGGAGCATCCCATTCCCTTCGGCGGTGAAGAATGTCGGATTTCCGCCAGTATCGGGATCGTTTTGTCGGTGGATTACATGCCGCCGACGGCGCAGCAACTGCTTGAGGATGCGGATGAGGCGCTTTATGCATCCAAGCGCCGGGGCCGGGCCTGCCACAGTTTCCATGTCGCATGAAAAGACCCCGGTCGGGCCGGGGTCTGAATGAGGGCGGAAGCTGCCGTGGCTGCGTCAGCCGGCGGCACGCGCATCCGGTTTGAACCCGATCAGGTCGTCCGAAACGGTGAAACGGCCCCCTTTCAGTTTCTCGATCTTACCCTGGCGCAGCAGTTGCCCGAAAGAGCGCAGCCCATCTTCGCGGCTAAAGCGATATTCCTCGACCTGGCGGGCTTTGTTCATCAACTGCGGACGCGAGAATTTCTGACGCCCTTCCACATAAGACATGTAGGCGGCGGCGGCTTCCATCAGTTCGGACAGATCCTTGACTCCGGCCTGCTGGGCGAATTCGACAAAGCTGGAGGCCTCGCCATCGGGGGCGGGGGTCTGCTCTTCGGCATCGTGGACCGAGACGCGGCGGGGGCGCACGACGGCGGCCTCGGCGGGGGTATCGGTGTCAATACGCTGCTCGGCCACCAGTTTCAGCGGCGCGGGTTTCATCGCGGGGCGGCGCGGTTCGTGATCCTGATCGGCGCCGGTTGCAGGGCGCGGGCGGCGCGGACGCACGACCCGGTTCAGATCGTCGCGATAGGCGTTCAGGCTGTCATCGCCGCGATTGAGCCCGCCGCCAGCTTCGGTTTCGGCGCGGGTGGCCTGAACGGCGGCGCGCAGATGCGCAATGGCGCTGCGGCGATGGGCGCCATCGGGGCGGTCCATTTCCTCGGCGGCTTTGTCCATCAGGCGGCCAACATCGGTTTCGGCCTTGCCCGTGTGGGCCGGGGCCTCTTCGATTTCCTGCGTGTCCTCGGCAAAGATCGAGGTCAGCTCCTCCTCGGGGGGCTCGGCGGGGGCAGGGTCAGCGGTCAGGTTCAGTTCGGCCTCAACCTCGGCCAGTTCCTGCAACAATTCGGCCTCGTCCGCGTCGGACAGAACCGGCGTGGGCGCGTCGGATTCGATCTGCCCCTCCGCCAGAGCGGCTTCGAAATCGGTGCGTTTCATGCGGATAACGCGGGCATGAAGCGGGGGCTCTTCTGCCTCGGCTGGGGTTTCGGATGCCTCGGCAATGTCCTCGGCCAGTTGCGGGTCTTCGGCCGCGGCGACATCAAATTCCAAAGGCTCGTTTTCCAGATCGTCCAGATCGTCCATGTCGTCCAGATCCAGCGCCGGGGCCTCGGGTTCGCGCAGGGCGGTTGCGATCGAGGCGGCGGTGTCGTCCTCGAAATCCTCGGCGTGCTGATCTTCGGAATAGTCGGGGGCGGGGGGCTGTTCGTCCTTGCCGCGCGACACCACGGCCCGAATCCGAGACAGTTTCGCGGCCACGCTTTCCTCGTCAAAGGCGGGGGCTGCGGGGGCGTCTTCGGTGGCTGGCGCTTCGATCGAAAGCTCTTCGGCCAGCAGTTCTTGAGCCAGTGTTTCTTGGGCAGGCATTCCTTCGTCCGGAATTCCTGCGTCCAGCATTTCTTCGTCCGGCTGCTCTTCGGGGTGCGCGGCTTCCTGGATCGGGTCGGCCACGGGGGCGGGCGCAGCCGTTTGTTCGGCGGCCGGAGCTTGGGGGATAACCGGCGCGGGCTGGGTAACCTCAGGCTGGGCGGCAACGGCGGCGGCCGGCTCGGCCGAGGGGCGCAGAACGATCGCGCCTTGCTCTTCGCGGGCATCGACCCGGCGGGCGGCCTCGCGTTCCGCGATCCGGGCCAGCATTTCGGCATCCGGGGTGGGGGGCTCGGCCCCGAAATAACGGTCATCCTGGGCAAGATCGCGGAAATACTCGGCGATCGCCTTCATCATCTCGAACGAGTCGTCAAACCCTTCCAGCGTACAAGAAAACGTGCCGTAAGAGACCGTCAGAATTTTACTCGTGTTGACCATGACTACTCGCTTCCTGGTTATTTTGGTCTATTGTTTACCATCTGGAACCAGACCAATTCGGCACGAATCTTGGGTTTTTACAGTATCATTTTATGGCGATAATGTGATCCCCAGGGTTAACGGGCGCTAAACTATACATGAAACACGCGATTTTTCAGTCCCGCGGGGCGGTGACATTGGTGGGCGGCGGGCAGGTCGGGGCCGGGGATCTGGCCGAGGCGACCGCGCTGGCGCCCGAAATCGTGGCCGCAGACAGCGGGGCGGGCCATGCGTTGCAACACGGATACCGGCCCGCTGCGGTGATCGGCGATCTGGATTCGCTGCCCTGGGCGGTCCGGAACGCCCTGCCCGCAGGCAGCGTGCACCCGATCACAGAGCAGGACAGCACCGATTTCGACAAGGCCCTGCGCAGTATCGCGGCGCCTTTGGTGATCGGCGTGGGCTTTGACGGAGACCGGCTGGATCATGTGCTGGCCAGTTTCAGCGTCTTGGTGCAAAGCCGGCACAAGTGCATTTTGCTGACCCGGACGCAGGTGGTGTTTCACTGCCCGCCGGCGGCGCGGTTGCCCTTGCGGCGTGGCTCTTTGGTGTCGCTGTTCCCGATGGGGCCGGTTACCGGGCACTCGGAGGGGCTGGAATGGCCGATTGCCGGGCTGAAGTTTGCGCCGGACGGGCGGGTGGGGACGTCAAACCGGGCCACCGGGCCGGTTTCGTTGCGGATGGATGGGCCGGGGATGCTGTGTCTGCTGCCGCGCGCGGCGCTGGCAGAAGTGGCCCGCGCCCTGACCGAGGCCCCCGCCTGGCCCGCCTAGCAATTGGGGATATTCACCGCCAGCCCCCCCAGCGAGGTTTCCTTATAATGGTCGTGCATGTCGCGGCCGGTCTGGCGCATGGTCTCGATTGCGGCGTCCAGCGGGACGAAATGCTGCCCGTCCCCGCGCAGCGCCAGGGAAGCGGCTGAAACGGCCTTGATCGCGCCCAGCCCGTTGCGTTCGATACAGGGCACCTGCACCAGGCCTTTGACCGGATCGCAGGTCATGCCCAGGTGATGTTCCAGCGCGATCTCGGCGGCGTTTTCGACCTGTTCGGGCGTGCCGCCCATGACCGCGCACAGCCCGGCGGCGGCCATTGCAGCGGCGGAGCCGACCTCGGCCTGACAGCCTGCCTCGGCCCCGGAAATCGAGGCATTATACTTGATCAGCCCGCCAATCGCTGCCGCCGTCAGCAGGAAATCGTCAATGCGCGCAACCGTGGCCCCCGGCACGTGATCCAGCCAATACCGCAAAACGGCGGGCACAACCCCCGCAGCGCCGTTGGTGGGGGCGGTGACCACCTGACCTCCGGCGGCGTTTTCCTCGTTGACGGCCATGGCGTAGGTGCTGATCCAGTCATTCACCGTATGCGGCGCCGTCATGTTCAGCCCCCGTTCCGCCAGCAGGGCCTGATGGATCGCCCTGGCGCGGCGCCGGACGTTCAGGCCGCCGGGCAGGGTGCCCTCGGTTTCCAGGCCGCGCGTGATGCAGGCGTTCATGACCGTCCACAGACGGGCCAGGCCCCGGTCCATCTGCGCATGACCGGCCCGAGAGATCTCGTTTGCGGCTTTCATCTGGGCGATGGTCTTGCCCGATTGCGCGGCCATTTCCAGCATCTGAGCGGCCGAATGAAACGGAAACGGCACGGGCGGGCCGTGATCCGTCTGGCCGCCCTGGGCCAGCTCGGTTTCTGTCAGCACAAAGCCGCCGCCGACGGAATAATATGTCTCTTGCAGGATTACATCGCCCTGCGCGTCGGTTGCCATCAGGATCATCCCGTTGGCATGGCCGAGCAGGGGCGTGTCATAGTCAAAGATCAGGTCCGTCGCGGGGGCAAAGCGCAAGCTGCCCAGATCGTCATGCCTAAGCGCACCAGTGGCCCGGATGTCCGCCAGCGCGGCCTCGGCCCGGTCATGATCGTAGGTTTCGGGCGCGAATCCGGCCAGCCCCAGGATCGTCGCGCGGTCGGTGGCGTGCCCGACCCCGGTAAAGGCCAGCGATCCGTGCAGGCTGGCGCGCAGGCCGGAAAAGTCAAAGGGCGAGGCGCGCATCAGCCCCAGAAACCGCGCCGCCGCCACCATCGGCCCCATCGTGTGCGACGAGGACGGGCCGACTCCGATTTTGAACATATCAAACACCGACAGGAACATCTTTTCACCGCTTTTTCGGGCCCGTAAGGAAGGCGCACCGTGTTCATGCGCCCAGTATAGTGCGCTTTGCGGCGGCTCTAACGCCCCAAATACGACCGATCGCGCCGGGAAACGGCTAAACTCTGGCGCGGTTAACCAAATTGAAAGGGCTCCGGACGCATCCTGTGCGCATCAAAAGCGCTGAAACACGTTCGAATGCGGCTCAGTTCCGGTTCCCCTGCGCCCGCGTCTGGGATTTGGCCAGGGGCCCGCGGCGGAACCGGCATAAATGCGAGGAAAGACAGCTTTGAGGCAATAATTCCAATGGCGGCGGTCAGGGGCGGGGGATTTCGTCGTTTTCATCGTGGCCCTGCACTCGCATCTTTTCTATAAGCGTTCCAAATTAAACGGAGTCGCTGCCATGACCGGAGAATTGTCGCCCATCGACAAGGCCAAATTTGTCGCCGCCAAACGCGCGGTGGATTTCATCGAAGACGGAATGAAAGTGGGGCTGGGCACGGGCTCGACCGCGGCGTGGATGGTACGCTGTCTGGGCGAACGCGTGCGCCAGGAAGGAATACGCATCAAAGGCGTGCCGACCTCGACCCGGACCGCCGTTCTGGCCGCCGAGGTCGGAATCGAGGTGATCAGCCTGGACGAGGCCAAATGGCTGGACGTTACCATCGATGGCGCGGATGAATTCGATTCCGAATTCAACCTGATCAAGGGCGGCGGCGGCGCGCATCTACAGGAAAAGGTCGTGGCCACGGCCAGTGACCGGATGGTGGTGATCACCGATGCCAGCAAAGAGGTGGAAACCCTGGGCGCCTTTCCGCTGCCCGTCGAGGTGATCCCCTTCGGCTGGCAGACCTCCAAGGCGCTGCTGGAGGAACTGCTGATCTCGATGGATGTGATGGGGCGCGAAACCAGCCTGCGGATGAACGGCGATGTGCCCTTTGTCACCGATGAGGGCAATCATATCGTCGATCTGCATCTCAATCGCATCGGCAATCCGCGCCAGCTGTCCATGGCCCTGAACCAGATCCCCGGTGTGGTTGAAAACGGTCTGTTCATTGATATTTGTGACACGGTGGTCATCGGGTACGGTGATGGCCGGGTCGAAACGCGCGATATTAACGAAGGCACCGTTCAGAGCGACCGCTTGGATTTTGTCGAGGCGGACAACCTGTTCACGGACCTGTCGGATTGAGCCGCGCCTTGGCGTAAGGAGATTGGCGCGCAGATGTTGCAAAAAATGACGATGATCCTGATCGGACAGGCCGAGCGCCGTCTGGGCGTTGGGCTGGATTATACCCGGCAGATTGCGCGCACGGATTTTGGTTTGCTGCGACGCTATAACCGCATTTTCGGCTTTCTGGACCCTAACAAGAAAGTGCCGGTGCAGGCCTTTCATGCGGCACGGCTGCGCGGGGCTATGGCGGCCGATTGCGGCACCTGTGTCGAGGCCGAGATAAACCTGGCCCGCGCCGCCGGTCTGGACGATGGCCTGATTGATCAGGTTCTGGCCGGGCGTGGGGCGCAGATCTCGCCTGAGCTGGCGGCGGTGATCGCTTTGGCTGACGCCGTGACCGCGCAGCACGAGGATGACGCCGGCGCGCGCGAAACCATCCGCGCCGCTTGGGGCGAGGCCGGGCTGATCGAGCTGGCCTATGCGATGAACGGCGCCGCGCTGCTGCCGGGGATCAAGCGGGCGATGGGCTATGCTACGACCTGCAATCTGGACATCTTGCGCAAAACACACACATCATCAGCGGCGCCCAAGGCGTCCTGACAGAAACAAAACAACAAAGAGCGGAAAAGCAAAGCGATGAGCAGTTTTGACTATGATTTGTTCGTGATCGGCGGGGGCTCGGGCGGGGTGCGCGCGGCGCGTGTTGCGGCGGGCGATACCGGGGCCAAGGTGGCCCTGGCCGAGGAAGACCGCTATGGCGGCACCTGCGTGATCCGGGGCTGTGTGCCCAAAAAGCTGATGGTTTTCGCCAGCGAATATGCGGGCATGGCGGACGATGCGGCGGCCTATGGCTGGGACGTGTCGCTGGGCGCGTTCAACTGGGACAGTTTCAAGGGCAAACTGAACGCCGAGCTGGACCGGCTGGAGGGCATTTATCGCAATCTGCTGAAGGGCTCGGGCGTGGACAGCTTCGACGCCCGCGCGCGGGTGGTGGATGCGCATACGGTCGAGCTGTCGACGGGCGAGCGTAAGACCGCGAAACACATTCTGCTGGCGATGGGTGGCCGTCCGGTGAAACCCGATCTGCCAGGGGCCGAGCTGGCCATTACCTCGAATGACATCTTCCATCTGGAGAAGATGCCGGGCAACATTTTGATCCTGGGCGGCGGCTATATCGCCTGCGAATTCGCGGGGATTTTGAATGGCCTGGGCGTTGAGGTGACGCAATATTATCGCGGCGCGCAAATCCTGCGCGGCTTTGACGATGAGGCCCGCGGCCTGGTGGCCGAGGAAATGATCCAGCGCGGGGTGAACCTGCATCTGGGCACCAATATTCTGTCGATGGAGCAAACCGCCGATGGCCGGATCAAGGTCAAGGCCACCAATGGCGATGAAACCGTCTTTGATCAGGTGATGTTCGCCACGGGCCGTGCGCCCAACACCGATGACATGGGCCTGGAACAGACCGGCGTGAAGCTGGGCCGGGGCGGTCAGGTGCTGGTGGACGATTATGGCCAGACCGAGGTGCCCTCGATCTACGCCGTGGGGGACGTGACCGACCGGGTGAACCTGACCCCGGTCGCGATCCGCGAGGGCATGGCCTTTGTCGAAACCGTGTTCAAGGGCAACCCCACCAAACCCGATCACGAGCTGATCCCTACCGCGATCTTCACCCAGCCCGAAATGGGCACCGTCGGCCTGAGCGAAGAGGCCGCGCGCGAGGCGGGCCCGATCGAGGTCTACTGTACCTCGTTCAAACCGATGCAGACGGCCTTTGCCGGACGGGCGGAACGTGTGATGATGAAACTGGTGGTCTGCGCCGACACCCGCCGTGTGCTGGGCTGTCATATCGTGGCCCCCGGCGCGGGCGAGATGATCCAGCTGGCCGGTATCGCGGTCAAGATGGGCGCCACCAAGGAAGACTTCGACCGGACCGTGGCGGTTCATCCCACCATGTCCGAGGAAATTGTGACGATGAAGGCCCCCGTGCGGACGGCCTGAACTTGAAAATCGCGGCGGACTGCACAGGTAATGGGCAGTCCGTTGAGAACTGAAAAAAGGAATACTGCTTTATGGCTGGGAATTCTGGCGGCCCCTGGGGCGGCGGCGGAAACAGAGGAGGCGGCGACGACCATCGCCCCAATAACGGAGGAGGGCGCCGTCCGCAGGACGACAGCCCCCAGATCCCTGAGATCGACGAGCTGATGAAAAAAGGCCAGGAACAGCTGCGCGTCCTGATGGGCGGCGGTGGCGGCGGGGGCCAGAAGGGCGGCCGCGGCGGGCGTCCCTCGGGGCCTGGGTTCTCGAAGGGGACGATCGGCCTGGCCGTTGTGGCCGCGATTGGCCTGTGGGCCTTTGGCAGTTTCTACACCGTCAAACCCGAGGAACAATCGGTCGAGCTGCTGCTGGGCAAATACAATGCCACCGGCAACCCCGGCCTGAACTTTGCCCCCTGGCCCTTCGTGACGGCCGAGGTGCTGAACGTGACCTCCGAGCGGACGGAAACCGTGGGCGTGGCACGCGGCGCGCAGGAAACCGGGCTGATGCTGACCACGGACGCCAATATCGTGGATATTGATTTCCAGGTGGTGTGGAACATCAACGATCCGGCGAAGCTGCTGTTCAACATCCGCGATCCGCGTCTGACGGTTCAGGCGGTCTCGGAATCGGTGATGCGCGAGATCATCGCCGCCAGCAATCTGGCGCCGATCCTGAACCGCGACCGTGGCCTGATCGCCGATACCGCGCGCGAAAGCATCCAGGCGACTTTGGATGAATATGAAAGCGGGATTAACATCGTCCGCGTGAACCTGGAAAAAGCCGACCCTCCGGTCGAGGTGATCGACAGTTTCCGCGCCGTGCAGGCCGCCGAACAGGAACGGGACCGTCTGCAACGCCAGGCCGATGCCTATGCCAACAAGGTGCTGGCCGAGGCGCGCGGTGAAGCGGCCCAGAAACTGGAAGAGGCCGAGGCCTATCGCGCGCAGGTCGTCAACGATGCCCTGGGTGAGGCCAGCCGCTTCAGCGCGGTTCTGGCCGAGTATCAAAAAGCCCCCGAGGTGACTCGGAAACGCCTGTATCTCGAAACCATGGAGAAAGTCCTGGGCGAGGTCGATAAGACCATTCTGGATCAGGGCGTGATCGGGCAGGGCGGCACCGGCGTGGTGCCTTACCTGCCGCTGAACGAAACTCGCAAAGGGGAGAACTAAGCCATGAATAAGGTGACTTTTCTGATCCCCATCGTGGTGATCGCCATTGTGGGCGCGCTGTCCTCGGTTTTTGTGGTGGATGAGCGCGAGAAGGCGCTGGTGCTGCAATTCGGCCAGATCAAGGCCGTCAAGGAAGAGCCGGGTCTGAGCTTTAAAATCCCGCTGATTCAAGAGGTTGTCACTTACGATGACCGTATCTTGTCGCTGGATACCGAAACCATCGAGGTCACGCCCTCGGATGACCGCCGCCTGGTGGTGGACGCCTTCGCGCGCTACCGGATTTCGGATGTGGTGCAGTTCCGTCAGGCCGTTGGCGTGGGCGGTGTGCGTGTGGCCGAGGACCGTCTGTCCTCGATTCTGAACGCGCAGATCCGCGAGGTTCTGGGGGCCGATCAGGTGACCTCGGACACGATCCTGTCCGAAGATCGCCGTCAGCTGATGGTGCGGATTCGCAATCAGGCCCGCGCCAGCGCGCGCAGCCTGGGCGTCGAGGTGGTGGACGTGCGTCTGAAACAGACCAACCTGCCGTCGCAGAACCTGAACGCCACCTTCGCCCGGATGAAGGCCGAGCGCGAGCGTGAGGCCGCCGATGAGATCGCCCGC
The DNA here is from genome assembly GCF_049803795.1 of Youngimonas ophiurae (nom. illeg.). Taxonomy (NCBI): domain Bacteria; kingdom Pseudomonadati; phylum Pseudomonadota; class Alphaproteobacteria; order Rhodobacterales; family Roseobacteraceae; genus Thalassovita; species Youngimonas ophiurae (nom. illeg.). The sequence continues at coordinate 544,178 of NZ_JBNAGJ010000001.1, forward strand.
GGTAACGAAGCGGCGCAACGTGTGCGCGCCCTGGCGGATCGGACCGTGGTGGAAACCCTGTCCGAAGCCGAACGCGAAGCGCAGGTGACCCGCGGTGAAGCCGATGCGCGCCGCAACAACATCTTTGCCGAGGCCTTTGGTTCGGATCCCGAATTCTTTGCCTTCTATCGGTCCTTGCAGGCCTATGAGAAAGCGCTGAAGGGGGGGAATTCCTCTTTGGTGATCACGCCCGACAGCGAGTTTTTCGACTATCTGAAGGCCGACACGGTGGCGCAATGATGGAAATCGCACTGTTGGCCCTTGGGCTGGTGCTGATTGTCGAGGGGCTGGCCTATGCGCTGGCCCCTTCGCTTATTGAGGCGATGCTGGAGGCGCTGCGGGCCCTGACGCTGGAGCAGCGGCGGATGCTGGGGCTGGCGGCTGTGGCGGGGGGCGTTGTTCTGGTGTGGCTGGCCAAGGCGCTGGGGGCGTGAGGGATTTGTGCGGTTCTTGGGGCGCTGCCCCAAACCCCGGAGTATTGGCCGAGCAAAGAAGGGGCTCGCGGGCGGTTCACGGCCTCTTGAGGGGTTGCGAGAGGGATTGAGTTGCATGTTCGGCGCAGGGCTGGAAAGGTGGCGGGGACAGCCGGGATCAGAGGCCGGTTGATATGGAGATCAAAGGAGAGATGGGTGTGAGCAGTCTGGCAATGTCGCAACCGTATCGGAATGGTGTGCGGGCAGTTTGGTTTGGCGTGGTGGCGCTGGCCCTGGTTCTGGCGCAGGCAATGAACGCGGCCGCGCGGCCTGACAGTCTGGCGGATCTGGCTGATAAGATCAGCCCTTCGGTGGTGAATATCACCACCTCGACGGTGGTGGCGGGGCAGGCGGGGCCGAACCCGATTGTGCCCGAGGGCAGCCCGTTCGAGGATTTTTTCAAGGAATTTCAGGATCGGAACCGGCAGGGGGATCGGCCTCGGCGCAGTTCGGCTCTGGGGTCGGGATTCGTGATTTCCGAGGATGGGTATATCGTTACGAACAACCATGTGATCGAAAGCGCCGATGAGATCATCATCGAGTTTTTCAGCGGAGAGGAGCTGGAAGCCAAGGTTGTGGGGACCGATCCCAACACCGATATTGCTTTGCTGAAGGTCGAGGCGGAAGAGCCGTTGGATTATGTCATGTTCGGCGACAGCGATCAGGCGCGTGTGGGCGATTGGGTGATGGCCATGGGCAATCCGCTGGGGCAGGGGTTCTCGGTTTCGGCGGGGATTGTTTCGGCGCGCAACCGGGCGCTGTCGGGCAGCTATGACGATTATATCCAGACCGATGCGGCGATTAACCGGGGCAACTCGGGCGGGCCGCTGTTCAACATGGATGGCGAGGTGATCGGCGTGAACACCGCGATCCTGTCGCCTAATGGGGGCTCGATCGGGATTGGGTTCTCGATGGCGTCGAATGTGGTCAGCAAGGTGGTGGCGCAGCTGAAGGAATTCGGTGAGACGCGCCGCGGCTGGCTGGGAGTGCGCATTCAGGACGTGACCGACGATGTGGCCGAGGCGCTGGGGCTGGAAACAACCTCCGGGGCGCTGGTGACGGATGTGCCCGAAGGGCCGGCGAAAGAGGCCGGGATGGTGCAGGGCGATGTGATCCTGTCCTTTGACGGGGTAGAGGTCAGCGACACCCGCAGCCTGGTGCGTCAGGTGGGCAACACCGAGGTCGGCAAGGCCGTGCGCGTGGTGGTGTTCCGCGAGGGCAAGACCCAGACGCTGAAGGTGACTCTGGGCCGCCGTGAGGCCGCCGAGGCGGTGCCCGCCGCCGTTGAAAAACCCGCCGAGGAGGTTGCCCCCAAAGAGATGCTGGGCCTGACGCTCAGCCCTCTGACCGAGGAACTGCGCGGCGAGCTGCAACTGAAGCCGGCGGCGCGCGGGCTGGTGGTGATGGATGTGGATGAGACCTCGGAGGCCTTTGAAAAGGGGCTGCGCGCGGGGGATCTGATCACCGAAGCGGGCCAGCAGAAGGTAGAGAGCCTGGGCGACCTGAAGGCGCGGGTTGAGGATGCGCAAGAGGCAGGGCGCAAGTCGCTGCTGCTGCTGATCCGCCGCGCAGGCGAGCCGCGTTTCGTAGCGCTGTCGATCACCAAGTAACCTGTCTGGAGATCGCAAAAGAGGCCGTCCCGTTTGGGGCGGCCTTTTTGTTGGTCAGGACGGATCCGCGGGGCGTTGGATGGCGATCAGCCCCAGTTTGCGCGCCGCAGCGGTTGACAGAATGCCCGAATCCAGCCCCTGCGGCTGCTGATAGCGGCGGATGGCGGCGCGGGTGGGGGCATCCATTTGCGCGCTGATACTGCCGCGATACAGGCCACGCGCGGCCAGGGCGCGCTGCACCGAGGCGATGAACTCGGGGCTTTGCTCTTCGGGGCAGGGCGTTTCGAACCAGGTGTCGCGGCGCTCTTTGACGATGCGCTGCTGGGTTTCGGTCTTGTAGATGGCCGGGGCCAGGATGGCTCCGTCGCTGTTGATCTGGGCGGGTTGCAGCATGATCTGAACCGTCACCGTTTCAATCACCGCAGGCGAGGTATGTTTGCCCCAGCAGGTGCCGGGGGCCGCGCCGGGCGGGGCTTGTTCATAGGAACGCGTGACCTGAGGTTCGGGCGTCAGATGCGGCACGGGCAGGCTGGCGTTGCAGGCGGCAACGCTGAACAGGGCCAAAAGGGCCGGTAGTTTGAAACGGGTCATCTGCTCGTGCCTCTTGCGGCTTTTGCGGGCAGTGTAGCCTGTTTGCCCGCTTTGGGGAAGCGTGCGCAGGCGATCACGCAAAAGACACTGGCACCGGGCGCTGAGATTGCCTAGGTATCTGGGCGACACATGATCTAAGACACTGATGTAAGACCAGGAGCCTGCCAGATGGCGAAAATCACCTATATCGAGCATAACGGCACCAAACATGTTGTGGACGTGGCCAACGGGCTGACCGTGATGGAGGGCGCGCGCGACAATAATATCCCCGGCATCGAGGCCGATTGCGGCGGGGCCTGCGCGTGCTCGACCTGCCATGTTTATATCGACAAGGATTGGGTTGCCAAAGTGCCGCCCAAGGACGCGATGGAAGAGGATATGCTGGATTTCGCCTATGAGCCGAACCCCGAGACCTCGCGTTTGACGTGCCAGATCAAGGTGACGGATGCGCTGGACGGTCTGATCGTGAACCTGCCCGAAAAGCAGATTTGATGGCGGGTCTGGGCCGGTCAGGGGCGCCGCGTCTGCGCGCGCGTGCGTTGCGTCGTTGCGTGCGCGGCGTTGTGGCGGCGTTGTGCTTGGGGCTGGCGGGCGCGGGCGGTGCTGTCGCGCAGATTGTCGAGGCCAGCTATGTTCAGCCCGTCGATCGCTATCACCATGACATTCTGGGTGACACGCCCGAATGGGGCGGGATGCGCTTGCGTCTGTCGGACGGGCGGGTGCTGACGATCACCTTGCCCGAGTCCAAGATTTTCGAGGACATCGCCCCGCGTCTGGTGGATGTGGACGGGGATGGCGATGCCGAGGTGATCGCGGTGGAAACCTCGGCCAGTCTGGGCGCGCGGCTGACGGTCTGGGATGAAACCGGCGTCATTGCCGCCACCCCCAATATCGGCCGGCGCAATCGCTGGCTGGCGCCGATTGGCGCGGCGGATCTGGACGGTGATGGCAAGATCGAGATCGCCTATATCGACCGGCCTCATCTGGCGCGGCTGCTGCGGGTGTGGCGCTTCGATCAGGGGCGGCTGGTGCTGGTGGCCGAACGCGACGGGCTGACCAATCACCGCATCGGGGACGCCGAGATTTTCAGCGGTCTGCGGGATTGCGGCGAGGGGCCCCGGATGGTCACGGTGAATCGCGATTGGTCTCGGTTGATGGTTTCGGCTTTGGCTGGGGGCGGGATCGTCACGCAGGACATCGGCCCCTATCGCGGACCTGCGAGTTTGCGCGCGGCTTTGGACTGTCGTTAGCGGCGTCCAGGCGGGCCATCAGGACGGCCTGGGGGCAGGCTGGAAGCCGAGAGCCAGGGGCTTGGCCCAGCTGAAACCCGCTCCGATCAGGATCAGCAGCCCGGCGGGCAAAGCGCTTGCTGCCAGACGCGCGGGGGCGATGCCCGCAGCCAACGTAAAATCGCAATCGTCAATTCCAGAAACGCCGCGCGCGCGGCCCCGGTTCCGGCGCTGCTATTGTGCCCAATCCGATAACCCCGCCTGTCTGCGTCCAGCTGTCATGAGCGATTCGTGGTAGCCTCGACCGAAGGTTATCCCGGTGGCTTCTTGTAGGTTCAGGACTCAGAATTTACCGGGTAATATGTTGTTTTCCAAATGAAGCTCCTGCCTCTGGCGCAGGAGGGTGGGTCTAAGCCGAAAACGGCTCACTGGTCCGAGTTCACCACATGCGGCCCGGCCAGTGTGCCCAGCGACTGGAACAGGCTGGCGGTGTTGCTGACCCGGAATTTTTTCAGCAAGCGGCCGCGGTGCACCTCGACCGTGCGATAGGACATGCCCAGAATCTGCGCGATTTCCTTGCTGGTTTTGCCCTCGCCCATCAACGAGAACACCTCGCGTTCGCGCCGTGTCAGCGGCTGATAGGGGCGGGATTTGGACAGGTCTGCAAAGCTCCAGACGGCGCGTTGCAGCGGGTCGTCGGGGGTGAAACTGTGGCCGCGCACCCGAACCCAGAACATCTGCCCGTCCTTGCGCGCCATCACCCGTTCATCCCAGTAGCCCGTGTTTTCCTGTAGATCCTTCACGCCGCGATTGCGGATGTTGGCGAACTCTTCCTCGGAGGGGTAAAGGATGTTGAACAGCTTGTCGCGCAGCTCGCCGCGCTGGTATCCGAACATGGCGGCAAAGGTGGGGTTGCAGTCCCGGATCACACGGTTTTCCGTCACCACCAGCCCGATGGGCGCATGGGTGAACATCAGCTCCATGAAATCGCCCGAGGCATAGGCCTGATCAACGTGGTCTGACATGGTTTGGCGGGTTCCCTGGATGCTTCGGCGCCATGATAGGGCGGCTGTGGGCGATGCGCAAATGGGCTGTTGTGCGAAATTTGTTCACAAAATGTTCTTTCGCGATTAGGCTGCTGTTAACCGGCAGGAGGCATCATGCATACCCAACGTGAAAAATATGAAAGGATGAAGGCGCTGCACGCCGGTCCTGGGGCGTTTGTCATTCCTAACGCATGGGATGCGGGCTCGGCGCGGTTGCTGGAAAGTTTGGGGTTCCAGGCGCTGGCCACCACCAGCGCGGGATATGCCTTTGCCAGGGGTAAACGCGATTCCTTTGCGGCGCTCAGCCGGGAAGAGATTTTGCACAATGCGGCCGAGATCGTTGGGGCCGTCGACCTGCCGGTTTCTGCGGATCTGGAGGATGGGTTTGGCCATGCGCCTGACATATGCGCGGCGACCATACGCCAGGCCTGTGATACGGGGCTCGTGGGTGGCTCGATCGAGGACGCGACGGGCGATCCCGATGCACCGATCTATGAGTTCTCGCTGGCTGTCGAGCGGGTTCAGGCCGCAGCCGAGGCGGCGCAAGGCTTGCCGTTTCTGCTGACCGCCAGGGCTGAGAACCATTTGTGGGGGCAGGGCGATCTGGCGGACACGATCAAACGGCTACAGGCCTTTTCCCAGGCGGGGGCGGATGTGCTGTATGCGCCCGGATTGCCAGATATTCAGGCGATCCGCACAGTCTGCCAAGAGGTTGACAAACCTGTGAATGTGGTGATGGGGCTGCGCGGGCCGGGTTATTCGGTGGAAGAGCTGGCGCAGGCCGGGGTGCGGCGGGTCAGCGTGGGCGGCTCGTTCGCTCGTGCGGCCTTTGGGGCGTTGATGCGCGCCGCCGAGGAGGTGCGCCAGCACGGCACCTTTACCTATGCCGCGCAAGCGATGCCGGGCGCCGATCTGGAGCGGCTGATGTCGCCCGGCAAGCCGGGCGAGCGTTCCTGAGCGGATTTACAGCGCGCGCCAGCCGATATCGCGGCGGCAGAAGCCTTGGGGCCAGTCGATCTGATCGACCATGGCATAGGCGCGATCTGCGGCCTGGCGCAGGCTGTCGCCGCGTGCGGTGACGTTCAGCACGCGCCCGCCGGTGGCGATGATCTGACCTTCCTTGGCGCTGGTGCCCGCGTGGAAACACATCTCATGCGCGGTTTCGGGCAGAGCCTCCAGCCCTTTGATCACGCTTCCTTTTTCATACGAACCGGGATAGCCGTTGGCGGCCATCACCACGGTCATGGCGTGGTCGTCGGCCCAGTTCACACGGGCCTCGGACAGGCGGCCCTCGGCGCAGGCTTGCATCAGGTCCAGCGCCTGCGCGCCCAGCCGTAGCATCAGCACCTGGCATTCCGGGTCACCAAAGCGCACGTTGTATTCCACCAGGCGCGGCTGACCGTCCTTGATCATCAGACCGGCATAAAGCACCCCCTGATAGGGCATCCCGCGGTCGGCCATGGCCTTCATCGTGGGGCGGATGATTTCCGCCATCGCTTTTTCAGCAATGTCGTCCGACAGGACCGGCGCGGGGGAATAGGCCCCCATGCCGCCAGTGTTCAGGCCGGTATCGCCTTCGCCGACGCGTTTGTGATCTTGCGCGGTGCCGATGGGCAGGCAATCCTCGCCATCGACCAGAATGAAGTAGGAGGCTTCCTCGCCCTCCATGAATTCCTCGATCACCACTTCGGCCCCGGCGGCCCCGAATTCACCGCCGAACATGTCGTCGATGGCGTCCAGCGCGGTCTGTTCGTCCATCGCCACGATCACGCCCTTGCCGGCGGCCAGCCCGTCGGCCTTGATCACGATGGGCGCGCCGTTTTCGCGGATATGGGCCTTGGCGGCATCCGCATCGGTGAAATGGCCGTAGCCCGCGGTGGGTGCGTTCGCCGCGTCGCAGATTTCCTTGGTGAAGCTTTTCGAGGCCTCCAGCCGTGCGGCATCCTTGGATGGTCCGAACACGCTGAAACCCGCCGCGCGCAGATCATCGGCCACCCCGGCCGCCAGCGGGGCCTCGGGGCCGACGATCACGAAATCAATCGCGTTTTCCTCGGCGAAATTCACCACGGCCACGCCGTTTTCGATGTCCAGACTGGCGCAATCGGCGATGGCGGCGATCCCGGCATTGCCCGGTGCCACGATCAGCTTGTCACATTTGGGGTTTTGCATGACGGCCCATGCCAATGCGTGTTCGCGTCCGCCGCCGCCCAGGATGAGGATATTCATGCCATGTCTCCGCTTGGCCTCTTGTCTGAGGCGTTCTAAGGTGGCTGGCGCACGGATACAAGTCAGGCCCCACATGTCGGAACTTTTTGATCAGGCCCCTGAGGGCCAAAACGCCCCCGAATTCAGCGTGTCCGAGATTTCGGGCGTGGTGAAACGCATGATCGAGGGCGAGTTTTCCCACGTTCGAATCCGGGGCGAGGTGGGGCGCGTGTCGCTGCCGCGCTCGGGCCATGTGTATATGGATCTGAAGGACGATCGCGCGGTGCTGGCCGGGGTGATCTGGAAAGGCGTGGCCGCTCGGCTGACCACCCGTCCCGAGGAAGGCATGGAGGTGGTCGCCACTGGCCGTCTGACCACCTTTCCGGGGCAATCCAAATACCAGATGGTGATCGAAGACATCAAACCCGCCGGCATGGGCGCGCTGATGGCCATGCTGGAAAAACGCAAGGCCGCGCTGGCCGCCGAAGGCCTGTTCGCCCCCGAACGCAAGCGCCCGCTGCCCTATCTGCCGCAGGTGATCGGGGTGGTGACCTCGCCCTCGGGGGCGGTGATCCGCGACATCCTGCACCGGCTGCGCGACAGGTTCCCGCGCAAAGTGCTGATCTGGCCGGTCGCCGTGCAGGGCCAGAAATGCGCCCCCGAGGTGGCCAATGCGATCCGCGGTTTCAACGCGCTGACACCGGGCGGCGCGCTGCCCCGGCCCGATCTGCTGATCGTCGCGCGCGGCGGTGGCTCGATCGAGGATCTGTGGGGCTTTAACGAAGAAATCGTTGCCCGCGCGGTGGCGGCATCCGAGATTCCGCTGATTTCGGCGGTGGGGCATGAAACGGATACGACGCTGATTGATTACGTGTCGGACATGCGCGCGCCCACGCCGACGGCGGCGGCGGAGCTGGCCGTCCCCGTCCGGCTGGAGCTGCTCAGCGCAATCGAGGACCAAAACGCCCGTCTGACCCGCGCCCTGACCCAGGGCATTGCGCAGCGCGGGCAGCGGCTGTTCGATCTGTCCCGCGCCTTGCCCCGCGCCGAGACCTTGCTGGATGGCCCGCGTCAGCAGCTTGACATGGTAAGCACGCGTTTGCCTCTGGCGCTGGGGCGGGGTGTGCAGGCGCGCAAACTGCGCCTGTCCGAAACCGTGGGCGGCCTGCGGCCTTCGGCACTGCGCGCGCGGATCGAGGCGGACAGCACCCGCCTGTCGGGCCTGTCTGCGCGCTTGCGCACGGGGCTGGAACGCTCGATCCGATCCAGCCAGGATGCGCTGGAACGCCGTGCGGATCGCTTGAAGATCGGGCCATTAGCTACTGATATAAAGCGGAAAAAATCAGATCTGAGCGCGCTTGAAAAACGCCTCTCCGAGGCTGGCCGGCGGCAGATCGATGCCTGGCGTCAGCAGGTCGGGCACCTGGATCGGATGCGGGAAACTCTGGGCTATGAGGCCACTTTGAAACGCGGATATGCCGTAGTCTGGACGGGTGAAACCGTCGTGACCTCGGCCAGGGCCGCCAGAAAGGCTGACGCTCTGGAAATCCAGTTTACCGACGGTCGTTTGCCGGTCGGGGGCGGGAAAACGGCGCGAAAACCGGCCAAGCAAACCACGCAGAAACCGCCCGAGCAAGGCAGTTTGTTCTAAGATTCCAAGGATTTGACGCGCGGATCCATGATCTTGCGCCACAGCGGCGGAAGGGTCGCGATCAGCGCCATCACGGGCAGGGAATAGGGCCATGTCGGCATCGCCTGATCCAATTTCAGCGCGGGATAGGGGCGGGTTGGATGCAAGTGATGATCCGAATGTCGCGGCGCATTCAGCATCATCGCCGAGGACCACAGATGCGGGCTGTTCCATGAATGCGCCGCGCTGACGGGAACTGCACGTCCTTTGGGGCCCGTCTGGCGGCGCAGCCCGTAGTGTTGCACATAATCGGCCAGAAGGATCTGGATTTGCGCGTATCCTGCCAGGGCCAACAGGCTGAAAATGCCCGTCGGACCGCCCAAGATATAAGATGAACTTATCGTCGTAAGTGACGTAAAAACATAAATAAAGTATGGATGGATTGGATTGCGGATCTGCGGATTTCGGGCGCGGCGCTGCTGTTCGGCCCGCCACCCGGCCAGGAACGAGCCCAGCCAGGCACGGGGGGCGAATCTCCAGAAACCGCGGCCCAGAGGGGCGGAGTTGGGGTCATTTTCCGTGCCGACATGCACATGATGCACCAGACGATGCGCCGAGACGTGATGCCCGAACAGCAGGCTGGCGTAGATCATGACGCCCAGTCCGCGCAGAACGCGATGCGAGCGGTGGATCAGCTCGTGCGCGTTCGGGTGGGACACTTGCCCAAAGAACAGGCCGTAGCCGATAAAAAGACCTGCCCGTTCCGATCCAGACAGGGCATTTTGCCCACTAATTGCCCAAACCGCCATTCCCAGCATCGGCAGGTGCAGCAGCGCCAGAAGTACCGACAGCCCGTCTGCCGCCGGGAACTCTTGCCCCGGACGGGGGGGAATGACCTGGCCCAGAAACAGCCGGTCAATCAGGTAGCAGACCACGGTGATCAGCAGCACAGCGGCCAGAATCCAGCCGCCGCCAAGCACCGAACCGCACAGTAGCAGCGCGGCGGGAACAAGGGTGGCAAGCGAGAAAAGCAACATGGGGGACCGACGGAAAACAGAGGCTCTGCGCAATGTTACGCCGCGCGGCCCGATACGCAAAGGCAGAAGCTGAATTATCGGTTCTTGATATTTATCGGGTCATTTAATGCCGATAGTAGGGTTAAAAAGACTCTTTTAGATAAGTCATACTCCGACCTCAGGGCCCAGGCATGTCATGGGTTTGGGGCTTTGGCGGGTCTCATATAACAAGGTCGCCTGCGGATCGCGCCCAAGCTGTGCGACCAGCCCGGCGGGGCTGTCAAAGAAGGTCCAGCACTGCGGGTCGGGCCGGTCCTCGTAGACAAAGCAGATCTGGCCGGCTTCTTCGTACCAATGCCCATTCTTGCACTGCCCATCCAGAAAGGACCAGCGCACGCGGCGATCGGGCAGATATTCCTCGCCGCCGTAATCCTGACCGTTTTCGGCATAATAGAAGGTCTTACCCCGCGTGTAGGCGTCGAATTCCTCGGCTGTCATCGGAGTTTGGGCGCTGGCGGCACTGGCGGCCAGCAGGATCAAAAAAGCAAACTGTTTCATGGGGCGAAAATGCCAAATGGGGCGGCTTCCTCCAAGTCACAATTGCGCGTGGCGGGAATTTGAGTGGAAAGATGCGCGTGCAGGGATATTCTGCGACAGGAGGACAGCATGATCTTGATCGCACTCGGGGCCGGGCTGGCCGTGGTTTATGGTGGCTGGTTTTGCTGGCGCGATCCCAGCTGGCTGCGATCCGCCATCAAGACCGGCGCTGTGGCGCTGCCGGCCATCGCGCTTGGCCAGATGGGGGTGCCGGGGGTGGCGCTGGCGGGGCTGTGGGCCTGCGCTTTGGGCGATTATCTGCTGTCACGCCCGGCAGAGCTGACGCTCAAGGCCGGAATCGGAGCCTTTGCGCTGGGGCATATCCTGTATGTGGTGGGGTTTGTCAGCCTGTTCGATCCGGGCCGGCCCGATCTGCTGTTCTGGACGGTGACGGGGGGGCTGATTGCGCTGGGTGCCTCGACCGAGCTGTGGCTGTCCGCTCATACCGGCCCGCTGCGGCCCCTTGTGCGGATCTATGTCGGGCTGATCCTGGGGATGGGGATCTGTGCCGCGCTGCCGGGGCTGCCACGGGAATTCCTGCTGACCGGGGCGCTTAGTTTTGTGGCCTCGGATCTGATCTTGTCCACGCTGATTTTCCTGGGGTGGACCGCCCGCTGGGCCTCTTATGCGGTTTGGGGGCTGTATTGGCTGGCGCAGGCGCTGATCATGGCCGGGTTCTGGCAGGTTGCGGCGGCCTGAGGGCTTCCATTACGGGGGCAGAATGGATAGGTGAAGTGAAACATCTTCGGAGGCCCCATGTCCTTTTTCGGCAAGCTGAAACAACGTCTGACCCGCTCGTCATCCAAGCTCGACCAGGGGCTGGACGCGATTGTCGAGGAGGGCGGTGTCGAAGAAGAGGTCGCGCTGCCTCCGCAGTCCGCGCGCCCCGAGCCCGTATCGGCCCCGCAGCCGGGCCCGGCCCCTGAGGCAGATGTTGGGCCAGATGTTGGGCCTGATGCTGAGCCAGACGCTGGTCCGGAAACCGCGCCCGTAGTGCCGTCCGAACCGGCCCCCGACACCGCCCAGCCTGAACCTGCCCAGCCTGAATCCGCCAAGCCCGTGCCCAAATCCGAACCCAAACCCGGTCTCATCGGCCGTCTGCTGGGCCGGGATGACGCGCGCACTGTCATGCGCCGCACGCTGGACGATGACATGCTGGAACAGCTCGAAGAACTGCTGATCGCCTCGGATATGGGGGTGGATACGGCGCTGCGGGTGACGTCCAATATCGCCGAGGGGCGGTTCGGCAAGAAGGTCTCGACCGCCGAAATAAAGACCCTTCTGGCCGAGGAAATCGCCCGCGTGATGGAGCCCGTCGCCAAACCACTGCCGCTGTACCCCAAAAAGCCACAGGTCGTGCTGGTGGTGGGGGTGAATGGCTCGGGGAAGACTACGACGATCGGCAAGCTGGCCAGCCAGTTCAAGGCGGCCGGCAAAAACGTGGTGATTGCCGCCGGCGATACCTTCCGCGCGGCGGCCGTGGAACAATTGCAAGTCTGGGGCGACCGCGCCGGCGTGCCCGTGCTGACCGCCCCCGAGGGCAGCGATCCGGCCAGCCTGGCCTTTGACGCGATGACCCGCGCCGAGGCCGATGGCGCCGACCTGCTGATGATCGACACGGCGGGCCGTCTGCAAAACCGCGCCGATCTGATGGAGGAACTGGCCAAGATCGTCCGCGTCATCCGCAAAAAGGACGAAACCGCGCCGCACAACACCTTGCTGGTGCTGGACGCCACGACGGGCCAGAACGCGCTGAGCCAGGTGAAAACCTTTCAGGAGCTGGCCGATGTGTCTGGGCTGGTGATGACAAAGCTGGATGGCACGGCCAAGGGCGGCGTGCTGGTGGCGCTGGCCGATAAGTTCGGGCTGCCGATCCATGCCATCGGCGTGGGCGAGCAGATCGACGATCTGGCGCCTTTCGATCCGGCCGATTTTGCCCGCGCGCTGACCGGATCGGACGAATAACCCGTTCAGGCCGATTGCCACAGGATTCCCTCAGCTTATCCCCTGGGTTATCCCCAGCTAATTCCGCCCGCCCGGTTGCGCCGCGCCGCGCTCCGAGTCAGAAATTCCGGACTTGGACAGTGGGGCCTATGATTCCGTTAAGGGATTCGCCCTTATAATCACGGGTTTCGGGCGTCGCGTCCGGGGGCCAAAGGCGCGGACGGCACGACTATGCTAGAGATTTTCGAGACCCTGAAATCCCAGGCCGACTGGGGGGAAACGGGTCTGTTCGAAGCAATGGAAGACCTGCTGGAATGGTCCTGCGTGGATGCCCGGCCCGATCAGGGGCCCTGGCCCGACGGGCGCGTTGTCTGTGCCGAATGCGTGCTGGCCAAGGGCGATGATGTCGTTGGAATGGCGCGTCTTTTGTGGGATTCGCACATCGAGGACAGCCTGCCGCGCGTGGCGCATCTGTGTCTGACGCCGACCTATCACACCGATTTCGTCATCGAGAGCCTGGAGACGGTTCTGGCCGAATCCTATGCCGCCGAGCCCATCGCTGGCGATCACATCCGCCTGAGCAACGGGCGCGTGCTGGATCTGCTGGGCAATACCCGCGCGCAAACCCGTGGCCAGGTGGGGCAGCTTGCGCCGCGTGTGATATGAGCGCCTGGCTGGTCTCTTTGGAAGGGACCGAGGCGGGGCACACTCTGGCATTGGCCCTGGCGCTGCTGGCGGCGTTCCTGCACGCGGTTTTCGGCGCGTTGCAAAAGGGCCGGCACGATCCGTGGCTGTCGCGCGGGGCGATTGATTTTTCCTACGGCGTGATGGCCGCGCCGATTGCCCTGTTCGTGGTGCCCTGGCCCGAGCCGCACATGTGGCCGATCTTTGCCACCGCTTTCGTGATCCATGTGGGCTATAAGCTGATGCAGGCCTGGGCCTATACCAAGGGCGCCTATACCGTCGTCTACCCGGTGGTGCGCGGGACGGGGCCTTTGTTTGCGGTGGTCGGCGCCTATCTGGTCTTTGGCGAGGTGTTCTCGGCCGTGCAATGGCTGGGCGTGGCGGTGCTGCTGGCGGGGATTTTCGGGCTGGCGCTCTATAATCTGATCTATCTGGAACTGAACCGAGACACGCTGAAACCGGCGCTGGCGCTGGCTGTGGGGACGGGGCTGTTTGTGGCGCTGTACACCACCTATGACGCCTACGGCATTCGCGCCACGGCCGATCCTTTCACCTTTCTGGCGTGGTTTTTCATGATTGACGGGATTTTCATGCCGCCCATCGCGGTGCTGCGCTATCGGTCGATGACGGACCGTCCGGCGCTGGGGCCGTTGATGCGCAGGGGTGTAATTGGCGCGTTTGTGGCCTATTTCAGTTTTGGCTCGGTCATGTTGGCGACGCGTCTGGATAAGGTGGGCGAGGCCGCCGTCTTGCGCGAAACCTCGACCGTGTTTGCCGCCCTGATCGGGTGGCTGGTGCTAAAAGAAACCGTCGGCCCGCGCCGGGTGGCCTTGATGGCCCTGATCGCGCTGGGGGCCGTGATTGTGGAAATGGGGGGCTGAGCATGGCCGAACAGAAGATTAACCCGATGCTGAAAACCGGGCTGGAGCTGGGGCCCATCGTGGTGTTCTTTGCCGCCTATGTCTGGCTGAAGGACCGCGTGTTCACAATCGGCGGCACCGAGTATGAGGGCTTTATCCTGGTCACGGCCGGGTTCATTCCGCTGATGCTGCTGTCCACCTTTGTGCTGTGGAAACTGACGGGCCATCTGTCGAAAATGCAGATCGTGACGCTGGTGCTGGTGGTGATTTTCGGCGGGCTGTCGGTGTGGCTGAATGACGATCGGTTCTTCAAGATGAAACCGACGCTGATCTATCTGCTGTTCGGCGGCGCGCTGGGGTTCGGCCTGTGGCGCGGCGAGAGCTATCTACAAGACCTGATGGATGCCGCGTTGCCGCTTACGGATGCGGGCTGGATGGTGCTGACCCGGCGTTTGTGCCTGTTTTTCCTGGGGCTGGCCGCGCTGAACGAGCTGGTCTGGCGCACCCAGAGCACGGACACCTGGGTTTATTTCAAAACCTTCGGGCTGACGGCGGCGCTGTTCGCGTTCTTCATGACCCAAGGCAGCGTGTTCAAACGATACGCGCTGGAAGAGGACAGCGACGAGACCTGACCCGCGCCGGGGCCGGTCTCGTGCATGTTCAGCCTTTCTGGCCGAACAGAACCTTTTGCGCCTCTTTGCTGCGCGGGCCATTGCCGCGGTGCTCGGCGGCCAGGGCGCGGCCCTTTTGGACGGCGGGGCGGGCGGCCAGCGTGTCCAGCCAGCGCTTGACATTGGGCTTGTCCTCCAGGGTCTGTTCCTGCCCTTCCCACAGCGAAACCCATCCCCACAGAGACATGTCCGCGATCGAGTAGAAATCCCCCGCGACATAGGCATTTTCCGCCAGCTGCGTGTCCAGCACCCGATAGAGCCGGCTGACCTCGTTGCGGTAGCGGTCCTGGGCATAGGGCAGATCGTTCGGCGGATCCATCGCGGGCGCGTATTTCAGGAAATGATGCGCCTGGCCCGCCATCGGCCCCACACCGCCCATCTGCCACATCAGCCATTGATCCACGGCGATGCGGTCTCGTTCCGTCTTGCCATAGAACTGGCCGGTCTTGCGCGCCAGATATTGCAGGATCGCGCCGGATTCAAAGATCGAGATGGGCGCGCCATCGTGCCCATGAGGATCGGTGATGGCCGGCATCCGGTTATTGGGTGAGATTTTCAGGAAGTCGGGCTCGAACTGATCGCCCGCGCCGATATTGACCAGATGCAGCCTGTAGGGCAGGGCCATTTCCTCAAGCGCGATAGAGATTTTCCAGCCGTTGGGCGTGGGCCAGTAATAGAGATCGATTGGTTGTGACATGGGGCTCCCCTTCCGTATGAGGGGATCATGATGGGGCTTTGCCCGCCAAAGGCAACCCAGCCCGCATCCGCACAGGGGCAAGAAAACGTGAAGGCGCAGCCGGGGCCGGGCGTGCCAGCGCGGCTTGCAGCGCCGCGAACGGGTGCCGCTGCGGGTGCAGCAGCACTGCCCGGTACAGATCGAACACGCCGGGGCGCAGATAGCCCGCCCAATGACACAAGCGCCGCTGGGGCGGGGCGACGGGCAGGCCTCGGGCGTGCAGAGCCTCAAGAGTGTGCGGGTCGGACAGGTGCACGGGCAGCAGATTTGGCAGATCGGGGTCTTTGATGCGGTCTTGGGGCTGGGGCGGGGGGATCAGCCGCTCCAGCGCGAAATCAAAGAGGCGGTTCTCGGCGCTGTTGATCCAGAAGACCTGCGTTTGCGCCCCCGCAGGCGTGGCCAGAGCCTGAGCCGCAGCCGAGCGATATTCGGCCGGGTGCAGCAGCAGCAGCCGGTGCAGGGCTCCGGGCGGGCAGTGCGGCAGGGCTTGCAGGATCACACGGCCCCCCATCGAATGGCCGATGGCGTGGATCGGACGGCGCGGCGCGGCGCGGTGCAGCGTGCTTAGCACCTGCGCCAGATGCAGCCCGGCACTGCGGGCCTGCGCATGGGCCTGCCACAGCGATCCCAGCGCGTTCCAGCCAAAGGCAATTCCCAGCCCCGGCGCATCCGCCCCCACCAGCCCCAGAGCGCAGGGCCAGCTTAGCGCCTTCCGGTTTCGGGGGCGTTCATGCGAGGACAGAATATGCGTGTGAGGGCAGTCGTTGCCCGCATCGGGGGCAAAGCGGAACCCGTGGACCATCACGATTATCGGCCTCGTGTCGGGCGCGTCCGGCGTATCTGCTGCGGCGCGGTGCAGGCTGGGCAGAACCGGCTGGGCCGAGCCATGCAGGCCAAGCCCCCGGTCCGTGGCATTGATCCGTAGCAGTGGCATTCCCTCACCCTCTGCGTCTTTTCGCGCCCTTTGTGCGCCCAGCGTGCAAAGCGTGGATGAAATCTTGGTTAAAGCTACGTGACGGTTGACCTGTTTGCGCACGGGGCGTATCAGGCGGATGTGGCGATTTGTTACCGGATTGCGGGCCACGTAAAACATGCCGCTAAAAGGTCAGGATGAGAGAGCCCCTTTCGCTTGACCGCGTTCGGGGTTTTTTTATTGGCCGATGGGGGCCAGAAGGACAGACAAATGAGCGACAGCTGGAAGAAACGCACCAAACTGGTACATGGCGGCACGCGCCGCAGCCAATATAACGAGGTCTCCGAGGCCATTTTCCTGACCCAGGGCTTTGTCTATGACACCGCCGAGCAGGCCGAGGCGCGGTTCATCGAGACCGGCCCGGACGAGTTCATCTATGCCCGTTACGGCAACCCCACCGTCGCCATGTTCGAAGACCGGATCGCCGCGCTGGAAGGCGCCGAGGATGCCTTTGCCACCGCCAGCGGCATGGCGGCTGTGAATGGCGCGCTGGTGTCTGCGCTCAGGGCGGGCGATCATGTGGTTGCGGCCAGGGCGCTGTTTGGCTCGTGCCTGTATATTCTAGAGGACATCCTGGTGCGTTTCGGGGTCGAGGTAACGCTGGTGGACGGCGCGCAGCTGGACGAATGGCGCGCCGCCGTGCGCGAGGACACAAAGCTGGTGTTCTTTGAATCCGTCTCGAATCCCACGTTGGAAGTGGTTGATATTACAGAAGTCTCCAGGATCGCTCATGCGGTGGGGGCGCTGGTTGTGGTGGATAACGTGTTCACGACCCCGGTGTTTTCCAATGCGATCGCGCAGGGGGCCGATGTGGTCATCTATTCGGCCACCAAACATATCGACGGTCAGGGCCGCGCCCTGGGCGGGGTGATCCTGGGCACGCGCGATTTTATCCGCGGCACCGTCGAGCCGTATATGAAACATACCGGCGCCGCCATGAGCCCCTTCAGCGCCTGGATCATGCTGAAAGGTCTGGAAACAATTGATCTGCGGGTGCGTGCCCAGGCCGAAACCGCGCTGAAACTGGCCGAGGCGCTGCAAGGCCACCCCAAACTGGCCCGTGTGATCTATCCCGGTCATCCCAGCCATCCGCAGCACGAACTGGCCGTCGCGCAAACCGAAAAGGGCGGCACCGTGGTGTCCTTTGACGTTGCGGGCGGGCAGCAGGCGGCCTTCAAGGTGCTGAATGCGCTGGAGGTGGCGGTGATCTCGAATAACCTGGGCGATGCGAAATCCATCGCGACGCACCCCGCCACCACCACCCACCAGCGCCTGCCCGATGAACAAAAGGCCGAGCTGGGCATCACCCCCGGTCTGATCCGCTTTAGCGTAGGGCTGGAGGATGCCGAGGATCTGATCGCGGATATTGTGAACGGGCTGGATCAGCTCTGACCTGAAAAAAGCTGATCCAAGACGCCCGATCGGGCGTATTCCCTTTCGATATTGGAAATTTCCGGCAAGAGTGACTAAGTTACTCTTCCGGAAGGAACCCGAAAGGCCCGACGATGAACATACACACGCCGGATATGGATAAGGAAATGACCCGTGACGAGGCTGCTCAGGCGCTGGCGCGGCTGCGTGCCTGGGCAAAATCCGCCAGCGCCGAGGAAATCACCGATCTGGACCCGTCTGTCGCGGCATTGCTGCCGGGGCAGGGGGGCGAGTATCCGGCTCTGTCACGCGAGTACCCGGCCGATTTTGAGGTGGACGCGGCCTATAAGGCGCAGCTGCCGGACTTGCAGAACGGCCCGGCCAGCCTGATCCGGGGCGCGAAGCGGCAGATTCAGCATGTCGGCATTTCCAATTTCCGCCTGCCGATCCGGTTTCACACGCGCGATAACGGCGATCTGACGCTGGAAACCAGCGTCACCGGCACCGTCAGCCTGGAGGCCGAGAAAAAGGGCATCAACATGTCCCGGATCATGCGCTCTTTCTACAAACACGCGGAAAAGACCTTTAGCTTTGAGGTGATCGAGGCCGCGCTGGACGATTACAAATCCGATCTGGACAGTTTCGATGCCCGGATCCAGATGCGCTTTTCCTATCCGATGAAGGTGGAAAGCCTGCGCTCGGGGCTGATGGGGTATCAATATTACGACATCGCGCTGGAGCTGGTGGAAACCGGCGGGCTGCGTAAGAAAATCCTGCATCTGGACTATGTGTATTCGTCCACTTGCCCCTGCTCGCTGGAGCTGAGCGAACATGCCCGCATGAGCCGCGGCCAGCTGGCCACGCCGCATTCGCAACGCTCGGTCGCGCGGATCTCGGTTGCGGTGGACGAAGGCGATTGCCTGTGGTTCGAGGATATGATCGACATGGCCCGCACCGCCGTGCCCACCGAGACTCAGGTCATGGTCAAACGCGAGGACGAGCAGGCCTTTGCCGAGCTGAACGCCGCCAACCCCATTTTCGTCGAGGATGCCGCGCGCCTGTTCTGCGAACAGTTGCACAAAGACCCGCGTATCGGCGATTTCCGCATCGTGGCCAGCCATCAGGAAAGCCTGCACAGTCACGATGCGGTCTCGATCCTGATGGAGGGCGACACATTCGCCAGCGAAAGCATCGACCCTTGGTTGTTTTCCACGCTGTTCCATATTGGCTGACCCAGGGTAACTGTGCCGCTTTTGCAGGCGCTGACTGGTCCAATCGCCCTGAAGAGTCCGTTTTTTGAGCGTTCCGCAGCCCCCGCGCGGGGGGGCGGGGCTTTCAGAGTCGGGCCGGGGCGGAAGCTCTGGCAGGCTCAGAGCCGTGATCTCAGCGCCCGGATGCACGTTGTCGTAGAAGAGTGATCTTCTGTTGTTAGGATGCGGCGGGCCATGCAAGCGGAAAGGACCGTACCGATGATCCATGTTATGAATCCCTATCAGCTGTCTACGTCGATGTTTCGGCTGGCGGCCTATTCGTGGGACACGCAGGTGAAGATGTTTCAGTTTTTCACCCAGATGGCCAGCCAGTCGAATCCGATGATGCTATCGCGTGAGGCGATCCTGAAGAAGGATGTGGCCGCAGCGCCGGAGCCTGCCGCTAAAGCCGTCCCGAAACCCGTGGCGAAACCCGCAGCAAAGCCGCGCGCGAAGCCTGTGGTCAAATCCGTGGCGAAACCGGCGGCTAAACCGGCGGCGGCCAGAAAAACGGCAAAGGCCCCGGCAAAGGCCGTTGCGACGACTGCGGCCAAGAAGACGGCCGCCAAGAAGACGGCGGCAAAATCCGCGCCCAAGGCGGCCTCGGCTGTGACGCCAAAAACAGCATCCAAGACCAGTGACGCACCCGAAACCAGGAAATACCGCGCGCCCTCCAAGCCTCCGGCCATGCCGAATGGCAAATCGGCCGAATGAATGCTGCGATGCAGCAATCGCAGTCCGGCCATGCGTAATTCGCATTGGTAAAGTCAAGGATGCTGACCTAGATTGAGTGGCAGGGAGGAAACCAAAGTTATCAGAGGTTTCCAAAATGGCTGCACCTGCACCTTCCATCGAATTCGTCAAAGGCGGTCTGCGCGAGCGCGTGGATGCTTTCTTTGCCAGCATTGGCCAAGGGATCAACGCTTATGTGCAATACCGCTCGCGCGCTGATCAGATCAATGCGCTTGAGGCAAAATCGGACACCGAACTGGCCAAGCTGGGCCTGAAGCGCGACGATATTCCGCGCTATGTCTTTCGCGACATGTTCTACGTCTAAGCGATTTCACACATCCTGAGGGGGCCGAGGCCTCTGATGAAAAAGCCCGCGCCGTTTCCAATCCGGCGCGGGCTTTTGGTTTGCCCCTTTTGGTTTGCCCATGGATGATCCAACATGGATGACCCAAACGGCCTGTTTAGGGGCGCAGCGCGGAGCGGGTGGCCACGCGCTGCTGTTCGGGGCCTATTCCCAGCAGCTGACCAAAACCGTCATGCCAGTGGCGGCGATGGTCAGGTCTTCGGGGTCGATCGCGGTGATCTGGCCGGTTTGGGCCGGGCTTACCCCCAACGAGGCCAGCAGCGCCTGGATATCGGCACCATCGCGGGCAAAGCTGACATCCTCGGGCAGTTTCTGAGCGCTGTCCTGACGCGGCAGCAACATGCCCAGAACGTCTCCGCCGGTATCGAAAACCGGGCCGCCCGCGTCACCGGGCATTGCGGCCAGGGCCAGACGATCCAGGTTTTGCTCGCCCTGAAGGCCGCGTAGATCGGCCAGCGTACCGTAGGTCAGGGTGGGGGTGTCCAGAACACCGCCAAAGGAAAAGCCCGAGACCGCGATTTCCGAATTCAGACGCGGCACGGCGGTCTGGAACCGGGCGACATTGGCCGGGGCCAGCGCGGTTTCAGGTGTCAGCACGGCCAGGCCCAGGGCGGCGTCGCTGCCCAGCACGGTGGCCTGAGTGTCGGCGTCCAGGGTGATGCGGCTACAGCTGGCGACAGCATCGGCGGTGGTGACCACGGTGCCCTTGCCATCCACATAAAACCCCGAGCGCGTCAGTTTCGGCTGGCGCACATCCAGGCCGGACACCAGATCCACGCGCTGTTCCAGATTGCTGCCGGCGGCGGGGTCCAGAACGCCCTGGGTGCGGGCAAAGCTGGCCTGCATTTCACCCAGCACACGGGTGCGGCGCTCTTCGTCGCCGGTGGGCCAGATCAGGGTAAAGCCCTTGATTTCACCGTCTTGCAGGCTGGCCTGGGTATGCGAGATGAAATCGCGCCCCTCGCCCGTCAGCATAAACGAGTCGCCATCCAGTTTGCGCGCGCCCTTCAGCGGGACGATTTCCAGCGTCTGCATGATGTCATAAAGACCATACAGCGTGTTGCGATCCCCCGTCTGCGAGATCATCAGAACCCGCGCCCGATCCACCGCACCGGCGGTGTCGAAATGGGCAAAAGGCGCCTCGTATTTGGTGAATTTCACCGCGCTTAGCGGCAGTTGCATCTGGATGCCCATGCGATCCTCGGTCAGCAGCTGCATGTCCAGCCCGTCCAGAATGGCATTGTATTGGGCCAGCAGCTCGGTCCGTTGTCCGGTGGTCAGAACGCCGGTGGGCTCGTATCCGTTGGCCTCTTGCCAGGCGGCCATCGAGGCGCGGGTGCCCCGGCCAAAAGCGCCATCAATCGCGGAATTGTAGAACCCGGCCCATTGCAGCAGGCGTTGCAGGTCTTTCTTTTCGTCCCGGTTCAGCGCGGCCTCAGAGCGGCGGGCCTGCGCAACGGTTTCGTCGGGCTGACGGATTTCCGGCTGGGCTGCCTGTTCGGGCTGGGTTTCGGCGGTGTTGTCTGTGGGGGGCGTGGTGGGGGCGGGGGGCGTGGCGGGGACAGTCACCCCAGCGGTGCCCACCGGATAGAACTGCGCATCGAAGTTTGAGCTATAGGCAATGAAACTGTCGCGGGGGATGCGGCGCTCGGCGCGGTAGACGCGCAGCACCTGTTCGGCGTCATCGCGCAGATACGGCCCCAGAACGATGGCATACCAGCCCCCCCGGACGGCAAACCCGCCCACATCGGGCAGATTGGCGGCATAATCGCGCGCGCGCTCCAGCGCCTGGTTCAAGGTTGGCTGGGCTTCGATCTGAACCCAGACGGTGTCTTCTTGTGCGAAAAGGCTTTTTGTGGCCATCACCACGAAAATAAGAGCGGCGGTCACTAATCTCAGCATATTGTCAAAAGGTCCTTGCCCTGCATTTGTTAACGTCTTTGATTTCGGGTTTTATCAAAAACGGTGTCTCATGCACTTAAATAATGCGTCTTGGCGCAATTGACCCCGCTGGATGGGGGCCGTAGGTAGGGCGGGACTTTTTATTAGGCCGAATACGGGCCCCGCAGCTGGGCCGATCAGAGGCAGGACGATGGCAGAAACGACCACCAAACCGCGCAGCTTTCAAGAGATCATCCTGAGGTTGCAATCCTACTGGGCGCAAAAGGGCTGCGCCGTGATGCAACCCTATGACATGGAGGTCGGCGCGGGCACGTTCCACCCGGCCACCACGCTGCGGTCCTTGGGCTCGGTTCCGTGGGCGGCGGCCTATGTGCAGCCCTCGCGCCGGCCCACCGATGGGCGCTATGGGGAAAACCCGAACCGTTTGCAGCACTATTATCAGTATCAGGTGCTGATCAAACCCAGCCCGCCGGATTTGCAGGATCTGTATCTGGGCAGCCTTCAGGCCATCGGCATCGACATGGATCTGCACGACATCCGTTTCGTCGAGGATGACTGGGAATCGCCCACTCTGGGCGCCTGGGGCCTGGGATGGGAGGTCTGGTGCGACGGCATGGAAGTCAGCCAGTTCACTTATTTCCAGCAGGTCGGCGGGCACGATTGCCATCCGGTCTCGGGCGAGCTGACCTACGGGCTGGAGCGTCTGGCGATGTATGTGCTGGGCGTCGATCACGTCATGGACATGCCCTATAATGACCCGCAGGCTCCGATCGCGCTGAAATACGGCGATGTGTTCCGCCAGACCGAGCAGGAATATTCGCGCTGGAACTTCGACGTGGCCAATACCGACATGCTGCTGAAGCATTTCGAAGAGGCCGAGCAGGAATGCGAGGACATCCTGGCCGCCGAGCATGTGGACCCCAAGACCGGCAAGCGCATCATCATGGCGCACCCGGCCTATGACCAGTGCATCAAGGCCAGCCACCTGTTCAACCTGCTGGATGCGCGCGGCGTGATTTCCGTCACCGAACGTCAGGCCTATATCGGCCGCGTCCGTGCGCTGGCCAAGAAATGCGCCGACGCCTTCGTGCAAACCGAGGCCGGGGGCTGGGCAGTCGAATGATCGGAAAACTGATTGCGGGGTTTATCGTGATAACCGCCTTGGCTGCCGGTGTGGCGATGTATTACCTTCAGGTCTACGCCTATTATGACGAGGTGTCCGCCAGTGGCACCGATGATGTGCAGATCACGTCGTTGGCCAGCGGCCAGCCCGAACCCATCGTCTATGACAATTTCCAGGCGATTGATTCCGACAGCTCGCCCATCCGGTTCCGCGCCTGTTTCACCACGGGCCACAGCCAGGCCATGCTGACGGAAACCTACCAGGCCTATGCGGATGCGGCGCCTCTGGTTGCGCCCGGCTGGTTCGACTGTTTCGACGCCAAGGAACTGGGCGCCGCGCTGGAAAACGGCCGCGCCCTGGCGTTTATGGGTCAGGAAAATTACCGCTATGGCATTGATCGCATCGTCGCCGTGATGGATGACGGGCGCGGCTATGTCTGGCACCAGATCAACCATTGCGGCGAGGTCGTGTTCAACGGCGAACCCGCCCCCGCAGATTGCCCAACCCCGCCGGAAGGCTACTGATATGTCCGATTTGCTGATTGAACTCTTCTCGGAAGAAATCCCCGCCCGTATGCAGGCGCGCGCCGCCGAAGATCTGAAAAAACGCGTCACCGACGGCCTGGTTGACGCCGGTCTGACCTATGCGGGGGCGGCGGCGTTTTCCACGCCCCGCCGCCTGACGCTGACCGTGCAGGGCCTGCTGGATCAAAGCCCCACCGTGCGCGAAGAACGCAAAGGCCCCAAGGTCGGCGCGCCCGACAAGGCGATCGAGGGGTTCCTGCGCGGTGCCGGGTTGACTCGCGATCAGCTGGAGGAACGCGAAACCCCCAAGGGCAACGTCTATTTCGCCACCATCGAAAAGCCCGGTCGCCCCGCCGCCGACATCGTCGCCGAGGTGCTGGAGGCAACCGTTCGCAATTTCCCCTGGCCCAAATCCATGCGCTGGGGCGCGGGGGCCCTGCGTTGGGTGCGGCCGCTGCATTCCATCCTGTGCATCCTGACAAATGACGCGGGCGAGGTCTCCACCGTGCCCCTGTCCATCGACGGGATTGCGGCGGGCAACACCACGCAGGGGCACCGTTTCATGGCCTCGGGGCGGTTCGCGGTGCATGGGTTTGACGATTACGTGTCCAAGCTGAAGCGCGATCATGTGATCCTGTCCGCAGACGAAAGGGCCGAGCATATCTGGCAGGACGCCACCAACATGGCCTTTGCCGCCGGGCTTGAGGTGGTCGAAGATCGCGGCCTTCTGGCCGAGGTGGCCGGGCTGGTCGAATGGCCCGTCGTCCTGATGGGTGAAATTGGCGCCGAATTCCTGGACCTGCCGCCCGAGGTGCTGCAAACCTCGATGAAAGAGCACCAGAAGTTTTTCAGCGTGAAGAACCCCAAAACCGGGCGGATCGAACGCTTCATCACTGTCGCCAACCGCGAGACCACCGATCAGGGCGCGACCATTCTGGCGGGCAACCAAAAGGTGCTGTCGGCCCGTCTGTCGGATGCGAAATTCTTCTGGGAAAACGATCTGCGGGTGGCCAAACAGGGCATGTCCGACTGGACGGACCGTCTGTCCAACGTGACCTTCCACAATAAATTGGGCACGCAGGCGGCGCGGATTGATCGCATCGCCGCGCTGTCTCGCGAGATTGCCCCGGTGCTGGGGGTCGAGCCCGATCTGGCACAGCAAGCGGCCGAGGTGGCCAAGGCGGATCTGTCCTCGGAAATGGTGTATGAATTCCCTGAGCTACAGGGCCTGATGGGGCGCTATTATGCGCAGGCTGCGGGTCTGCCACAGGCTGTGGCCAACGCGTGCGAGCAGCATTACCAGCCGCTGGGCCCCTCGGATGATGTGCCGTCCGAGCCCGTGTCCTCGATCGTGGCGCTGGCCGATAAGCTGGACACGCTGACGGGATTCTGGGCGATTGACGAAAAACCCACGGGGTCCAAAGACCCCTTTGCCCTGCGCCGGGCCGCGCTGGGGGTGATCCGGATCATTCTGGCCGGCGAGATGCGCGTGAAACTGGATCGGTTCATCGACAGCCAGCTGCTGAAACATCAGATCAACCAGGCCGGGGTCAATGGCGACGATCTGGAGGCGATGAACTCTTTGCTTGATGAAATCGCCGATCATGGCGTCTTTGGCGCTGCGCTGGAGACCGTGCTGGACCGTCTGACCGGGGATGCCAGGGCGGCTGTGGAAACGGTGGCGACTCCGGTTCCGGATATCAGCGCCGATTTGCTGGGCTTTTTCCATGATCGGCTGAAGGTGTATTTGCGCGATCAGGGCCTGCGCCATGATGTGATCGACGCCTGCCTGAGCGGCAACAGCAGCGCGCCCGAGGGGGCCGCGCCCGGCAATGACGATCTGACGCTGCTGGTCAAACGTGCCCGCGCGCTGGGGGATTTCCTGAAGACGGATGACGGGGAAAACCTGCTTCAGGGCTTTAAACGCGCCAACAATATCCTGACTCAGGCCGAGCAGAAGGATGGGGTGGAATATTCCTATGGCGCGGATGTGAAATTCGCTGAAACGGATGTGGAAAAGGCCCTGTTTGCCGCCTTGGACGCGGCCGAGGCGCAGATCTCGCCGGCGATGGAGGCCGAGGATTTCGAAGCCGCGATGCGCGCGATGGCCTCGCTTAGGGCGCCGATTGACGTATTTTTCGAGGCTGTTCAGGTGAATGCGGATAATGAGGTTGTGCGTCGGAACCGTCTGAACCTGCTGTCGCGTATCCGTGTGATCTGTCTGTCCGTGGCCGATTTGACGGTGATTGAGGGCTGAGAACGGGCTGGGGGCGCTGCCCCCACCGCCTGCGGCGGCCCCCCGGAGTATTTTTGCAAGATGAAGGCCCGCGTTCGGATTTTTCCAGACGCGGGCTTGCCTTGTGTGGGGTTGGGCGTATTCTGCCGGCATTGACGAAAGGTGCCGCAGTGCAGCAAAACGATCCCGATATTACTTTGATCACGCAAACCGCTCCGGTGGCGACGTCCACGCATGGGGGGCGGGCGAAATGTCTGCAACGGCTGGTGCGGCTGGATTTGCCGGTGCCGCGCACTGTTGCGCTGAGTTTCGATGAGGTGCATCGGATTGCGGCCGGGGATATGCCCGACATGGCTGTTTTGATGGCCCCCTTTGGGGATGCGCCGCTGCTGTGTGTGCGTCCCTCGTCCGAGGATCCCGATTGGGGCGGGCCCGGTGCGGTGTTGAACATCGGGATGAATGATGCCGTTTATGTCGATCTGTGCGATCAGCTGGGCCAGGAGGCCGCCAGCGCGATGTATCTGCGGTTTGTGCAGGCCTATGCGATTCATGTTGCCCGGCTGGATCCGGACATGTTTGAGGATGTTGCGATGGATGGTCCCGAGGGGCTGTCCGAAGCGTTGCGCGCCTATGAGGATGAAACCGAGGAGGTTTTCCCTCAGGATCCGGCGGTGCAATTGGCCGAGGTTCTGCGCTCGATGGCGCGGGCCTGGGAGGGCACGACCGCCCGTCTGCTGCGTCAGGCCAAGGGGGCGCCCGCGGATGCGGGGCTGGGGCTTGTGGTGCAGGAAATGGCGCTGGGGCTGGGGCTGGGCGAATGTGGCTCGGGGGTGATCCAGCTGGTGAATTCGCGCACGGGGGCGCCGCAGATCACCGGGCGCTACCTGTCGCAGAGCCAGGGGCGCGATGCGCTGTCCAAGGGGGCTGGGGCGCTGTTTCTGGGGCGGGATCCGCGCGGGCCGTCCTTGCAGGAACTGGAGCCCGAGGCCTATGGCGAACTAATTGAATACACACGGAAAATGCGGGTGCGCCTGCGCGAGGAAATGCAGGCTGAATTCACCATTGAAAACGGCCATGTACATTTGCTGGATGGGGTGCGCGTGGCGCGCAGTGCCCGTGCGGCGGTGCGCATTGCGGTGGGGCTGGCTCAGGACGGGATCATCCCCAAAGAAGAGGCCCTGACCCGGATCGAGCCGCGCGCCATTAACGAATTGCTGCACCGTCAGGTGGATCCCGAAGCGCGGCGTGACCGTCTGGCGCGGGGGATTGCGGCCAGTCCGGGGGCGGCCTCGGGGCGGATCGTGTTCTCGGCTGCCGAGGCGCAGGCCAGCGCCGCCCGCAATGAGCCCTGTATCCTGGTGCGGCGCGAAACCAGCCCCGAGGACATCCGCGGAATGCACGCCGCCGTTGCCGTCCTGACAGAGCGCGGGGGCATGACCAGCCACGCTGCGGTGATCGGGCGCGGGATGGGGCTGCCTTGTGTGGTGGGGGCCTCGGATATCAGCTTTGATCTGCGCCGCAACGTGCTGCGCGGGCCGGATGGGCGCGAATTCCGGGCTGGCGACATCCTGACGATCGACGGCACCAATGGCGAGGTGCTGGTGGGCGAGGCTCCGATGCTGGAGGCCACGCAGGACGATGCCTTTCTGACGTTGATGGGCTGGGCCGATGAGAACCGCGATATCGGCGTGCGCGCCAATGCCGACACGCCTGCCGACGCGAAGACCGCACGGAATTTCGGCGCTCAGGGGATCGGCCTGTGCCGGACCGAGCACATGTTCTTTGAGGCCGACCGCCTGACCGTGATGCGCGAGATGATCTTTGCCGATGACGCCGAGGATCGCCGCGCCGCGCTAGAGCGCCTTCTGCCGATGCAGCGCGATGACTTTGCCGAGCTGTTCCGCATCATGCAGGGGCAGCCGGTGTGTATCCGCCTGTTCGATCCGCCTTTGCACGAATTCCTGCCCTCGGACCGGGCAGGGCATCGCGAACTGGCCGAGGCGCTGGACCTGCCCCTGTCGGACGTGACCCGCCGGGTCGAGGCGCTAAGCGAATATAACCCCATGCTGGGGATGCGCGGCGTGCGTCTGGGCATCACCATGCCGGAAATCTACGAAATGCAGGCTCGCGCGATTTTCGAGGCCACGATCCAGGCCAGCCAGGACGGAGACCCGGTGGTGCCGGAAATCATGATCCCGCTTGTGTCTGCCAAACGCGAGGTCGAGCTGGTCAAAACCCGTGTGGATGCGGTGGCCGTGGCCGTGCGCAACGAAACCGGGGTGGAATTCGCCTATCGGCTGGGGGTGATGGTGGAAACGCCGCGCGCGGCTTTGCGGGCGGGGGACATCGCGCCGCAATGTGCCTTTCTGTCCTTCGGGACGAACGATCTGACGCAGATGACTTATGGTCTGTCGCGCGATGACGCGGGGCGCTTTATGTCCGATTATGTGCAGCAGGGCGTTTACCCTGAGGATCCGTTTCACATGCTGGATGCTGACGGCGTGGGCGAATTGCTGACAATCGGCGCGACGCGGGGGCGGCAGGCGCATCCGGGCTTGACCTTATCCATTTGCGGCGAACACGGGGGCAACCCCGAATCAATCGCCTTCTGCCGCGAGGCCGGCTTCTCTTATGTGTCCTGCTCTCCGTTCCGGGTGCCGGTGGCGCGTTTGGCCGCAGCGCAGCTGTCCGTCCGCGAGCGAATGCAGTTTCCCGTCGCTAAGTAATTATAATTTAAGTTTTTTCCAATCTTCTGCCGCAAATAGGCCAGCGTGCCGAATTGCAACAGGGCTGGCGTGCGGGGCGCTCTGGCTGGACGCGGCGGGGATTTTTCTCTATGGCGCGGGGGCTACGGCAGCGTTTTTTGACGCTTCCTCGCTTTGGAGATTGATGAATGCGTACTCTTTTGGCCTTTGTTCTGGCGCTGGCAACCATGACCCCGGCCGTGGCCGATACCCCCATGGATCAGGTGTTGAAACAGGAACAGCGCGGGCTTTTTGGCCTGTCCTCCGGTCGGCTGAGCAAATTGCTGCGCCCCTCGGGTAAGGTTGAGCAGATCACCTATTCCAAAGAATGGCTGGCCACGCTGCCCGCCACCAAGGGCGATGAGGAATGGCAATGCCTGGCCGAAGCCCTGTATTTCGAGGCCCGCGGCGAAAGCGTCAAAGGCCAGTTCGCCGTGGCCGAGGTGATCCTGAACCGTGTCGATAATGCGCGCTTCCCCGATACCGTCTGCGGCGTGATCAATCAGGGCACGGGCCGCAAATATCAGTGTCAGTTCACCTATACCTGTGACGGCCATGCCGAGGTGATCGCCGAGCCGCGCGCCTATGAACGTGTGGGCAAAGTGGCCCGGCTGGTTCTGTCCGGCGCTCCGCGCAAGCTGACCGATGGCGCCACTTACTATCACACCAAGGCCGTGCGCCCCAGCTGGTCGCGCAAATTCACACGCACCACGACAATCGGCGTTCACCATTTCTATCGCCCGCAGACGAAGCTGTCTCAAAACTGATCTCTGTGCCGGTTTTGAGGCCTATTCTGGCGGTTGCGGCCTGTTTTTTCCGGGGCGCAGGCCCTAGATAGACACAGACGAACCAGCCGGAGAGCGACGCCATGTCTCAGGAATTGAAATGGGCCTTTGGGCATCCCTCGGAACGGGCCGAAGGCACGGCTGCGGTGGGGCCCTTGGATCGGATTTCCCTGCGCGATCACGTGGTCGAGGTGGAAATCGGTGCCTTTCAGAAGGAACGCGGCACCACTCAGCGTGTGCAATTCAACATCGTGGTCGAGGTCCGCCCGCTGACCGGGCCGGTGGACGATGATGTGGATCGGATCCTGTCCTATGATCGTGTGACCGAGGCTATTGCCCATGAGCTGGCCGCCGAACGGCTGAACCTGCTGGAAACCCTGGCCGCCCGGATCGCCGAGCGGATTCTGGCCGAACCGCAGGCCATGCGCGTTTTTGTCCGGATCGAGAAACTGGATCGCGGCCCCGGTGCTTTGGGCGTTGAAATCGTGCGTGCGCGCGAGGATGTGCACCCCGCCGATCCCCCCGAGGACCGCCCCCATCCGCAGGTGGTTTACCTGTCCAACGCGGCGATTCAGTCGCCCTTGCTGACGGGGTGGATTGATCAGCTGGTGCAGGAACACCGGCCCACGATTCTGTGTATCGGCGCCCCGGACATCAGCGCGCCCGAGGTCTCTAACCCCTTGGCGCAGCGCAGAATTGACCTGCTGGCGATCGAGCAGAACGCCTGGGTTCTGGCCGGGCGCGATAAACGCTGCGTGGTCGTCAACACCCGGACCGAGCTGGACTGGGCGATGAAAAACGATCAGATCAGTGTCTGGGCCCCGTCCAAGATCGTGCTGGATGCGGTGGACGGCCCCTCGGCCGATCCGCGTCAGGCCTTGGCGCTGGTTTTGTGGTTCGCGCGGGCGATGGAAGCAGCAGATGTGTTAATAATTGGCGAGGAATTGCCGCAGGATGACAGCTTGCCCTTGCGGGCCGTCGCGGCAGACGTGAAAATGCTATAAAAGCAGGCAGCGCCTCGAGAGATTTTTTATGAAGAGCTATTTTCGTCCGATTCCACAGATTGATTGCGCGCGCCCCGAAGGTGCGCAGCCGCTGGCTGGCGGCTGGGCCTGGTTCGACCGGATCGAGGTGATCAGCCGGGCTGGCACCGCCCTGATTCCGGCTTCTCAGGCCCCCGATGACGTGCTGGAGCGTCTGACCGCCCCGCGTCCCGCTCTGGCTGGGCTGCCGATGACGCGGCCCTTGGTGATGGGCATCGTGAATGTGACGCCGGACAGTTTTTCGGATGGGGGCGATCACGCGGGGCCAGAGGCGGCGCTGGCCCACGCGCGGCAGATGGTTCAGGATGGCGCGGATCTGCTGGATGTGGGCGGGGAATCGACCCGTCCGGGGGCCACCTGGGTGCCCGTCTCTGAGGAAATCGCCCGGATTGAGCCTGCGATCTCGGCGATCCATCAGGAACTGTCGGTGCCGATCTCGGTTGATACCCGCAAAGAGCCCGTCGCCCGCGCGGCGGTGGCGGCTGGGGCGGCGATCGTGAATGACGTCTCGGGGTTTACCTTTGATGCGAAACTGGCTGAATACTGCGCTGCGGAAAAACTGCCGGTCATGGTCATGCATTCGCAGGGCGATCCGCAGACGATGCAGCGCGCGCCGCAATATGATAACGTGCTGCTGGACGTCTATGATTTTCTGGAAGAGCGCGTTGCCTATCTGACCGGCCTGGGCATCCCGCGTGGTCAGATCATGGTGGATCCGGGCATCGGGTTCGGCAAGACAATCGAGCATAACCTGCGGCTTTTAAACAGGATTTCCCTGTTTCACGCGCTTGGGTGCCCGATCTTGCTGGGGGTCTCGCGCAAGCGTTTTATCGGCACCATCGGCAACGCAGAACAGCCCAAGGCCCGCGCGGCGGGTTCGGTTTCCGTGGCGCTGCGCAGCGTGATGGACGGGGTGCAGATGCTGCGGGTGCACGATGTGGGGGAAACCCGCTCGGCGCTGAGCCTGTGGAGCGCGGTCTGCGATGGTGAATTCAACGGCTGAAAAACAGCCGTCTAAGCGCGCCCAACTGCCCCAGGGCAACCCCCGACAGGATCAGCAATAGCCCCCAGATCAGGCTGTTGGGCAGGGGCTCGGACAAGATCCAGGCCCCCAGGATCACCGACCAGATCGGCACCTGATAATTCACCAGCGTCATGAATGTCGGCCCGGCCGAGCGGATCACCAGCACGCGCAGCAGGTTCATCGCGGCGGTTGACACCACCCCCAGCGCCAGCAGCGCCCAGATTGCGCTGGCCTGCGGCATCGGGGGCAGCCCTTCGGCCAGCAGGGTAAAGGGCAGGGTGATGGCGGCGGCGCTGACCATCATCATCGTGGTCAGCCCAATCGGATCCACAGGCGGTAACCGGCGAATGGTGATCGAGTTCACAGCATAGCACACCGCCACCAGCAGGCAGGCGATCTGCCCCCATAATTCCAGATCCGCGCCTGACCCGCTCAGCCCGTCGCCGCGTACCAGACTCCACACGCCCAGGATGCCCAGCAACACACCGATCACCTTGCGCAGGCTCAGCTTTTCACCCGCGACCATGAAATGCGCCAGCGGCAGCACAAAGATCGGCACCGCTGCCATGGCGGTCCCGGCAAACCCCGAGGTCACATGCTGTTGCCCCCAGTTCAGCAGCAAAAACGGAATGCCCGAGCTGACCGCCCCGGTCCATAAAATCTGAAGCCATGTCGGAGGGTTATCGGGATCCAGCGCCAGCCGAGCGCCCTGGTGCCACCAGAACAGCCCCAGCACGATGGCCGCCACCGTCAGCCGCGCCGTGGCCAGCCAGAAGGGCGGGATGCCCCCGGCCAGGGCGATCTCGATGATCATGAAAGTCGAGCCCCAGACAAAGCCCAGGATGCCCACCATCAACCAGCTGGATTTCGTGATATTCGGTTCCATGGTCCCTCGTAAGGCAAAGAACCCCGGCGCAGGGCCGGGGTTCATCCAGATCAGGCGATGTGCCCGGCCTTAGTTTTTCTCTTTATCGACCATTTTACCGGCGGAAATCCACGGCATCATGCCGCGCAGCTTGGCGCCGGTTTCTTCGATCATGTGCTCGTCATTGGCACGGCGCGAGGCTTTTAGCGTGGGCTGACCCACGGTGTTTTCCAGCA
The DNA here is from genome assembly GCF_049803795.1 of Youngimonas ophiurae (nom. illeg.). Lineage (NCBI taxonomy): Bacteria > Pseudomonadati > Pseudomonadota > Alphaproteobacteria > Rhodobacterales > Roseobacteraceae > Thalassovita > Youngimonas ophiurae (nom. illeg.). Next base: position 576,681 of record NZ_JBNAGJ010000001.1, read on the forward strand.
TGAAGTCGCGGACGAATTTGCCCTGCTGAATGTCGTTCAGCACTTCTTTCATGGCTTTCTTGGTCTGCTCATAGGGCAGGATGCGCGGGCCGGTGACGTACTGGCCGTACTCGGCGGTGTTCGAGATCGAGTAGTCCATGTTCGCGATGCCGCCTTCGTAGATCAGGTCCACGATCAGCTTCACTTCGTGCAGACATTCGAAATAGGCCATTTCGGGCGCATAACCGGCTTCGACCAGGGTCTCAAACCCGCAGCGGATCAGTTCAACCAGGCCACCGCACAGAACGGCTTGTTCGCCGAACAGGTCGGTTTCGCATTCTTCGCGGAAGTTGGTTTCGATGATGCCCGAACGCCCGCCACCGATGGCCGAGCAATACGACAGGCCGATTTCCAGCGCTTTGCCGGTTGCGTCGGTGTCAACGGCGACCAGGCAGGGCACGCCGCCGCCTTTGGAATATTCGCCGCGCACGGTGTGGCCAGGGCCTTTGGGGGCCATCATGATGACGTCAACGCCGGGCTTGGGCTCGATCAGGCCGAAATGCACGTTCAGGCCGTGGGCGAATGCGATGGCGGCGCCTTCGCGGATGTTATCATGGACGTATTTTTTGTAGGTTTCGGCCTGCAATTCATCGGGCATGGTGAACATGATCAGGTCACACCAGGCGGCGGCCTCGGCGATGCCCATCACTTGCAGACCTTCGCCTTCGGCTTTCTTGGCCGAGGGAGAGCCTTCGCGCAGGGCGACGACGACGTTTTTCGCACCCGAGTCGCGCAGGTTCAGCGCGTGGGCATGGCCTTGGGAACCGTAGCCCAGGATGGCCACTTTCATGTCTTTGATCAGGTTGATGTCGCAATCGCGATCGTAATAGACGCGCATTTTGGCGTTCCTTCCTTTATGTTTCTGGGGGGATCATAGGCGGATTGGCGGAAATCACGAGGTTAATCGCGTCACTAAATTCACAAGTTATATGCTTTTCATTCGCCATTTGTGCTATTACTGATAAATTCATGCTTGATGATCTGGATCGGCGCATTCTGCGCCATTTACAAAGCGACCCCGAACAATCCCTGCCGGATTTGGCGGATCTGTTGGGGATGACGGCCTCGCGTCTGTCGCGGCGGCTGGAGAAACTGCGTGAGGCCGGGATTTATCGCGGGCAGCGCGCGGTAATTGACTGGCGCGCGCTTGGCTTTACGGTCGAGGTGTCCCTGCGCGTCAGTCTGGACAAAACCCAGACCCGTGCCTTTGACGATTTCATCGCCGCCGCCCGCGACATCCCCGAGGTGATCGAGATTCAGACCTTTCTGGGCCGTGTCGATGTGCGCCTGTCCGTCATCGCGCGCGATATGGCGCATTATCAGCAGGTCTACCGCGCGCAGATCCTGACCTTGCCGCATATCAACGACATCGAGGCGCTGATGCATGTCGCCCGTATCAAATCGGACGAGACCTTGCCGCTATGATTGATCTGGATGACACCGACCTGGCGATTTTGCGCGCGCTTGCGCAGGACGCCACGCAACCGGCCAGCACCCTGGGGCGGCAGCTGGGCCTGTCGCAGCCTGCCACCTGGCGGCGGATCAAACGGCTGACCCAGGCCGGCATCATCGCCGGGCGCAAACTGGACCTGGACCGCGAGAAGCTGGGCTTTGGCGTCACCGTGTTTCTGGGGGTCAAGCTGGCCACCAAGGGTCGCATCAGCCTAGAGGATTTCGAGCGCGCCGTCAGCGCCATCCCCGAAGTGCAGACGGTCGAGCACGTGCTGGGCATGTATGACTATCGCCTGCGTGTTACCGCGCGTGATATTGCCGATTTCGAACGGGTTTTGCGGCGGCGGGTGATGGCCTTGCCCGGCGTTGGCGATGTCGAGGCCAACGTGCTGCTCAGCGAAGAGCGCAGGCCCGGTCCGTTGGGCGGCGAATGGCCCTTGGACATGGGGGCGCAACGGGGCTAAATCTGGTTTGACTGGATAGGAGATCTGACATGCCCGCATTGCTTGATACCGTTGACCCGGACGGGTTGCAGGAATTTTCCGTGGTCTTCACGGATCGCTCGTTGAATCATATGTCCGCGTCTTTTCAACAGGTTATGCGCGACATTTCGGACCTGTTGAAAGAGGTGTACACCGCCGATGGCGTGGCGCTGATCCCCGGAGGCGGCACCTATGGGATGGAGGCCGTCGCCCGTCAGTTCGGCCATGATGCTCATGCGATGATCGTGCGCAATGGTTGGTTTTCCTACCGCTGGAGCCAGATTTTCGAGGCCGGGGATTTCGCCGCGCAGACCACCGTGTTCAAGGCCCGTCAGACCGGCAATGGCACGCAGTCGCCCTTTGCCCCCGCGCCCATCGAAGAGGTGACCGAGGCAATCCGCGCGGCCCGTCCCGACGTGGTGTTTGCCCCCCATGTGGAAACCAGCGCCGGGCTGATCCTGCCCGATGCGTATATCACCGCGCTGGCCAGTGCCGCGCATGAGGTGGGCGCGCTGATGGTGCTGGACTGCATCGCCAGCGGGTGTGCTTGGGTGGATATGCAGGCAACGGGCGTGGATGTGTTGATTTCGGCGCCGCAAAAGGGCTGGTCGGCCTCGCCCTCGGCCGGGCTGGTGATGATGTCTGATCGTGCTCTGGAGCGGCTGGAGGTCACGCAATCGGACAGTTTCGCCATAGATCTAAAGAAATGGTATACGATCATGCAAGCCTATGAGGCCGGCGGGCACGCCTATCACGCGACGATGCCCACGGATGCTTTGCGCGCTTTCCGCGACACGATGGTCGAAACGCGCGACTATGGGTTTGAACGCCTGCGGGCCGCGCAGTGGCAATTGGGTGATGGGGTGCGCCAGATGCTGGCCGCGCGGGGCGTGCCTTCGGTGGCTGCTCCGGGCTTTGGCGCGCCGGGCGTGGTGGTCAGCTACACCGAGGATCCGGGCATTCAGAACGGCAGTAAATTCGCCGCAGAGGGGATGCAGATTGCTGCCGGGGTGCCTCTGGCCTGTGACGAGCCCGAGGGATTCATGACCTTCCGCCTGGGTCTTTTCGGTCTGGACAAGCTCTATGATGTTGAGGGCACGATGGCCCGGCTGCGCGTCGTTCTTGACAAGGTGATCGGCCCCGCCGCAGGCTAGGCCATGCGAAAACTGATCTTACTTGTGACACATGCGGCGGCGTTGGGTGTCGGGGGGGCGCTGGGGATTTACCTGCTGCCGATCCTGACGGCCCCCGCCAGCCCCGACGCGCAGACCTTGCAGGAAATGGCGCGCGGGGCCAGCTATCGGGCGCAATTCTCGCGCGATTTGAAGGGCAGCGATTTCCTGCATTGGGGCGAGGGGACGGTTGCGGTTTCGCCGCAGCGGATCGTGCACATGGGCGCTTTGGCCCCCGGTCCGGATTACAAACTGTATCTGGTGCCAGACTTCGCCGCGGATGAGGCAGAGTTTCTGGCGCAAAAGGCCCAATCGGCGCGGGTGGGCGATGTTTCGGGCTTCGGCGGTGCGATTCTGGACATCCCCGCAGGGATCGACATCGAGGCCTATACCACCGTTGTGATCTGGTGCGAGGCCGTTGGTGAATTCATCACCGCCGCCAAATACCGTTAACGCGTGCCCAGCCCCATCTGCATCATCGTCTTGCGCACCGGCGCCAGCGAGTAGATCGCATTCAGCCCGGCCGCCCGCAGATCGCGCAGAGGGCGGGCCTGCATCATCGAGGCGCGGTTCAACAGGTCAATCCCGGTGACGCGGGCCTGGACCTCGGGGTGGCGGCGGCGGTGATATGTCTCTAGCATCTTGGCGCTGCCCAGCTGATCGGGGGCGGCCTGGGCCAGTTCCAGCAGGATGCGCATATCGCCCAGGGACATGTTCAGCCCCTGCGCGCCGATGGGCGGAACGACATGGGCGGCCTCGGCCACCAGGGCCACGCGTTCGGCATACATCCGTTCGGCCACCTGGCTGATGATTGGCCAGACCGTCCGGCGCGAGGCCAGTTTCAGCGGGCCGAACAGCGCGCAGGAGCGCTCGGTCATTGCGGCCTCGAATTCCGCGTCGGGCAGGTCGGACAGGCGTTTGACCTCGGGGCCGCGCTCCATCCAGACAATGGCCGAGGAGGGCAGGCCGTTGTAATCGGGCAGCGGCACCAGCGTGAACGGCCCGCCCGAGCGGTGGATCTCGGTTGAGACATTTTCATGCGGAATCGGGTGGGTGACGGCAAAGGCCAGCGCCTTTTGCCCATAGCGCGTGGTTTTCACCTTCACGCCCGCCGCCTGACGCATGGGCGAGCCCCGCCCGTCTGCCGCGATCACCAGACGGGTGCGTACGGTGGTGCCATCGGTCAGCCCGACACGGGCCTCGGCCTGGCGGGTGAACAGGTTGGCGGTGCCGGTGCCGGGGCGAAAGTCCACATTGGGCAGCTCGTCCAGACGGGCCAGCATCTCGCGGCGCAGCAGCCAGTTGGGCAGGTTCCATCCAAAAGGCCGGTCCGAGATGTCAGAGGCGTTGAAATCCTTAACGATTCGAGGCTCGGGCAGGGCGCCGCCGGCATCCACGATCCGCATGATTTGCAGCGGGGCGGCGTGGGCGTCCAGCCGATCCCACAGGCCCGCGCGGTCCAGCAGGGCCTGGCTGGGCTGCAAAAACGCGGTGGTGCGCAGGTCGGATCCGGCGGCGTCACGCTGCGTGATGGGCGGGGTCGGGTCCACGCACAGAACGCTGAATCCCGCGCTGCCAAAGACGGCCGCGGCGGTCAGCCCGGCGACACCGCCGCCGGAGACCAGAATATCAAAGTCACAGATGCTCATGTTGGATGCCTCCTGGCGCACAATCTAGTGCTGATTGCGGGGGCTTTCCAAGCGGCATCCTGTCATCCCGTCAGGTCAGCCTTGGGAAATGATGATCAAGATCACGTACATGACCGGCACCATGGCCAGCGCAGGGATGTAAAGCCCTGGAATCCCAAAGAAAAACACCGAGCCCCCCCAGGCGATCACAGCCAGCAGAACCACCAGCAGGATCAGGGTATCGGGGGATTTGGGCTTGGTTTCGGCGGCGGGCAGCTCGGAGGGGTCGATCGCGGTCATGTCGTTGTCCTGTTCAGAATTTCAGAATGTCGGGAGCCTCCATTTAACATTCGTAAAACTGAATAAAAGAGGCCGATTGCCGCACTGCGGCAGCCTGCCTCGGTTAGCGCAGACGGGACAGGAACGCGGTCAGATCGTCGGTATGGTGGTGGATATGATCGGCCGGGTGCGGATCGGGGGCCACATGCACGGTGCGCATCCCCATCGCGTGCGGCGCGGCCAGATTGCGCGGGTCGTCCTCGAACATGGCGGCCTGGGCGGGGGACAGCCCGTCGGCTTCAAACACGCGGCGAAAGGCGTCGGGCTGCGGTTTGGGCACAAACCCGGCATGTTCCACGCCGTAAACCGCATCGAACAGCCCATCCAGCCCGCGCGCCGCCAGCACCCGCTCGGCATAGGGCGCGCTGCCATTGGTGTAGACGATCTTACGTCCGGGCAGGGCGCGGATGTGATCGGCCAGATCGCTGTCGGGTTCCAGATGATCCAGGCTGATCTGATGCACATCGTCCAGATAGGGCAGCGGATCCAGATCGTGTTCCTGCATCAGCCCGGCCAGGGTCGTCCCATAGGTGGCCCAGTAATGGCTGCGCAGGTGGTCGGCGCGCTGCCGGTCCACCCCCAAAGAGCGCATCACATAGTCGGTCATGCGGTGCTCGATCTGGTCAAACAGGCGCGCGGCGGGGGGATAGAGCGTGTTATCCAGGTCAAATACCCAGAACGTGACGTGGCTGAAGGCTTGTTTTGGCATGGGCAGACGCTAAAACGCCGCGACGAAAGGCGCAAGCCAATGGGGTTGATCGCGGCCAGATGTGGCGCTTACTGTGTCCGGATGCGATGGGATGGGAAAGGAACAGCCGGTGCACAAGGACGCATATACGCTGATACTCGAAGCGATTGATACCGGGGTCTACCGCCCCGGCGACCGGCTGGTCGAAAGCGAACTGGCGGACAGGTTCGGCGTGTCCCGCACGCCGATCCGCGAGGCGCTGCAACGGCTGGAGACGCAATCATTGCTGACGCGCGACGGGCGCAGCCTGATCGTGGCCTCGTTGGATCACAACCAGCTCAGCGAGCTATACGTGGTGCGCGCCGAGCTGGAGGGGCTGGCCGCCCGTCTGGCCGCACGCCATGCCACCCCCGAAGAGGTGCGCGTGCTGGAAGAAATGGTTGCCGAGGATCAGGCGCTGCTGGGCGATCCGGCGGCGTTGTCGCGGGCGAACCGACGGTTTCACAAGCAGATTCACCTGGCCTCGCATAACCGCTATCTGGTGCAGCAGCTGGACCTGGTGCATCGGTCCATGGCGCTGATGGCGACGACCTCGCTGGCGGCCGAAGGACGCGGAGAGGTGGCCCTGGCCGAGCATGACGCCATCGTGCGCGCGATCGGCAACGGCGATGAGAACCGGGCCTATGAGGCGCTCAAAGAGCATATCTCAAAGGCGTTCGTGACCCGGCTCAAGCTGGACGCTTCCGCCTGACGCAGGGGGCGGAGCGCCCGATGCTTGGCACGTCTGCAAGGAATGCCCGTGTTCGGTTTTGTCCCAATAGAACGGCGCGCAGACCAGCTCATATAGTGCCTTATAGGCAGCCAGAATCCCCAGCGGGTAATAGAAATGCATCGACGGCACCCAGGCCAGCAGGTGCCGGTGCGCGGGGCCTGACACGGCCACCAGGCCAACCCCGATATTGCACAGCTCGACCGTGAAAAACATGATCGCCATGGTGCGGATCCACTCGCCCGAGACGACCTCGGTCAGCGGATGATACAGGCCAAACACCATCAGCCAGTTCGACCACAGGAACGGGGCCAGCAGGAAACAGGACATCGCGGTGATGAAATGCGCCTGAAAGCCCAGGAATTTCCACGCGCCCAGATCGCGAAACAGCCGCGCGGGCGCGCGCATATGCACCATATAGGTGACCATATAGCCCTTTAACCAGCGCGAGCGCTGCTTGACCCAGGGAAGGGGGCGGCAGTTGGCCTCTTCTCGGGTGGTGGAATCCAGCATGGCGGTGCGATAGCCGTGCCGCGCCAGACGAAAGCCCAGATCGGCGTCCTCGGTCACGTTATGGGCATCCCATCCGCCCAGCTCTTCCAGCGGTTCGCGGCGGAAATACAGCGTCGTCCCCCCCAGCGGCAGCGCAAAGCCCAGCTGCTGCAATCCGGGCATGATCACGCGGAACCAGGCGGCATATTCGATGGTAAAGCACCGCGCCATCCAGTTCTGGCGCGCGTTGTAATAGTCCAGAACCCCCTGAAGACACACGACATCGGCAGGAGCGGTGCGGAATTGCTCGGCCACTTTGTCCAGCTGGTCGGGTTCGGGGGCGTCCTCGGCGTCGAAAATGCCGATGATGTCGCCATCGCAGAAATCCAGCGCATAGTTCATTGCGCGCGGTTTGGTTTTGGGGGCGCCATCGGGGACAACGACAACCCGCATCCAATGGGGCAGGGTGGCCTCGGCCACGGCCTCACGCGTGAGGGTATCGTTTTCCTCAAGCACCAGCACCACGTCCAGCAGCGATTTGGGATAGGTCAGGCGCGTCAGCCGGCGCAGCAGGACGCGGGCGATTTCCGTTTCGCGATAGAGCGGCACAAGGATCGAAATACGCGGGCGTTTATAGTGCGGATCGGGAGGAACATGCGGCGGCGGCGTCGGGTCGGCCCGGTTGGTCAGGTAGGCCAGGAAAGAGACCACCTTGATCACGGTCGAGACCAGCATCGCAAAGGCCGCCCAGGCGGTGATCGTGGTGAAAACCGCGATAGGATACAGAACGGTCAGCGCCAGCAGGCTCAGGATCGCCAGCGCCGACAGCCACACCCGCTGACGCGAGACATTTTCCCAGCTGCGGCAGCTTTCGAAATCGGGGGTGCGGGTTTGCGCGGCATAGGTCAGCTGATCGCGATAGGTCTGGGCAATGACCGCCTGAATGTCATCCAGCGTGGCGGCGACGGGCTGAATGACGCCCCAGTCCGTGGGCAGATCGGGCAGCAGTTTTTGAAAGCTTTCGGGACGGGCCGTGGCGATATAGGTCAGCCCGGCCCGTTCCCCCAGCGGCAGAATACCGTATCGCAGGCAGAACCGGGGGCCCAGATGGTCCAGCATCTGAAGGTTCGGGGTCAGCTCGGCCGGGGTGGCGCGGCTGGTGCGCATCCATTCGGCCGCGCGATCGGCATAGCTGTCGGGGCTTAGCGCCCCCAAAGCGATCAGCACCTCGCCCAGATCGGCATCGCTGGTCAGCCGTTCGGCATTGGCCCGCAGCATATGTGCCGAGCCAATAACGCCACGGTCCATCAGGTATTGCCCGAAAGACCAGTGTGTTCTGGGGTGGAAAAGGATCCGCTCTTGTAGCGTCACCGCTGCTCTCCTGACCGTGTGGTCAAATCATGCGGGCAGAAGTGTTAACGAACGGTTAATAAATGTTAATCGGGCCCGCGATGGGGCCCGATTGCAACAGCTCAGGCCTTGCGCGCGGCCATGTTCGCGGCGAAGCGCTCGAACAGGTAGAAACTGTCCTGCGGGCCGGGGCTGGCCTCGGGGTGGTGCTGTACGCTGAACACGGGGCGATCGTCCATCGCGATCCCGCAGTTCGAGCCGTCAAACAGCGACACATGGGTTTCGCTGACGCCGTTGGGCAGGCTGTCTGCATCCACGGCAAACCCGTGGTTCATCGAGGTGATCTCGACCTTGCCGGTGCCATGTTCCTTTACGGGGTGGTTGGCGCCGTGGTGGCCGTGGTTCATCTTGATGGTCTTGCCGCCCAGGGCCAGTGCCAGCATCTGGTGACCCAGGCAGATGCCAAAGACCGGCAGGCCCGCATCCAGCACCGATTTGATCATCGGCACGGCATAGGTGCCAGTGGCCGCCGGATCGCCGGGGCCGTTCGACAGGAACACGCCGTCGGGGTTGTGGGCCAGCACCTCTTCGGCGGTGGCGGTGGCGGGCAGCACGGTCACGTCGCAGCCGGCCGAGGCCAGGCAGCGCAGGATATTCCGTTTGGCCCCGAAATCGACGGCCACGACCTTGTGCTGGGGGGCGTCCTGCACCGGATAGCCATCGGGCCAGGCCCACCGCATTTCGTTCCACTTATAGGATTGTGCGCAGGTGACCTCTTTGGCCAGATCCATGCCTTCAAGGCCGGGGAAGGCGCGGGCCTGGGCGACCAGGGCCTCGATGTCGAAATTGCCTTCGGGGTCATGGGCCAGAGCCACATGCGGGGCACCGGCCTGGCGGATGGCGCGGGTCAGGCGGCGGGTGTCGATACCGCCGATGGCGATGCGTCCGCGCTGTGCCAGCCAATCGGCCAGCCGCCCGGCCGAGCGCCAGTTGCTGGGCTCGGTCGGATCCCATTTGACCACCATACCGGCGGCAACGGGATCGGCGGTTTCGTCATCCTCGGGGGTGATGCCGGTGTTGCCGATATGCGGGAAGGTAAAGGTCACGATCTGGCCGGCATAGGACGGATCGGTCATGATTTCCTGATAGCCGGTCATGGCGGTGTTGAAGCACAGCTCGGCCTGGGCGACGCCGGTCGCGCCGAACCCCGTTCCGTAGAAGATCGAGCCGTCCGCAAGAACAAGGCAGGCAGTCGGGCGGGAAGAGGGCGTCTGGGCCATGGCGCGAGTCTCCGAATGGGTGGCAAATTGCTGGGGTTCTATGGTCCGGCGCGCGCGGGGTCAAGAGGCAGAAGCGCGCGAAGTCTACGCTTTATTGTGCGCTTTGCCCGCCCTTTAAAACAAGGCGATGACGTGACGTAGGCTTTGCTTGATCGTGCGGGCGCGATTGGATAGTGTCGCCTTTCGATGCACACCCAAGGGGATGGGATATCATGGAATTGCGAGACCGGATCAACACGGCCCTGAAACAGGCCATGAAAGAGAAGGCAGCCGACAGGCTTTCGACATTGCGGCTGATCAACGCCGCCATCAAGGACCGCGACATCGCGGCCCGAGGCGAAGGCAAAGAAGAGGGCGTCAGCGACGCCGACGTTCTGGCGATCTTGGGGAAGATGGTCAAGCAGCGTCAGGAAAGCGCACGCACCTACGAAGAGGGCGGCCGGCTGGACCTGGCCGAACGCGAACTGTCCGAGGTCACGGTGATCGAGGATTTCCTGCCGCGCCAGCTAAGCGAGGCCGAAGCCGCCGCCGCCGTCGAAGAGGCGATTGCCGAGATCGGCGCCAGCTCGATCCGTGACATGGGCAAGGTGATGGGCGCGCTCAAGTCCAAATACACCGGCCAGATGGATTTCGGCGCGGTGGGGCCGCTGGTCAAGGATAAGCTGTCGGCGTAATTGTGTTGCACTATGATGACAAAAGAGGGCCTCGGCCCTCTTTTTTGTTGCAAGATAATGCGCGGGGATGCTTGCGCCCCCCTGAGCTGCCAGTTTAAGACATTCGAAATTTTGAGACTAAGCCGGCCGAAGACCCGAAGGAGCCCCCGCGCCATGCAAATTTCCGCAGAAGAACGCGAGATCATCGAGAAAACCCTGGCCTATGCCGAGGCCGGCACCACCAATATGCTGCCTCGGATGATGGAAGCTCCGGTTACGCGCTACACCGATCCCAAACAGCTGGAGCAAGAGGTCAACACCCTGTTCCGCAACTTCCCGATCATCGTGGCGCATAGCTCGGAACTGGCCGAGCCGGGCGATTTCATGACCCATGATCACACCGGCATGCCCATCCTGCTGACCCGGAACAAAAACGGTGAGATCCGCGCCTTTCTGAACGTCTGCCGTCACCGCGGTGCCCGGCTGAAGGATGAACCCTGCGGCAAGGCCAAGACCCTGTCGTGCCCCTATCACAGCTGGACCTTTGATCTGGATGGCAATCTGCGCGGGATGCCGCAGCCCTACGGGTTCGAAGGTCTCGATAAATCCAAGCTGGGCCTGCGCGAATTGCCCGTGCACGAACGGTTCGGCCTGATCTGGGTGGTGCCCGCGCCGCAGGACAAGCCGGTGGATTTCGACACCTGGCTGAAACCGATGGAAGAGCAGCTGGAAAGCCTGAGCCTGGACACCCATGCCGTTTACCGTAAATGGACGCTGGAGCGAAACATGAACTGGCGCCTGGCGCTGGAGGGGTTTCAGGAATCCTATCACTTCTGCCATGCGCACAGCGAAACCGCTTGTGCGGCTTATCTGGATAACCAAAGCCACCAGATCAACTTTGGCCCGCATGTGCGCCACGCCGTGCCTCTGCCCCGTGTGCTGGAGCTAAAGGGCCAGGATCCCGAAACCTGGGAATACCGCCCGAATTTCCTGACACAGAACTACCTGTTCCCGGCCAATTTCGTGCAGTGCCAGGTGGATCACGTCTATATCCACGCGATCATCCCGACCGGGCCGGACACCTGTATTTTCCAGTGCCATATGCTGATCCCCGAGGCCCCCAAGACCGAAAAAGCCGAGCGCTACTGGCAGAAAAACTATGATCTGATCCGCACGGTGTTCGAAGAGGATTTCGTCATCGGCGAAGGCATTCAGAAGGGCCTGAACAGTGGTGCGAATGACTTGTTCACCTTTGGCAAATACGAATGCGGGCTGCATTGGGGCCATGACGCGATCGAGGATGCGCTGGCCGGCCGTCTGACCGTCTGAACGAAGGCGCTTAGCGATTGGCGCATTTGGACTGTGAACAGCCAGAATCTGTATCGGGGGTCCTTTTCATTTGCTGCTGCGCCATGCGTCCAGGTTGCGGATCAGCTCGTCATAGAGGGATTTGCGTTCGTCCTCGGATAGAAAACTGCCGATTTCCACTGTGCGCCCATTGCCGGCCAGGGTCAGGTAGTAGGGGACGGGGCCGCCGTGAACGTGCATTTCCACACGGGTCCAGTAGACGTTGCATTCCCACTCCAGGGGGGCGCCGCGCACGGGGCTGTGGGTCAGGTGCAGCATGTCCCCGCGCAAGGACAGCTCTTCCAGAATGTCGGCATCGCGATAGGACCGCTCCAGCCCCCACCACAGCGCGCCCACCATGATCAGGATAAAGGGCAAAATCCCCCACAAAGCCACCGTGCCGATCAGCCCATACAGCGGGATCGTCCCAAGGGTAAAGGCCAGCAGGATCATCGCGGCAAAACCGCGGCGGGGCAGGGATCTGTGCGGCCACAGACGCAGCAGCGGAGCAGTTTTCGAATCGTCAGACCAAGTATAGGGCATATCCGTCAGCCTCTTTTGCCCGTTGCCAGCAAGACGCATCTGCCCAGCACCGAGGCGTCCTTCAACGTGACCGTGACCGCGCTGAACCCGGCCTGTTTCAGGATCGTGACATATTCATCTGTCGAAAGGCTGCCGTGATAAACGGTTTCGCCGTTGACAGTGCCGGTGACGGCGCCTTCGCCCCAGCCAACGGTAAGCATCATGGCTCCGCCGGGGCGCAACCGGGCCGCCATGCGGGGCAGGGCGCTGCGCTGTTCCTGGGGGCTAAGATGAAAGAACCCGTCCCAGCTGAGAATACCATCCCAGTGGCGGTCTGTGGACATATCACGCATGTCGGCGACATGCCATGCGGCGGTGGGCCAGCTGGCGGTGGGAAAGTGGCTTTGGGCAAGGCGGATCATGCGCGCGCTGTAGTCATAGCCCGTCAGCTGATGCCCCTGCGCCAGCAGGAAGCCCGCGATGGGCCGGCCGGAACCGCAGCCCAGATCAAGAAGGTCAGCCGGGCGCGGCAGGCTGGCCAGCCACTTTTGCAGCCAGTTTCTTTCGTAAAGCCCTAGCTCCTCATGGCGCTGGCCACGCTGGCTGTCCCAGGCGTCGGCCTGCCGGTCATAGACGGTTTGGGTCTGGGCCTTGATGGCAGAAAAATCCAGGAGGCGGTCAGTCATCTTTGGGCGCGGGTCGCTGGCTGGCAATAGAAAAGGGGCCCCGGCGTGTGTCCGGGGCCCCTTTCGCGATGTTCAGAGGCGGGGGGCGCTTAGTGCGCGTGGCCCTTGTCCCAGTCTTCCTGCTTCGGCAGCTGCTCGAACGTGTGCTCGGGCGGGGGCGAGGGCAGGGTCCATTCCAGGGTATCCGCATATTCGTTCCAGGGGTTCGCTGCGGTCTCTTTCTTACCTTTCAGCAGCGCGTAGATCACGATGCCGAAGAACAGCAGGAACGAGCTGAACGAGATCATCGCACCGATCGAGCTGATCTTGTTCCAGTAAGCGAATGCTTCGGGGTAGTCGATGTAGCGACGGGGCATCCCCTGACGGCCCAAGAAGTGCTGCGGGAAGAAGGTCAGGTTCACGCCGATGAAGAACAGCCAGAAGTGAATCTTACCGAAGAATTCCGAGTACTGACGGCCCGTCATCTTGCTGAAGTAGAAGTAGATCCCAGCAAAAATCGTGAACGCGGCCCCCATCGACATGGTGTAGTGGAAGTGCGCCACAACGTAGTAGGTGTCGTGATAGGCACGGTCCACGCCCGCCTGGCTCAGCACGATGCCGGTCACACCACCGATGGTGAACAGGATCAGGAAGCCGAAGGCGAACAGCATCGGGGTTTTGAACTCGATCGAGCCGCCCCACAGCGTTGCAATCCAGCTAAAGATCTTCACGCCCGTCGGCACCGCGATAACCATCGTGGCCAGCATGAAGTAGCTTTGCTGAGTCAGCGACATCCCCACGGTGTACATGTGGTGCGCCCACACGACAAAGCCCAGGGCCCCAATGGCGACCAGCGCCCAGACCATCGGCAGGTAGCCGAAGACGGGCTTGCGCGCGAAGGTGGCGAACACGTGGCTGACCAGGCCGAAACCGGGCAGGATCACGATGTACACTTCGGGGTGGCCAAAGAACCACAGGATGTGCTGGTACAGGATCGGGTCGCCGCCACCGCTTGGGTCAAAGAAGGTGGTGCCGAAATTCCGGTCGGTCAGCAGCATGGTGATGGCGCCGGCCAGAACGGGCAGCGACAGCAGGATCAGCCACGAGGTGACAAAGATCGACCAGGCGAACAGCGGAACCTTGAACAGGGTCATGCCGGGGGCACGCATGTTCAGGAAGGTGGTGATCATGTTGATCGCACCCAGGATCGAGGACGCACCCGAAACGTGCACCGCGAAAATCGCCAGGTCCATGGACATGCCGCCTTCGAGGGTGGACAGCGGCGGGTACAGAACCCAGCCCACGCCCGAGCCCAGCTGACCGTTGCCACCGGGGCTGAGCAGCGAGGCCACACCCAGCGCGGTGCCGCAGAAATACAGCCAGAAGGACAGGTTGTTCATGCGCGGGAACGCCATGTCCGGCGCGCCGATCTGCAACGGCATGAAGTAGTTGCCGAAACCGCCGAACAGGGCGGGAATCACGACGAAGAACATCATCAGAACGCCGTGATAGGTGATCATCACGTTCCACAGATGCCCGTTGGGGGTACATTCGCCCGCGGCGGCAGCAATGAAGCGCGCGCCTTCCAGACACATGTACTGAACGCCGGGCTCCATCAGCTCCAGGCGCATGTACACGGTGAAACATACAGAGATCAGGCCGACAAGTGCCGACGTGATCAGATAAAGGATACCGATATCCTTATGGTTGGTAGACATGAACCAGCGGGTGAAGAAGCTGCGCTGGTCTTCGTGTCCGTGGCCATGGATGGCTGCGTCTGCCATACTCTGCCTCCTGTTGGTGTGTTGAAGGCGCAGAGAGACTCTGCGCCCGTGGTCCAATTCCGGTTTTAGAATGCCTGCGGGGGCGCGGCAATTGCTGAATTTGATCTAGGTCAAATAATTTTGTCGCACCCTCTTGAGATTTCCGCGCTCAGACGGGGGAAAGCTGCCCCAAGGGTAATCTGCGGGCGATTTGCGCCATGCCGGCGCGCTTTAACATGTATTTCAGCCATATAAAAACGGCGCAAGAGCAAGCCCCGCGCCGTTCTGATTCCATCTGCCGGGCCGGATTATTCGGTGGCGGCGGCCTCTTCGGCGGGGGCTTCGACAGCCGGACCGACCGAGGCCAGATAGGCCGCGACATCCTCGCCGCCCTTCTTCAGTTTGAAGGACATTTTCGACTTGGCCGCGCCATCGCCGGTGACCTCTTTCAGGTAGGCCTTGGGATCGGCAACATAGGCTGCCAGGGTCTCTTCGTCCCAGGTCAGGCCGCCTTCGCCCGCCGCAACCAGAGAGCTGCCGTATTTGAACCCGTCAACAGTGCCCGCCTGACGGCCAATCACGCCATAAAGGTTGGGGCCGGTTTTGCCGCCCTTCTGGATTTTGGTGCCGTCATCGGCCACAATCATGTGGCAGGATTTGCATTTCTTATACAGCTTTTCACCGGCTTCGGCGTCGCCTGCAACAGCAGGAGCGGCCAGGGCCATCAGAGCAGCGGAAGCGATCAGGAGGTTTTTCATGGGCTTGCCTCTAGTTGTGTTGGGTAGCGCGTTGGTGCTTATAGATACTGCACTGCATCACGCTGACAACGGGTGTCATACGGCAGAATTGTCGCAGTGCAGATAAAAACATGTGATTGTCCCTGTTTTTCGGCGTTTTGCCACCGAGGGGGCTTTCGATTTGCGGTTTGCCGATGTAGGCGGCTGTGACTGTAACAAACCGATCAGGAGGACGCTATGACGACCAAGGTATTCATTGACGGCGAAGCTGGCACGACCGGCCTGCAAATCCGTGACCGCCTGATCCTGCGAGACGATATTCAGCTGATCCAGATCGACCCGGCCCTGCGCAAGGACGATGCCGCCCGGTATGACGCCTTTGCCGCGGCCGACGTGGCGATCCTGTGCCTGCCCGACGAGGCCGCGCGGGCTGCGGTGGCCCTGTCCGCCGATCTGGATGTGCGGATCATCGACGCCAGCACAGCGCATCGGGTGCACCCCGATTGGGCCTATGGTCTGCCCGAGCTGTCGGCCGCGCAGGCGCAGCGGATCAGAACCGCGCGTTATGTGGCCAATCCGGGCTGCTATTCCACGGGGGCGATTGCGCTGCTGGCTCCGCTGGTGGCGGCGGGGCTGGTGCCGGCGGATGCGCCGATCTCGATCAACGCGGTCAGCGGCTATACCGGCGGAGGCAAAGCCCTGATCGCGGAATATGACGCGGGCACGGCCCCGGCGCATTTCGTCTATGCCACCGGGCTGCAACACAAGCACCTGCCCGAGATCGTGGAATATGCCGGTCTGTCCGAGGCGCCGATCTTTGTGCCTGCCGTTGGCGATTTCGCCCAAGGCATGGCGGTGCAGATCCCGCTGCATCTGGGCGCGCTGGGAACGGGGGCGACAATGCAAAGCCTGCATGACGCTCTGAGCGCGCATTACGGGGCAGGGGGCAATATCCGCGTTCTGCCGCTGGACGCTCAGGACAGCCGGATCGTACCCTCTGCGCTGAACGATACCAATTTCCTGGATATTAGCGTGCGCGGGGATGCCGGCAGCGGCCGTGTGGTGCTGATCGCGGTGCTGGATAACCTGGGCAAGGGCGCCTCGGGGGCCGCCGTGCAGAACCTGGATCTGATGATCGGCGCCTGAACCGCGATGACATGACCTGAAACGCCGCCCGCTTGAGGCGGCGTTTTTATTCAGGCTTCATTCCGGATTTATTCCGCGCCAAACACCGCCTC
Organism: Youngimonas ophiurae (nom. illeg.); assembly: GCF_049803795.1. Classification (NCBI taxonomy): domain Bacteria; kingdom Pseudomonadati; phylum Pseudomonadota; class Alphaproteobacteria; order Rhodobacterales; family Roseobacteraceae; genus Thalassovita; species Youngimonas ophiurae (nom. illeg.). Next base: position 593,297 of record NZ_JBNAGJ010000001.1, read on the forward strand.
GAACGAGGCCCGGAGCACCACGTCCAGATCGGTCATGCTGACGGGCAGGCCCAGATCGACCAGGCTGGTGACGCCATGTTCGGTGATCCCGCAGGGGACGATGCCGGTGAAATGCTCCAGGTCCGGTTCGACGTTGATCGAGATCCCGTGGAAGCTGACCCATTTGCGCAGGCGGATGCCGATGGCGGCGATCTTGTCCTCTTGCGGCTGCCCGTTGATGCCTAGCGGTTTGTCATTGCGAGAGACCCAGACACCGACGCGGCCTTCGCGGATCTCGCCACGGACGTTGAACTGGTCCAGCGTGGCGATCACCCATTCTTCCAGCTTTTGCACGAATTTGCGGACGTCGCGGCCGCGCTTGTTCAGGTCCAGCATCACATAGGCCACGCGCTGGCCCGGCCCGTGATAGGTATATTGCCCGCCGCGTTTGGACGGGTAGACGGGAAAGCGGTCAGGATCGGTCAGGTCGGCGGGCCTGGCCGAGGTGCCAGCGGTATAGAGCGGCGGATGCTCGACCAGCCAGATACATTCGTCGGCCTCGCCCGCGGCGATCCGGGCGGCGCGGTCCTCCATGAAGGTGACGGCTGTCTCATAGTCGGTCAGCCCCTCTGACGTGATCCACTCTACCATTGGAAAACCTGCCTTTGCGCCCGCAATCGGGGGTGGTTTGGGTCGTTTTTTTGTCGCCCAACGCCCAGTCCTGGGCTAACCTGATTCCATTCTTTCACAGTTATAGGGAGCGGGACGGATGTTTTCCAAGTCGCTAAAGACAACTTTGGCAGCCTCGCTGATTGCAACGTCGATGACGGCACCGGCATTTGCGGACAATCTGGGGGCGGCCATCATGGGCGGGATCATCGGCGGCGCGCTGATGAACGAGGCCAACAAGAACAAGAGCAAAAAGAAATACTATTCCGGCAATACGGTCGCGCGTCAGCAGAACCGCGAGGCGCAGACCGCGCTGAACTATTTCGGCTTTCCGGCGGGGACGGCGGACGGGGTGATGGGCTCGCGTTCACGCGCGGCGGTGTCGCAATATCAGGTGTTCATGGGCTATCCGGGCACCGGACGCCTGACGCAATATGAACGCGATTTCCTGGTGTCTTCGTATCAGCGGGCGCAGATTGGCGGCCCGCAGGTCATCAAGGCGATGCAGGGCCCGCAGGGCGTGCGCGGCCTGCTGACCACCTGGCGGGACGAGGCTCAGGGCACCCGGACGGCCTATTCCGGCGGCTATGGCGGCGTGCCGATCGAGGTCAGCCAGGCCATTGACGAGATCGCCTCCAGCACCGAACCCAGCGCCGAGCAACTGATGCAACGGTCGGGTTTCATGCAACTGGCCGATCTGAATAATGACGGCAAGAACGATTATATTCTGGATACCTCGGTGTCGGGCAGCTCGTTCTGGTGCGGGGCCTCGCATTGTACGGTGATGGTGTTCGCCTCGGCGCCGCAGGGCTATCGGCGGATTGATTTTCAGGCGCGCGGCGTGACCCCGGCCAGCTTTAGCTGCCATCTGACCACCTGTTCGCTGAATGACGCGCAGCACAATCCGCCGAAACCTGTGGCGGCCTCGCCGGCCTATCCGCAGCAGGCCCCCAGCGCGCCGCAGACGATCATGACCTCGGGGCAGACGCAGGCGCCGGCCCAGCCGCTGGGCGGTATTCAGCCGTTCACCATGGCCGGGACAGAGCCGCAGCAGCCCTCGCTGGCCAGCCATTGCAGCAAGGTCAGCCTGCTGACCAACTCGAATGGCGGGTTCATGACCGTTTCCAGCATCACCGACCCCGATCTGGCCCTGTCCGAGCAATTCTGCCTGACCCGCACCTATGCCATCGGCACCGGAGAAAGCATGGTCAGCAAGGTCCAGGGCGCCAGCCAGGCCCAGATTGACGCGCAATGCGACGCCTTCGGCCCGGCGTTGCAGCCCTATGTCGATAGCCTGGGCACCAAGGACGCGCTGGCCGTGAAGGGGGATGTGCAGAAATTCGTTCTGGGCTCGAACATGTCCATTGGGCAATTGGCCAGCACCGCCAAGATCTGCCTCTATTCGGGCTATCGCCGGGATAAGCTGGATGTGGCGCTGGGGTCGGCGCTGCTGATGGTGGGGATCGGTCAGACGCCCTATGCCGAGCTGGTCGGCCACCATCTGTCGCAAGGCTTTGGTGCCCCGCGATCGGCCGCGCAGGCCCAGGGGTGGTACGATATGGCGCTGCAAGCACTTGAGGGCGGAACCGAGCCGGTCTTTGCTCCTGGTCAACCCGAACGTATGGGCGTGATCAAGGCCGCCTCGGCTGCGCTGAATGGTGGGGGCTTGCCTCAGGCCAGCCCGGCTGCCGCCCTGCCGACCTTCAAGATGGAATAAGTCGCGGAACTGACGCCAAGAAGGGCCGGGTTTTTCCCGGCCCTTTTTGCTGCGCCGGGCAATGTGGGAACCGGGCAGGGCAGAGGTGAATTTGCCTCTTCACATCCGCCCCGCGCTCGTCTATACGCCCCCCAACTACCAGATCACGTGCGGCCGTGGCGGAATTGGTAGACGCGCAGCGTTGAGGTCGCTGTTCCTTAACCGGAGTGGAAGTTCGAGTCTTCTCGGCCGCACCATTTCACATTTTGATGTGAAATACGCTAAAAAATCAAAGATTACAGGCGCTTGTGGGGTTCGGTAACCGTTTTGGCGGTCATACGCCAATGGGGCTTGGAAAGCCGTTTTCAGGATGGTTTTCCGCACTTCTAACGATCCAGTTTCATAGATATTCCAAGGGTTTGAGAGAAAACCTCTCAACAGTTCGATAATTTCGGACAGTGTGCTCTTTGTGCTGGCGTCTGATTTCAGTCTTTGCTTGGCCTGTAACCCGCATAGATCGCGCGGTTGAGCATGTCCGCCACCTTCTGTTGACGAATGGGCCATTGAGCGGGTCTTTAGGAAACTCGGGCTGGGTTTCCAAGAAACGCTTGGACGGTCCTTCATAGTTATTGGGACCCATATAGAAGTCCATGACGTTGGCCGCAGCATACGCCTTTTGGTCCGCACAAGCGGGCGCTGAATTACCTTTCATTTGGTATCGTGTTCCTTCGATATTGGACCATTGCGGCTTGCTTCGTTGAGCCTTTGCCGGTATTGTCCGGGTGTTGATTTTACTTGGCCCGCCTGTTTGCTTCCTTCGCAAACACATCGTTGGTAGCGATGAGTGCGGGCCATACCTTTTCTTATAAGCTCATATTTGGCACCTGTCGAATCAATCGGGCCAATTTTTGGGGTTGTGCCCTTATGTCAGACCTCAGCTAACGGCAAGAAAAAGTTTAGCGTCACGGGAATTTTGGGAAAATTTCCCAATAGAGGCCAATTTTAGGGCCATTTCGCAAGGCAAAACCCTCACTTTCAGAACGCTTTTCTTATTTTTAGCGTCCCGACGCTCAATAGACCAAGAATTCCACATCCAGCGCCTGTGCCGCCCACTGTTCAGCGTATTGGTCGCGCACCCTAACGGGCGCTGGCCGCATCGCATCATTGATTGCTGCGTCGGCATCAAAATCTTTGCCCAGCACTCGCGCAATGCGTTCAATGACCGCCCGCAGTTCAGCTTCGTCCTGCACCACATCGAAGGTATCGGCTTCGTAACTGATCAGGTCCAGCGGAAACGTCTCAAGACCCCGAAACGGTGACCCGTTGCCGAAACAAAGTTTGCCTTCTTTGTCGAGAACCACGGTTGGTGGACAGTGCCCGCTATCAAGCCGAGTTTTGCGATTGGACTGACGTCCAACAGGACCTTTGCGTGTCATTTCAGAAAATCCTCATTCGCACGCCGGTTGCGGCGGCGTTGTTCGCGTAGCTTGAGACATTGGACGCATTCTGAACCGCGCCGCCCGCCACGCAGCTTTCGCACCGAGTACGCACCGCAATGCGGGCAACGCTCGCCAGTGAAGGCAAAACGCAACCCGCTGACGCGGGCTTCACCAACGCTGACAATACGGCGAACATGCCGCCCGTCGCTGTAATAGTCGGCTGCGCTGTCATAGTGCTCAGCGAACAGATGGGCCGCGTCAGCGGCGCTAACTGGCCCGGTTGGCAAATTGGCAGACGAACATTCGTCCGTCAGGATGGATGCGGGCACGGCGAAGGGGAGGTTATTTTTCATTGAAGACCTCATTGCCCCCGAAGGAACTATGAGCATCGAGGATTGCACCCAATTTCTGCGCTGCCATCAACAACAGCCCGTCATTGTCAGCGGGCTTCACGGGGGCTTTCTGCGTTGCGTTTGGATCGCCGGGCGGAAGAGCTTCCATGTGCTTGCTCAAAGAATCCAGAGCGCTTGAAAGCGTCGTACAAACGGATTCGACGGCACGCAAACGGGCGTCGATCACCCGACTATCCGCGTTTTCCAGTGCCGCCACACCCGCTTTAAGTTCAGCCAGACTTGTTGTTGCTACAAATACCAAGCTTTCAATAGGCGTGCTCATTTCGAATACTCCAAAATTTGGCGCGCCATTGCTTCAACGTCACTGTCATCGACTGTCTGCGTTGCGCCCGGATTTTCGACGCGACGCGCAATGCGATTTTGTCGCGACACATGCCGTACCAGCCCCTGTTTGATGGTATTCGCGAGTTTGAGAGCGTTGTGGGCGGTCGCCAATTCTGCCGCCCGGCGCAAATGGACGCTGATTTCATCCATCAGATTCAGAAGCGCTTGGGGTTCTGTGCTGACTTCTACCGGAGCCGCTGCACCCCCTTTCTGTTTAGCCAGAAAAGAACGCCTAGAGGCCGTACGCTTGGCAGCGCGGCTGGATTGTACGCGCGCGGCGGGTGACCGCTCAGGGCGCGGGCCGGGGCGGGACTCAATCCAAGCATCCTGATAAGACAAGCCCTCGACTGCCACCAGCCGCGCAAACATTTCATCGTCTTCCCGCGCCAACGGGATTGATCCGTCTTCAAATGCGCTCATCATTGATCACCTGAATGATGTGTCCCCGCTCTTCGCTCGTGACATAAGAGTAATCGCCGCCGGGGCCGGTCCAGAGCCAGCCACCGCGCGGGGCCGGTTCAAACATGGAGCGCGGGTCCGCGCCGTACCGGCGCAACTCGGCAAGAATGCGTTCAGTCAAACCGGTCATCACACCACCTCGCGCGCAGCGGGTCGCGCCAGTTCGCGCAGTTTCGTTTCATGCAGCGCCCCGAAATGGCGACTGTGCCGATAGAGGAAGGCAACGGCGGCATCAATCGGATAGCCGCGCTCCTGCCATGCAGACCGGCGCGACCGAACGGACTCCGTGGGTGCTTGCGGCCTGCCTGCAACGCGCAGGAACTTGGAAAAGCTAGGTGCGTCCACACCCATCACTTCGGCCATATCGCCGTTTGAGACGTACAGAGTCACAGGCCCAGTTCCCGTACGCGCGCCATTTTCATCGCCGCCAGGAGGCGTTCCAGTTCTTGGAGCGCGGCGGCTTTCTCTGCCGGGCTGAGGGGCTGACGCTTGGTTTCGCCGGGGCCGGGAAGGCGCTGGCCCAGTTCGCGGGCACGTGCCATGCGCTCACCGGGTGACAATTTGGAAAGCTCAGTTTCCAGCGCTTCAACGGCTTGGGCGTGACGGTCATTCTTCGCGTCTGCTACGGCTTCCATCACGGCGCGCTCTTCGGCAGCCCTTTGGAAGGATTCCAGCCCATGGGCCTCAGCTTCCGCGAACCAATCGCCAACAGGTTCGTTTTCATTCAGCATGACCTGCAAGCGAGCGGACGGCAGGCTATATGCCTCGTCAACGCTCATCCGAATGCCTTGCCGCGCGGCCTGCGCGATGACGTTTGCAGCGGCTTCCTGAGCACGCGATTTCATTACTTGGTTGTTTTCGTCGTCAATCAGTTTCTTGAACGACGACAGGTTGTCGATTGCCATTTTCGTGTTTCCGATGTGTGAGGAAAATTTTCTCTTGACACATCATATACCACAAAAGCGAATCGCTGACAAATGTGGGCGGTCGCGCTCGGTTGCAGTCAGTATTGATGAGTGTAATTTCCCGTCATGCTAAACAAGTAAGTAAAATCAGATACTTAGTTGAAGTTGGGCTTGACTGAACCGACGCAGATGTTCTATCTAGCAGTCACCGAAACGAAACCGCGCGGCGTTGCGCACAGGAGAGGGACCGTAGGTATGGGAATGTAGACGTGAATACGCTTTGGATGTTGATGGGGCAGTATGAGGGTCAGCCGGTTATTCCCGTAGATGTGGTCGCGCGCGATCATTTTGGTTTGGATCGGCGGGTTTTTCTTCGCAAGGTGGATGATGGGAGCATTGCGCTGCCGGTGATGCGAATGGAAGAGAGCCAAAAGAGTGCCAAGGGCGTACATGTGCATGACCTTGCTGAATACATCGACCGGCGGCGGGCTGACGCCCGCCGAGAATTCGAACAGCTACACCACTAAGTGACCATGCCCAGCCACTTCCACCCTTCGAATTTGTCCCCGATCTGCCGAACGTGCGTATAGCGGTCTAGACTTGCCATTGATCGGTGTCCCGTCACAGCCATTAGTTGCGGAACCGTCCGCCCAATTTCGGCCAAACGGCTTGCCCCCTCATGGCGCAGATCATGAAAATGTAGGTCTTCGATGCCCAGAACCGCGCAAGCTTCGGTGAAGCGGCGGCTAACCGTGTCGCTATTGAAGGGGAAGATGCGATCTTTCTTGCGAGGCATTGCGGCTATGATTGAAGCGCACGGGTCTGGCAGTTCCACCACGGTGTCTCTGCCACCCTTGTCGCCGGGATTTTTCATTTTCCGCACCATGACACGCTTGGCGTCGGGGTCATATTCCTCCCAAGTTATCCGACATATCTCCGCCTGACGGCGGGTGCTGAAAATCGCGAAAGCAACGATCCGATGCATGGGAATACAACGCGGATCGTGTTCGGAGGCTCGGACAAAGTGCGCCATGATATTGTCCAGTTCGGAAAGGGTAGGGCGGCGGTCACGCTCTTCGGAGCGCTTTGCAATGCCAGCGTGCTTGATGGCAATCATGGCGTCTTCCATGGCCTGCCGGTCCAGTTGGAAGCCCCAAAGTGCTGGGGCATGTGTGAAGACGGCTGAAAGGTGCGACAAGTAGTTCATTACCGTCGCTGGTGAGCTAACACCGGGGCGCTGGTGAAGTTCACGGGCAAACGCTACTATGTCTGGTGCTGTGATCCTATCGCATCGCATGTTTGCAATAGAATACTCGTTACGGATAGTCCGCAGAACCTGCGCCTTTGTTCCGCCGATCTCATGCATGGACTCGTCCACATACTTGTCTATGGCATCGCCAAGGGTGACGCGCATTTCGCTGCGCTTCTTGGGTGTGCGACCAGCAGCAATCTCCGCGTCTATTTCGCCTTCACGTTTCTTCGCCCATGCTTCGGCGGTCTTGCGTTTGTCAAAGGTCTTCGATTCCTGATATGCAGGGTTTCGTCGCACAATCTGCGCCGTCACGCTGGTTTTGCCGCTCTTCAATGTTCGTTCTCTGAAAGTGGCCATTCTGGTATGACTCCTAATAATCTCGTATGACTCTGAGTCATACTATATGTCGAAACGGGCCGGAATAGGGCAAAATCATACGGAAACGTGCTGGTTGAAAATATGGTGAAAACAACAGAAAAGCCAATAAAACAAGGCGTATCACGCGCTGCACGTTTATCTGTAGCTCCCATGATGGACTGGACAGATCGGCATTGCCGGTATCTGCATCGGCTGCTGTCGCATGAAGCGCTGCTTTATACGGAAATGGTGACGTCTCCGGCGTTGGTGCGTGGGGGGGCGATGCATTTGCTGGATTATTCGCCGCAGGAACATCCCGTGGCGTTGCAGCTGGGGGGCTCGGATCCGGCCGAGCTGGCCAAGGCCGCCAGGTTCGGGGCGGATGTGGGATACGATGAGATCAACCTGAATGTCGGCTGCCCCTCGGATCGGGTGCAATCGGGCACGTTTGGTGCGGTTCTGATGCGCCAGCCCGATCTGGTGGCCGATTGTGTGAAGGCCATGCAGGATGCGGTGGAGGCTGAGGTAACGGTGAAATGCCGCATCGGCGTGGACGATCAAGACCCCGCGCAGGTGCTGCCCGATTTTCTGGAAACCGTCAGCGCGGCGGGGTGCCGCCGGTTCACCATCCACGCGCGCAAGGCCTGGCTACAAGGGCTGAGCCCCAAGGAAAACCGCGATATTCCGCCGCTGGATTATCCTCTGGTGCTGCGGATGAAGGAACAGTTTCCGCATCTTCACCTGTCGATCAACGGGGGCATTACCTCGCTGGAGCAGGCGCAAGAGTTCCTGTCCGCCGGTCTGGATGGGGTCATGATCGGGCGGGCGGCCTATCATCAGCCCGCCGATATTCTGTGCCGGGCCGATCCGCTGATCTATGGGACGGGGCAGGCCAGCGATCCGGTGCGGGCGGTGCAGCAGATGCTGCCCTATATCGAAACGCACCTGTCGGGGGGCGGCAAACTGGGGCAGGTGACGCGTCATATGCTGGGGCTTTTTGCGGGGCGTCCGGGGGCGCGGCACTGGCGGCGCATTCTGTCCGAAGGCGCGCACAGGCCCGGCGCGGGCCCCGAGCTGGTGCAGCAGGCGCTGGCGCAGATTCCCAAGGCTGCGTAATTAGGGCTGCGTGATTTTTCTGTCGCCTTTGGCCGCGACGGGGCTATGTAGGCGCGGGTGAGACTCGAAGGAGAGCGGCAATGGATCTGTCCCTGCTGGCGATGATGGTGGTGATGCTGATGGTGATCGGCGCCTTTGCGGGGGTGCTGGCCGGGCTGCTGGGTGTGGGCGGAGGCATCGTTCTGGTGCCCGCGTTTTTCTATGCGTTTCAGACGCTTGGCTATGATGGTCCGCAGCTGATGCAGATCTGTCTGGCGACCTCTTTGGCGACGATCATCGTCACCTCCGTCCGCTCGGTTCTGAGCCATCACAAAAAGGGCGCGGTGGATTGGGACATCCTGAAGACCTGGGCGCCGGGCATTGCCGTGGGGGCCGTGCTGGGGATGCTGACCGTGGCCTCTTTGCGGTCTTCGACATTGCAGGGGATTTTCGGTGTTCTGGCCTTTGCGATCGGGATGTACATGGGATTTGGCCGGTCTGAATGGCGGCTGGGGCAGGCGATGCCCAAGGGGGTGCTGCGGCTGATCCTGTCCCCCGCCGTGGGGTTTTTATCTGTGCTGATGGGGATCGGAGGCGGCAGTTTCGGCGTGCCTTTGATGAGCCTTTATAACACGCCCATTCACCGGGCGGTGGCGACGGCGGCCGGGTTTGGTGTGATCATCGCCGTGCCCTCGGTGATCGGGTTTCTGACGCTTGCGATTGATCCGGCGCATCGGCCGCCGCTGACTGTTGGCGCGGTGAACCTGCCAGCCTTCGGAGTGGTCATCGCGATGACGCTGATCACCGCGCCGCTGGGGGTGAAACTGGCCCATGCGATGGATCCAAAGCCGCTCAAACGTGTGTTTGCCGTGTTCCTGACGCTGGTGGCGCTGAACATGCTGCGCAAGGCGCTGGGATATTAATCGGCAGACCGGGCGCGGGCGGCGCGGCCCCCACGGCGTTTTTTCAGACGGTCCGCGCGGCTGGGCAGCTCGGCCATCAGGGCGCTGCGCTGATCGTCCGTCATTTTGGACCACTGCGTGATCTCATCAATCGAGCGCAGGCAGCCGGTGCAGATGCGCTCGGCCGGGTGAATGACGCAGATATTCACGCAAGGCGATTGGATTTCCGCGCGTTTCCAGACGTCTTTGCTCATGTTGCGGCCCCCATGTGGCGTAGCCGGTCCAGCGCGCCTTGCAGGATATACGAGGCGGCGACATTGTCGATCAGATCGGCGCGGCGCTTGCGCGAGGTATCGGCCTCCAGTAGGGCGCGTTCGGCGGCGACGGTGGACAGGCGTTCATCCCAGAACCCGATGGGCAGCTCTGTCAGCCCGGCCAGATTGCGGGCAAAGGCGCGGGTGGACTGGCAGCGCGGCCCCTCAGAGCCGTCCATGTTGCGCGGCAGGCCCAGCAGGATCCCCGTCACCTGACGCGCCTGTGCGATCTCCAGCAGGCGGGCGGCGTCCAGGCCGAATTTTTTGCGTTTGACGGTTTCCATCGGGGTGGCGACCCCGCGCAGCACGTCTGAAATCGCCACGCCGATGGTTTTCGTGCCCAGATCCAGCCCCATCAGCGCGCCATCGCGGGGCAGGGCGGCGGCATAGGCGTCAAACTCGTCCAGCACCATTACAGCAGCCCTGCGCGCTGTGCGCCGGCGCGGATCGTGGCCAGATCCTCGGGGCGATCGGCAAAGACCTCTTTGGCCTCGTTCCAGATGGCGCGGGCGCGGTCGGTTTCGCCCAGCACCCCATAGGCCGAGATCAGCCGGGACCATTCGGCGGGGGTGCCGCCCTCGGTGGCCAGCCGGTCCGAGAGTTGCGAGACCATGCCGCGGATCATGTCCTGCTGCTCTTCCGGGGTCATGTCCTGCGCGGCCTCAATGTCCTCTTTCGAAGGACCAGAGAGCCCACCGGCCATCGGGCCTGCGGGGGCCAGCGGCGGCAGGGTATATTCCACGCCCGCGCGCGCGGCGACCTCCATGATCTGGGCGCGGATCGGGGCGATCCAGGGCGCATCGGCGGGGCCCTCGCGCAGAAGGGCGCTCCAGGTGCGGAAGGCCTGATCGGGGCGGCCCGTCTGAATCAGCATCATCCCCATGTAATAGCGCGCCGGAGCGTTGCGTGGCTCTTGTTCCAGGGCGGACAGCAGGGCGTTTTCGGCCTGGGGCGAGACATAGCCATTGGTGGCCAGAATCAGCATGTCGGCGTAATCCAGATAGTCCTGCGCTTGCGCGTTTTCGCCCTTTAGTTCCAGCACTTTGGCCTTGGCTTCGTAGGCGGCCTTGAAATTGCCCAGGGCGGCCTCGTTGCGGGCCAGCAGCATGTAGCCTTGCAATTCCTCGGGGCGTTGGGCCACGGCCGCGCGCAGCTTTTCGACCAGCGCCACATATTCCGGGCTGGGATCGCCCATCAGATTACCCGGAGGCATCCGCGCCTCCATCTCGGCCTGGCTGGGGCGGTTGGCGTGGCGTTGCTTGGCGGCCTCGATGCGGGTTTTCAGGCCCAGATCGCCGTAACCCGGCACCCCAAGGTTCAGATACAGCCCGACCGAGCCAGCCACCAGCGCCATCCCCAGCACCACGGCCAGAAGCCGCCCGGCCCCCTGCGGCTGCCCGCCGGTATCGCCACCCGCCTGTACCTGCGCGTCGGCGGCCAGGATACGGCGGCTGATCTCGGCCTTGGTGCGCTCGGCATCCTCGGCGTTGATCACGCCGCGGGCCAGATCCTTCTCGACCTCTTTGAGCTGATCGCGGTAGACGCGCAAATCATAGGCGGCGGGCGGTTCGTCCCCCGCGCGGCTCATGACAAGAGCGCGCGCCAGCAAAACGGCCACGATGAATGCGATAACGCCGGTGATGATCCAAAACAGCATGAGGCCTCCAATCGGTTCGGCCAAACATGTATATCCCATGCCCGATTGGAAAAAGGGCAAACTGACGCAATGCCCCACCATGTCGCAATTGTGACCTATTGCGACGTTTCAAAACGGGGATGCATCGGCCGATGGGTCCAGTTAGGATTCTGTAGACTGCAATTCGGATTCGAGGCCCAAATCCCACGATGAGACGCTATTCCGCCTTTGCCATCGCCCGCGAAGCTGCCCGTTACCACACCGGATGGGGCCGCGCCTGGGCCGCGCCCGAACCAAAACAGAAATACGACGCGATCATCGTTGGCGCCGGGGGGCATGGGCTGGCAACGGCCTATTACCTGGGCAAAAACTTCGGCATCACCAATGTGGCCGTTCTGGAAAAGGGCTGGCTGGGGGGGGGCAACACCGGGCGCAATACCACGATCATCCGCTCGAACTATCTGCAAGATCCCTCGGCCGCGATCTATGAAAAGGCCCGGTCGCTCTATGAAACCATGAGCCAGGATCTGAACTATAACGTCATGTTCAGCCCGCGCGGGGTGATCATGCTGGCCCAGACCCATCACGAGGTCCGCGGCTACCAACGCACCGCCCATGCCAATGCCTTGCAGGGGGTCGAGACGCAATTCATCGGCCCGCAAGAGGTCAAGGACCTGGTGCCGATCATCAATATCGACGGGCCGCGTTACCCGGTGCTGGGCGGGTTGTGGCAGCCTCGGGGCGGGACTGCGCGCCATGATGCGGTGGCCTGGGGCTATGCGCGGGCGTGCTCGGATATGGGGATGGACATCATCCAGCAATGCGAGGTCACCGGCGTGCGCCGCGATGGGGCCCGCGTTGTCGGGGTGGACACCACCAAGGGCGCGATTGACTGCGATAAGCTGGGCATCGTCGTGGCCGGGCATTCGGGCGTGATGGCCGATCTGGCGGGTTTCCGTCTGCCGATTGAATCGCTGGCCTTGCAGGCGCTGGTCTCCGAACCGATCAAGCCGTGCATGGATGTGGTGGTGATGGCCAACACGGTACATGGCTATATGTCGCAATCGGACAAGGGTGAGATGGTCATCGGCGGCGGCACCGACGGGTATAACAACTACACTCAGCGCGGCAGTTTCCACCATATCGAGGAAACGGTCCGGGCGCTGGTGGAAACCTTCCCGATGATCAGCCGTCTGAAGATGCTGCGCCAGTGGGGCGGGATCGTGGATATGACGGGGGATCGCTCGCCGATTATTTCAAAAACGCCGGTGGACGGGATTTTCGTCAATTGCGGCTGGGGCACGGGCGGGTTCAAGGCCATTCCGGGCTCGGGCTGGGCGATGGCCGAGCTGATGGCCAAGGGGCATTCGCCGCTGGCCGGCGAGTTCGGGCTGGACCGTTTCGCCGAGGGCCGTTTCATCGACGAATCCGTCGCAGCAGGGGTGGCGCATTGATGAAGAGCTTGATGACAGTATTGATGCTGCTGGCCGCGCCCGCCGCCGCGCAGCAGGTTGCGCGTATCGTGCCGGCCGATTTCAAGATCCACGCTGAACCGGCCTTGGGCGTTTGCGTGGCCAGCGATCATGTGATCTCGGCGCGCAAGGCGGGGATGGATGTGGCTTTGGTGCTGGGGCGCGATGGCGCGGCCGAGATGATCATTCAGCCCGACCGTTTCGACCGCAAGGCGCTGTTGCCGCAGATCCTGGAGTTCACCTTCGAAGACAGCATGACCCTGCGCGCCGCTGCCCGGCTGAAAAACGGCCGTTTCCTGTTAGAACTGCACGATGGCCAGAAGGCCGAGCCGCTGTTCGTGGCGCTGCGCCAGCACAGCCATTCGGTGATCACCCTGCCGCTGCGCCCCGAAGACCGGATCGGGCTGGATCTGACCACCATGCCCGCCGTATTCGCCCAGCTGGAAACCTGCCTGGCGGAGCAGACACAATGACATTTTCCCCCATTCGGACCGCACGGAGGCACCTATGCTGACCCTGAAATGTCCCTATTGCGGCGTCCAGGCCGAAGAGACCGAACTGCATGCCGGCGGCGAGGCGCATCTGACGCGTTTCGGGCCTGGCTCGACGGATGCCGAGTTTGAAACCTATATGTTCCAGCGCGAAAATCCCAAGGGCGTGCATTTCGAACGCTGGCGGCATGTCTATGGCTGCGGCAAGTGGTTCCACGCCGCGCGCTGCACCACCACGCTGGAAGTGTTCGGAACCTACAGCGCGCAGGTCAGCGCGCCTCCGCAGGACATCAAGGACGCCATCACCGCCAAACGGCCCGGCTGGCGCTGGAGGGAACACGCATGAGCACTCGTCTGGCCCGGGGCGGCCGTCTGCTGAACAAGGGCAAACCGCTGCGCTTTACCTTTAATGGCAAGCATTTCAAAGGCTACGAGGGCGACACGCTGGCCTCGGCCCTGCTGGCGAATGATCAGATGCTGGTGGGGCGTTCGTTCAAATACCACCGTCCGCGCGGCATTGTGGCCTCGGGCGCCGAAGAGCCAAACGCCCTGGTGGGCCTGGGCCGGGGCGCGCGGTTCGAACCCAACCAGCGCGTCACCACCACCGAGCTGTTCGACGGGCTGGAGAGCGAAAGCCAGAACCACTGGCCCTCATTGGAATTCGATGTGGGGGTGGTCAACAATTACGCTGCGCGGTTCCTGCCGGCGGGGTTCTATTACAAGACGTTCATGGCGCCTCGGGCTGCGTGGAAACATCTGTTCGAACCCATCGTGCGCCAATCGGCCGGTCTGGGCAAAGTCCCCAAGGACCGCGACGCCGACACGTATGAGCATTTCTACGCGCATGTGGATGTGCTGATCCTGGGCGGCGGGGTGGCCGGGTTGCAGGCGGCTTTGGCTGCGGGGCAGGCCGGGGCCAAGGTGCTACTGCTGGAGCAAACCGCCCATCTGGGCGGACGCGCGCTGGTGGATGGCGGGCTGATCGACGGGATCGCTTCCGCCGATTGGGTGGCGCAGACCGGCGCGGCCCTGCACGCGATGCCGAACGTGGAAATCCGCCTGCGGGCGATGGGCGCAGGGGTTTACGATCACGGCTATGCGCTGGGCTATGAGCGGCTGACAGATCACGCCCCGCTGGCGCAGGGGCCGCGTCACCGGATGTGGCGCATCCGCGCGCAGCAGATCGTCACGGCCACCGGCGCGATCGAGCGCCCGCTCAGCTTTGCCGGGAATGATATTCCGGGGGTGATGCTGGCCTCGGCTGTGCGCGATTATCTGGTCAATTACGGTGTCTCCATCGGGGATCGCACCGTTGTGGTCACCAATAACGACGATGCCTATCGCACGGCGATTGCGCTGCACCGGGCCGGGCTGATCGTGCCCGCCATTCTGGATGCGCGCCCCACGGGCGGCGGCGCGCTGGCCGCAGAGGCTCGCGCCCTGGGGATCCGTGTGGAAACCGGCAAGGGGATCGCCAGGGTGCATGGGGGCAAGCGGGTGAAATCGGTCTCGGTCTGCCTGCAAGCGGGCGAGGGCGCCGCGCTGGAAGAGATCAAATGCGACGCGGTGGCCATGTCGGGCGGCTGGTCGCCCGTGGTGCACCTGTGGTCGCATTGCGGGGGCAAGCTGATCTGGGACGCGGCGCAGGCGCATTTCCGGCCCGATGCCGCGCGGCCTCCGACCGGGGCGGACGGGGCAGGGTTCGTTCTTGCGGCGGGCAGCGCGGATGGGCAGATGGACCTGTGCGATGCGCTGGCGAATGCCCATCGGGCCGGCCAAGAAGCGGCTGAGCGCTGCGGGTTCCAGGCAGGGCCAGCAGGCGCAGCTCAGGCCCCAGCACAGCCACAGGCCCCGCTAGAGCCGGTGTGGATCATGCCGCAGGGCGCGAATGCCAAGCTGCGGATGAAATCCTGGCTGGATTATCAGAATGACGTAAAGGTCAGCGATGTGCAGCTGGCCGCGCGTGAAGGCTATGAAAGCGTCGAACACACCAAGCGCTACACCACTTTGGGCATGGCGACGGATCAGGGTAAGTTGAGCAATATCAACGGACTGGCGGTCCTTTCTGATGCATTGGATCAACAGATTCCGCGCACCGGCACCACCACGTTCCGCCCGCCCTATACCCCCATCAGCATGGGCGCGATTGCCGGCGAGGCACGGGGTGAGATTTTCCAGCCGCTGCGCCGCACGCCGATGCATGGCTGGCACGAACAGAACGGTGCCCATTGGGAACCCGTCGGCCATTGGCGTCGGCCCTATTGCTACTTGCGGCCGGGCGAAACCGTGGAAACCGCAGTGAACCGCGAGATCCTGCAAACGCGCAATTCGGTGGGGATGCTGGATGCCTCGACCCTGGGGAAAATCATCGTCAAGGGCTCGGATGCGGGCAAGTTCCTGAACCTGATGTATACCAACGCGATGGCCGGGCTGGCGCCTGGCAAATGCCGCTATGGGCTGATGTGCAGCGAAAACGGGTTCCTGATGGATGACGGCGTGGTGGCGCGCATCGACGCGGATACGTTCCTGTGCCACACCACCACCGGCGGCGCGGATCGCATCCACGCCCATATGGAGGAATGGCTGCAAACCGAATGGTGGGACATGCAGGTCTACACCGCCAACGTGACCGAGCAATACGCCCAGATCGCCGTGGTGGGCCCCAACGCCCGTAAGGTGCTGGAGTCCTTGGGCGGCATGGATGTCTCGCGCGATGCGCTTGGGTTCATGGAATGGGCCGATGGCGAACTGTCTGGCATTCCGGTGCGGGTCTATCGCATCTCGTTCTCGGGCGAGCTGAGCTATGAGATCGCCGTGGATGCAGGCCGCGGGCAGGAACTGTGGGACAAGATCGCCGCAGCTGGCGCGGCCTTCGACATCATGCCCTACGGGACCGAGGCCCTGCACGTTCTGCGCGCCGAGAAGGGCTTTATCATGATCGGGGATGAAACCGACGGCACGGTCATTCCGCAGGATCTGGGGCTGAACTGGGCGATTTCGAAGAAGAAGGACGATTTCATCGGAAAACGCGCGCAGCAGCGCCGTCACATGACCGATCCGAACCGCTGGAAACTGGTGGGGCTGGAGACGCTGGATGGCTCGGTTCTGCCCGATGGGGCCTATGCGGTGGCCGAGGGCGTGAATGCCAACGGGCAGCGGAACATGCAGGGGCGCGTGACCTCGACCTACCATTCGCCGACGCTGGGCAAGGGCATCGCCATGGGGCTGGTGCTGCACGGGCCGGACCGGATGGGCGAGGTGATCGACTTCCCCAAGGTGGACGGGCATATCGTCAAGGCGCGGATTTGCGATCCGGTTTTCTATGACAAGGACGGGGAGAAGCAAAATGTCTGAGGCACTCAGCGCATTGCAGGGGGCCCGCGCAAAGGGCGATGTCAGCGTCGAGGAAACCGGCCCGCAGGGGATGATCACTCTGCGCGCGGATCTGGCGGGGCTGGAGGGGGCCTTGGGGCAGCTGGGGCTGACACTGCCCGGCCCGCGTCAGATTGTGCAGACCGGAGAGCGCTCGGCCGCGTGGATGTCCCCCGATGAGCTGCTGATCGTGCTGCCCTATGCACAGGTGCCTCAGGCGCTTGCGGCGCTGCACAGCGCGCTGGAGGGGCGGCATTTTCTGGCGGTGAACGTGTCGGATGCGCGGGCGCTGTTCACGCTGACCGGCGTCCCCGGCGCGGTGCGCGAGACGCTGGCGAAGCTGGCCCCCGTCGATCTGGCCCCCGGCCGGTTCGAGCCCGGCGAGCTGCGCCGCACCCGTCTGGCGCAAATCCCGGCGGCGCTGTGGCTGATGCCGGATGGCAGCGCGCGGGTGATCTGTTTCCGCTCGGTTGCGCAATATGCGTTTGACCTGTTGAAAACCGCCGCCGCAGCGGGGCCTGTCAAATACTTTTAAGGGTTGTATGTGCTGCTTTTGATAGCTACCCATGAATGAATTCTTGGGAGTATGTTATGAAAACAGGTCTTTTGGCATGTCTTGCGGCATTGGGTATGGCCGGGGCTGCAACCGCAGAGATATATGAATGTAAAATGAAATCCCGCGGTAACTACGGCGGTATTTCTGACGTCCTTTTCTATAGTTACGACAGCACCAAACCGAAGGAAATTTGGGTGCATGACGGCCTGACCGAGACCCTGGCGGGCGGTGCCGTCTGGGCAAAGCTGGTGCGTGACGATGAAAAATTCCTGAAACTCAAATGGAGCATCCCCCCGACCCGAACCAAGGAATATGGCTCTACCCCTCGCTACGATTACACCCTGAGCATTCATAAAAAGAAGGGTTTGACCGCCAAAAAGGGGTTGGCTGTCGTCTATGGACGTCCGATTGGTTATGACAACCACTTTGAAGGGCACGGGGCGTGCAAACCTTACAAAAAGAAATAGGTTTTCCTGGAAATCTCTGCTTAGGGCTTGACCTCATGCGTCGAAGTCTACCATCTACGGCAGGACAGTAACGCACGAACCGAAAAGGGTTTTGACCATGGCTTTTGAACTTCCCGATCTTCCTTACGCACACGACGCCCTGGCTGGCCTGGGCATGTCGGCGGAAACGATGGAATACCACCACGACCTGCACCACAACGCCTATGTGACCAACGGTAACGCCGCCATCGCGGGCACCGAGTGGGAAAACAAGTCGCTGGAAGAGATCATCGTGGGCACCTACGACAAGACCGCCGTGGCGCAAAACGGGATCTTCAACAACATCAGCCAGCTGTGGAACCACAATCAGTTCTGGGAAATGATGGGCCCGAACCAGACCGCCATGCCGGGCGAGCTGGAAAAAGCCATCGTTGAAAGCTTTGGCTCGGTGGATGAGTTCAAATCGCAATTCGCGGCTGCGGGCGCGGGGCAGTTCGGCTCGGGCTGGTGCTGGCTGGTCAAAGACACCGATGGCGGCCTGAAAGTCACCAAGACCGAAAACGGCGTGAACCCGCTGTGCTTTGGTCAGACGGCCCTGCTGGGCTGCGACGTGTGGGAGCACTCCTACTACATTGATTTCCGCAACAAGCGTCCGGTCTACCTGTCCAACTTCCTGGACAAGCTGGTGAACTGGGAAAACGTCGCCTCGCGCCTGTAATCTGCGTGACGCGTCGGGCCGAGCCGGCCCAGACAGAATACAGACCCCGCCGGTTTCGGCGGGGTTTTTCTTTTTGATCAAAAATCGCTTGTCGGGGCCGGATTTCCGCGCCACTGTTCCGCGAGCGAGGGAAAATCATGACCGAGTCCAAACGCGGCGTTCTGGCGTTGCTGGTGGCCTGCACCGTTTGGGGGCTGTCGCCGCTTTACTATAAATTGCTGGCCCATATCCCGCCGCTGGAGGTGCTGGCTCATCGCACCTTGTGGTCATGCGCGTTCTTTGCGCTGGTGCTGGCCGGGCAGGGGCGGCTGGGGCAGTTGCGCGGGGTGTTCAGATCCTGGCGCGTGGTGGGGGTGATCGTCTTTGCGGCGGTGATGATCTCGGTCAATTGGTTTGTCTTCATCCTGTCCATCCAGGTCGGCCACGCGGTCGAGGCCTCTCTGGGCTATTACATCTTTCCGCTGGTGGCGGTTCTGATCGGCGTGGTGGTGTTCAAGGAAAGCCTGTCGCCCCTGCAAATCCTGGCCGTCGCGCTGGCGCTGGGGGCGGTGTTGGTGCTGACTTTGGGGCTAGGGGTGGCGCCCTGGATTGCGTTAATCCTTTCAGTGACCTTTGGGCTCTATGGGCTTGTTAAAAAACGCCTTTCCGTGGGGCCCGTCGTGTCTGTCACCGCCGAGGTGCTGCTGCTGAGCCCCATTGCCCTGCTGGTTCTGCTGTGGGAATGGCAGCAGGGCGTGCCGGTCCTTGGCTATAGCCTGTCCGACAGTCTGCTGCTGATGTTTTCGGGGGTGCTGACGGGGGCGCCTCTGATCTTGTTTTCGGCGGCCACAAAGCGGGTCAGCATGGCCACCGTGGGCCTGATCCAATACTTGAATCCGACGCTGCAATTCCTGTGCGCGGTGCTGGTTTTCGCTGAACCCTTCGGGCAATGGCACGCCATCGCCTTTGCCATGATCTGGACGGCGCTGGCGATTTATTCCTTTGCCGCGCTGGTTCAGGACAGGGCGTCGCGCAGGGTCTCGATCACGGCCGAGGGCGTGTCCACCACGGTCAGGAATGCCAGCAGGGACGGTTCGGCAAAGCCCTGATCCACCACATGCTGCACCATATCCAGCAGAGGCTGCCAGTATCCGTCGGAATTGAGCAGCACGATGGGTTTGTCATGCAGTTTCAGCTGGCGCCAGGTCAGCACTTCGAACAGCTCGTCCAGCGATCCCGCACCGCCGGGCAGCACCACGATCGCGTCCGAGTTCATATACATGACCTTTTTGCGCTCGTGCATGTTTTCGGTGACAATGTATCGGGTCAGATCGGTCTTACCGACCTCCCATTTGACCAGGTGCATGGGGATCACGCCAAAGGTCTCGGCCCCTGCGGTCTGGGCCGCGCGCGCCACGGCCCCCATCAGCCCCACATCGCCCGCCCCATAGACCAGCCGCCAGCCCATGCCGGCCAATGCGGCGCCCAGCTCTTCGGCATGGGCTTGATAAATGGGCTTTTTCCCCGAACGTGAACCACAATAGACACAGACTGACACGGTTTTCATGGCAAATAACCCATAGGCAAAAGGTGGTTTTGACCCGTGATAGCGCTGTTGGTATGTTCGCTCAACCGCTGGGGATGAATAAGGCGGGGCTGGAAGGATAACGATGACGAAACAAGCTGGAGTTCTGGGCGGACAGGCCCTGACGATTGCCGGTGCCGTGGTGGTGGCCGCCGGTGTGGCCGGAGCCTATGTACTGGGTGTTTTTGACGGGGACACGCCGCAGCCGGTCGAGGTGGCGCAGCCTGCCGCCCCTGCTGTAACGCCCGAGGTAAAGCCCGAAGCAAGGCCCAAGGCCACCCCCGCGCCCTCAGAGCCCAGGGAACAGCCTGCGCCGGTGGTCTATGCCGCGCCCAGCTTTGATGTGGTGCGGGTCGAGCCGGACGGGTCTACCCTGATCGCGGGCAGCGCCGCCGCCGGGGCCGAGCTGGACGTTCTGCTGGACGGTGCCGTTCTGATCCGGCCCAAGCCCGGCGCGGACGGTAAATTCGCCGGTTTCGCGCAGATCGCGCCTTCGGATCAGCCGCGTGTGCTGAGCCTGCTGATGCGGATTGACGGGCAGGAACTGGCCTCGGATCAGACGGTGATCATCGCGCCGGTGGTGCCGGTTCCTGAGCAAAAGGTGGCCGAGGCTCCGGTGTCCGAAGCGCCCGCCGCAGACCCCGAACAAGAGCCGGCAGCAGAAACGCCCGCGCCCGCAGAGTCCACAGAGCCCAGGGATACGCCGCCCAGTTCGGTGGCTGTCAGCGAGGAAACGCCCGCTCAGCCTGAACCTGCCCAGCCCGACTCCGTTCAGCCCGAAGCGCCGGTTCAGGTGGCCGAAGCGCCCAAAGCCGCGTCCGAAGAGCCGGCCCAAGATCGGGCCCAAGAGGCGCCAGAGGATACCGCCCCCAAGGCAGAGTCCGAGCCTGAGCCCGCGGCCGCCCCTGACCCCACGCCCAAACCCAAAGCGCCAGCCGTCATTCTGGCCGATAAGGACGGGGTGAAGGTGGTACAGCCCGCGCAGACCGAGGCGGACCCCGAAGTGCGGGCCTCTGTGGCGATTGACGCGATCAGCTATACCGATACCGGCGAGGTGACGGTTGCGGGCCGCGGCAAGCCGGGCAAATTCGTGCAGATCTATCTGAATAATGCCGCCGCCGGGGGCACGGTGATTGGCCTTAAAGGCCAGTGGAGCACCGTTCTGGCCGCCGTTCAGCCCGGTCTCTATACCCTGCGCGCCGATGAGCTGGACGCAGGCGGCAAGGTGCTGTCGCGGATCGAGACGCCCTTTAAACGCGAGGCGCCCGAAAAGCTGGCCACCGCCCAGCCCGAAGCCCCCGAACAGCCCAAAGATCCCAACGCGCCGCCGGTAAAGGTGGTGACGGTGCAGCCTGGCTCGACCCTGTGGGCCATCGCGCGGGAAAAATACGGCGAAGGAACGCTGTATGTGCGCGTCTACGAGGCCAACAAAGACCGGATCCGCGATCCCGATCTGATCTATCCCGGCCAGGTTTTCGTGGTGCCTCAGTAGCGCGGCATCGCGACGTCATGCAGAAAAAACGGGGCGCAGGGGCGTCCCGTTTTTGCTTTGGGTGGTCTTTCGGGGCGGGGGGGCCTATGTCAGGACCATTGCAAAGGAAAGCCCCATGCGAAGCCGCCGATCCATACCCCTTTCACCTGATGATCCCACCCAGACCAGCGCCAGCGGCTGGTCCACGCTGCGCCGGGTCGCGCCCTATCTGTGGCCCGAAGGCCGGTTGGACATCAAACTGCGTGTGGTGGCGGCGATGGTGCTGCTGCTGATGGCCAAGCTGGTGACGGTGCTGACGCCGATGTTCTATAAGGGGGCGGTGGATGCTCTGGCGGGCGAGGGCGTGCCGATGCTGGCCCTGGGGGCCGTCGGGCTGACCGTGGCCTACGGGATGGCGCGTCTGATGGCGAACGGGTTCCAGCAGGCGCGCGACGCGGTGTTTGCGCTGGTCGGGCAGCGGGCCTTGCGGGCCCTGGCACTTGAGACCTTCACCCATATTCACCGCCTGTCCATGCGCTATCACATCACGCGGAAAACCGGCGGGTTGTCCCGCATCATCGAACGCGGCGTGAAGGGCGTGGAATTCCTGCTGCGTTTCATGCTGTTTTCCATCGGGCCGCTGATCCTGGAATTGCTGATGATCGCGGTGATTTTTTTCTGGCTGTTCGATGTGTGGTATCTGGTGGTCGTGGCGGTGACGATTGCGGCCTATGTGAAATTCACCTTTGCCGTCACCGAATGGCGGGTGAAACTGCGCCGCAAGATGAACGAGCAGGACACCGACGCCAACCAAAAGGCGATCGACAGCCTGCTGAACTTTGAAACCGTGAAATATTTCGGCGCCGAGGCGCGCGAGGCTGCCCGCTATGACAGCGCGATGGAGGGCTATCAGAAGGCCGCTCTGTCCACGGCCTATTCTCTGTCCCTGCTGAATTTCGGGCAGTCGCTGCTGATCACCTCGGGGTTGATTGCGGTGATGGTGATGGCCGCGATGGGCGTGCAGAATGGCAGCCTGACGGTGGGCGATTTCGTCATGGTGAACGCCTATATGATCCAGATCACCATGCCTCTGAACTTTCTGGGCACGGTCTATCGCGAGATCCGCCAATCCCTGGTGGACATGAGCGAGATGTTCGGCCTGCTGGAACAACCGGCCGAGGTGACAGACAAACCCGGTGCAGGTGATATTGCGGTCTCGGGCGGGCATGTGCGGCTGGAGGATGTGCGCTTCGGCTATGAGGACGCGCGTCCCATCCTGAAGGGGATCAGCCTGGATGTTCCGGCGGGGCAGACGGTGGCCATTGTCGGCTCGTCCGGGTCTGGCAAATCCACCATCGGGCGACTGCTGTTCCGGTTCTACGATGTGCAGGGCGGGGCGCTGACAATCGACGGGCAGGACGTGCGCGATGTGACCCAAGACAGCCTCCATGCCGCGATTGGGGTGGTGCCGCAGGACACGGTGCTGTTTAACGATTCCATCCGCTATAACATCGCCTATGGGCGCGATAATGCCTCGGATTCCGAGGTGATCGCCGCTGCCAAATCCGCGCAGATTCACGATTTCATCATGTCCCTGCCTCAGGGCTATGACACGCAGGTGGGCGAGCGCGGGCTGAAACTGTCAGGCGGGGAAAAACAGCGCGTGGGGATCGCGCGGACGCTGCTGAAGAACCCGCCGATCCTGCTGCTGGACGAGGCAACATCCGCGCTGGACACCGACACCGAGCGCGAGATTCAGGGCGCTCTGGCCCAGGCCGGGCGGGGCCGCACGGTGATCACCATCGCGCACCGTCTGTCCACGATCGCGGATGCGGACCGGATTGTCGTGCTGGAGCAGGGCACCGTGGTCGAGCAAGGCACCCACGCGCAGCTGCTGGCGTCTCAGGGGCGCTATTACAGCCTGTGGACGCGCCAGCAGAACGAAGAGGCCGCCTGACCGCAAGGGCCACACTTGGGTAACCGGCAGAACCGTACGATTCGAGGCGTTTAGCGTGCGGGGCATACGGGGCCTTTGGGCAGGAGCCTTCCCCGTTCTTCAAAGTGATATCGAACTGGCACATTGTCGTAGAGTGGGGCTTGCGAATTTCTAGGTACCTTGACATGATCAGAGAAACACATCTGTGCCTGATGCACAGTCAGTGTCCGAATTGCGCTTGCACCAGCCCGGCGGCGGTCAGGTGGCGTACCCGGCGGGATAACCGGGAGCAGGCGGAGATCAAGGCTTCTGTTGTGGCGCCTCTTTTTGTGTCAGGCCCGACGCAATGATGTGGCCAGATAGGTCAAACTTCTGACATTTAGATACCCCGCTTTCTGCCTGGTGCAGGAGGCGGGGTTTTTCGTGGCCCTGTGAGCTTTCTCGCAGGGCTTTTGGCGTTCGCGGTTGCGAACTAATAACCAAGGAGTCCGATAGTGGACGCATTGATTGCGCTTCTGCTGAAGGTTTTTTGGGATGTGGTCTGGTACTTCATCCGCAGAAAGCTGGAACGGAAGTCTGACAAACAGTCCTGATCCTTTCGGCCTAGCCCAATAGATCTGTGATACATTGGCTACGGATTTCGGAGCACGGGCGAGGTGTGCCTGCCGCTTGGAGGAGCTATGAAAAAGGCCGGGCGCTTGGCCCGGCCTTTGGGTTATTCAGCGGCTTTCAGCCCCGGTTTGCCTGGCGGCGCGGGCACGGTGGCCTCGGCCAGATCGGGGACATCGTCGTCCCAGATGATCTCGGGGGCTTTCAGCTTGCGGGCGGCGCGTTGCAGGGCGAAATCCTGCGCGGTGCGGCTGGCGCTGCCCAGGGCCATCGCGGCCAAGGCGCGCGCGACCCAGCGGATATAGGTGTTCACCCAGACCCGGATTGCCAGCATCGAAGGCGTAAAGATCAGCGTCAGAACCGTCGCGATCCCCAGCCCGAACACCACCGCCGTGGCCAGCTGTTTCCACCAAAGCGCGGTGGGGCTGTCGACGGAATAGCCGCCCTGGATAAAGTCCAGCGACAGGCCGAACATCATCGGTGCCAGACCGGCCATCGTGGTGATGGTGGTCAGCAGCACCGGGCGGATGCGTTCCTCGGCGGTGCGGACGATGGCCTCGATCCGGGGCATATAGGCGGAATATTCCTGATAGGTGTCGATCAGAACGATGTTGTTATTCACCACGATCCCGGCCAGCGCGACGATGCCCGTGCCGGTCATGATCACGGAAAACGCCTGATCCATCACCAACATCCCGATCAGCACGCCAGTGGTGGACAGAACCACCGCCAGCAGCACCAGAACCGAGTTGTAGACGCTGTTGAACTGCGCCAGCAGGATGATGAACATCAGCGCCAAAGCCGCCCCAAAGGCGCTGGACAGGAAGGCCTGGGATTCGGCCTGATCCTCTTGGTCGCCAGTCCATTCCCATTCGATTCCGTGGGGCAGGGGCTTGGTGTTCAGCCAGTCGGTCAGCGCGGCGATCCGCTCGTTGGCGGTGATCGGCACGTCATGCGTTGTGCCATCCGCATCGGTGACGGTTTTCGTCAGCCCTGCGGTGACGCCGGCCTTGATGTCGAAATAGCGTTCCTGATCGACGCGGTTGATCTCGGCCAGTTTGGGGACGGGTTCGCGGGTGATGAAATTGGCCAGGGGGACCAGCCCGTCAGCGGTGCGCACCTTCAGCGTGTCCAGGGTCGAGAGCACCCGGTATTCCTGCGGCAGGCGCACGCGGATCTCGATTTCCTCGTCCGAGCTGTCCACGCGCATCGTGTCCAGCAAGATGCCGCGCGTGACCAGCTGCACCATCGCGCCCACCGTGGCCACATTCGCGCCGTAGCGCCCGGCCTTTTCCACGTCCACGTTGATCTGCTGGTCGATGCCGGGCAGGGGCAGGGTGTCCTCGATCAGCTCCAGCCCTTCGGTGGTGTCAAACCGTTCGCGCGCCAGACGGGTGGCGGCCAGCAGATCTTCCCAGTTGTCGCCCTTGATGCGCAGATGTACGGGCTTGGCCGAGGCCGGCCCGCGCGCCTGGGCCAGAATCTCGATCATGATGCCGGGGATCTGTTCCAGTTGCTGGGTCAGTTCGGCGATCACCACATCGCCATCCAGATCGGGGCGGTCGGCGCGTTCTTCCCAGGGGATGGTTTCCAGCTGAACCTGGCCGATGGTATCCAAAGGCGGCTGCGCGCCGCCGGTGTTGTTGTTCAGCCCGCCCTCGCCCGAGAAGGCAAAGGCGTTCAGAACGCCGGGGTGGGCCAGCACGATTTCCTCGGCCTGGCGAACCAGCGCGTCCTTTTCCTGAACCGACAGGTTGCCGCGCGCGCGGACATAGACGATGGCCTGCTCGGGTTCGGATTCGACGAAGAATTCGACGCCGTTATTATTCTGGCCAAAGAACTGGAAGGTCGCGCCGACAAAGGCCACCACGGCCACAACCGTGACCAGAGGCATAACGGGATTGCCCGCGATGAACTTGATGAACAGGCCAAAGGGCGTGCGTTTGTGCCCGGCCTTGATTGGTTTGCGCCGCCGCCAGGTGATTTTCGAGGCCCCCAGCGCAACAGAAGCGCCAAAGGCGGACACAAAGAACAGCCCCGAGCCCACGGCCAGCGCCATCCCCGGCGATTGTGCCAGACCGGCCGACAGATAGGCCGGGTTCAGCACCTGCATCGCGCCGATGAACATGCCCATCCAGGTGACCGGCACCAGCGCCGCGCGCACCCACCAGGGGAAATGACGGATCAGGAAATCCGAGGCGAACTCGAACCGGCGGCTCAGCCGTCCGGACACGCCGCCCATCACCGGCAGGTAGATCAGCGCCACCACCAGGCTGGCGGACAGCACGAAAATCAGTGTGATCGGCAGCATCCCCATGAACTCGCCCGGCACCCCCGGCCAAAACAGCATCGGCAAAAACGCGCATAGCGTTGTCGCCGTCGAGGACACGATGGGCCAGAACATGCGCTTGGCCGCCTCAACATAGGCGTGCATGGGGCCGACGCCCTCTTTGATGCGTTTGTCAGCGTATTCCACCACCACGATCGCGCCATCCACCAGCATCCCCACGGCCAGGATCAGGCCGAACATGACGATGTTGGAAATGGTCACGCCCATCGCGGCCAGCAGCAGGAAACACAGCAGGAACGAGGTCGGAATGGCAAAGCCCACCAGCAGCGCGGCACGGCTGCCCAGGCTGGCCAGCACCACGATCATCACCAGCGCCACGGCGGTCAGCACCGAGCCCTCCAGCTGGCTGACCATCGAGGCCACCTGCCGGCTTTGATCGTTCGAGGCACCGACGCTGACGGCGGCCCGCAGGTCTTCGGGCCATTCGGCCTGGGCCTCTTGGATCAGCGCGCGTACCTCTTCGGAAGTGTCCAGCAGGTTGAACCCCTTGCGCTTGACCACCTGAAGCGCAACCGTCGGCGCGCCATTGAAACGCGCGATGCCTTCGCGGTCTTCAAAGGTCAGGCGAATCTCGGCCAGGTCGCCCAGGGTCACGACGCGCTGGCCGTTGATCTTCACCGGCAGAGAGTAGATGTCCTGCGGTTCGTTAAAGGACGACGGGATCTTGACCGAGAAATTCCCCTGCTCGGTCTGCACCTCGCCCGCGGCAACCAGCATGTTGTTATTCTGAACGACATTGATCAGCTCAGAGGCGGTGACATTGTAGGATTCCAGCCGCAGCGGATCAATCACCACCTCGACCATTTCATCGCGCGAACCGGCAATCCCGGCCTCCAGCACCGCGTCCAGGTTTTCCACCTTTTCCTGTAGATCCTTGGCCACGCGGTACATGGTGCGTTCGGGAACATCGCCGGTCAGGTTGACGATGACGATCGGAAATTCCGAGAAGTTGATCTCGTTCACCGAATATTTATCCGCGCCATCGGGGAAATTGCCCTCGGCGGTGGACATCGCATCGCGCACCTCGGCCAGCACCTTGGCCTTGTCCCAGCCGAATTCGAATTCCAGCGCGATCCCGGCATAGCCCTCGGCGGCGGTGGCGGACATGGATTTCAGACCGTCCAGATCGGCCAGCTCGGTTTCCATCGGCTTGACCAGCAGGGTTTCGGAATCCTCGGCGGAAATGCCGGGGAAGGGCACGGATACGAACAGCGCCGGGATGTCGATGTCTGGCTCGCCCTCTTTGGGCAGGCCGAAATAGGCATATCCCCCCGCCGCAAGCGACAGAAGGATAAAGGCCATCACCATTCGGGCGCGCGCGGCGGCCCAATCGACCATACCTGTCATTGGCTGGCCTCCTGATAGGTGGGCTCCACCCGGACGCCATCGGTCACGTATTCCTGGCCGACAACGATCACATCCGCGTTTTCATCCAGGCCGGACACCCACACGCCCTGCACCGTATCGCGCAGCAGTTTGACCGGGGCAAAGGTGACGATGTTTTCAGCGCCCACCAGACGCACGCCCAGAATGCCCGCATCGTTCAACGTCAGCGAGGATTGCGGCAACAGATGCGCCTTTGCCCCGTCCGAGGCGATCAGGATTTCCGCCGTCTGCCCGTCGCGGATCGTCAGATCGGGGTTGGGCACGTCAATGTCCACACGGAAGGTGCGGGTCTGCGGATCGGCCGAGCGCGACAGGAACGTCACCCGCCCTTGCAGCATCTCGCCCGTGGTCAGGCGCGCCCCGGCCAGCGCGCCGACGGCGACGCGGTTGACCTCGGTTTCGGGGACATAGCCGACCAGCTTGATCGGGTTCAGCTGGATCACCGTGGCGCACAGACCGCCCGCCTGCAACAGGCTGCCCAGCTCGGCGCTGTCGGATTCCAGCAGGCCGGTGAAGGGCGCGGTGATGGTCAGGCGCTGGATTTCCTTTTCCGCGGCGGCCACGGCGGCCTGCGCGCTTTCGATGCTGGCCTGGGTGGTTTCCAGCCCCGAGCGCGCCGATTCCACGCCCGCCTCGGCGCTGCTGCGCGCGGCCTCGGCCGAGGCCAGCCGGGTTTCAGCCGCATAGCCCGAAGTGTTCAGCTTCTTGGCGACGTTATAATTGATCTCGGCCTCTTTCAGGGCGGCCTCGGCTTTTTTCAGGTTGGCCTGGGCCTCGGGGACATGGGCCCTGGCGCTGGCCAGCGCGGCTTTGGCCTCGGCCAGACCGGCGGGGCGGGTGCCCGGATCCAGAATGCACAGTTCCTGGCCGGCCTCAACATAGGCGCCGCGCCGCAGCGGTTCGGAAACCACCTGCGAGGTGGTCTCGGCGCGGACCTCGACCTGGCGCAGGGCCTGGGTTTCGCCGCGCAGCACCACGGCGCTGTCGATCACCTGAGCGGCCGAGTGCCGGGCCACGACCTTGATCAGCTTGGCTGCGGGGGCCGGGGCGGGCGTTTCGGCCTGAACGGCCGCGGGATCGCTCTGGGGGTCGCCGGACAGCGCAAAGG
Source organism: Youngimonas ophiurae (nom. illeg.) (assembly GCF_049803795.1). Classification (NCBI taxonomy): domain Bacteria; kingdom Pseudomonadati; phylum Pseudomonadota; class Alphaproteobacteria; order Rhodobacterales; family Roseobacteraceae; genus Thalassovita; species Youngimonas ophiurae (nom. illeg.). The sequence goes on from NZ_JBNAGJ010000001.1 coordinate 622,216, forward strand.
CCGTCAGCGTGTCGCGTTCCATCACCAACACATATAGAAATGCCATAACAAGAATGGCCGTGAGTACCGGAATGGGTCTCATCTTATCAGGATCCTTTTCGCGCGCTTCAGGCAGGGGGTGCTGCATATGTAAAAAGCCAGCCCCCCAAAACAATAGGGCGGTTCACAAAAGGGTGAACCGTTTAGTTCAGTTTACGCGGCAACCCAGCTTCGCGCAAGCGTGCATTCGCGTGCGCGCCCCTGCGGGTCTTGCGGGGCCTTGGCAGGGGGCGGGGGCTGCGGTAATAGAGGGCAAATTTACCGAAAAAAGGGCCCGCCCGTGAGCGATACCGACAGTTTCATTGAAGAAGTCACCGAAGAAGTGCGCCGCGACCGTCTGTTCGCGCTGATGAAAAAATACGGCTGGATCGCGGCGGTGGCCGTGGTGGGCATCGTTGGCGGGGCGGCGTTCAATGAATGGCAGAAGGCACAAGATACGGCCGCCGCACAGCAACTGGGCGATGACATGATCGCCGCGCTGGAACCCGAGGGCGCGGCGGCGCGGGCTCAGGCTCTGGCCGGGGTGCAGGCAGACGGTGCCGCCGCAGCAGCGCTGGTGGATCTGATCCGCGCCGCCGAACTGGCCGAGGCAGGCGATGCCGCCGGGGCCGTGTCTGTTCTGGATGCCGTGGCCGCAAACGGAGAGATCCCGACGATCTATCGCCAGGTGGCCGCGTTCAAATCGCTGCTGGTGCAGGGCGACAGCCTGGATGAGGCCGAGCGCCGCGTCCGCCTTGAGGGGCTGACCCAGACCGCGCCCTCGTTGCGTCTGGCGGCCGAGGAACAGCTGGCGCTGCTGGACATCCAGCAGGCCAAGCCCGAGGCCGCGCTGGAGCGGCTTGAGCGGATCGTCGCGGATGCCGAGGTGACGCAGGACTTGCGTCGCCGGGCGTCTCAGTTGATTGTGGCGCTGGGTGGCGAGCTGGAACCGGCGAACCCGACGGGGCAATAAGTCTGAATACGTTAAAAACGCGCACAGAAGTGAGGGCAGGGGCCGTGAAATCAACAGCGATGATTCTGGGACTGGCTGGTTTGGCCATGTTGTCCGCCTGTTCGGAAAAAGAAGAAATTCTGGTTGGCGAGCGCGAGGATATTTACGCGGTGCTGGAAGGCGGCGGCGCGCAGGCCGATACGGTGCCGGAAAACCGGGCGCTGGCGATCCGCCTGCCGCGAATGCGCACGAATGCCGAATGGACGCACAGTATCTCGACCCCGGCCTACCGGACGGATCACCCCGCGCTGAATGTGGCGCCGCAGCCGATCTGGTCGGCCCCCATCGGGGCGGGCGATGGCAAGCGGAACCGGATCGTGGCCGATCCCGTCGTGGCCGCCGGTAAGGTGTTCACGCTGGATGCCAATGCCACCGTTGCCGCGACCTCGGTCAGCGGTGAAACGGTCTGGACACGCGATCTGACCCCGCCCAATGACAACCCGGACGAGGCCACGGGCGGCGGGCTGGCCTATGGCAAGGGCGTTCTGTACGTGACCTCGGGCTTTGGGACGCTGACGGCGATTGACCCGACCAGCGGCGCTATCAAATGGCAGCAGATGCTGAACGCCAGCGGCTCGGGTGCGCCGACTTATTACAAGGGGCTGGTCTATGTGACCTCGGGCGACGACACCGCCTGGGCGATCGAGGCCGATACCGGACGCATTCGCTGGCAGCTGACCTCGACCCCCGATAACGGCAATGTGCTGGGCGCGCCGGCCCCCGCGCTGACCGATAAATACGCGGTCTTCGGCTATGGCGACGGCGAGGTGCAGGCCGCGTTCCGTCAGGGCGGTATGCGGATGTGGATCTCGCAACTGGCCGGTCAGCAGCGCAGCCGCGCCCTGTCCAAGCTGAACGACATTACCGGCGATCCGGTGATTGACGGCAATACGGTTTATGTTGGCTCGAACGCGGGCCGGATGGCGGCGCTGGATCTGAACACGGGCGAGCGCAAATGGACCGCGCGCGAGGGCGCGCTGGGGCCGATGTGGCCTGCGGGGGGCTCGGTTTTTGCGGTCACCGTCCAGAACGAGCTGGTCCGGCTAGACGCCAGGGACGGCACCCGCATTTGGGGCGTGAAGCTGCCTCATTACGTGAAACACACCCAGAAAAAGGCCACCGAGACCTTCGCCAATATGGGCCCCGTGCTGGCGGGCGGTCAGATCATCGTGGCCTCGAATGACGGGAAAATCCGTTTCTTTAACCCGCAAAGCGGCGCGCTGGTGCGCAGCATCGACATCCCCGGCGGCGCCACCACCGCGCCGGTGATCGCGGGGGGCGTGATGTATGTGGTGTCAACGCAGGGGCAATTGTACGCTTTCCGTTGACGCGCGATTGCTGTAACAGGGCGGCTTGATCCGTTTTGGAGCCAGAGACATGAGTTTCACCCTTGCCATTGTGGGCCGCCCGAATGTGGGCAAGTCCACGCTGTTCAATCGCCTTGTCGGCAAACGGCTGGCGCTGGTCGATGATCAGCCCGGTGTCACGCGCGATCTGCGCGAAGGCGAGGCGCGCCTGGGCGATCTGCGCTTTACCGTGATTGATACGGCCGGCCTGGAAGAGGCCACCGACGACAGCCTGCAAGGCAGGATGCGCCGCCTGACGGAACGCGCCGTGGACATGGCCGACATCTGCCTGTTCATGGTGGATGCACGCGTGGGCGTGACCCCCGCAGACGAGGTTTTCGCCGACATCCTGCGCCGCCGCGCCAAACATGTGATCCTGGCCGCCAATAAGGCCGAGGGCCGCGCGGGCGAGGCCGGCGCGCTTGAGGCCTATGCGCTGGGTCTGGGCGATCCGCTAAGCATTTCCTCGGAACATGGCGAAGGGATGGGCGATCTGCTGGCCGCCTTGATGCCTCTGGCCAAGCAATTTGAGGACCGCGCCGCGCAGAACACGCCCGAAACCGATGTCACCCTGTCCGAGGACGACGCGCTTGAGGACGAAGACGGCCTGCCGCCCCACCGTATCCCGACCATCGAAAAACCCATGCAGATCGCCGTTGTGGGCCGCCCGAATGCGGGCAAATCCACCCTGATCAATAAAATCCTGGGCGAGGACCGCCTGCTGACCGGCCCCGAGGCCGGGATCACGCGCGATGCGATTTCCCTGACCATCGACTGGCAGGGCCTGCCGGTGCGGATCTGGGATACGGCCGGGATGCGCAAACGCGCTAAGGTTCAGGAAAAGCTGGAAAAACTCTCGGTTTCGGACGGGCTGCGCGCGGTGAAATTCGCCGAGGTCGTCGTGGTTTTGCTGGATGCCGCTATCCCCTTTGAACAGCAGGATCTGCGCATCGCGGACCTGGCCGAACGCGAGGGGCGCTGCGTGGTCGTCGCGGTGAACAAATGGGATGTTGAGGATCACAAGCAGGAAAAACTGCGCGATCTGAAGGAAAGCTTTGAGCGGCTGCTGCCGCAGCTGCGCGGGGCGCCTCTGGTCACGGTGTCGGCGAAAACCGGCAAGGGGCTGGAACGCCTGCGCGCCGCGATCGAGCGGGCCTATGACACCTGGAACCGCCGCGTGCCGACGGCGCAGCTGAACCGCTGGCTGACCGGGATGGTGGAACAGCACCCGCCGCCCGCGCCGGGCGGGCGCCGCATCAAACTGCGCTACATGACCCAGGCGAAAACCCGCCCGCCGGGCTTCGTGGTGATGTGCTCGTTGCCCGATAAGATGCCGGAAAGCTACACACGCTATCTGATCAATGGGCTGCGGCAGGATTTCGACATGCCGGGCACTCCGATCCGTCTGACGATGCGAGGGCAGGGGAATAAGAACCCCTATAAAGGACGGCGCGAAAAGAATGCGGGGGCCCTGAGCAAGCATTTGGGCAAAAATCCCAAGGGCCGCTAACCGCTGGTGCCTGGATTTTAGGTGGGAAAAGGGGGCCAGCCCCCTTTTGGCCTGCGGCCAATTCACCCCCGGAGTATTTGAGCGAGCAAAGAAAGGAGGCGCTGCGGTGTGGGTTTGCGCCCGCCCGAGGCCGGAGCCGCAGGCGGAGGACGAGATATCGTGGGCGCCGAAGGCGCTCCTTTAAGTTATGTCAGGCTGCCGTCGGCCGAGAGGGTGGTTTTGCCGCCCAGATAGGGGTGAAGCGCTTCGGGCAGGATGACAGAGCCATCCGCGTTCTGGCCATTTTCCAGCACGGCGATCAGCGCGCGGCCCACGGCCAGGCCCGATCCGTTCAGCGTGTGCACGAATTGCGGCTTGCCGCCTTCGGTCGGTTTGAAGCGGGCGTTCATCCGGCGCGCCTGGAAGTCGCCGCAAACCGAGACCGAGCTGATTTCGCGATAGGTGTTTTGCCCCGGCAGCCAGACCTCGATATCGTGGGTTTTCGTCGCGCCGAAGCCCATGTCGCCGGTGCACAGCACAACAGTGCGGTAGGGCAGGCCCAGTTTTTCCAGGATACCTTCGGCGCATTTGGTCATGCGGTCATGTTCGTCCAGCGATGTGTCCGGATGGGTGACCGAGACCATTTCCACCTTTTCGAACTGATGCTGGCGCAGCATCCCGGCGGTGTCGCGGCCGGCCGAGCCTGCCTCGGAGCGGAAGCATTGGGTGTGGGCCACGTAGCGGCGGGGCAGGTAGTTTTCCTCGACCGTGACGCCATTGACGATGTTGGTCAGGGTCACCTCGGCCGTGGGCACCAGCCACCAGCCTTCGCGGGTCTGGTAGCTGTCCTCGCCGAATTTCGGCAACTGCCCGGTGCCCAGCATCATTTCCTCGCGTACCAGAACGGGGGTCCAGGTTTCGGTCAGCCCGTTTTCCTCGACATGGGTGTTCAGCATGAACTGCGCCAGCGCGCGGTGCACGCGCGCCACGCCCGAGGACAGCACCACAAAGCGCGAGCCGCTGAGTTTGGCCGCCGTTTCAAAGTCCATCCCCGGTTTCACGCCGTCCAGTTCGAAATGTTCCTTGGGCTGGAAATCGAAGGTCTTGGGCGTGCCCCAGCGGCGAATCTCGACGTTATCTTCTTCGTCCGCGCCTTGGGGGACATCATCCATGGGCGTGTTGGGCAGGGTCATCAGCAGGTCGGTCAGTTGCTGGTCCAGGTCCTTGGCCTCGGTCTGCATGGCGGCGGTTTCGGCCTTTTTGTCAGCGACCAGCGCGCGCAGGCGTTCGAACTCGGTCTCATCGCCGCGGGCTTTGGCGGCGCCCACCTCTTTGGCGGCCTTTTTCTGATCGGCCTGCGCGGTTTCGGCGGCCAGGATCTTGGCGCGGCGGGCCTCATCCAGTTTCAGCACCTCGGACGACACCGCCGAGGCCCCGCGGCGGGCCAGCGCCGCGTCCAAAGCGGCAGGGTTTTCGCGGATGGCACGGATGTCATGCATGGGTCTGCTCCGGTGTTGAGTCGTGTCTTTGCGCGTTATTACGGATTTTTGGGCGGTTGGAAACCAATCTCGGCCTGCCATTTACGCCATCTGCGCACGAATTCGATTGCAACTAGCTTTTCTTGGGGCCAGTGGGTTGGGCGTGGTATTTCTGTTGGCAACTTTGAACTCCTATCGGCGAACATTTGATCGATATGGTCTGCTGTTATTTTTCTGGGCTCCCCCAATTCTCGCCAGTCTGTATTGAGACAGGCTGCCCACCGGGTATTGCTATGGCATAGGAAAGGACGTTGGATTTTCTCGAAAGAGAAGACAGCGGCTCTTAGATCGGCGTCTTGAAGACTAGAGGCGAAGAACTTCGTTGTTCTCAAATCGGCACCGATCAGGCTGGCGTTTGACATCCAGCTTCCTTGAAATTCACAAGCCCAGAGTTTTGTCCCGTTGAGCTTGGTGCCGACCATCTTGGCGCCATTGAGTTTCGAGCCGTTTAGCAACGCGCCATTTAGGTTTAACTCAGAGAGATCCGCGCGTTGAAGATCAGTGTCCCGCAGATCCAAACGATAGCCTCTATAGTCATCGCAAGCCATTGACCAGGCGCGGAACTCAACAGAAGTTCTGCATTTGGTTGCTTCGTCAAAGACAAATGATAGTACAGGGGTCTGTTCGTGGCCCCTGGCTTCCAGCAATCTCCTTTCTTGTGATCGCCGCCCCAAAATTTTCAAAGCTATTTGTATGTCGAGCCGTGGATGTTCTGCTTTGGACCAACTCCATAGGGCTTCTTTGCTTTCTTTCAGTTGTGCGCGCCAGTCGTCTGATGCTGGCCGTTCCTGGGACGCAGGAGGCTGGGGGCAGATTTCAGCGTTTTTTGCCGGCGCGTTTGAGCGGATATAGGCGCAGAGGATTTCCATGATCTGGATGTGGTCCCTTGCGCTGTCCTGGCTGATGCGTTCCAGCGCAAACAGTGCGCCGATGCGGACCTCGAGGTTGGGGACTGTTTCGTTAAAGGCCTCCCAGCCACCCACCTCAATGCTTTCGGCGTTACGCAGGTCCAGCGGGCCTTGGTCCTGCCATTCGATGATCGTCTCTTCGGCAGTCAGAAGCTTGATGATATGGGTTTCACCTTCTAGATAATCACCCTCGGTTTCATCAAACCATAGATCTGGCTTAGTTTCGAGGGTCTGATACCCAAGCGGCGCGTTGATCTGAAGCGTTTCCCCGTCTGGCACAAAGAGGTGCCGCTTCTGGGGGCGCTGCACTCGAAGGACACGACCGATCCTTGTGGTGGTTTTCTCGGTGCCCAGCCCCTCGACCGCTTTGTTGATACGGTCGGTGATGTGGCCTTGTTCCGCGGCATTGGTTTGGCGCTCGGTCATCATCACGCGGATCATCGCCAGCGGGGTGCCCAGAAGCCCACCCAAGGCGGTCAGCAATCCGACCAACGCCAAGACATGCCAGCGCAGGTTGTCGCCCTCGTGTGCCGCAGGAAAGCTCCATGCGACTTGCCACAGCCCATAGAGCACAAAGAGGATCAGACCGACCCAGATCGGGGCGAGGATACTGGCAAAGCCGATGAGCGTGTCGGCCAGCCAGTGCTTGGGCAGTCCGTTTTCGCGTATCCGGTCGCGTCCGAGATAGAAGGTCAGCGCCGAAAGGCCAATCACGCTTGCGGCCAATATGAATATCCAAAATTCCTGCGGGGTGAAGGGAAGGGTGATATTGGCATCTGAAGCGGTCATATCCGGGTACTCTTGAAAAGCGCTACTCTGCAACCATGCCGGGATTTCCAGGGTGGGTAAACCCGCGTTTGGGCCTTGCGGCGGGCTGTGGGCTGTGTGGGAGTTTTGACGCCTTGCAAAACCCCGTCCCCGCACATAGGTTCCTGCAAAATCTCTGGGGTCCGTACTTGGAAGACCGATCCGGCCCCTGCTAACCAACAAGGACACCGACGATGGAAGCCATTGGCCAGTTTCTCCCGCTTATTCTGATCTTTGCGATCATGTATTTCCTGCTGATCCGCCCGCAGCAGAAGAAGATGAAAGAGCACCAGGGCATGGTCAGCGCGCTGCGTCGCGGCGATCAGGTGGTCACCCAGGGCGGGCTGATCGGCAAGGTGGCCAAGGTCAAAGACGACAATGAGATCGAGGTCGAACTGGCCGAGGGTGTCAAAGTCCGCGTTGTCAAATCCACCATCGCTCAGGTCCTGAACAAGACCGAACCGGCAGCGGACGCGTAAGCGCCCGCTTTTTTCGTTCTGGAAAGATAACCGAAGGCAGACACCATGCTTCAGATTGATCTGTGGAAGCGCGTGCTGATCTGGGGCCTCTGCGTCCTGGGGTTGGCGCTGGCGCTTCCGAATGCGTTCTACACACGGGTGGAAACGCATAATGACGCCGTGGCCGCGATCGAAGCGGGCGCCACGGCCGAGGGGCTTGAGGCGCAGGTGGGGCAGTGGCCCTCGTTCCTGCCTTCGGGGCTTGTCAATCTGGGGCTGGATCTGCGCGGGGGCGCGCATCTGCTGGCCGAGGTCCAGGTGCAGGATGTCTATGAAAGCCGCCTTCAGGCCATGTGGCCCGAGGTGCGCGACCTGCTGCGCGAGGAACGCGATCAGATCGGCACGATCCGGCTGCAACGCACCCAGGGCGCGGAACTGCGGGTCCGTCTGAACCAAAAGCCCGAGATGGTCGAACGCGCCGCCGAACTGGTGCGCGGCCTGGCCCGTCCGGTGGTGACGCTGACGGGGGCAGGCTCCAGCGATATTGATGTGACAGTGGAGGGCCCCGATTTCGTCATCACCCTGTCCGAGGCCGAACGTCTGGCCACCGATGACCGCACCGTCAAACAGGCGCTGGAAATCATCCGCCGCCGGATTGACGAGGTCGGCACCCGCGAACCCACCATCCAGCGCCAGGGCGAGGATCGCATCCTGATCCAGGTGCCCGGTGTCGGCAGCGCCAAAGAGCTGAAGGACATCATCGGCACCACGGCTCAGCTGACCTTTCAGCCGGTTGTGACGCGCACCGGCAATGCCGATATGCCCCCCGGTGCCGGCAACGAATTGCTGCCCGCCGTGGACGAAGAGGGGCTGTATTACGTTCTGGAACAGGCCCCCGTTGTCACCGGCGAGGAACTGGTCGATGCGCAGCCTGCCTTCGATCAGAATGGCCGTCCGGCCGTGTCCTTCCGGTTCAACACCACGGGCGCGCGTAAATTCGGGGACTATACGGCGGAAAACATCGGCAATCCCTTTGCCATCGTGCTGGACGGCGAGGTGATCAGCGCCCCGGTCATTCAGGCCCATATCGGTGGCGGCTCGGGGATCATCACCGGCAATTTCAGCGTCGAGGAATCCACCAACCTGGCCGTGCTGCTGCGCGCCGGTGCCCTGCCTGCGGGGCTGGAATTCCTGGAAGAGCGCACCATCGGCCCCGAACTGGGCGCCGACAGTATCGAAGCGGGCAAAATTGCCTGTCTGGTGGCCTTTGTGGCCGTGCTGGTCTTTATGTTCCTCAGCTACGGGCTGTTCGGGATTTTCGCCAATATCGCCCTGATGATCAACGTGGGGCTGATTTTCGGCGCGCTTAGCCTGATTGGCGGGACGCTGACCCTGCCGGGGATCGCCGGGATCGTGCTGACCATCGGCATGGCGGTGGATGCCAATGTGCTGGTGTTCGAACGCATCCGCGAGGAACTGCGCACCGCCAAAGGCCCCGCCCGCGCGATCGAGCTGGGCTATGACCGGGCGTTGTCGGCGATTATTGACGCCAATATCACCACGTTCATCATCTCGGCTATTCTGTTCATGCTGGGCTCGGGTCCGGTGCGCGGCTTTGCGATCACGCTGGGGCTGGGCATTGTGACCTCGGTCTTTACGGCGATCTTCGTGACCCGCCTGCTGATTATCATGTGGTTTGAACGCCGCCGTCCGAAAACGATTGAGGTCTGACATGCGACTGAGACTGTTCCGCGAAATTCCGAATTTCGATTTCTTTCGCGTCCAGAAGCTGACGCTGGGCCTGTCGGCGGTGCTGATTGTGGCCTCTTTGGCCAGCTGGCTGGTGATCGGGCTGAATTTCGGCATTGATTTCAAGGGCGGCACCACAATCCGCACCGAATCCACCTCGTCCGTGGATGTGGGGGCCTATCGCGATGCAATGACCCCGCTGGGGCTGGGCGATGTCACCATCACCGAGGTGTTCGACCCAACCTTTGCCGCCGATAAACACGTGGCGATGATCCGCATTCAGGCCCAGGATGACCAAGAGGCGGTGACGCCCGAAACCATCCAACTGGTCGAAGAGGCGCTGCGCGCCGTGGATCCCTCGATCACCTTCCCGTCTGTGGAATCGGTGGGGCCCAAGGTCTCGGGTGAGCTGATCATGACGGCGGTGATCGCCGTGGCGGCCTCGCTGGCGGCGATCCTGTTCTATATCTGGCTGCGGTTCGAATGGCAGTTTTCCGTGGGCGCGGTCGCGGCCCTGGCGCATGACGTGATCCTGACGATCGGGGTGTTTTCCATCCTGCAAATCCGGTTCGATCTGGCCACCATCGCCGCGTTGCTGACGATCATCGGCTATTCGATCAACGACACGGTGGTGATCTTCGACCGCCTGCGCGAGAACCTGATCAAGTTCAAATCCACCCCGCTGCGCGATCTGATGAACCGCACGGTGAACGAAACGCTAAGCCGGACAATCATGACCTCGGGCACGACGCTGATCGCGCTGATCGCGCTGCTGATCCTGGGCGGGGACGTCATTCGCGGCTTTGTTTTCGCCATCACCTGGGGGGTGATCGTGGGGACGTATTCCTCGGTCTATGTGGCCAAGAACATGGTGCTGCTGCTGGGCGTGAAACGCGACTGGTCCAAGCCGGATAACAATGGCGGCACGCAATACGCCAATATTGACGCCTGACCTGCTGGGCGCCACAAACCGGAGACCCCAGGATGCAACTGACCGAGGTGATCTATAATGACGCGGTGCCGATCGACGGCTATGGCCCCGGTTTTTTCCGCGTGGCCGGTCAGGTGATCGAGGGTCCGGCGCTGGTGACGCTGACTCGCGCCAGCAGCTGGGGCGGGCTGGACGATCTGCCCGCGCTTGAGGCGCTGTCCGGCCAGGTGGACGTGCTGTTTCTGGGCATGGGGGCCGAGATTGCCCATGCCCCCGCGCCGCTGCGCCAGCGGCTGGAGCAGCTGAATATCGGGGTCGAGGTCATGAGCTCGCCTGCGGCTTGTCGCACCTATAATGTGCTGGCCTCGGAAGGGCGGCGGATCGCGGCGGCGGTGTTGCCGGTTTGACCTTGGTCAAGGCTGTGGCGGGCGGCCCTGTTGCCTGAGTATTTTTGGCAAGATGAATGTGGGTTTTCGGCTGCGGGCCAATCGGGTAGGACGGCTGCATGGAATTGAATGTTTCAGATCTGGCAGTGGCGCGGGGCGGGGTTCCCGTGTTGGAGGGGGTCTCGTTCCGGGTGGGAGCAGGCGAGGCGCTGGTGCTGCGCGGGCCCAATGGCTGCGGCAAGACCACTTTGTTGCGCACAGTGGCGGGGTTGCAGCCTGCGCTGTCCGGTGACATCGGGCTGGAGCGCGAGGCGATGGCCTATGCGGGGCATTCGGATGGGATCAAGGCGGTGCTGAGCGTGCGTGAGAACCTGGAGTTCTGGGCGGATGTGTTTGCCACGGGCGATATTGCCCCGGCCTTGCAGGCCTTTGAGCTGGAGGCGCTGAAAGACCGCCCTGCGGGGGCTTTGTCTGCCGGGCAGAAACGGCGTCTGGGGCTGGCGCGGATGGTGGTGACGGGGCGCCCGGTCTGGGTGCTGGACGAGCCGACTGTGTCTTTGGATGCGGGGGCTGTGGCGCTGTTTGCGGGGGCTGTGCGGGCGCATTTGCTGGGCGGGGGGCTGGCCTTGATGGCCACGCATATTGATCTGGGGCTGGATGAGGCGCGGGTGCTGGATGTCGCCCCCTATAAGGCCAAGGCACCGGCGCTGGACGATTTTGACGGAGCCTTCTTGTGATTGCGCTATTGATCCGAGACATGCGGCTGGCGATCCGCGCGGGCGGGGGATTTGGCCTGGGGCTGGCGTTTTTCCTGATCGTGGTGGTGCTGGTGCCGTTTGGGGTGGGGCCGCAATCGGCGCTGCTGGCGAAAATTGCCTCGGGGATTTTGTGGCTGGGGGCTTTGCTGGCTTGTCTGTTGTCTTTGGACCGGATTTTCGCGCTGGATTGGGAGGACGGATCGCTGGATCTGCTGGCCACCGCCCCCGTCCCGATGGAGGCCGCCGTGACCGTCAAGGCGTTGGCGCATTGGCTGACCACCGGGCTGCCGCTGGTGCTGGCGGCGCCGGTCTTTGGCCTGCTGCTGAACCTGCCGGGGGCGGGATACGGCCCGCTTGTGATCTCGTTGGCCCTGGGCACCCCGGCGCTGAGCGTGATCGGCACCTTCGGCGCGGCCCTGACCGTGGGGATCAAGCGCGGCGGGCTGCTGCTGAGCCTGCTGGTGCTGCCACTTTATGTGCCCACGCTGATTTTTGGGGCCGAAGTGGCCCGGCGCGGGGCCGAGGGGATGGACTTTGCCACGCCCATGCTGATGCTGGCCGGGATCACCTGCGGCGCTATCGCGCTTTTGCCTTTTGCCTCGGCTGCGGTACTGAGGGTGAACCTACGCTAACGCGGATGTGAATTGCGTCCGAGCCAGGAAGAATTAGGAAAACGACATGGCCTCGATCTGGGAATATGCCAATCCGAAGAAATTCATCGCCACCACGGACAAGCTGTTGCCGTGGGTGTCGGTGCTGGCTCTGGTCACGCTGGTCAGCGGGCTGATCTGGGGCTTTTTCTTTACGCCGGATGATTACAAACAGGGCTCGACCGTCAAGATCATCTACCTGCATGTGCCCGCCGCGCTGATGGCGATCAATGCGTGGATCATGATGCTGGTGGCCAGTTTGGTGTGGATCGTGCGGCGGCACCATGTGTCGGCGCTGGCCGCGCGCGCCGCCGCGCCCGTGGGGGCGGTGATGACGCTGATCGCGCTGGCCACCGGGGCGATCTGGGGGCAGCCGATGTGGGGCACCTGGTGGGAATGGGATCCGCGCCTGACCTCGTTCCTGATCCTGTTCCTGTTCTACTTGGGCTATATGGCGCTGTGGGCGGCAATTGAAAATGACGACACGGCCGCCGATCTGACCTCGATCCTGTGTCTGGTAGGGTCTGTGTTCGCGCTACTTAGCCGTTATGCGGTGAATTTCTGGAATCAGGGCCTGCACCAGGGCGCGTCGCTGTCGCTGGACAAGGAAGAGCACGTCGCCGACGTGTTCTATCACCCGCTGTTGCTGTGTATCGCGGGGTTTGTTCTGTTGTTTATCGCGCTGGTGTTCCTGCGCACCCAAACAGAAATCCGGGCGCGCCGTATGCGGGCGCTGCTGGCACGCGAAAGGCTGAACCAATGATCCCTGATCTGGGCAAATATCAGACCGAGGTCTTGTCCTCTTATGTGGTGTCGATCCTGCTGATCGTGGCGCTGGTGCTGGTGAGCATCGCGCGCGCCCGCAGGACTCGTGCCGCGCTGGATGAGGTTGAACAACGAAAGGGTCGCAATGGCTAAATTCTCGCCTTTGATGGTGGCGCCGCCGCTGATTTTCGCCGGTCTGGCCGCCATGTTCGTGCTGGGGATGAACCGGGAAAACCCCGATGTTCTGCCCTCGCAGCTGATCGACAAACAGGCCCCGGCGCTGACGCTGACCGCCTTTGAGGGCACGCCGCTGCTGACGGACGAAGTGGTGCGCCAGCCGGGGCTGAAGCTGGTGAATTTCTGGGGCACCTGGTGCGTGGCCTGCCGGGCCGAGCACCCGATGCTGCTGCGGATCGAGGATCTGCTGCCCGTCACCCTGCATGGCGTGAATTTCGACGAAACCATCGAGGGCGCGCCGGAAAAATACCTGGCCGAAGAGGGCAATCCCTTTACCACGCTGGGCAAGGATCTGAGCAAGGCCACCAAGATCGACTGGGGCGTTTACGGCGCGCCAGAGACCTTTTTGATCGACAAGGATGGCAACGTGCTGCTGCGCATCGCCGGGCCGCTGACGCAGCGGGTGATGGAATCGACGCTGGTGCCGGCGGTTCAGAAAGCCCTGGCCGCAGAGACAGAGCAGGGCGGCAGCTAAGCCGCCCGCCGGACCGCCGCGGATCAATCCGCCCAGAATTTCCGGGTGAACAGCAGGTAGACGGACAGGATTTCCAGCCGTCCCACCAGCATCCCGAAAATCATCAGCCATTTGGCGATCTCAGGGAAGCCATCCATGGACCCGGCCGCGGCGACCTCGGGGCCGAAGGCAGGGCCGACATTGGCGATGGCCGTCCAGGCGGCCGTGATCGCGGTTTTCGTATGCAGCCCGGCCAGATCCAGCGCCACGATCAGCAGACCGAAGGTCAGCACGAACAGCGCAAAGAACGCGATCACCGAATCGATCACGTCCTGCTCGATCACCTGCTGGCCCAGGCGTGGGCGCAGCATGGCGTTGGGGTGCTGAATGCGTCGGACCTGAGTCTTGATCGCCTCGATCACCACCAACCAGCGGAAGATCTTGATCGAGCACCCGGTCGAGGCGGTACACCCCCCGATCAGCCCGGTCAGGAAGATGATGGTAAAGGGGAAGGCCCCCCAGGCGGTGATGTCCTCGGACGCATAGCCGGTGCCGGAAAACAGCGTGATCGTGTTGAAGATGCTTTCGCGCAGGATATGCAGGAACCCGGTGTCCTCGTGCAGCACGCGCCAGATCACCACGGCGATGATGGCATAGGCCGTCCAGCGCAGATAGGCACGCACCTGCACGTCATTCAGCAGCGGCGCGGTCTGCCCGCGCGACAGCTGCACGAAACGGATAAAAGGCAGGGATGCCAGCAACATAAAGACCGAGGCCACATATTCCAGCGGCCCCTCATAGCGGGCAAAACTGGCATCCGAGGTGGAAAACCCGCCGGTCGAAATGGTGGTGAACGCGTGCACCGTGGCCTCGAACGCGTCCATGCCGAATAGCATGTAGGTCAGCGTGCATAGCACCGTCAGGCCGATGTAAATATCCAGCAGGCTGCGCGCGATGTCAGGGGCGCGGGGCATGACCTTGCCCAGCGTGTCAAACCCTTCGGAGCGGAAAAACTGCATCCCCCCGATCCGCATCACCGGCAGAAAGATCATCGCCACCACGACGATCCCCAGACCGCCCAGCCATTGCAGAATCCCCCGCCACAGCAAAATGCCCGCGGGCAGATCCTCGATATTGCGATAGATGGTCGAGCCGGTGGTCGTCATGCCCGAGACGGCCTCGAAATAGGCGTCGGTAAAGCTGGAGTCCGACGCCCCCAGCATCAGCGGCAGCGCGCCGATCATCGGCAGGATCACCCAGGTGCCCGTGGTCAGCAAAAAGGCCTCGCGGATGCCCAACTGCTGATTGCGGCGGTTCTGCGTGGACAGCACGATCATCACCCCCACCAGCAGCGTCAGCCCCGAGGACGTGGCGAACACGCTCAGGCTTTGATCGCCAGTGACGCCATCCATGATCAGGCACGGCAGCATGGCCACGCCCATCGCGATCGAGAGGAAGGCCAAAATCCGGGCAACAGGGGCGTATTGCATGGTTTCTTTCCGGTCAAAGGTGAAGGGAGTTAACGGAATGCGCGGGCCCAGGTCCAGCGCCAAATCCGCTTGACGCGCGGGCAGGTGGGGGATGCGTCAATTCAGCCATGGACGCGCCAAGATTTCACGCGCAGCATCCCCCAATGGAACAGATTCTGCAATCATCGCTCAGTTTCGCGCCCTGGGCCGATCCGCGCACCCGGCGTCTGCCGGGGATCGTGCCGGTTTCGGTGCAGGATTGGCTAGAGGTAGACAGCGCCTTTGCCGGGCAGATGGGGGTGCGCGGGCATCTGCTGGAGACGCAGCCCAGGGATGTTCTGGCGCTGCATGACAGCGCGCGCCCCGCCGCGGCCGAGCTGTATGACACGATCCTGCCGCTGTTGCCGGATCTGGGCTATCAGGTGGATGCGGCGCAGGTGACGCGCCCCGATGGCGTTACCGTGCCGCTGCGCCCCAAGGAACCGCTGGCCACGCTGGGCCGGTTGGTGCAATGCGATCTGTGCCTGATGCAGCCCGACCCCACCGGAAAATCAGAGGAAAGCGTGCTTACCGGGGCCGTGCTGTGTTTTCCGGCGGGCTGGTCGTTGCGGCAGAAATTCATGTCGCCCATGGTGCGCATCCACCGCCCGGTGCCGCATTACGGGCAGGATCTGGCCAAACGGGTGCAGCGTCTGCTGGACGGGGTGCAGGTGGGGCGCGGGCTGATGCGGGGGACGGCCTCTTATTCCGATCAGCCCCTGTTCGATGCCCGACCCGAGGGCCAGCCCAGCCCCGCGCCGCACAGCGCCGATTTCATCCGGGCCGAGCGCCAATGCCTGTTCCGCCTGCCGCAAACGCGGGCGGTTGTGTTCTCGATTCATACGCAGATCGTGCCGGTTCGGGCGCTTTGCCCGCAGCAGGCGGAAACCCTGCAAGAGTTCCCGCTGCGGCAGGGTAATTAGCCTTTCGCCAGATTGCGCAGCACGTAATGCAGCACCCCGCCGTTTTCGACATATTCGATCTCGGGGGCGGTATCGATCCGGCACTTCAGCTGGATGGTTTTCTGCGTCCCGTCGGCATAGGTGATCTGGCAGGGCAGAATCTGCTGCGGTTCAACAGTGTCCAGCCCGGTGATGGTAACGGTTTCATCCCCCGTCAGGCCCAGCGTCTTGCGCGTCTCGCCCCCGGTGAATTCAAACGGCACCACGCCCATCCCCACCAGGTTTGAGCGGTGGATACGTTCAAACGACTCAGCGATCACCGCCTTCACGCCCAGCAGATTGGTGCCCTTGGCGGCCCAATCGCGCGAGGAACCGGCCCCGTATTGAACACCGCCGAACACCACCAGCGGTGTGCCCTGCGCCTGATAGGCCATCGAGGCCTCATAGACGCTGGTTTGCTGGCCGTCGGGGCCCTTGGTATAGCCACCCTCGACGCCATCCAGCATCTCGTTCTTGATGCGGATATTGGCAAAGGTGCCGCGCATCATGACCTGGTGATTGCCGCGTCTGGACCCATAGGAATTGAACTCGCGCGGGGGGACGCCGCGTTCTGTCAGATACTGCCCCGCCGGGCTGGAGGCGGCAAAAGAGCCGGCCGGCGAGATATGATCGGTCGTGACCATATCGCCCAGCACCAGCAGCACCTTGGCGCGCTCGATATTCTGGATGGTGCCTTTGTCCGGGCCCATCCCCTGAAAATAAGGCGGGTTCTGGATATAGGTGGATGCAGGGGGCCAGTCATAGGTTTCCTGATCGGGCACCTGCACGCTGCGCCATTTCTCATCGCCCTTGAATACGTCGGCATATTTGCTGGCAAAGGCCTCTCGTGTGACGGTTTTTTCCACCAGTTCAGCGATTTCGGCGTTGCTGGGCCAGATGTCGCGCAAGAAAACGTCATTGCCGTTCTGATCCTGGCCCAAAGGCTGGCTGGTCAGATCAATATTCATGTCGCCCGCGATGGCATAGGCCACCACCAAGGGCGGCGAGGCCAGATAGTTGGCGCGCACATCGGGGCTGATCCGGCCCTCGAAATTGCGGTTGCCGGACAGAACGGATGTGGCCACCAGATCGCCCTCTGCGATGGCCTGGCTGATCTCGGGCTGTAAGGGGCCTGAATTGCCGATGCAGGTGGTGCAGCCATAGCCCACCAGATTGAACCCGATCGCGTCCAGATCGTCCTGTAGCCCGGCGGCCTTCAGATATTCCGTCACCACCTGGCTGCCTGGTGCCAGCGAGGTTTTCACCCAAGGCTTGCGATCCAGCCCCAGCGCGCGGGCCTTGCGCGCCACCAGCCCGGCACCGATCATCACATAAGGGTTCGAGGTGTTGGTGCAGGACGTGATCGAGGCAATCACCACCTTCCCAGACGATAGCGTATAGTCCTCGCCTTCTACCGGCACCTGTTTGTCCAGAGGGCGTTTGAACGTGTTGGCCATTTCATCGGCAAAGGCCGATTTCGCCTGAGTCAGCGCCACGAAATCCTGCGGGCGTTTGGGGCCGGAAATGGCCGGGACGATGGTGCCCATGTCCAGATGCAGCGTGTCGGTATAGATCGGGTCGTAATCCGCGCCGCGCCACAGCCCGTTGGCCTTGGCATAGGCCTCGACCAGGGCGATCCGGTCCTCATCGCGGCCCGTGTTGCGCATGTAGCGCAGGGTTTCGCCGTCAATCGGGAAAAATCCGCAGGTGGCACCATATTCGGGCGCCATATTGGCGATGGTGGCGCGATCGGCCAGCGGCAGGCGGTCCAGCCCCTCGCCGTAGAATTCGACGAATTTACCCACCACGCCCTTTTCACGCAGCATTTCCACGACCTTCAGCACCAGATCGGTGGCGGTGGTGCCCTCGATCATTTCGCCGGTCAGCTTGAAGCCCACAACCTCGGGGATCAGCATGGAAATCGGCTGGCCCAGCATCGCCGCCTCGGCCTCGATCCCGCCGACGCCCCAGCCCAGAACGGCCAGACCGTTGACCATGGTGGTGTGGCTGTCGGTGCCGACCAGAGTATCGGGATAAGCCACCGTATCGCCATTCTGATCGGTGTCGGACCAGACGGCCTTGGACAGGTATTCCAGGTTCACCTGATGGCAGATCCCGGTGCCGGGGGGGACGACGCGGAAATTGTCAAAGGCGCTTTGACCCCATTTAAGGAACTGATAACGCTCCATATTCCGTTCGTATTCACGGTCCACGTTCATCTGAAAGGCGCGGGGATTGCCGAATTCGTCAATCATGACCGAGTGGTCGATGACCAGATCCACCGGCGCCAGCGGGTTGATTTTTTGCGCGTCGCCCCCCAGCGCCTTGATCCCATCGCGCATCGCGGCCAGGTCCACCACGGCGGGCACCCCGGTGAAATCCTGCATCAAAACGCGGGCCGGGCGATAGGCGATTTCGCGCGGGTTGCGCCCGCCATTTTCGGCCCATGTACCGAAGGCCTTGATGTCGTCCACGGACACGGAAAACCCGTCATCCTCGAAGCGCAGCAGGTTTTCCAGCACCACATTCAGCGCGGCGGGCAGGCGGCTGAAATCGCCCAGGCCGGCCTCTTGAGCGGCGGGGATCGCGTAATAGGCAAGGGTCTGATCCCCCACAGTCAGGCTGCGGCGGGTCTGGGCGGTGTCTTGGCCGACGGTGATGGGCATCGCGGGCTCCTTTGGCTGGCAAACAGGGCTATGGATCAAATCTGTGCCACGCAGGCGGCGTGATCAAGGGGAACCCGCGCATCTGCCGCATCTATACTGAAATTTCGGGGGTTCACCCTTGGCTGACAAAACCTTGATTGGTTATTTCAGGGGAATCTGAATATCACTGCACAGGCAGCAAGAAATGGGGAAATCTGTGACCATGCGCAAGCTACTCGCTCTCGGAGCAGCCGTCTGGATGGCGGTGGCCGGGCCGGTTCTGGCCCAGGATAATCCTGTTGTGGTCGAGCTTTACACCTCGCAGGGCTGTTCGTCCTGCCCGCCTGCGGATGCGTTTTTGACAAAGCTGGCCGCGCGCGAGGATGTGATCGCGCTGGCGCTGCATGTGGATTACTGGGATTATATCGGCTGGAAGGACGCATTCGCCGATCCGCGCTATACCGCCCGGCAGAAGGCCTATGCGATCTCGGCCGGGCGCCGGTCGGTCTATACGCCGCAGATGATTGTCGGCGGCCAGGAACATGTGGTGGGCAATCACCCCAAGGATGTCGGTGCGCTGATTCGCAAACATGCGGCCGCCCCTGCCGCCGTCCGGATCGAGATCGCACGCCAGGGTGACCGGCTGGAGATCGAGGCCAGCACTGAGCGCCCCCTGAACCGGCCTGTGATGGTGCAAATCGTGCGCTACCTGCCCTCGGCGCGGGTGAAAATCAAACGCGGAGAGAACGCAGGCCGCACGCTAAGCTATTCGAACATCGTGACGGAATGGCATCAGATCGGGGAATGGGATACGCGCCAACCTCTTGAAACCGAAGGCAAAGTCACGGGGGATGCGCCGGTTGTGGTGATCTTGCAGGAACAGCATCCCAAAGGGCTCGGCGCGATTTTGGCCGCAGCACAGCTGCGTTAGAGCGTCTTGCTCCAGCGGCGGTGAATCCAAAACCATTGTTCGGGATGTGCGTGCACGCGTGCCTCCAGCCTGCGGGTCATTTCGCGGGTCATGGTCAGCGGGTCGGTATGGGCGATGGGCTCTTCGATCTCGACATCAAAATGAATGCCATCGGCATGACGCGTGGCAAAAAAGGGCACCAGCAGCGCTTTGGTGCGCATGGCGATCTCAGCGGCCGAAGTCAGTGTGGGCGCGGGTTTTCCCATAAAATCAATCGGTTGCCCGGATTTGTCATGCAAGTCAAACAGCAGAACGCCAATCCCGCCCTTCGCAATGTGACGGATCAGCCCCAAGGTACCGCGCTTCCCCTTTTCGAACACGGGGCCGGAAAGGCGCTTCATGTTTTCGGCGTAATGGGCGTTGAAAAACGGGTTCGACATGGGCCGGTAAAGCCCGCCGATCTGGAACCCGCGATTCACCAGGGCGGCGCGCGGGATCTCGAAATTCGCGTAATGGGCCGTGACCATCAGCACCGGAGTGCCATTGGTGCGCGCCGTTTCCAACGCGGTCAGCCCGGCCCCGCCGATGGTCTGGGTTTTGGTGCGTTCCAGCAGCCCGGCGGTGTCGTAATTCTCGATCATCGTGCGCCCGGCATTGTCGGCAACGGCATCTGCGATACGGCGTTTTTCTGCCTCGGGCATGTCGGGGAAAATATAGGTCAGATTTGCCAGGGCGCGTTTGCGGTAGCCGGCGATCGGTGCCAGAACGCGGCGTGTGAACAGCCCCATCAGCCGAATCCGGAGCGTCCACGGCAGGGCCAGCGCCGTGCCGATCAGCCCGCGCAGGATCCGGTCTACGATCCAATCCTGCCAGCCGCCGTGTTTCTTGGCTTTCTTCGTCACGTTCCACCCCGTGTTTCGCGATGCCAGACATAAATGCCGGAAAGCGCGATCACAAGGGCGCCGATGATTGTCCACAGGTCAGGGTATTCGTCGAATAATGTGATTCCCCAGACTGTCGCGAAAATCAGGCCGCTATAGGCAAAAGGGGCCAGCATCGCGGCCTCGCCGATGCTGAGCGCGCGGATCAGAAACAATTGCGAGGCCGTGCCGCCAATGGCCAACAGCCCCATCAGCCCCCAGGCAGTCACAGAGGGCGTCACCCAGAAAAAGGGAACGATGCAGGACAGGATGATCGCGCCGAAAATGGCCGAGTAGAGCAGCGAGGTCCAGGGATCCTCGTTCATGCCCACGAAGCGCGTTACCAGGCTGTAGGCGGTATAGGCCATCGCCGCGCCCAGCGGAAACAGCGCATAGGCGGAAAAAACGCCCGAGCCGGGGCGGATCACGATTAACGCGCCGATTAATGCGGCCAGAACGCCCAGCAGCCGCCGCGGCCCCAGCTTTTCTCCCAGAAAAATAGCCGCGCCCAGGGTGATCAGCACAGGGTTGATGTCCATGATGGCGGTCGCCTCGGCCAGGCCGATATGGGCCAGACCGAAAAAGAAGCACCCGGTGCCACACATCAGCAAAAGCGCACGCGCCAGTTGCAGGCCCGGATAGCGGGTTTTGACCACGCTGCGCAGGCGCGGGGATACCATCAACAGCACCAGGACGCTTTGACCTGCGTAGCGTGCCCAGATGGTGGGAACGGTGCCGATGTGTTTTGTCAGCTCTTTGGCCGTGGCGTCCATCGTCGAGAAAAAGAAGATCGCCCCGATCATCATCAGGATGGCCTTGGATTGCGTCGAAAGGCTGTGCATGAAAATCCCCGGATATATGGGTGTGCGGGGACGTTATGGATCATAATTGTTCGTGTCTAGGGTTATTCCTCCTCATCCTGTAGCACCAGGGTGATTTCGCCTGCGGCCTCTAGCTCTCGAATCGCGGTGACGACGGCGGACATGGCCTCTTCTCCGGGTTTTGTCTTGACTGTGCCGGCTTCGGCCATTTCCTCGCGCAGGGCATCGGCCATGCGGCCCGACAGATTGGACAGGATATGCTCGGCCGCGGCATCGCTGTCGCTGGCCTTGGCGTAGGCCAGGGCGATGACAAGGGCGCTTTGGTCCACCGCGCGGGTGATTTTGGATATGTCCAGCGGGGTGATGCGGGCGGGGATGTCGTTGAAGGTGAAAATCGCCTTGCGGACGCGGGCCGCGAAATCGGCATCCTCGCCCTCAAGGCCGGCCAGCAGGTCATCGCGCGTGGCCGAGGGCGAGAAATTCAGGATCGCGCCGACGCGTTTGTCGGGGTCATCCTCGAACGCGCGTTCGGGGCGCGAATCCAGCTGCGCGGCAAGGGACAGGCCAATCCGGTCCACCGCATCGGGGGTCACGGCCCCGGTCAGCGACACGGCAAAGGTGATCCGGCGGGCGCGGTCGCCTGGCAGTTGTGCCAGCACTTCGGCGGCGCGGGCGACATCCAGTTTGGACAGGACGACGGCAGCAATCTCGGTCGATTCCTCTTCGAAAATGGGGACCAGGGCGTCCGCGTCCAGCGCGCGAATGCGATCCCAGGGATCGGCATATTGGCGCACACCGGCCTGGCTGCGCAGACGGGCGGCGGTGCGCGGGTGGATACGCCCATCCAGAATGGTCAGCGCGCCGGCCAGGTCATGCGGAAAGGTCACGCCCACCTGCTCTAGCTGGCCGGCGAATTCGGCCACCACATCGGCCAGCGTCTGACGATCCACCAGCCGCATATCACCCAGTTGCCGGGTCAGTTCAGCCTGGAGCGTTTCGGGCAGGGTGCTGAAATCCAGATCGGCACCTTCTGACAGCAGAAAACGCACCATGATCGCGGCCTTCTGCTTGCGCGTCAGGCCCGGTTTTTTACCGGATTTTCCCGCCGATTTCGCATTGCGGGGCACCGCCACCTCTTTCTGAACAGGGGTGATGCGGGCCAGTTGGGTAGAGTTGCTCATCCGTCCCTCGTGACTGTCGTTCGTGGACAGATAAGCAGGGAAGGGTGAACAATTGCTTTAGCTGGTCGTGGCGGTGCAGGTTTTGGCGTCTTTATCCCAGACCATGCCATCGGCGCAGGTCATGGCTTGCTGGTGGCCGCGGCTGCATTCGGCGCTGGCGACAGCGGGCGCGGCGGCCAGAATCAAGGCGGTCAGAACGGTGCGGATCATATGAAAACTCCCTGCCAATGGGTGACATGGCAGGGAGCATAGCACAATCGGGCGATTTTCGAAATCAGCTCTCGCCAAAGACGCGGGCAAAAATCGTGTCCACGTGTTTGGTGTGATAGCCCATGTCGAATTTTTCATTGATGCCATCGACGCCCAGAGCCTTCACAACCTCTTCGTCGGCCAGCAGCAGTTCGCGGAAATCCAGGCGCTCTTCCCAGACTTTCAGGGCGTTGCGCTGCACCATGGAATAGGCATCCTCGCGCGAGACGCCCGCTTGCGTCAGGGCCAGCAACACACGCTGAGACATCACCAGACCGGGGAATTTGTTCATGTTGTCCAGCATGTTCTGCGGGAAGATCAGCATTTTGTCGATCACGCCGGCCAGACGGTTCAGAGCGAAATCCAGCGTCACGGTGGCGTCGGGGCCGATGCCGCGTTCTACGGACGAATGCGAGATGTCGCGTTCATGCCACAGCGCCACGTTTTCCATGGCGGGGATCACGGTCATGCGCACCAGACGGGCCAGGCCTGTCAGGTTTTCGGTCAGCACCGGGTTTTTCTTGTGCGGCATCGCCGAGCTGCCTTTCTGACCCATCGAGAAGAACTCGGCGCCTTCCAGCACCTCGGTCCGCTGCATGTGGCGAATCTCGATCGCGACATTTTCGATGCTGCTGGCGATCACGCCCAGAACGGCAAAGAACATGGCGTGGCGGTCGCGCGGGATGACCTGCGTGCTGATCGGTTCGGGCTTCAGGCCCAGCTTGGCGCAGACATGTTCCTCGACCGCCGGGTCGATGTTGGCAAAGGTGCCCACCGCGCCGGAAATCGCGCCGGTGGCCACCTCTTCGCGGGCGGCTGCCAGGCGGGCCTTGTTGCGGTCCATTTCGGCGTAGAAACGGGCGAAGGTCAGGCCCATGGTGGTGGGCTCGGCGTGGATGCCGTGGCTGCGGCCGACGCGCACGGTGTTTTTATGCTCTAGCGCGCGTTTTTTCAGCGCGGCCAGCACCTTATCCATGTCTTCCAGAAGGATGTCGGCGGCGCGGACCAGCTGCACGTTCAGGCAGGTGTCCAGCACATCCGAAGAGGTCATGCCCTGGTGGACGAAGCGGGCCTCTTCGCTGCCCACATGTTCGGCCAGGTGGGTCAGGAAGGCGATGACGTCATGCTTGGTGACGGCCTCGATTTCGTCAATGCGGGCGACGTCGAATTCCACGTCTTTGGCTTTCCACACGGCCTCGGCGTTTTCGCGCGGGATCACGCCCAGATCGGCCTGCGCGTCACAGGCGTGGGCCTCGATCTCGTACCAGATCTTGAACTTGGTGGCGGGTTCCCAGATTTCGGTCATCTGCGGGCGGGCATAGCGAGGGATCATCGGCTGTTCCTATGGGATTGCAGGTTTTGCCGTGTCTTTACCCGCAGGTGTGCCGCGCGGCAAGGGTGGGGGGCCTATCTGCGGCAACACGAGCGTGAGCGGCAGACCGCGGGCTGGCGACCAATGTCGCCGTCTGGTCCTTTATGGTTTTGCAAACTGTGCCCTTATTGCATGGGCGCGCGTTTGAAATCGGCAGACCGGGGGGCGGTCTGGCGATCGCGCGGCGGCCTACGGCCTTGTTCCGCGCGCTACTGCGCCAGGTGCGTCACCACCTGGCTAGAGCGCGTCAGCGTGTGGTGCACCGGGCATTTATCCGCGATTTGCAGCAGCTTCTCGCGCTGCTCGGGGCTGAGCGGCCCCTCAAGATAGATCGTGCGGGTGAACTGGTCGATTTTCTCGGCGCTGCCGGCATCCTGCGCGTGAACCTTGTTCTGGGTCACATCCGCGCGCACATGGGTCAGCGGCCAGCCCTTGCGGCGGGCATACATGCGGATGGTCATGGTGGTGCAGGCCCCCAGACCGGCAGACAGAAACCCATAGGGCGTCATGCCGCGATTGGTGCCGCCATAGGCCAGGGGCTCGTCCGCCAGCGCATGATGATGCGGCCCGGATTGCACGTCTTGCAGGAACCCGGCGGGGTCGGCCTCGGAGACACGCACCACGCCTTCGGGGGCACCGGGGGGCGGGGCAGGGTGGCGCAGGTCCAGATAGCGGCTGGCCCAGGTGGCGATCACCTCGGCGGCGTAATCGGCATCCTTTGCGTCCGAGATCAGGTGATCCGCTCCATCCAGGGTTACGAAGCTTTTGGGGTGTCTGGCCGCTACGAAAATCTGTGTGGCGTTTTCAATCCCCACGGTCTGATCCAGCGGGGCGTGCAGCACCAAAAGCGCCGCGTTCAGCCCCGAGATTGCCTCTTGCAGGTTGCTGGCCGAGACATCCTGAATGAAATCCCTGGTGATGGGAAACGCGCCATGGCCCAGCTGCACCTGCGCGCGCCCTTCGGCTTCGATCTGCGCCAGATCCCCCTGAAACGCGTGCAGCACATGGGCCGGATCGGCAGGGGCGTTCAGCGTGGCGACGGCTTTGATCCCGTCGATCTGGCCCGCGGCGCGCAGCACGGCCGCTCCGCCCAGCGAATGCCCGATCAGCAGGCTGGGGGCCATGCCGCGCGCCGCCAGATGATCCGCCGCCGCCCGAATGTCCGCAACATTCGAACTGAAAGTGGTGTTGGCGAACTCGCCCCCGGAATGGCCCAGCCCCGTGAAATCAAAGCGCAAAACAGCGATGCCCAGCCCGGCCAGGCGCTGGCTGATGCGACGGGCGGCAGCCAGATCCTTGGTGCAGGTAAAACAATGGGCCAGGATCGCGGTGGCCTGATGCGTGCCCTCGGGCAGATCCAGCCGCGCGGCCAGTATATCCCCGTCATGACCGGCAAAGCTAAGGCGTTCTGATGGCATATGGGTCTCCGGTCTGAATGATCTGGGCGGCATGATCTGGGCCGCGTGCGTTGGGCTTCAAGACTAGGCACGGCGCGTGCGCGTTGCCAGATATTGTATCATCCCGTCACGGGAAGTTGAGCCACGGTGTACAGCTGCCAGAACGCAAAAAGCCACCGCATAACGCGGTGGCTGACCCTTCGTATGCAAGTCTGCGCGGGGCTAGCCGGTAAACTTGCTCAGGATCTGGGCGACTTCGGCGGTTGCGCCATTCGCATTCAGCGCGGTGAACAGCCCGGTCAGAGACAGCGCCTGCGCGGAGAGGCGGAAATCCTCGCCGCGGAACAGGTTGCAGACCATCAGGAAAGCCGCCAGCGGCAGAGAGAAAATCCCCACGGTAATCGCGACAAACCAGGTGGCCATACGCGCAACGGTATTGCGCGCCGAGGCAATGCCGGCGGCCTCAAGCGCTGCATCCTCATCGTGGAAATTCGAGCGCAGGTCGGACAGCTCGTGCAGATCGGCCTGTCCCAGCGTGTCACGGTTGCGGGTGTCGTATTCCTGCTCCAGCCGGCGCGAGGTCAGATCGACATCCGGAAAACGCGCGGCCTTGGGGGCCGGGGCTGGGCGCGCGGTGTGGGCGCCTTCGGGGGGGATGGGGCGAACGGGTGCGGCAGCCGGACCGCTGGCCAGCGCCATCTGCGCTTGCGGCATGGGCATTGGCGGCATGGGGTGCGCAACCGGGCGGGGGGCGGATTTGTGATCCTTGCGGGTGACGCGGCGGGGCATGACCCGCGCGACGGCTTTGACGAAATCGGCGGTGTCCAGCAGCGTGTCCTCGTTCAGCCAGCGGATATAGTCGGGCTCCAGCCAGACAGCCATCTGGCAGGTCAGGCTGGCCAGCGTGGCCTGCGTGGCGCGTTTGGTGGGCGCGGCACCTTTTTCGGGGGGCTGGGTCAGGGCGATCTCGATCACCAGACCGGCCGATTGTATGATGTCCTGCGGCGTATCCAGATCGGTATCGAAGGTTTTGCCGGCCGGTTTGCCCTCACCCGCGGGAACCGTCAGCTCCAGCGTCAGAATATCCGAGATCACCTGCACCTGGGTTTCCGATTGCACCTGAACGCCGCAGATGCGGTGGCCGTTTGCCTCTAGCACGCGTTGCAGGCTGGCGCTCAGCTCCAGTGTGTCGCAATTGCGCGAGGCCAGAAAGACCAGGCCGGATGTGTATCGGTGTTCTTGGGTGTCCATCACGAGACTCCAGTGTGCGGTTCTTTTATCTGCTCTGACTGTCACCCGGAAAAAGGGAAAGAATATGACGGAATTTCGGTGTCCACGGGGTAATCGGGGCAAATAGGGCGGACTGTTCGCCCTGCATGAACAGTTAACCGCAAATTCACAAAGGTTTTGGCGTCCAAAGCTGGGGCGGGGGCGGGATTGCCGGCTGGGCCTGCGCACGGCAGAGTTGATTCGCCCTTGCGAAAACATCGGGTGGCTACCGCGCAGGTTGCAGGCGGCAGATGGCAAAAAGGGCGCCCAAAGGCGCCCTTTCCGAACTCTGTCTGCGGCTGCGATTAGCAGCTGTAGTACATCTGGTACTCAACCGGGTGCGGGGTGTGCTCGTAGTTGTGGATCTCTTCCATCTTCAGCTCGATGTAGCCGTCGATCTGATCCTTGGTGAACACGTCGCCGGCCAGCAGGAAGTCGTGATCGGCTTCCAGCGATTCGATGGCTTCGCGCAGCGAACCACAGACGGTCGGGATGTCGGCCAGCTCCTCGGGGGGCAGGTCATACAGGTTTTTGTCCATGGCTTCGCCGGGATCAATCTTGTTCTTGATACCGTCCAGGCCAGCCATCAGCAGGGCCGCAAAGCACAGGTAGGGGTTGGCCGCGGGATCGGGGAAACGAGCCTCGACGCGCTTGGCCTTGGGCGATTCGGTCCACGGAATACGCACACAGCCCGAACGGTTGCTGGCCGAGTAGGCGCGCAGAACGGGGGCTTCGAAACCCGGAACCAGACGCTTGTAGCTGTTGGTCGAGGGGTTGGTGAAGGCGTTCAGCGTTTTCGCGTGCTTCAGAACACCGCCGATGAAATACAGGGCTTCCTGGCTCAGATCGGCGTATTTGTCGCCTGCGAACAGGGGCTTGCCGTCTTTCCAGATCGACATGTTGCAGTGCATACCCGAACCGTTGTCGCCGGCCATGGGCTTCGGCATGAAGGTGGCCGATTTGCCATAGGCGTGGGCCACGTTGTGGATCACGTATTTGTATTTTTGCAGGTTATCGGCCTGAGCAGTCAGGGTGCCGAAGACCAGGCCCAGCTCGTGCTGACAGGTCGCCACTTCGTGGTGGTGCTTGTCGACGGTCATGCCCATGTTTTTCATGGTGGTCAGCATTTCGGCGCGGATGTCCTGTGCGTCGTCGATCGGGTTCACAGGGAAGTAGCCGCCCTTGTGGCCCGCGCGGTGCGCCAGGTTGCCGTGCTCGATGTCCGCATCGGTGTTCCAGGCGGCGCCTTCGGCGTCGATGGCATAGCCGACTTTGGACGGGGTGACCGAGTAGCGCACGTCGTCCAGCAGGAAGAATTCCGCTTCGGGGCCCCAGTAGGACACATCGCCGATACCCGAGGATTTCAGGTAGGCTTCGGCCTTCTGAGCGGTGCCGCGGGGGTCACGCTCGTAGGCTTCGCCGGTGTCGGGTTCGACAACCGAGCAGTGAATGCACAGGGTTTTCTCGGCGTAGAACGGATCAATGTAGACCGACTCGGTGTCGGGCATCAGTTTCATGTCCGAGGATTCAATCGATTTCCAGCCAGCGATCGACGAGCCGTCGAACATGAAGCCTTCGTCCAGGAAGTCTTCGTCAACCAGATCGGAGCACACGGTTACGTGTTGCAGTTTGCCGCGCGGATCGGTGAAGCGGATATCGACATATGCGATCTCCTCGTCCGCGATGAGTTTAAGAACTGCGTCCTTGCTCATTCCCTTAATCCCTTTCAGTTTATTTTTGGGGTATTACAGTGCGTCCGAGCCGGCCTCGCCGGTGCGGATGCGAATAGCTTGTTCGACGGGGCTGACGAAAATCTTGCCGTCGCCGATCTTGTCGGTTTTCGCTGCGTCGATGATGGCTTCGATGGCGCCGTCAACCAGATCGTCGTCCAGAACGACCTCGATCTTCACTTTGGGCAGGAAATCCACGACATATTCGGCGCCGCGGTAGAGTTCCGTGTGGCCTTTCTGACGACCAAAACCCTTCACTTCAATCACGCTCAGGCCCTGGATCCCGGCCTCTTGCAGCGCTTCTTTCACTTCATCAAGCTTGAAGGGCTTGATGATCGCCTCGATTTTTTTCATCGTCTTGGGTCTCCTCACCAGACTTGTCGACAAGCGACAGAACACTTTCCCCCGGTGGCCACAATTGAGTATGATCGCAGCGCCGGGCAGGGGCATGGCAAAGCCCATAGAATGACTAAACTTTATGCGCAATGCGCAAAAAGGCATCACTTTGCAAACAAAAGGTCCGAATTTATGACCGAAATTCTAACAGCTGCACAAATGCGCAGCATCGAGCAGGCTGCTATCGAGTCGGGAGAGGCCACCGGGCTGGCGTTGATGGAACGGGCCGGGCGCGGCGTGGTTGAGGCGATTTTCGAAGAGTGGCCGGAGCTGGCTGAAGGGGCTGTTGAGGAGGCGGATGAAGGGGGCGTTGCCCCCCGGCCTGCGGCCTCCCCCCAGAGTATTTCGGTCAAAAAGAAGCGCGCGGTGGTGTTGTGTGGACCCGGAAATAATGGCGGGGACGGGTTTGTGGTGGCGCGGGTGCTGCGTGAGCTTGGGTGGGGCGTTGAGGTGTTCCTGTATGGGGAGGCCGAGAGGCTGCCGCCCGATGCACGGGTGAATTATGAGCGGTGGTGTGCGTTGGGCGGTGTTGCGCCTTTTGAGGACGATCAGTTCGACGGCTGGCCCGGCGGGCGGGAGGGGGTCTGTTTGATTGTGGACGCTCTTTTGGGGACTGGTTTGGGACGGCCCTTTTTAGAGTGTCGGCATATGTCGATCGCCTTGAATACGGCCAGCTCTTTGGCCGCCACGCGCGGTGTGTTTCCCAAAGTGGTGGCGGTCGATGTTCCAAGCGGGATGTGTGCGGATTCAGGCGTTTGGCTGGGGGAGGAGCGGCCGCTCGATTTTGCCAATCTTGCAAATCTTACAGTGACCTTTCATGCGCGAAAGCTGGGGCATCTGCTGGCGGATGGCCCGGCGAGTTGTGGCACCGTTCGTGTGGTGGATATCGGGTTGTCGTCTGGCCAGCAGGCGGCGTCGCTTTCTCATACCGGGGGGAGGGCGGCATATGATGAGCGAGGCTTGGGGCGTGTTGCGTGCCGGGAAGCGACGGGGGCAGGTATCCGTTCGTTATGGACGTTCGGGGAGCATAAATATGCGCATGGTCATGCGCTGATCCTGTCCGGGGGGGCGGGCAGAACCGGGGCGGCGCGGCTGGCGGCGCGGGGGGCGCTGCGGATTGGGGCTGGTCTGGTGACGCTGGGGGTGCCCGGCGCGGCGCAGTTGGAGGTTGCCACGCAGGTGACGGCGATCATGTTGCAGCGGGCCGGCACCTCAGAGGAACTGGCGGCGGTTTTGGAGGATCCGCGACTGAATGCGCTGTGTCTGGGGCCGGGAATGGGCCTGAGGCGGGCGCGCGATCTGGTGCCGGTGGCCTTGGCCGGGGGGCGTGCGACGGTGTTGGATGCGGATGCTCTGACGGCTTTTGCCGGGGCGCCTGAGGCTTTGTTGGATCTGACGCGGGGCGGGCAGGTGGTGCTGACGCCGCATGGGGGGGAGTTTGCGCGGCTGTTTCCGGATATTGCGGCGAAGCTGGCGGACGGCTGCTCCGAAGGGCCGGCCTATTCCAAGGTCGATGCCACGCGTGAGGCCGCCGCGCGGGCGGGCTGTGTTGTGCTGTTCAAGGGGGCCGATACCGTGATTGCCGCGCCGGACGGGCGGTGCAGTCTGAATGCCGCCGTTTACGAGCGCGCGGCCCCCTGGCTGGCGACGGCCGGGTCCGGGGATGTGCTGGCCGGGTTCATCACGGGGCTGCTGGCGCGGGGATTTGAGCCGATGGCCGCGGCCGAGGCCGGCGCGTGGCTGCATGTCGAATGCGCGCGCGCCTTTGGGCCCGGTCTGATCGCCGAGGATCTGCCCGAGATCCTGCCCGAGATTTTATCCAGGGTTTTGCAGGCGCAGGCGCAGCAGCCCGAGCAAAGATGATTTTTGCTCTCGCCTTCGGAAAAACTCTTTGCTAATCATCGCCGGACCGGCCCTGGGGCTGGACAATGCGGGTGTGGCGAAATTGGTAGACGCACCAGATTTAGGTTCTGGCGCCGCGAGGCGTGGGGGTTCGAGTCCCTCCACCCGCACCACTTTGAAATCAAATGAGAATTGTGAATTTTGCAGTCGGGGTAGAGCCGCAAATTTCTGCTACTGCTACGATTTTGCTACGAATAGCGATTGGGGCGTAGCAGTCGAGTAGCAGGGCGGCGTGAGCCGCCCCGAACAATTAATCTTCGACTTTGAACCCACGCCGTGTTGCCGCTGGTGCATTCGCCCCGGCTGGGTGCGTGGATGCGAAGGGGTTAGGCCGGGGAAGCTGAGACGCATACAAAGGACCCATACTCGCAGTCAACAACTCTGCCGCCGCCGATTTTTGCTTGAGCCGTTCAGATAACCTTACCACGTCAGTTGAAGGTTGAATTCGCCGTGTGATTTCAGCGATTCGTGCGGATGCTTCCCGATGGGGCCGCAACAATTCCTCTATACGCGCCGCCATCTTGGCTTGCTTGTCATAGTGGGGCTTCATAGCTGCATGGATGCGCTCCCCCAGTTCGCGTTGTCGATCCAAAATCGGGCGCATTGTGTCAGCCATCCGGGCTGCGCTGTCTGCGAGGCTCTGGGCGGTCTGTTGAAAGGCTGCATTTGTCCTTTCACGCTGGCGCTCACGCGCCTCGGCCAATCGCTCTTCCTTTTGCGTGCTCCACTTGTCGTGAAGGCGACGACGGAAGGCTTCTTGCTGTCTGTAGTCTGTTATTCCCAGCGCACCGGCAATTTTCATGATTGCCGAGTTCGCAGATTTGGACGGTTCGCGCGTCAGCGCGTCTGCGATTTGATCCAGATACGGCCCATCTGGATAGGTGCTGCCCTTCGGGCGTCCACGTTTTGCCATGTCGTTTCCTTTGCTCGACTGTTTCGATGGGCCTAACTTCGGGACGGAGCGACCGCTTGTCAGCGAAGATAATAGTTTCAGACAAAGAAAACTGTGAGATTAATTCAGCAGTTTGTGAGAAAAAAGGAAAGTCTGGGCGTGGCTTTTGCGAGAATAATGGGCTGCGGGCGTGTTCCACGCGTCGATTAAGGCAAAATCAGTAGTATTGCAGCGTCTCGCGGTTCTCCCAAGCTGCGGCGAAGTTAGGGTAGCCGGTAGCGGCGTTTGTCTTGGCTTCCGTTAAGCGGTCTACCCGCCGAACCAACCAGCCACCGGCACGCGTGGAAATCCAACCATAGTAAATATAGTTGAGGTCTGAGTCGTCAGTTTCGTCCGGTGGCAGAGCCGATGGACCGGAATTCGCTCCCGGTGGACCTTGGATTCCTACAGTAGACGCGACCACCTCAAGCGGGCCGTCAACTTGCACGGATACATCCGGCACGCTGACAACGCTCTGCACGGTCGCGATGGTGGGGCTAACCGTGACTTCGATAATGTCAGATTCAGCGCTTACACTCGCGGGCGCGACGGACGCGCTAACTTCTACGCTGCCACCCGCGACAGTGACGGCGGGACCCTCTTCGATCCGGCGCGTTTCTACCTCAATCGGGCTGGTGCTGACGGCCACCTGCGTCATGAGTATTCCACAGTGAGTTGATTGGTGGTTTGGTTTTCTGCACCGTTGGTCGTCATAAGACGAAAGCTCAGCGGTGTATTCGACGGCAGCCCGTCTGCCCATTCGACGCGCACGCGGATTGCCCCGTTTACTGGGTCTGTGAGCGTCGCCGACACCAGCCCGTCAATGCGCGGGTCAGGTTCAAAGATGCTGACGGTGTGACCGGTCAAATCGGCGTTGGCAGACGGGCCGTCAGGCCAATTCATTTCAAATGTAAGATCGGAGCCGCGATTCACGGCGAAAGTTGACGTGGACATGCCTTTTCCAAATTTTGGGAATTTCCATAATTCTAGCATGACACGGCCTTTTTCTCAAAAAGGTAACGGGTCATGACGTAAATTATACGAATTGCTAACCGTTTGAACGCGGTTTTGCTAACCGCTGCCAAAGTAATTTTATCCAACCTTACATCTCATTTTTGGCCAGAGATTTACGCTAACAAAAATTGGTCGTTAATATGCTCGTGGCTGCTGGCCCGCTTCGAGGGGGCACCCCTAGGGGTGCCTGACGGGGCCACCGGGCCTTTCTTGGCAGCATTGCGCGCTACGCGCGCTCCCTACATGCCTCTAAACTTCAAGGCTTTGAGCGCGCATCTCTGCGCCTGTGACAGCCTGTCGGCATATGCCCGGCTGGGCCATTTTCCGTCAAAAATCCTGATAGCATTTTGAGCACGGCAAAGAAGATGAAAAGATTCACGATTCCGGTCGCAAATTGCATGTGTGTTCCTTTGATGTTGGCCGCGTTAGCGGCGTTCATGCCGACAGGCGATCAAGTGTGTATTTCACCGATGATGGACCCCACGCGCCCCCGCGTGCCGTTGCCACGTTGGCGGTGTTTAAGGCGTCTGCGATTGCCCGCATGGATGCGCCTTGTTCACGCAAGGGCATGACGATCTGGCGCACCTTTTCGGCTCTTTCACAGGCGCGCTGACGCGCGACCGCATTACGCTTCATAGTGGCATCGCGCATTCCGCCTAGCTTGGTTCCACGGGCCTTAGCCTGCGCCAATGCGGCTTTGGTTCTCTTGCTGATGAACTCGCGCTCTTGCTCTGCCAGAGCCGCATAGATGTGAAGTTGGAAGTTGTCGGCATGGGGCATGGTGGCCACGCGAAAGCGCAGCTTTTTGTCTTCCATGTATGTGGCGATGGTGCTGACCTTCCTCGATAGGCGGTCCAGCTTGGCGACAAGCAGTTCTGCGCCGTGCTTCTTTGCCAGCGCGATTGCCTTCGCCAGTTCCGGGCGATCATCGGCCTTGCCGCTCAAAACGTCTGTGAACGCCCCAAGCACCCTATATGGCGTGTCCGCATAGTTGGTCAGGTATAGGTCAATATCACGTTGCTGCGCCTCAAGGCCAAGGCCAGACCGGCCTTGCTCTTGGGTGCTGACACGGCGGTAGATCACATAAGTTTTCATTTCGGCCTTCCGTTCAAATCGTCAACGTACATTGTGGCTTGAACAGTACAGTGAAAATCAGTGATTCGCGAGTCTTTTCAATTATTTAAGTGTCTTTCAGTGTTCTTGCGCCAGTCATGGAATCGGAGGGATTGGCGAAAAGGAAGCTTGCATATTGAGTCGTATGGAACGCCTCTCTTTCGCGCTAGACAAAGAAATCTCGCGCTAGAAAAAATGAACGATCACCAAGAAAAATTTTCCGTGTATTGAAAGCCCGCGTTAGCGGGCACTCGGCCCAAAATGACCAATCATCAAAACTATCGGTCGCCGATACTGAATGATTTCAGTTTTCGAGAATAGATTTCAAGCGCTTACCAAGATCAACGCTTAGCTGATTCCGCCCTTCGGCATTGTTCAAATACAAAAGGTATCTGTGCGCTTGAAGATCGGACGGCACGTCTTCTTTGTTTTGCGTAATCGGTATGACCGGACGGCCCCAAGCATGGGCCAGCCCCATTTCATAGAAGACATTGGGATTACGTCCCGTCAAATCACAGATAACCACGGCGGAGTGGTTCACAAGTTCCATTATGTCCCGCATGAACATTGAATGTCCCCACATCTCATCCGCTCGTTTGGCTTGGAGTGTCGTGGTGGCGCACGCGGCCTTTATCGCGTCATAGACTTCTGAAAATCCACCGAAAGGCATCATCACACCGATTACATCGTTGCGTGGCTGTTCATAGGTATACCCAATGATCTGTTGCGTGTTGGAAAACGCCGCGACCTGAGCAGTCGCCGTGGCGACATTGCTGAATTTCTGCATTACGTATGTTTGCACCTTCGCCAGTGAACCGTCATCGCGGTTCTGCATTGCCACCAACATATCCAGTACGTTGCCCGGATAGTCAGGGTCACCCCAACTCAAACTACGCAAAAGGCGGTCGTGGTTTTGGATGTAACTAGTCCAGCCAGTGAGCAATCCAATTTCTAGAAAATGCTCTTTTTCAAAGCACTCAACAATGACTTCTTTTGTGGTGAGAATAGGCGGTAAGGTTTGGGGCGGGTTCATCGCGGCATCTAGCTCCGTGTCCATGTCTGCAAGAAATGCCAAGCGGCGAACCGCCACCATGAAATCGACGCCCTTCGTTTCTCGCAGAAAGCTTATGATGTCGCCTTTGGCGTGGCAGCCAAAGCAATAATAGAACCCTTTGCGGTCATCAACGTGAAAGCTGGCAGTTTCTTCTGCGTGAAAAGGACAGGGTGCCCACAAGTCACCTTTATCAAAGTTGCTCTTTCTCTGATCCCATTGGACGCTTGGGGCGACCACATCCGATAGCTGCAATTTCTGTCGAAGGCGGTCGAGGAAACCGGGTGGGATCATTGAGGTACCATTGTTGAAAGCTGTTTGTTCATGAGTAGCAAGGCGACGAATATTACGCCAGCGTGTGTCTACATGGCGGCGGGTCGTTGTTTTCATTTGTTGCGAGATGGGTGCTTCAAACGTAATTTTCGACTAACGTGGAACAATTTTTGCGCTTTCGGCGCGCGGCCACTGTAGTAGCCGTTTTTCCCGATAAAGCGTTGTGCGGCCTGCATCGGTCAACTATTTCTAACCAAAAGAAATTGGAGGCAAACTTGTTCAATCTCATTGTGGGCACAGGGACGCAGAACGCGCGGCAAAGCTCTATGACGGCGAGCCGCGTCTTCGAGCATACAGAAGAACATCTTGTAGAGCGGTTTAAGCCAAACGGTAGGTTGGACGTTCCGGCACTTATGGCTTTGCCAACGCTCTTTATGGAGGAAGGCACAACCGATGAACCGGCACGGGTCGGCTGGCTTTCACGGATCACATCAGTTGGGCGCGACTATCAATTTCAGTATACCTTTGATCCAGATATCCCCACACTGACAAATGCCGACATATACGCAATGTCGGCTGAGCTTCAAATGACCGATTGGGAATTCTCGCGAAACCATTGGGCGGTCAAAGAGGCGGATTTGAGCTATCAGCTATTAAAAGCTCAGTCTGCACAGGCACCGCGACCAACCGTTTTTCAGCTTAGCGACAAGCCGGTTCAACAGAACCTTGTGTCACTCATGATGCCTTTTTCTGGCGCGTTTGGTGCCGTGCATGCTGCGATCAAGGGTGTGGTTGAACCGATGGGATATGAATGTCGTCGCGCCGATGATTTTTGGCTACATGCTCACATCATGCAGGACATTGTAGAGCTTATTTCTACATCCGCCGTCATAATCTGCGATCTGTCAGGGAAGAACCCGAATGTTTTCTATGAGGCCGGGATTGCGCATACGCTTGGCAAAGAAGTCATACTGATAACGCAGCATATGGATGATGTGCCATTCGATCTGCGTGCACTGCGGTGCATCACCTACCACAACAACTCTGAGGGAGTGGCAAAACTTGCTCACGATGTCGCGGAGAGATTGCAGACAATTGCCAGCCGGTGACCCAGCAGGCCGCAGAAGACCCAGACGGAACCCAGTATTTCAAATACTTCTGGGTTCACGGATACCCCTTATTTATATGCTCCAAACCACACTTAGACCCAGTAGACCCAGATAAAAACAATATTGGTGGAAAGTAGTTGGAAGGAATGGGCAAGGAATGCGCCGTGCGCGTTCCTGTCAAGTTTGAGAAATCACTGGGCCTTTGGGTTTTCTGGGTCCATTCGGATTAAGTTCTTGTTTTAAATTGACAAAATTAGACCCACATCCGACATGGGATGTGGGTCTCGCTGCGGCACATGGGTCATCCGTAGGTCTGGGCAAGTTCGGCACGCAAGCCCGCTAACGCGGGCACCTCCACCCATCTACCCTTCTTGCTTGTCACCCCATCATCGCCTTGCGCCGCAAGGCGCGGGTTCACAAATTCAATATTCTTCTTGTTATCGCCTTGTTCCGCGTCTTTGCCCAACAAATCGCGGACGGCGTTCGCCGTCGCCTTTGCAGCGCCGCCATGAGTGCCCCGCCCCTGTATAGCCGCGACAAGATGTTCGCGAAGAA
The DNA here is from genome assembly GCF_049803795.1 of Youngimonas ophiurae (nom. illeg.). Taxonomy (NCBI): domain Bacteria; kingdom Pseudomonadati; phylum Pseudomonadota; class Alphaproteobacteria; order Rhodobacterales; family Roseobacteraceae; genus Thalassovita; species Youngimonas ophiurae (nom. illeg.). Next base: position 659,009 of record NZ_JBNAGJ010000001.1, read on the forward strand.
CCGGTGTCGGTTCATCGTCTGACAGATCGTAAGTGAAGGCAGTCCCATCCTTGTCGATACCTGACAAAACCCCAGCTTCAATGATGGACATGAGCGCGCCCTTTGGCCCTGACAGGCCGTATGATGCCTGTTCCTGCAACGCTGCCGTCTTTGGTGGTGAGCGCAGCGCATCCCACGTCATGCCGTGCTCAACCGGGTCCCAGTTCATTAGCTCATAGGTCATGGCCTCAAGGCCACCATTCGCCATCTGCCGGTCAATGTCTTTGAAGAACTGTATGTTCTCCTTGTCTTTGACGCTGCAAACCTTCCGATTGTTGTTCACCCGGAACACGGCGAAACGGCGGGCATCGGCATTGTCATCGGTTGGTATGACCCATTCTTCGTTCGAAACGAAAGCAAATCGTATGTAATTCGACTTTTCCGCCCGATCCACGCCCTTCCGTTCAATCGTGATTGTTTCGCTGCTGATATGATCTTTGAGGGTGCCAGCGGCTTCCTTGTCGCCAGACCAGAAAGCTTCCTCTGCCACAACCAAAATCTTGGCGTCTAGGTGTGCGTTAAAGTTCCCTACAAGGGCCTTACGGCTAGTGATCTTGGTGGCGTGACAACCAATGGCGGCGCGGACGTGATCCCAAAGCTTGCTCTTGCCTGTGCCTTGGTCTCCTATCAACGCGATAGATGATCCCAACTTGCGTCCGGGGTTCTGGAAAAGGTCCGCAAGCCACGTCATGACCCAATTGAACAGCTTTTCGTCTTCATCATCGTCCGCTCCATTACCGGCGATGATCTGATTGCGGATGTGGTCACGCAACAACGACCAGTCACCGGCAACAGGTTCAGTCTTGATACCTGTCCATGTATTGTAAGGACCGCGCTGGACGCGCGCCGCATCGGGTTCAAACTGCGTTCCGATGTAGGTCTTGCGAGCCGGATCAGTCAGGAACAATTGGGCGGGGTCAATTTGCTTGACGTTTTTGCCGTCAGGATTCCATGAAACGCGGCGGTTTTTGAATGCCTTGTTGAACCCGGTGTCGCGCCAGAAATCCGTCTCACACCCCCGTGAGGGACGCAGGGCAACGCGGACTTCCCCGCCCTCTAAAATGACGAAACTGTACATCTCGGACATGCTCTGGCGCATCTGCGCTTCGATCTTGCGAACGTTGGCACGAAGTTTATCACCTTCACCGGCAACCCACCCACCTTCTGCCAGTTTGGCGTCAAATAGCGGGTCACTAAGCTTGCGCCGTTCCTCAAATTCTAAAGGCGGCGTATCTTCTTCGACTACTTCATCGTCGATGAGTAAGAACTCTTCATCAAAAAGCGCGTCCTCTTCAAACCACCCATCTTCGAGCATCTGTTGAATGAATTCGAGTTTGTGCCGCCCCTTGCAAGCGTCGTGGTGACAGAAGACAGACCAGACTTCATGTTCATTTGCATGGGGGTTCATAGCCATTGTGGCTGTGCCACCCGATGACGAGTGTTCATGTTCAAATGGGCACTCGATATGCAGCGTGTCCGGTCGTTCACCGCCTGCGACACGAATACGGTCGGGCGAGTATGCTTCAATTGCGTCGCAAATGAGAAAGCGGTGCTTATGCTCATGATGCCACTTGTTAAGTGACCGCCCAGTCTCCGGCATGAGGAACCGTTTTACCTCCCCACCTTCGCTACCATCTGCCAGAAACGCGTCACCTTGGGGCTGACGCCCCCTTATGTACTCCGCCTTCGAAAAAGGTTCGATATCTTCGAAATTGAGGGGCTTTCCCATCACAATGCAATTATAAAACTCAGCCCCCTTGGGGCTTCTGGGCGTATAGAAGCACCGGTTAATATCTGTGGAGCTAACGTCGAATTCAGCCTTCAAGATGTTCCGGCAAACGCCAGTCACCTTGTCCGCCCAAATGTCTTTCCAGCCTGCCAGTGTCGGAGCGAGGTCTGCCAATTCCACCGGTTCGGCAAGTGGCAGCACCACGCGGAATTTGTCTATTGCGGGCACTTTCAAGATGATGCGCAACCCGTCCTTTGTCTGCGTCCGCGCGTTTTCGATCTCTACTGCGTCAATAAATGCAGCATCGTATCGGGTCGCGTGGTGCAGACGCAGGTATTCCTTGATCTGGGCAAGGTCTGGGGACGAGGCTAGCGTCAGCTTGCGCACTACATCATCATGCTTCAATTCAAGCCGCGTGGTGAGATGATTGAAGGTGCTGTAAACAAACGCAAACACCCCGGCGGCTTCCAAATTCTGTATTGTGTCTTCCATGGACGCGCCTGCGTCATGGTCTGTGACGATTGCATACATTGTCTTGACGGCAGAATCCTTGCGCGCGCCGTCGATATTCTCGGAGGGGCATATTGCATCACCATGTTTGGAGTCCGCTTCCGGGTGAACTGCCAAACCCCAAGATTTTTGATCCCCGTTAATCCATTGGTTCAGGGTCAATTCTTCTCGTTTCCAATGACCATCGCGGGTGTTGTGGCGGGGGGCGTCGGGACACACCTTCCCGGTCATGAAAACGAACTTCTGATCTAGAAGATCATCAAGGTCTAGCGATGTATCGCCGCGAATTTCTGCATGGTGCAACCATCCATCATCGCAATTATATTGCGATTTAGAACAAAAATCTTTCATCTTATTACTCGTTTGCATTGACAACGGCGTGGTATTCGAGTACCGTTGTCGTGATTGAAAATCATAGCTGCGGCCTCCCGAACTCCAATTCGGGAATACAGGTCGCAGCTATTTTGTTCGGGCACGCGCTACGCGCGCCGAACGGCGATGTTTGGGTTTGATGTAGCCGGGCTATGCTGCAATCCGCAGCGCCAGACTTGCGGCCCGCCAATACATCGTCGGCGGGTCTTTTTTCTTGGCGACGGCTTTAGCAGGGATACGGTTTGAAAATCGTTAACTCACCAAGCAAAACATTGAAGGTAAAGCGAAATTACTTTCAGACGACGTGGCCCATGGCAGCGAACACGCCCATCAGCCGCTAACGCGGTCCCGTTGCAAGCCCAGAGGCAAACAGAAATTGCGCACATAGTCGGCAATCTCCGCTGCGGATAGCGCAGAGGCATGGTGTGCCATGACGTAATCGGTAAGTTCGCTTAAGTCGGCGCAGGTTGCAGCCGTGGCCGGGACGCCAAGGACACTGATCCTCATCGGAAACTTAATGCGACGACTGCCTTTCTCCGAAAGCTCGCAGGTGGCGGCGTTTAATCTGAGGGAACGCATCACCCCTGCGCCTTAGCTGTTGCGCGCGCAATTGCGGCGGCATCAAGTGTAAATCGCACTGTTTCACTATCGGCCCAGATCGTTTTGCCCTTTTCCTCAAAGGGCATGGCCCCGCAAAGCTTGGCGGCGCTTAGCATCGCCGCGCGGTCTGTGTGGAAATGAGTCATTAGACTATCCACGTCAAACGCAACTCCGGGCTGACACCCGGCGGCGAAGTCGCGTTCATAAAGAAGTGCCGATGCCATCGCGATCACCTCCGCCATTTTGTCCGGCTCAAAGGCCAGAATTCGCGCAAGCTCCGCGCTACGCGCGTCTTCTGCCGTTTCGTCGAAGCCATGGTGGTGCGCACCGATGCCGGGATCAAATCGTTCAAGGATCTTGAGGGTAAGACCATCGCCGCGCCTTTTGGCTCGACCACGCATTACCTGCTGCTACAGGCCCTGGCGGATGAAGGCATTGACCCGGCCAGCATGAAAATCCTCGATTTGCGGCCCAATGACATTGCCGTTGCCTGGTCGCGCGGGGATATTGACGCGGCCTGGTTCTGGGAGCCCAATCTGGACAAGGCGGTCAAAGATGGCGGCCATATCTTCATGACCTCGGGCATCATGGAAAAACGCGGCTATCCCACCTGGGATGTGGGCGTTGTGATGAACGAATTTGCCGACAAATATCCAACCTATGTCGAGAAATTCATCGCCGCGGAATGTGAAGGCATTGATTACTGGATCAGCAACCCCGCTGAAACCGCCGCGATCATCGCCGAAGAGCTGGAACTGTCGCTGGAGGATGCCACCCGGATGATGCGCGGCACGGAAATGGTGCCCTGCGAAAAGCAGCTGACCGCGCAATATATCGGCACGGAAGAGGCCGCCGGTGGTTTTGTGGACACGCTGATTGCCACTTCGGATTTCCTGGTCAGCCAGGATCGCCTGCCCGAAGCGCCCAGCCGCGAGGTGTTTGAAACCTTCCTTGAAGCCTCGTGGCTGCAAACCGTCGTCGCAGCCGAATGATGCGTCCCCTGACCATAGGTGCGCTTCGCAGCGCCTATGCGGAAGGTTCGGCAACACCGTCGCAAGTGTTGCCGGACCTCGCCCGCCGGTTCCCGGACCCCGATCAAGAGGGGGTCTGGATCTCAACCATCGCGCCCGACGTGCTGGCTGCCAAATGCGCCGCGCTTGAGGCCGATCCGGCGGCCAGGGATCTGCCGCTATATGGCATTCCGTTTTCGGTGAAGGACAATATCGACACGGCCGGGTTCGACACCACCGCCGCCTGTCCCGCCTATGCCTATCGCCCCGAGGAATCGGCCACCGTTGTGGCGCGGGTCGAGGCTGCGGGCGCGATCTGCATGGGCAAAACCAACATGGATCAGTTCGCGACCGGGCTGGTCGGTGTGCGCTCGCCCTATGGTACGGCCCGCAACCCGTTCAACCCGGATTATATTCCCGGTGGCTCGTCTTCGGGGGCGGGGGTGTCGATTTCGACAGGGATGGTGGCCTTTGCCTTTGGCACCGATACTGGGGGCTCGGGCCGGGTGCCGGCCAGCTATAACGGTATTTACGGGCTGAAACCCGCCCCCGGCGCCTGGAGCCGCCACGGAATGGTATATGCCTGCCGCAGTTTCGATACGGCAACTGTATTCAGCGCCGTTCTGGAAGATGCGCTGACGATTGATCGCATCGTGCAAGGCCCCGACCCAAAGGATCCTCTGGGCCAGGTTTGCGCAGGAATTGACGTGGCTGCCCCCCGTGTGGCGATGGCCCCGCCGGACCGGATTGACACTTTCGGCGATGCGGATGTCGCCGGGCTCTATCGGCAGGCCTATGCGCTGCTGACGGATCGGCTGGGCGCCACCGACACGGACCTTGCCTCGTTTCAGGCGATCAACGACCTGATGTTCTTTGGCCCCTATCTGGCCGAGCGTGACGTGTCCGTGGGGGCCTTCATTGATGCTCATCCCAGGGACTGTCACCCGGTGGTGGGGCCGATGATTCAGGCCAGCCGCGCGTTTACCGCCGCAGACGCCTATCGCGCGCTTTACGAAACCGCCGAGGCCCGCCATGTCACGCAAGCGTTCTGGCAGGCGCATGATGTGCTGATCACCCCAACCGTGGGGGCGCTGGTGACCCGCGCGATGTGCAAGGCAGATCCGCTGGGCCCGAATTTCCGCAATGGCACCTACACCAACTTCGCCAATCCCCTGGGATTATGCGCGCTGACGGTGCCCTTCGGCAGAACGCCGCAAAACGTCCCCTGGGGGCTGACGCTCTATGCTTTGCCCGACCGTCTGAGCGCAATAAGAAACACTGCCGAGGCGCTCAGGCGTCTCCAGCCGGGTGTCTGCGCACAGTGAACGATGGGGGCTCTTTGCTGCGGGGCGCTGACATCTATGACCCCACGTCTTTTGCCAAATCGCGCCTTTGCGCTTTTCTTTGCCTTGGGGGCCGTGCTGTAGTTCATGTGGAAACTATTTCTGCAATGAGGAACGAGGGAGAGAGATGGATTTCGGGATCAGGGAGGAGAACCGAAAGCTGCTGGAGCGTGTCGCCACGATGGTTCGTGACGAGATTGCCCCATTGGCCGAGGAATACGAAGCCGAAGTCGCCAAAGGCGATCGCTGGCAATATACCGAACGCCAGTCGGAAATTCTGGAAGGGCTGAAAGCCAGGGCCAGGGCCGCCGGGCTGTGGAATTTCTGGCTGACCGACAGTGACAAGGGCTTTGGCCTGACCACGGTGGAATACGCCTATTTCGCCGAGGAAATGGGCAAAACCCCGCTGGGCGCCGAGGTGTTCAATTGCTCGGCCCCCGACACCGGCAACATGGAGGTGTTTGAACGCTACGGCACCGAAGCGCTGAAAAAACAATGGCTTGAGCCGCTTCTGGCCGGTGAAATCCGCTCAGCCTATTGCATGACCGAGCCCAATGTCGCGTCCTCGGATGCCACCAATATCGCGATGTCCTGCGTGCGGGACGGGGATGACTATGTGCTGAACGGCGAAAAATGGTGGGCCTCGGGGGCAGGGGATCCACGCTGCGCCGTCTATATCGTCATGGTCAAAACCGGCGATGACGATCTGCCCAAACACAGGCAGCACTCGATGGTGGTGGTGCCCGCCGACGCCAAGGGAATCGAGATCCTCCGCCCCATGCAGGTTTACGGCGACGATGACGCGCCCCACGGCCACATGCATATGCGCTTTACCGATGTGCGTATCCCGGCGGAAAACCTGTTGCTGGGCGAAGGGCGCGGTTTCGAAATCTCTCAGGGCCGTCTGGGGCCGGGCCGCATCCATCACTGTATGCGGGCCATTGGCCAGGCCGAGGCCGCGCTGGAACTGCTGTGCAAACGCGCGCTGAACCGCGAGGCCTTTGGCAAACCGCTGGCCCATCTGGGCGCGAATTATGACATCATCGCCGAATGCCGGATGGAGATCGAACAGGCCCGCCTGCTCTGCCTCAAGGCCGCCTGGTACATGGATCAGGGCGATGCACGCGCCGCCGCCCCCTGGATCTCGATGATCAAAACGGTCGCCCCGCGCATGGCGCTAAAGGTGATCGACGAAGCCAGCCAGATGTATGGCGCTCAGGGCATCAGCCAGGACACCCCGCTGGCCCACGCCTGGACCCACGTGCGCACCCTGCGCCTTGCAGATGGGCCCGACGCAGTGCACCGCCGGCAAATCGCCCGGACGGAAATCCGCAAATATACCCAGCAAAAAGTCTGAAACGGCAAAGGGGCCCCCGCGTGGCCCCTTTATCCTTTCTTTGCTCAAACAAATACTCCGGGGTGAATGCGCGCAGCGCAGAGGGGCAGCGCCCCTCATGTCACTCCGCTGGCTGAAACCCTTCGATCAACTGCCGCAGCCCCAGCGCCGCCCCGGCAAAAATCGCCAGAAACGTCACCGGCGCGGAAAAGGCCAGCATCGAAAACGCGCTCAGCCCCTGGCCGACGGTGCACCCCAGCGCCAGCACGGCGCCGGCGCCCATCAGCGCGGCCCCGGTGATCTGGCGGCGCAGCTCGCGCGGGTCTTCGCAGGCCTCCCAGCGGAAATGCCCCTTGATCAGCGATCCGATAAAGGCCCCCGTGATCACCCCCGCAACCGAGCCCACCGCAAAGGACGGTGCCCGCGCCGAGGCGGTCATGAAATACAGCAGGCTTTCCCCCACGGGGGCCGAAAAACTGTGCGAGACCACCTGAATATCCGCAAATCCCGTCGCGGCCACCCAATGGCTGCCCGCCCAGCCCGACACGATGGCCACGCCCACAACGACGGACCAGAAAATCGCCTTGCCCTCGGTCAGGAAGGCCTTGTTGGATAGCGCGCCCAGCACGATCAGCGCGCCGATCGCCATCCCGATGCTATCCACCGAGCCCCCGGTCCAGCTGCTCAGCAGATGCGCGATACCGGGGGGCAGATCATTCACCACATCCTCTTGTGGGAAAATCATCACCCGCAGCGGCGCCAGCGGGCCCGACAGCACCACATAGGCCGACACGCCCATCACCAGAACGATGACAAAGGCGCGCATGTCGCCGCCGCCCAGCCGCGCAATCGAGCCGTAGCCGCAATTGCCGGCCAGCGCCATGCCATAGCCGAACATCAGCCCCCCCAGCACCGAGGCAAAGGGCATCCAGCGGATCGACAGATAATAAGAGGTTTCCGTCTGTAGCCAGCCCATGGCCGACAGCGCAAAGCTGCCCAGCACGGCCACGCCAATGGCCAGCGCCCACATCCGCATCCGTGTGCTGGATCCACCATAGAGCAGATCCTCAATCGCACCCATGGTGCAGAACCGGCCCAGACGCGCGGCCAGCCCCAGCAGCAAACCGCCACCAAGGCCCACCAGGGCGACCAGCACCTCTTCGGTCAGCATTTCCTGCATGATCCGTCTCCTCTCCAGATCAAACGCGGGTCTATCTTAGGCTGTTTCAGGCGTCTTTGTCGTCGCAGAACAGATCGTAGACCAGTTCCAGTATACGCCGAGGCTTGTCGTCCGCCAAACGGTAATAGATGGCCTTGCCCTCGCGGCGGGGCACAACCAGCCCCTCCAGCCGCAGGCGGGACAGCTGCTGCGACACGGCTGCCTGACGCGCGGACAGCAGGGTTTCCAGCTCTGTCACGGATTTTTCGCCGGTGACCAGGTGGCACAGGATCAACATCCGTCCTTCGTGGCTGACGGCCTTTAGAAAGTTGGACGCATTGGTGGCGTTGTCCACGATGCGATCCATCTCGTCTTCGGTTATGGTGTTGGTGAACACCGGCAGTGCCATTGCCTGTCCCTCTGGGCGTATTGACCTCTTGACTGAGGTTATCAACTATTTCGTGGGCCAAGTCCATGGGGACGCCGCGTCGCAGCGGACGTAGCGTCAGCCCGCGCTTTTCTGGTAATCCGTCTTGGCCTTCAGCATCATTTCCAGCATCCCCCAGAAGAAGTCCTCGCCGGGGTAGCCTTCGATTCTGCCGATCTCTTGGTTGTTCTCAAGCAGGACAAAGGTGGGGGTGTAGACGACCTTGCGGGCGAATTGGATGCCTTCGGCCTTATCCGAGATGTCCATGATCCGCAGCGGGGCGTATTTACCTTCGGCGGAATTGGGGTAGATGGGGCCGATTTTGTCTTTCCATTCAATGCAGTAATGGCAACCGGGGCGTTCAACCATCAGGAGCTCGACAGCGCCAGCAGAAAGCGTCATGCTGACCCAGGTCAGGACGGAAATCAGAAAAAGACGCATGGGCGTGGCCCCCCGGATTGACGACAAGTTGTCGCACAACATAATATGAATATGTGAATTATTCAAGGAGTCGCGCGGATGTTGGATATCTCCTTTGCGGGGGCGGCGCTAGCGGGGCTGTTGTCCTTCTTTACGCCCTGTATTCTGCCGATGGTGCCGTTTTATCTGTGCTATATGGCCGGAATTTCCATGTCCGAACTGCGCGAGGATGGCGCGATTGCGCCGGGCGCGCAGCGGCGGCTGGTGGTCTCGGCGGTGATGTTCGCGCTGGGGGTTAGCTCGATCTTTGTGATGCTGGGGATGGGGGCGACGGCGCTGGGGCAGGCCTTTGCCCAGTGGAAACAGCCGCTGAGCTATGTGGCTGCGGCGGTGCTGTTCGTCTTTGGCCTGCATTTCCTGGGCGTGCTGAAAATCGGCCTGCTGTATCGCGAGGCCAAGATCGAAAGCAAAGCCGAGCCCACGACGGTGCTGGGCGCCTATGTGATGGGGCTGGCCTTCGGGTTTGGCTGGACCCCCTGCGTGGGGCCGGCGCTGGCCTCGATCCTGATGATCGCCAGCGGGATGGGGGACATCTGGCGCGGCGGTTTGTTGCTGCTGGTTTACGGTCTGTCAATGACTGCGCCGTTTATTGTGGCCGCGCTCTTTGCCAAACCTTTCCTGCGCTGGATGCAGAGACATCGGAAATATCTGGGCTATGTTGAAAAGGCGATGGGCGCGATGCTGATCCTGTTCGCCATTCTGATCGCGACGAATGCCGTTAATCTGATCGCGGATGCGATGATCCGCTGGTTCCCGGCCTTTGGCAGCGTGGGATAAGCTTTTTAAGGGAGGGAAGGACATGAAACGACTGCTACTGACGCTGGCCGCTATGATCGGGCTGGCCACATCCGCGATGGCTGAAATCGGCGATGACGGGCTGCATAAAACACCGTGGATGCGTGACACGTTCAAAGACCTGCGCGAAGATCTGGCCGAGGCCAATGCCGAAGGCAAACGCCTGGCCGTGATCATCGAACAGCGCGGCTGTATCTATTGCCAGAAAATGCACGAGGAAGTGTACTCGGACCCCGCGCTGTCGCAATTCATCGCGGACAATTTCTTTGTGGTGCAAATGAACCTGCACGGCAGTGACGCGGCCATTGATTTCGATGGCCAGGAGATGTCTCAGTCGGCGTTGATGCGCAAATGGGGGATTCTGTTCACGCCCACCGTGCTGTTTTTCCCCGAGGACGTCCCCCAAGGCGTTCCGGCCCCTCAGGCCACCGTCGCCATGATGCCCGGCGCCTTTGCCAGGGGCACCACGACGGATATGTATACCTGGGTTGCCGAGAAGCGATACTTGCTTGATAATGGGGAAGATTTCCAACGCTATCACGCGCGACGAATCCAAGAGCGCAACAATGGAAAATTTGACTGACCCGCAGCGCAACATCCAAAAAAATTCACAAGTGTGAATTTGTTGTTGCGTTCCGCGCGGGCGGTGAACTACGGTATACCGAGCTATAACAGCCATAACGACCCATGGGAGGAATCATGAGGCTAACTACTCTGACACTGGCGGCAAGCCTTGCTGCTGGCGCGGCATTTGCCAACCCGGTTGCGCCCGCAGATGTGGTATTCACCGAGGACGGGGCTGTCGAACAGTCTCTGACGGGTGCAGCTGGAAACGCGGACGCAGGTTTCGACGTCTTCTCGAATAAGAAAAAAGGCAATTGCATTGCCTGCCATAACATCGAGGAACGCACGGATCTGACCTTTCCGGGCAATGTTGGCCCCATTCTGGACGGCGTAGGCGAAAACCGCACCATCGCCGAGCTGCGCGGCATTCTGGTGAACTCGAAAATGACCTTCGAGGGCACAGTGATGCCGGCCTATTACAAAGTCGATGGTTTCACCCGTCCGGGCAACGCCTATACCGGCAAAGCTGCGGATGGCCCTCTGGATCCGCTGCTGTCGGCTGCACAAATCGAAGATGTGATTGCCTTCCTGTCCACGCTGAAGTGACACGGCAATTCTGAGCAAGGAGACGAAAATGGAATTCTCAAGACGCGATACGCTGGCGCTTGGGCTGGGGGCCGCGGCGCTGACCGTTCTGCCGATCCAGGTCAATGCAGCTGCTGACGACGCAATCGCCACCTTCACCGGCGGCGCAGACATGGCCGAAGGCGGCGTGACCCTGACCGCCCCGGAAATCGCCGAAAACGGCAATACCGTGCCCGTTTCGGTCGAGGCAGCCGGCGCCACCGCCATTCTGCTGCTGGCCACCGGCAACCCGACGCCGGGCGTGGCTACTTTCAACTTCGGTGAACTGGCCGGTTCGCAATCGGCCTCGACCCGGATTCGCCTGGCCGGCACCCAGGACGTTGTTGCCATCGCCAAAATGGCTGACGGCAGCTTCGCCAAGGCCAGCTCGACCGTGAAGGTCACCATCGGCGGCTGCGGCGGCTAATCAGGACATAGGAGAGACAAAATGGCATCTGGTGTAAAACCCCGCGTCAAGGCCCCCAAAAAGGCCGCAGCTGGCGAAGCCGTTACGCTGAAAACCCTGATCAGCCACAAGATGGAATCGGGTCAGCGCAAGAACAAGGATGGCTCGGTCATCCCGCGTTCGATCATCAACCGCTTCACCTGCGAGTTCAACGGCACCTCGGTGATCGACGTGACCCTGGAGCCCGCAATTTCGACCAACCCCTACTTCGAATTCGAAGCCACCATCCCCGAAGCAGGCGAGCTGAAGTTCACCTGGTACGATGATGACGGATCGGTCTATGAGACCTCGAAGAAGGTTGCGATCGCCTAAACGAATGAAAACAAAGCGCCTTGCTTCCCATGTGGGGGCAGGGTCGCTTCAGGGAGGAAGCTAGATGAAATTCAAGCAACTGACAGCGATTGCGGCACTGACCTTGCCCCTGCCGGCCGTGGCATTCGCGGATGCGGATGACGACAAGCTGGTGGTCAACGAAGAGCTGGAAATCGTCACCAAAGCCCCCGCGCCGGCGCATCTGTCGGACGCGCTGGACGAGGTCATGTCGGGCTGGCATTTCCGTTCGGACAACACGCAGGTGATGCAGGCGGATGACTTCGACAACCCCGGTATGCTGGCCGTCGAGGCCGCGCTGGATGACTGGGAAACCGTCGAAGGATCCGAAGGTAAATCCTGCGCGTCCTGCCACGGCGATGCCGAAGAAAGCATGAAGGGCGTGCGCGCCGTCTATCCCAAGTGGAACGACGGGGCCGAAGAGGTCCGCACGCTGGAAATGCAGGTCAATGACTGCCGCGAAAACCGTATGGGCGCTGAGAAGCTGAAATACACCTCCGGTAAGCTGACCAACATGGTCGCTCTGATCAGCCTGCAATCGCGCGGGATGCCCGTCAATGTTGCGATTGACGGCCCGGCCGAGGCCATGTGGCTGCAAGGTAAGGACATGTACTATAGCCGCACCGGCCAGCTGGATCTGTCCTGCGCCAACTGCCACGAAGATAACTATGGCAACATGATCCGCGCCGACCACCTGAGCCAGGGCCAGATCAACGGCTTCCCGGCCTACCGTCTGAAAAACGCCAAGCTGAACTCGGTTCACGCGCGTTTCAAAGGCTGTGTACGCGACACCCGCGCCGAAACCTACAGCCCCGGCAGCCCCGAGTTTGTGGCTCTGGAACTGTATGTCGCCAGCCGCGGCAACGGCCTGTCGGTCGAAGGCCCCTCGGTCCGGAACTAAGACAAAACGCTGGGGGCGGCGCGCTGCCCCCGGCCCACAAGAATCGCAACACATTGACGCAAAAGGCTAAAATAGCCTAGCCCTTGGACAATGCGCGCCAAGGGAATTGGAACACTCAAACCGCTCGGAGTTATGAGCTATGATCTCTCGCCGCGATTTCCTTCAGGTAAGTATGGCCGCATCCGCAATGTATGGGGCCTCGGGGTTTGGTAACTGGGCCCGCCTGGCCGCCCAGCAGAAACTGACCCAGGACGAGCTGTTGCAGTTCGATACTTTCGGCAATGTGTCGCTGATCCACGTCACCGATATTCACGCCCAGCTGAAGCCGATCTATTTCCGCGAGCCCGAGATCAACCTGGGCGTGGGCGCGGCCAAGGGGCAGGTGCCCCACGTTACCGGTGCCGATTTCCGCAAGATGTATGGCATCAATGACGGCTCGGCCTCGGCCTATGCGTTGACCTATGATGATTTTTCCTCGCTTGCGCAGACCTACGGCAAGGTCGGCGGGCTGGACCGCGTGTCCACCGTGATCAACGCGATCCGCGCCGACCGCCCCGATGCGCTGCTGCTGGATGGCGGGGATACCTGGCACGGCTCGTATACCTGCTATCACACCGAAGGCCAGGATATGGTCAACGTGATGAACGCGCTGAAGCCCGACGCGATGACCTTCCACTGGGAATTCACCCTGGGCAGCGAGCGTGTGCGCGAGATCGTCGCCGATCTGCCCTTTGCCGCGCTGGGGGCCAATATCTACGATGCCGAATGGGACGAACCGGCCGAGGATTTCGCCCCCTATAAGATGTTCGAGCGTGGCGGCGTGAAGATCGCCGTGATCGGCCAGGCCTTCCCCTATATGCCGATTGCAAACCCGCGCTGGATGTTCCCTGAATACAGCTTCGGGATCCGGGATGAGCGGATGCAGGAAGTCGTGGAAGAGGTGCGCGCGGCGGGCGCTGAACTGGTGGTGATGTTGTCGCATAACGGGTTCGACGTGGATAAGAAGATGGCCAGCCGTGTGCAGGGCATCGATGTGATCCTGTCGGGCCACACCCATGACGCGCTGCCCGAGCCGGTTCTGGTGGGCGATACGATCATCATTGCCTCGGGCTCGAACGGGAAATTCGTCAGCCGCGTCGATCTGGACGTGCGCGAGGGCCGGATGATGGGCTTCCGCCATAAGCTGATCCCGATTTTCAGCGATGTGATTGAACCCGACGCCGCCGTGACCGCCGTCATCGACGAACAGCGCGCCCCCTATGAGGCCGCCATGTCCGAGGTGATCGGCAAGACCGACAGCCTGCTGTACCGCCGCGGCAACTTCAACGGCACCTGGGACGATCTGATCTGCGACGCCCTGCTGAGCGAGCGTGAGGCCGATATCGCCATGTCGCCCGGCGTGCGCTGGGGCCCCTCGATCCTGCCGGGTCAGGAGATCACCCGCGAGGACATCTGGAACGCCACCTCGATGACCTACGGTCAGGCTTATCGCACTGAAATGACGGGTGAATTCATCGGTGTCATCATGGAAGACGTGGCCGATAACCTGTTCAATACGGACCCGTATTATCAGCAGGGCGGCGACATGGTGCGCATCGGCGGCATGGGCTACAAGATCGACGTCAGCAAGCCTCAGGGTGAGCGGATCAGCGACATGACCCTGCTGAAAACCGGCGAGATGATCGACCCGGCCAAGACCTATCAGGTGGCCGGCTGGGCCAGCGTCAACGAAGGCACCGAAGGCCCGCAGATCTGGGACGTGGTCGAAAGCCACATCAAGAAAATGGGCACCGTGACCGTGACCCCGCATGACAACGTGAAAGTGGTGGGGGCCTAAACCCCCGCATCCACGGGCGTTTTCGCGCCCAACCAATTCACACAGATGAATTTGAGAATTTCAAAGGAGGCAAAGACACATGACAGTCCGCTTCAAAGGTAAACAGCCCTCGCGGCGCGCGTTCCTGAAGGGTACGCTGGCGTCCACGGCGGGCGCGGTTGCCGGGGCAGGGGCCGCAGGCGCCGCAACGCCGGACCCGCTGATCACCGAAAAACAGGAATGGGCGATGGGCCTGGGCGATGGCGTGGACGCCACCCCCTATGGCCTGCCCATTCAGCACGAAGGCGACGTGATCCGCCGCAATGTGGAATGGCTGACGGCTGACACGATCAGCTCGATCAACTTCACGCCGATCCACGCGCTGGACGGCACGATCACCCCGCAGGGCTGCGCGTTCGAACGCCATCACTCGGGGGCGATTGATCTGAAGAAGGAGGATTTCCGCCTGATGATCAACGGCCTGGTGGATACGCCGCTGGTGTTCACCTACGAAGATCTGGAGCGCTTCCCGCGTGAAAACCGCACCTTCTTCCTGGAATGCGCGGCCAACACCGGCATGGAATGGGCGGGCTCGCAGCTGAACGGCGCGCAGTTCACCCACGGGATGATCCACAACATGGAATATTCCGGCATCTCGCTGCGGGCGCTGCTGGAAGAGGCCGGCGTGAAGCCCGAGGGCAAATGGGTCTATGTAGAAGGCGCGGATGCGTCCTCGAACGGGCGCTCGATCCCGCTGGAGAAGGCGCTGGACGACTGCATGATCGCCTTCAAAGCAAACGGCGAGGCGCTGCGCAAAGAGCACGGCTATCCTGCCCGTCTGGTCGTTCCCGGTTGGGAAGGCAACATGTGGGTCAAGTGGATCCGCCGCATCGAGGTGACCGATCAGGCCATCGAAAGCCGCGAGGAGACCTCGAAATACACCGACACGCTGGAGGACGGCACCAGCCGCAAATGGACCTGGGTCATGGATGCGAAATCCGTGGTCACCAGCCCCAGCCCCCAATCGCCGATCAAGCACGGACATGGCCCTCTGGTCATCACCGGCCTGGCCTGGTCGGGCCGCGGCGCGATCACCCGCGTGGACGTGTCCAAGGACGGTGGCAAGACCTGGGAAACCGCCCGTCTGGCCAACCCCGGCCAGCCCATGGCGCTGACCCGGTTCTATCTGGATACCGAATGGAACGGCGAGGAAATGCTGCTGCAAAGCCGCTGCATGGATGACACCGGATACGTTCAGCCGACCAAACACATGCTGCGCGATGTGCGCGGTGAAAACTCGATCTACCACAACAACTGTATTCAGACCTGGTGGGTCAAATCGGACGGGGAGGCAGAGAATGTCGAAGTATCGTAATCTGTTGATCGGCTCGGCGATTGCCGCCATGACCGCCGTTCCGGCCTATGCCGAGAAGATGGGCCTGGGCCGTCCGGCCCTGCCCGAGGAAATCGCGGCCTGGGATCATGACATCGCGCCCGATGGCACCGGCCTGCCGGTGGGCTCGGGGTCTGTCGAAGATGGCGAAGTGATCTTCGTGGATAACTGTGCCGTGTGTCACGGGGAATTCGCCGAAGGCGCGGGCAACTGGCCCAAGCTGGCTGGCGGCGAGGACAGCCTGGCCGACAAAGACCCGCTGAAGACCGTGGGATCTTACTGGCCGTACCTGTCCACCGTTTACGATTACGTCCGCCGCTCGATGCCGTTTGGCGCCGCTCAAACCATGAGCGATGACGATGTCTATGCGATCACCGCCTATATCCTGTACTCGAACTACCTGGTCGAGGATGACTTCGTTCTGTCGAACGAGAATTTCCTGGACGTGGAAATGCCCAACGCCGGTGGGTTCATCGTGGATGACCGCGAAACCACCGAGAAGCATTTCTGGACCGAGCCTTGCATGGAAAACTGTAAGGACGGCGAGGTGAAGATCACCATGCGCGCCGCTGTTCTGGACGTGACCCCCGAAGAAGAGGGTGCGGAAGAGGCCAAGGCCGAAGAGTCGGCAGCCCCCATGGAAGAGGCCAAGGCCGAGCCGGTTGCCGCCCCCGAGCCTGCCGCCGAACCTGCCCCAGCGCCTGAACCCGAACCCGCTGTTGCGGCTTTGGATCCTGAACTGGTGAAAGCGGGCGAAAAGGTCTTTAAGAAGTGCAAGGCCTGCCACCAGGTGGGCGAGGGGGCCAAGAACAAGACCGGCCCGCATCTGAACGATGTGATGGGGCGGACCTTGGGCTCGATTGACGGGTTCAAATACTCGAAAACCATGGTGGCCATGGGCGAAGAGGGCACCGTCTGGGACGAGCAGACCATGGCCGAGTTCCTGGCCAAACCCAAGAAATACGTGAAGAAAACCAAGATGTCCTTTGCCGGCCTGAAAAAGGAAAAAGACATCGTGGCGATCACGGAATATCTGAAATCCCTGTCGCAATAAGCGGCGGGTAGGGGGGCCGGGTTTCGGCCCCCTTCTGACCATGTTGAGGGGCATGGTCCAATTGCTGGACAGACCGGGAGGAGGCCAATCCAGCATTTGTTTCGGGTGTCTGCTGCGCCGGTTTCGGCGGCACTGACCCTATTGGCCCTTGATCTCCCGGAAGGAATGGACAGACAGGTCTGCTGCCTCTTATGGTGGTAAGGCGACGGGAGGAACGCGCATGTTGAAACACTGGACCCTGGCCTTTGGGCTTTGGTTTGTGGCAGGCGGATCGGGGGCTTTGGCCGATCAGATCGGGGATGCGGATCGCGGGGCGAAAATCTTCAGGAAATGCTCGGGGTGCCATCAGGTGGGCGAGGGCGCCAAGAATCGCGTGGGCCCGCATCTGAACGGCATCTTCGGGCGCAAAGCCGCGACGGTCAGCGAAGATTTCAAATATTCCAAGGGGTTGACCCGTGCGGGGGCCGATGGGCTGGTCTGGTCTTTGGACAAGCTGGACGCCTATCTGGAAAACCCCAAGGCGCTGGTCACCGGCACACGGATGAGCTTTCGCGGGCTGAAGGATGCGCAGGACCGGCATGATGTGCTGGCCTATCTGCGGCAGTTCTCGGACGATCCGGCCAATATCCCCGAGGCCCAGCCGACCCAGGTGCCCCCCGAGGTAGACCTGCCCGCGGAAATCCTGGCGATTGTGGGCGATCCCGACTATGGCGAGTATCTGGCCAGCGAATGCACCACCTGCCACCAGCGCAGCGGCGCGGACGAGGGCATCCCCTCGATCACCCATTGGCCGACCGAGGATTTCGTGATCGCCATGCACGCCTATAAACGCAAGATCCGCCCGCATCCGGTGATGCAGATGATGGCGGGGCGTCTGACTGACGAAGAGATTGCGGCCCTGGCCGCGTATTTCAAGGACCTTGAAGGCTAAGGTCCATCATAGGGGAGGAAGACTATGACACTCAATAGAAGAGCCTTTATCGGAACAGGGGCTGCGGCTGCGGCGGTTCTGTCTGCGCCCGCCGTTCGGGCGGATGGCCACGGTAAGCCACGCGTTGTCATCGTGGGCGGCGGTGCCGGCGGGGCCACGGCTGCGCGCTATCTGGCCAAGGACAGCAAGGGCGCGATTGACGTGACCTTGGTAGAGCCCAGCCGGATGTATTACACCTGCTTTTTCTCGAACCTCTATATCGGCGGCTTTCGGGATCTCAGCTCGATCGGGCACAGCTATGGCACCCTGGCCAGCGAATATGGCGTGAACGTGGTGCATGACTGGGCCGTGGGCATTGATAACGACGCGAAAACCGTGTCTCTGGCCGGCGGGGCCAAGCTGCCCTATGACCGGCTGATCCTGTCGCCCGGCATTGATTTCGTGGATGGCGCGGTGCCCGGCTGGGACGTGACCAAGCAAAACAAGATGCCTCATGCCTATAAGGCGGGCTCGCAGACCGAGCTGCTGAAGGCTCAGATCGAGGCGATGCCCCAGGGCGGCACCTATGCGATGATCGCGCCGCCGAACCCCTATCGCTGCCCTCCTGGGCCGTATGAACGGGTCAGCATGGTCGCGCATCTGCTGAAAAACATTAACCCGACGGCGAAAATCCTGATTGCTGATCCCAAGCCGAAATTCTCGAAAATGGCGCTGTTCCAGGAAGGCTGGGCGAACCACTATGACGGGATGATCGAATGGATCGGTCCCGATTTCGGCGGTGACGTGGTCGAGGTGAACGCGGATGAGATGACCGTCAGCATTGATGGCGAGGTCACCAAGGTGGATGCCTGCAACGTGATCCCCGCAATGAAGGCAGGCCGGATCTGCGACATGGCGGGCATTACCGAGGGCAACTGGGCGCCTGTGTCGGGCCACACCATGCAAAGCCGTATCGACCCCAACATTCACGTTCTGGGCGATGCGACGAACCAGGGGGATATGCCTAAATCGGGGTTCTCGGCGAACAGCCAGGCCAAGGTTGCGGCCATGGCCGTGCGCGGCGCGCTGACCGGATCCAAGGTGTTCCCGGCGAAGTTCTCTAATACTTGTTGGTCATTGATCGACACGGATGATGGCATCAAGGTGGGCGCGTCCTACCAGGCCACGGACGAGAAAATCGCCAAAGTTGACGGATTTATCAGCAATACGGGCGAAGATGCCGCACTGCGTAAGGCTACATACGAGGAATCGGTAGGCTGGTACGCTGGTATCACTAATGATATGTTCGGCTAAGGGCCAAACGCACTTTTTCTGGTCCCTTCGGGGGCCAGGAAACCGACGAACAGGAACGAAGGAAGACCTAGACGGCATGGACTACCAGGGATTTTTCACCGAGTCGCTCACAAAGCTGCGCGAAGAAGGCAACTATCGCGTGTTCGCCGATTTGGAACGGCACTTGGGCGCGTTTCCCAAGGCGACTTTCCGTAATGAGGGTGCGGCCAAGGACGTGACGATCTGGTGCTCGAACGACTATCTGGGCATGGGGCAGCATCCTTCGGTTCTGAAGGCTATGCACGCCGCGCTGGATCGCAGCGGTGCGGGCGCAGGCGGGACGCGCAACATCAGCGGCACCACCCATGATCACGTAGAACTGGAGGCCGAGCTGGCCGACCTGCATGGCAAAGAGGCGGCGCTGCTGTTCACCAGTGGCTATGTTTCGAACTGGGCCACGCTGGGCACGCTGGGCGCGAAAATCCCCGGTCTGGTGATCCTGTCGGACGCGCTGAACCATGCCTCGATGATCGAGGGCATCCGCCACTCCAAGGCGCAGCGGATTGTCTGGAAACACAACGATCTTGAGGATCTGGAGGCGCATCTGAAATCGTTGCCGCCGGAGCAGCCGAAACTGATCGCCTTTGAATCCGTCTACTCGATGGACGGGGACATCGCCCCGATCGAGGCGATCTGCGATCTGGCTGATAAATACAACGCGATGACCTATATTGATGAGGTCCACGCGGTGGGCATGTACGGGGCCCATGGGGGCGGCGTGGCCGAACGTGAGGGTCTGATGGACCGCATCGACATCATCGAGGGGACGCTGGGCAAAGCGTTCGGTGTGGTTGGCGGCTATATCACCGGGTCCAGGGAACTGGTTGATTTCATTCGCAGTTTCGCCAGCGGGTTCATCTTTACCACCGCATTGCCGCCGCATGTGGCCGCGGGGGCTGTGGCCTCGATCCGGCATCTGAAAGGCTCGGCCGAAGAACGCCAGGGCCAACAGGATCGCGTGGCCGAGCTGCGCACCCGTCTGGACGCCATCGGCATCCCGCATATCCCGAACCCCAGCCATATCATCCCGGTGATGGTGGGCGATCCGGTGAAATGCAAATTCATCTCGGACCGGCTGATGGCCGATCACGGGATTTATATCCAGCCGATCAACTATCCCACCGTCCCCAAGGGCACCGAGCGTCTGCGGATCACCCCGTCGCCGGTGCATTCGGCGCAGGATATGGACCGCCTGGTGGGCGCGCTGGAAACGCTGTGGGCCGAATGCCACCTGGCCCGCCGTCCGATGGCCGCGCAGTAGATTCTGCCAACAGATTTACGATCAGGCCGAGGGTGCGCAAAGCGCCCTCGGTTTTTCATGGTTCGGGCGGCGGGGCACTAATTGCGGGCATTGCCCTTGCAGCCCCCCCGGCGCAACACTAAGACTCTGTTAGCACTAGGTGCGTAAAGGTGCAGGACCAACAGCAGGCGAGCGGATATGAAAGACCCATTTGAGACATATATGAACACCCTGGTTCCGATGGTTGTGGAACAGACCAGCCGGGGCGAACGTGCCTATGATATTTTTTCGCGCCTGTTGAAGGAGCGGATCATCTTCCTGAACGGGCCCGTGCACGATGGCATGTCCAGCCTGGTGGTGGCTCAGCTGCTGCACCTGGAGGCGGAAAATCCGTCGAAAGAAATCAGCATGTATATCAACAGCCCCGGCGGCGTTGTGACCAGTGGCCTGTCGATCTATGACACCATGCAGTATATCAAACCCAAGGTTTCGACGCTGGTGATCGGGCAGGCGGCCTCGATGGGGTCGCTGCTGCTGACGGCGGGCGAGGCGGGGATGCGTTTCAGCCTGCCCAACAGCCGTGTGATGGTGCACCAGCCCTCGGGCGGGTATCAGGGGCAGGCGACGGACATCATGATCCACGCCGAGGAAACGCTGAAACTGAAAAAGCGCCTGAATGAGATTTACGTCAAGCACACCGGCCGCACCTATGCCGAGGTCGAGGCCGGGCTGGAGCGCGATAATTTCATGTCGCCCGAAGAGGCAAAGGACTGGGGTCTGATCGACGAGATCGTGACCAACCGTGCCAAAGCGGCTGGCGACGAGGCATAAGCCCCCACGCCCCGGTTTCATACGCACTCCGGGGCGTTTTTGACATTGTGGCCGCCCGCTGGCTGCCATAAGCTTGATGACCAATGATGATGCAAGACGAGGCCTGAAAGGGAGACCATGGCGAACAACTCTGGCGGCGACAGCAAGAATACACTGTATTGCAGCTTCTGCGGCAAAAGCCAGCATGAGGTCCGCAAGCTGATTGCCGGCCCGACCGTGTTCATCTGCGACGAATGTGTCGAGCTTTGCATGGACATCATCCGCGAAGAAACCAAAAGCGCGGGCCTGAAATCCAGCGAAGGCGTGCCCACGCCGCGCGACATCTGCGATGTGCTGGATGATTATGTGATCGGGCAGGCGATGGCCAAACGGGTGCTCTCGGTTGCGGTGCATAACCATTACAAACGGCTGAATCACTCGCAGAAATCCGGCGAGATCGAGCTGAGCAAATCCAACATCCTGCTGATCGGCCCCACCGGCTGCGGCAAAACCCTGCTGGCGCAGACGCTGGCGCGGATTCTGGACGTGCCTTTCACCATGGCCGACGCCACCACCCTGACCGAGGCAGGCTATGTCGGTGAGGATGTGGAAAACATCATCCTCAAACTGTTGCAGGCCAGCGAATATAATGTAGAGCGCGCGCAGCGTGGCATCGTCTATATTGACGAGGTCGATAAGATCACGCGCAAGTCCGAAAACCCCTCCATTACCCGCGATGTCTCGGGCGAGGGGGTGCAGCAGGCGCTGCTGAAACTGATGGAGGGCACCGTGGCCAGCGTCCCCCCGCAGGGTGGGCGCAAACATCCGCAGCAGGAATTCCTGCAAGTGGACACCACGAATATCCTGTTCATCTGCGGCGGCGCTTTTGCCGGTCTGGACCGGATCATCAAGCAGCGCGGCAAGGGCTCGGCCATGGGCTTTGGCGCGGATGTGCGTGATGACAGCGATGCCGGCGTGGGCGAGACCTTTAAAAACCTCGAACCCGAGGATCTGCTGAAATTCGGCCTGATCCCGGAATTCGTGGGCCGTCTGCCCGTGATCGCCACGCTGGAGGATCTGGATCAGGACGCGCTGGTCACCATTCTGACCCAGCCGAAAAACGCGCTGGTCAAGCAATACCAGCGCCTGTTCGAACTGGAAGACGTGCAACTGACCTTTACCGACGATGCCCTGGGCGCAATCGCCAAACGCGCGATCGAACGTAAAACCGGCGCGCGGGGGCTGCGCTCGATCCTCGAAGAAATCCTGCTGGACACGATGTTCGATCTGCCCGGCATGGAAAATGTCGAAGAGGTGGTCGTGAACGAAGAATCTGCAACCTCGGCCGCCAAGCCGCTGATGATCTTCGCCGAAGGCCAGCCCGAGGAAGCGAGCGCCAGCTAAGCTGTTCGTGTTTTAAGCAAAGGCCAGCGTTCCATCGGGGCGCTGGCCTTTTGCCGTCTTGCCCCGCCCGGCGCTGCGGCGTATCGGAGAAGTAAGATAAGGAGAGCAAACATGACCATCAAACGCATTCATTCCGGCGGTGAGTTCGAAGCCAAGATCGGCTATTGCCGCGCGGTTGTCGCGGGCGGGTTCGTCCATGTGGCGGGCACCGTGGGGCAGGGCGACACGGTGCAGGATCAGTGCCGCTCGGCGCTGGACACGATCAAGGGCGCGCTGGAGCAGGCAGGGGCCTCGCTGGCCGATGTGGTGCGGGTGAACTACTACCTGCCCGACGCGGCGGAATTCGAACACTGCTGGCCGATTCTGTCCGAAACTTTCGGCGAAAATCCCCCGGCGGCAACCATGATCGAATGCAACCTGATCGACCCTAAATTCCGGATCGAGATCGAGGTCACGGCTCTGGCGCGTTAAAACCTGCCCCCGGCGCGAAATCTTGCCCAACTGGGGCCATCGCGCCGGGCCCTGCCACTGGACCTTCGGCAGAATTTGGTCCATATCAGGGGCAGGCATTTTGGAGAGACCCATGGGTATTCTGAACACCATCCTCAGCGCTGTCACCTGGTGGAACGGCGGAACCCTGAACACCCGTCTGTACACCGCGCGCAAAGGCGTGAAGGTCGGCGAGGACGAGCAGGGCAATGTTTTCTATCGCAGCGTCGATGGTAAAAAGCGTTGGGTCATGTTCAATGGCGAGGTCGAGGCCAGCCGCATCAGCCCCGATTGGCATGGCTGGCTGCACCACACGTTCAAGGACGCGCCCAGCGACAAACCTCTGGTCCATAAGGACTGGGAAAAACCGCATCAGGAAAACCTGACCGGCTCGGCGCTGGCCTATGCGCCCACGGGGTCGATCCGGCGTGCGCAGCCGGATGAGCGTGCCGATTACGAGGCCTGGCAGCCCGAATAAAGGGGCCGATATGTCCGAAAATAAGACCGAAGTCTTTGTCGGGGCCGCCGTTCTGGCTGCGGCCATTGGGTTTGTCGCCTACGCGGGGCAGATCACCGGGTTTTCGCAGGCCACGGGGGGCTATCCGCTGACGGCCTCGTTCCGGTCGGCCGAAGGCGTCAGCGTGGGCACCGATGTGCGCCTGGCCGGTGTGAAAATCGGGACGGTGACATCGCTGGATCTGAACGCTCAGACCTTCCGCGCCGATTCGGTTTTTACCGTGGCCGATGGGATTGAAATCCCCGATGACAGCGCGGTCGTCGTGGCCTCTGAGGGGCTTCTGGGCGGCAGTTTCGTCGAGATCATCCCCGGCGGCTCGCCCTTCAATTTCCAGCCCGGAGACGAGATCGAGGACACCCAGGGCGCGGTGTCTCTGGTCAGCCTGTTGATGAAATTCGTCTCGGGGGGCGAAGAATGAAGCGGCTGGTTGCGGCGCTTTGCCTGATAGCTGCCCCGGCCCTGGCCCAAGAGGACGGCGTGGTCACCGGCACGGGTGCGGTGCTGCGCGGCCTGGACAAGGTTAACGCCCAGTTTCAGGACATCGAAATTCTGAACGGATCCAGCGTGCGCTACCAGCGGCTGGTGATTGATCTGGGCGAATGCCGCTATCCCGAGGGCAACCCGGCGGGCGATGCCTATGCCTTTCTGACGATCCGCGAAGAGGGCCAGGCCGAGCCGGTTTTTCAGGGCTGGATGCTGGCCTCGTCCCCCGCGCTGAACGCGCTGGATCATTCGCGCTATGATGTCTGGGTGTTGCGCTGCAAAACCTCGTGAACGCTGCGCGGCAGGGGCGGATCGGTGAAATCGGCCTCATTATCCAGCGCGCGTTCCAGCAGCAAATGATAATGGCCGCGCGGGATTTCGATGGCGCCAAGCGAGGCCAGATGCGGCGTGATAAACTGCGTATCGAACAGCGAAAACCCGGCCACGCGCAGCCGATCCACCAGATAGGCCAGCGCAATTTTCGAGGCATCCACCCGGCGTGAGAACATGCTTTCGCCGAAAAACGCCCCCCCCAGCGTGACGCCGTAAACCCCGCCGATCAGCGTCTCGTCTGCCCAAATCTCTAGCGAATGAGCAAAGCCAAGCGCATGTAACTGCACGTAAAGGCTGTGAATTTCTGCGTTTATCCAGGTTTCCTCGCGGTCGGCGCAGCCTTGCAGGACGCCCTCGAAATCGCTGTTGATGCGGACAGAGTAGCCGCCCCGACGCATCCGTTTGGCCAGGCTGCGCGAGATGTGAAAACGGTTCAGAGGAAAGACGCCCCGACGGCGCGGATCGACCCAGAAAATCTCAGGATCGTCGCGGGTTTCGGCCATGGGAAAGACGCCCGAGGCATAGGCGTTCAGCAGCAATTGCGGCGTCAGAAGGGTTTCGTCCTTGGCCATGCCTTTCCCATAAAAAAGCCGGGCCATTGCGGGCCCGGCCAGCGGTTTACTCGGCCAGATTGGTTTCCAACCAGTGTTCCAGCCAGTGGATATTGTAGTTGCCGCTGTGGATGTCATCCTCTTGCAGCAGCGCGTGGAACAGCGGCACGGTGGTGTCGATGCCGTCGATGATCAGCTCGCCCAGGGCGCGGTTCAGACGCGCCAGCGCCTCGGCCCGGTCACGGCCGTGCACGATCAGCTTGCCGATCAGGCTGTCGTAATAGGGCGGGATCGAGTAGCCATCATAGAGCGCCGAATCCATCCGCACGCCCAGCCCGCCGGGGGCGTGGAAATGCGAGATTTTGCCGGGGCAGGGGGCGAAATTGGGCAGTTTTTCCGCGTTGATTCGCACCTCGATCGCGTGACCGTTGATGACCAGATCATCCTGCCCAAAGGACATCGGCAGGCCTTCGGCCACGCGGATCTGTTCACGCACCAGATCGACGCCGAAAATGCCCTCGGTCACCGGGTGTTCCACCTGTAGGCGGGTGTTCATCTCGATGAAGTAGAACTCGCCCTTTTCATAGAGGAATTCCACCGTGCCCGCGCCGCGATAGCCCATTTTGCCGATTGCGTCCGCACAGATTTTGCCGATGCGCGCGCGTTCTTCGGGGGTGATGCAGGGGCCGGGGGCCTCTTCGAAGACCTTCTGGTGGCGCCGTTGCAAAGAACAGTCCCGCTCGCCCAGATGCACGCCGGTGCCCTTGCCGTCACCAAAGACCTGGATCTCGATGTGGCGGGGGGTGGTCAGGTATTTTTCGATATAGACTTCATCGTTGCCAAAGGCGGCCTTGGCCTCGGAGCGGGCGGTGCGAAAGGCCGTTTCCATTTCGGATTCGTCATTGGCGACTTTCATGCCGCGCCCGCCGCCACCGGCGGTGGCCTTGATGATCACCGGATAGCCGAATTCAGCGCCGATTTTCTTGGCCTCTTCGACGGTGGGCACACCGCCGGCAGAGCCGGGCACAACCGGAATACCAAGGTTCGCGGCGGTTTCCTTGGCGGTGATTTTATCGCCCATGATGCGGATATGGTCCGCGGTCGGGCCGATAAAGGCGATACCGTGGTCTTCGACGATCTGCACGAAATTGGCGTTCTCCGACAAGAAGCCATAGCCCGGATGGATCGCCTGCGCGCCGGTGATTTCACAGGCCGAGATGATCGCCGGGATCGACAGATAGCTTTGCGTGGACGAGGGCGGGCCGATGCAGACGGCCTCGTCGGCCATGCGCACATGCATCGCGTCGGAATCGGCGGTCGAGTGGACGGCGACGGACTGGATGCCCATCTCGCGGCAGGCGCGGATGACACGCAGCGCGATCTCACCTCGGTTTGCAATCAGGATTTTATCGAACATGGCGCGGCCCTTATTCGATGATCATCAGCGGCGCGCCAAATTCGACGGCGCTGGAATCCTCGACCAGGATACGCTTCACGGTGCCGGATTTGGGCGCCGGGATGTGGTTCATGGTTTTCATCGCTTCGATGATCAGCAGGGTGTCGCCCTCTTTGACCTGAGTGCCGACGCTGACAAAGGACGGCGCGCCCGGTTCGGCCTGAAGATACACGGTGCCCACCATGGGCGAGGTCACGGCGCCGGGGTGGCTGGCAGGGTCTTCGCCGGGGGCGGCTGCGGGGGCCTCGGCGGTGGGGGCAGCGGCGGCGGGGGCTGCTGCGGGGGCGGCGACAGCCGGGGCTGCGGCGACCTGGGTAACCACTTGCTGGGCGCGGCTGACGCGGACATTCAGGCTGTCGTTGCTGTCATACTCGCGCATCACTTCCAGTTCGGTCAGGTCATTGGCGCGCAGAAGCTCGGCCAGTGCCTGGATGAAGGCCACGTCAGAGTCATGGTTTTTCTTAGTCATTCTATCCTCGACCGGTTACAGATGGCTGCCCTACGGGAAACAGCCGCTTGCCATTCTGGCCGCCTTATAGGCGATGATTGACGGCGCGGAAAGCGCTCTTTGCGCACAGAATTTGGGCCTTTTTAACCGGAATTACGAGGGGAAAAATGCAGGCTTCGCGTATTTCCTGACGCATCACAGAGGCATTCCGGACAGTTTGGCCACCAGTTCGGCCAGCTTGCGGGCCTGGAATTTTTCCAGCAGGCGCGCGCGATAGAGTTCCACCGTGCGATAGGACAGGGCCAGATCCTTGCCGATTTCCTTGCTGGTCATGCCGCGGCAGGTCAGGATGGCGACTTCGCGTTCGCGCTGGGTCAGGGCGACCAGGGGGCGTTCTTCGGACAGATCGGACAGGGACCAGATGCCGCGCAGGAACGGATCCTCGGGGGTCAGCGACTGGCCGCGCACCCGGCACCAGAACATCTCGCCCGAGAGGCGGCGCATGATCCGTTCGTCCGCATAGGTGCCGGTCTTGCGCATCTGCGCCAGGCTGCGTTCACCGATTTTTTCGTAATCCTCGCGCGAGGCGTAGAAGTCGGCGAAGGGCACATCGCGGAAATCCGACATCTGCCCGCCGAAAATCTGGGCGAAGGCGCGGTTGCAGCCGGTGATGATCCGGTTTTCCAGCACGCACAGGCCGACAGGCGCGTATTCAAAGGCAAGATCCGACAGGCTCATGCCCGCCGATATGCCAAGTTTTCCGGCACGATGCAAAGGAATGGCGTGGCGAGCGGGGGCATTTTGCTTGTGTGGCGGTTTGTGTATATACATTGTGTATGCAAACCCGATAGGCAGGAGGATCAAATGGACACCACCAAGGTAAAGGGCATCGGCCCCGCGATTGCCGTGCAACTGAAAGAGCTGGGCGTGATCACCGCTCAGGATCTGGCGGCGGCCGATCCGGCGGCCCTGACCGCGATCAGCGGCATCGGTCCGGTCCGCGCGGTGATGCTGATCGCCGAGGCGCAGGACGTGCTGTCGGTGCTGGCCCCGCCCGAGCCTGCGGTGGCTGCTCTGGCGCAGAAACCCAAGAAGAAAAAGCCGAAAAAGGCGGGTAAAAAGAGCGCGCCGGAAAAAGCGAAAAAGGCCAAGAAGGACAAAAAGGCCAAAGCCGCCAAAAAGCAGGCCAAGAAAAAGAAGAACAAAGAGAAGCCCAAATCTTTCGCCAAATCCGACGGCAAGAAGGCGGGCAAGGCATCAAAATCCGCGAAAAAATCCAGCAAGGCCGCGCAGAAGAAGGCCCAGAAGAAATCCGCGAAAAAAGCCAGTAAGAAAAAGGCCGGTAAAAAGAAGAAATAACAGGCTCTGCGGCCCTGCCGGGACGTAAAAAACCCTGTCCCAGGAGGCGGGACAGGGCCAGTGGGGGACCAGAGAGCTTGGCCTTCTCCGGCCTCAGGAGAGAGAGGGTCTCTCTTGATGATTGAGGCCCGCCCCACAGCAAGCAGCGCAGGGATGGGGCGGACCGATCCGGCCTAGATGGCCAGATATTCCTCGCGCAGTTCGGCGTTGGCCAGCACCTCGGCGGCCGAGCCGTCATAGACCACGCTGCCCGTGTCCAGAATGACCGCCCGGTCGGCCAGCTCCAGCGCGCGCACGGCGTTCTGTTCGACGATCACGGTGGTGATGCCCTGTTCCTTGATCTTGCGCAGGGTGCGCTCGATCTCGTCCACGATGACGGGGGCCAGGCCCTCGTAGGGTTCGTCCAGCAGCAGCACCTTGATGTCGCGCGCCAGGGCGCGGGCGATGGCCAGCATCTGCTGTTCGCCGCCCGACAGGGTCACGCCCTCTTGGTTGCGGCGCTCGCCCAAGCGGGGGAACAGTTCGTAGAGGCGCTCGATCGACCAGCCCAGCGGCGGGGCGATCTGGGCCAGCTTCAGGTTTTCCTCGACCGTCAGGCCCGGAATGATCCGGCGGTCTTCGGGCACCAGGGCCATGCCTTTCTGGCTGGCCTCGTAGCTGGCCATGGTGTGCAGCGGCTGGTGATCCAGCCAGACCTCGCCCTTGTTGATCTGCGGATCGTCCAGCCGGGCAATCGCCCGCAGGGTCGAGGTTTTGCCCGCCCCGTTGCGCCCCAGCAGTGCCAGGATCTCGCCCTCGTGGACGTTAAAGCTGACGCCCTGCACGATGTAGCTTTCGCCATAGTAGGCGTGGATGTCCCAGACCGACAGATAGGCGGGGGCGGTTTCGGCCAGGTTATGACCCTTGGAGAAATCGGGTTTGACGTTCATCGCGGTGCCTCCTTACGCGGTCTCGCCCAGATACGCTTCGCGCACCTTGGGGTTGCCCTTGATGTTTTCCGGGTTGTCCTCGACCAGGGGGGTGCCCTGCGCCAGAACGGTGATCCGGTTTGCCAGGCTGAACACCACATGCATGTCGTGTTCGATGATGGCGATGGTGATGTCGCGCTCGTCGCTGATCTGTTTCAGCAGGTCGATCGTGTTGTTGGTGTCGGCCCGCGCCATCCCGGCGGTGGGTTCGTCCAGCAGCAGCAGACGCGGCTGCTGCGCCAGGCACATGCCGATTTCCAGCCGGCGTTTATCCCCGCGCGACATCGAGGCCGTGTGCATGTGCCGTTTGTCGGCCATGTTCATGTCCTCCAGCATATGTTCGGCCGCTTCCACGACTTCCTTTTCGGACATCATGTTCTGGACCGCGTGCATCCGGAAGGCCCCGTCGCGCTTGGCGAAGATCGGGATCATCATGTTTTCCATGACCGTCAGATCCCCGAAAATCTCGGGGGTCTGGAACACGCGGGAAATGCCCATCTGGTTGATTTCGTGCGGCTGGCGCCCCAGCACCGACTGGCCGTCGAACATGACGGATCCGGTGTCGGGGATCAGCTTGCCCACCAGGCAGTTCAGCAGGGTGGATTTGCCAGCGCCGTTCGGGCCGATGATGGCGTGAACCGAGTTTTCCTTCACGCTCAGGTTCACATCGCCCAGAGCCTGCAACCCGCCGAAACGCTTGTTGACGTCTTTGACTTCAAGAATTCCCATTTCTCAGGTCTCCTTATTCTGCGGGTTCAGTGGACGAGGACTTGGCATCGTCGCCGGCTTTCTTGCGGCGCAGCAGGCGGCCCAGACGTTGCCCGCCTTCGACCAGACCACCCGGCAGGAAAATCACCACCAGCATAAAGATGATGCCCAGGGTCAGGTGCCAGCCTTTCCCGATGAACGGGTAGAGGATGGTAACCACGAAATTCTCCAGCCCGTCGGGCAGGAAGGCGAACCAGCTGTGCAGGATGTCGCTGTTGATCTTGGACAGGATGTTTTCCATGTACTTGATGATACCTGCGCCCAGAACCGGACCGATCAGGGTCCCGGCACCGCCCAGGATGGTCATCAAAACCACCTCGCCCGAGGCCGTCCAGAACATCCGCTCGGCCCCTGCCAGCGGGTCCATCGAGGCCATCAGACCACCGGCCAGACCAGCATACATACCCGAGATCACAAAGGCGGCCAGCGTATAGGGGCGCGGGCTGAGACCCGTGTAGTTCAGGCGCTGCTGGTTCGATTTGATCGCACGCAGCATCATCCCAAAGGGCGAGCGGAAGATACGGATCGCCAGGTAGAAGGCCACCAGCATGATCGCGGCACAGAAATAGTAACCCGCGTTGAAGGTGAACACCCAGGCGCCCAGTTCCAGGTTCACACTGTCGCGCATCTCCAGCCCGAACAGGCCGGGGACGGGGATGTTGCCCTCGGCGGTTTGGCTGATGCCCAGGATGCGGGGATCGTCCAGCGCCAGTTGCAGGCCGGTTTCCCCGCCGGTGATGGGCGTCAGAACCGAGTAGGCCAGGGCGAACATCATCTGCGCAAAGGCCAGCGTCAGGATCGAGAAGTAAATCCCCGACCGGCGCAGCGACACATAGCCGATCAGCAGGGCAAACAGGCCCGAGATAATGACCGACAGGATGATCGCGGGGATGACGTTCATGCTCAGCAGTTTGAACATCCAAACGGCCGCATAAGAGCCCACACCCAAAAAGGCCGCGTGACCGAAGGACAGATACCCGGTCAGACCAAACAGGATGTTAAAGCCGATGGCAAAGATCCCGAAGATCACGAAACGCTGCATCAGGTCGGGATAGCCCGCATTGAACTGCGCCAGGGCCGAGCCCTCGGGAAAGGGGTTCAGGATGAACGGTGCGAACAGCGTCAGGCCGATGACCAGCAGCAGCAGACGCGCGTCTTTCTTTTCAAGACCGAACATGGATCAGTCCTCCATCACGCCTTTGCGACCCATCAGGCCACGGGGACGTGTCAACAGAATGATTACGGCGACCAGATAGATGATGACCTGGTTGATGCCGGGGATGATGTCGATGATCTCGCGCATCGAGGCAAAGCTTTCGAGGATACCCAGCAGGAACCCTGCCAGCACCGCACCGGGCAAAGAGCCCATGCCGCCCACAACCACCACAACGAAGGACAGCACCAGGAAGTCCATGCCCATATGGTAGTTCGGCGAGTTGATCGGCGTGTACATCACACCCGCCAGACCGGCCACAGCCGCGGCGATCCCGAACATGATGGTGAAACGCTTGTCGATGTTGATGCCCAGCAGGCCCACGGTCTCGCGGTCGGCCATGCCAGCCCGGACAACCATCCCGAAGGTGGTGAACTGCAGGAAGGCAAAGACAGCGCCGATGATGATCGCGGCAAAGGCAAAATACACAAGGCGCCAGTAGGGATAGATGATCGTGTTCGGATCAAAGCCAATCGCCGCTCCGAAATCGAACGAGCCCTTGAAGGCATCGGGCGCGGGGGTGGGGATCGGGTTGGCCCCGTAGTAGTATTTGATGATCTCTTGCAGCACGATCGCCAGGCCGAAAGTCACCAGGATCTGGTCGGCATGGGGACGCTTGTAGAAGTGCTTGATCAGCCCGCGCTCCATGATCACACCGATGCCGATCATGACCGGAATGGCGAACAGGATGGCCAGCGGCACCGACCAGTCGATGATCGCAGCCCCTGTGGTTTCGCCAAATATATCATTGACATAGGGCACCTTGACCTTGGCCGGGTTGCCCAGGAAATCGGTCTTGGTCTCGTCGATGACGATGTGGCTGAGGGTCAGAATTTTGTTGAGGGTCACAGCACAGAATGCGCCGATCATGAACAGCGCACCATGCGCAAAGTTCACGACGCCCAGCGTGCCGAAGATGAGTGTAAGCCCCAGCGCAATCAGCGCATAGGCCGAGCCCTTGTCGAGCCCGTTGAGGATTTGCAGGATTATAGCGTCCATTGTCCCACCCTTGTGTCGGAGTGTGGAAAAAGCGAAGCCCCAGCAGGGGCCGACAGGGAATGTGATTGGGGTGGAGGATGGGGGTGCCCCATCCTCCGAAAGGCTTAGGCCCCTGCGTTACAGGCGCCCAGCTCGCCGCCGAAGATCGAGGCATCATACTCGACCTGGCCACGCGGCGTGACTTCGACGATTTCGAGCAGGTCGAATTCCGAAGTCGGGTTTTCTTTCCCTTTCACGACCAGCACGTCCTTGAAGCACTGGTGGTCCGACCCGCGATACAGGGTCTTGCCATTGCCCAGACCGTCGAACTCGAAGTCCTCCAGGGCTTCGACAACGCCGCACGGGTTGAAGGTGCCGGCACGCTGGCAGGCGTCTGCATACAGCAGGGTCTGCACATAGCAGGTATGCGCGGCCTGGCTGGGCGGGAAGCCGTATTTGGTGCCGAAGGATTTCACGAAAGCCTTGGAGCCTTCATCCTGCAAGGACCAGTGCCAGTTGGCCGAACCGAAGATGCCTTTGATGTTCTCACCCGCACCACGCGCCATCAGACGCGAGAACAGCGGAACGATGATTTCAAAGTTCTTACCGTTCACCTGCTTTTCGCGCAGGCCGAACTGCACCGCGTTGGTCAGCGAGTTCACCATGTTGCCGCCATAGTGGTTCAGAACCAGCACGTCGGCACCCGATTGCAGAACCGGCGCGATATAGGACGAGAAGTCGGTCTGCGTCAGCGGGGTGCGGACGGCAGCGACGGTTTCCCAGCCCATGGCCTCGGTCGAGGTGCGCACGGCTTCTTCGGTGGTGTAACCCCAGTTGTAGTCTGCGGTCAGGTGATAGGCCTTGCGGTCCTTGCCGTAGTTATTGGCCAGGATCGGGGCCAGGGCAGCGCCCGACATGTACGAGTTAAAGAAGTGGCGGAAACCGTTGGCCCGCTTGTCCTTGCCCGTGGTGTCGTTCGAGTGGGTCAGGCCCGCCATGAAGATCACGCCGGCCTCTTGGCACAGCGCCTGCACGGCCACGGCCACGCCCGAGGACGAACCGCCGGTGATCATGACAGCGCCGTCTTTTTCGATCATCGACTTGGCCGATGCGCGCGCTGCGTCCGATTTGGTCTGGGTGTCGCCGGTGACGAAGTTCACCTTCTTGCCCAGGATGCCGTTGCCTTGCAGCGCCTTCGAGCTGAACGTGTTCAGCATGCCGCCGTCGCCGCCACCGTTCAGATGCTCGACCGCCAGTTCATAGGCGCGCAGCTCGTCGGCGCCCTCGTCTGCGTAGGGGCCGGTCTGGGGCACGTTGAAGCCCAGGGTCACGGTGCCGCCGGTCGGCTCGTTGGTATAAGCAGCTGCCGAAGACGCCGTAAAGATGGTCGGTAGAGCGACGCCAGCACCGGCGACCGCACCCGACTTCAGAACGCCGCGGCGAGTCAGAGTCGATTTGGACATTTAATCCTCCCGTTTCGTGAAATGCAGACACGCGCGTCTCCTCCTTGCGGTGTCTACAGGCACTTTTCGTGCAAATTCATTATCGGGGGGTGAAAGAAAACTTCGCAACAACGCCTTTTAACGAAACAATTTTTTTGTAAAGAAACTCACAATGCAATAGCATACTTTGTAAACAAATTTTTCCGCACCGCAGAAGGTGCTTGATTCGGATAGGAAAAAGAAGTGCCGCAGCGTCAGTTAACCGGAACCCGGATCCGCGAACGCCGTATGATGTTGGGGGCGCGGCAGGCCGATTTGGCGCGCGATGTGGGGATCTCGGCCTCTTATCTCAATCTGATCGAGCATAACAGGCGCAGAATCGGCGGCAAACTGCTGCTGGCCATCGCGCGGGCGCTGGGGGTCGAGCCCTCGGCGCTGACCGAAGGGGCCGAGGCGGCGCTGATTGCCACCCTGCGCGAGGCCCGCGCCGCCGACCCCGCCGCCGGGGCCGAACTGGACGGGCTGGAGGATTTCGCCGGGCGCTTTCCCGGCTGGGCGCAATTGCTGGAAAAACGCCATCGCCGGGTGCTGGAACTGGAGCGCACGATCGAGACGCTCTCGGATCGGCTGACCCATGACCCGCATCTGGCCGCCGCGCTGCACGAGATGATCTCGACCATCACGGCCATCCGGTCCACCGCGTCCATCCTGGCCGAAACCCGCGAGCTGGAGCCCGAATGGCGTGACCGTTTTCACCGCAATATCAACGAGGACGCCGATCGGCTGGCCCATAGCGCCAAGGCGCTGGTCGGCTATCTGGACAGCACCGAAGACACCGAAGAAATCGAGCTGAGCTCGCCCCAGGATGAGCTGGACGCCTTTCTGGGCGATAGCGGCTATCACATGCCCCTGCTGGAGGAGCTGGAGGCCGTGGATGTCGAGGCGCTGGTCGAGCGGCAAGAGGTGCTGCAATCCTCGGCCGCGCGGGCGATGGCGCGCAGCTATCTGAACCGTTACGCCAAGGACGCCAAGGCGATGCCGCTGCCGCAGACCATCGCGGCGCTGGGGCAGCATGGGCTGAACCCATCGGCGCTGGCGGCGCATTTCCAGGTGGACCTGGCCTCGGTGATGCGGCGGCTGGCGGAAATTCCTCTGGGGGCGGCGGGGCGCGCGGTGGGGCTGGTCAGCTGCGACGCCTCGGGGACCATGACATTCCGCAAGGCCGTGGACGGGTTTACCTTGCCCCGGTTTGGCGCGGCCTGTCCGCTGTGGCCGCTGTTTCGGGCGCTGTCGCAGCCGATGGTGCCGGTGCGGCAGGTGGTGCAGCAGGCGGGGCGGGGCAGCGGCGTCTTCGTGACCTATTCCATCGCGCAGCCCAGCGGGCCGGTCAGCTTTGACACGCCTCCCCTGTTCGAGGCCTATATGCTGATCCTGCCGCTTGAATCCGGCGAACGCCCGCCCGAGGACGCCGTGGAAGTCGGGGTAAGTTGTCGCATTTGCCCGCGAGAGGCCTGTCCCGGCCGCCGCGAACCGTCTATTTTGACGGATGGTTTCTGACATGTGTTTTGACTTGCGGCGCGACTTTGCCGATAAATGCACAGACCGATAAGAAATGCACGCTCAAGGGGGGACGGTAACATGGGCAAACATGTCCTTGTGATCGAAGATGAGCCGAACATCATCGAGGCGATCAGTTTCATCCTGTCGCGTGACGGATGGCGCGTAGACACACATTCGAACGGGCATGATGCGGTGGACGTGGTGCAGGCCAAATCCCCCGATCTGCTGATTCTGGACGTGATGCTGCCGGGCAAAAGCGGCTATGACATCCTGACCGAACTGCGCGAGGCCGATCAGACCCGCGACTTGCCGGTGCTGATGCTGACCGCGCGCGGCCAGCTGAAAGACCGCGAAATGGCCGAGAAAATCGGCGCCAACCGTTTCATGACCAAGCCCTTCTCGAATGCCGAAGTGCTGGAGGTCGTCCGGCAATTGGTGCCCTGATGGCCAAATCGCGCCCCTCTTTGTTTCTGGAACGCCAGGGCTACAGGCAGCGCCGAGTCCGCGATGCGGCGCGGCTGATGCCATTCCTGGGGGCGATCTTATGGGGGGTGCCGGTGCTGTGGGCCGGTCCGGGGCCCTATGGGATCGCCACGTCGCGCGCGATGCTGTATATCTTTGGGGTGTGGATGCTGCTGGTGGTGGCCTCGATGGTGCTGGCCCGCTGGCTGGAGCCCGACCCCGAAACCGAGCCCACGGACGGCACCTGAGATGGGCGCTCTGAACCTGCTGGTTGCGGTATGTCTGGCCTATGTGGCGCTGCTGTTTCTGGTGGCCTTTATGGCGGAACGCGCCGCCGTGCGCGGCAAGGGAGGCTGGCTGCGCTCGCCGGTTATTTATACCCTGTCGCTGTCGATTTATTGCACCGCCTGGACGTTCTATGGCGCGGTGGGCTATGCGGCGCGTTCGGGGCTGGAGTACCTGACGATCTATATCGGCCCGACGCTGGTGATGATGGGCTGGTGGTGGGGGCTGCGCAAACTGGTGCGGATCGGGCGCAGTCAGAGAATTACCTCGATCGCGGATCTGATTTCCTCGCGCTATGGCAAATCGAATTCGCTGGCGGTGTTCGTGACCGTGGTCGCGGTGATCGGCACGACTCCTTATATTGCGCTGCAATTGCAATCGGTTACATCGTCTTTTTCAAGCTTTGCCTTATACGACCCTTCGGTCAGTCAGCTGGGCGATAGCGATGCCACCGCGCTGTGGGTGGCCGCGGGTCTGGCGCTGTTCACGGTGCTGTTCGGCACACGGAACCTGGATGCGAATGAACGGCATCACGGTGTTGTCATGGCCATCGCGATGGAGGCGGTCGTCAAGCTTTTTGCCCTGGTCGCGGTGGGCGTGTTCGTGGTCTGGGGCGTGGGCGGCGGCGTGTCTGAAACGCTGGCGCGGATCGATGCGTCGGACATCGGGCAATGGCAGATGCATAACGGCCGCTGGGCGGCGCTGATTTTCCTGTCGGCTGCGGCTTTTCTGACCTTGCCGCGGATGTTTCAGGTGCTGGTGGTCGAAAACGAGGACGAGCGTCACCTGCGCACCGCCTCTTGGGCGTTTCCGACCTATCTGATGCTGATGAGCCTGTTTGTCGTGCCCATTGCCGTCACGGGGCTGGAGCTGATGCCAGAAGGGTCGAACCCCGACCAGTTCGTGCTGACAGTGCCGCTTAGCCAGGGGCGCGACGGGCTGGCGATGCTGTCGTTTCTGGGGGGGTTTAGCTCGGCCACGTCGATGGTGATCGTGGCGGCGATTGCATTGTCCACGATGGTGTCGAACCATATCGTCATGCCGATCTGGCTGTATTTCACCGGGGGCGGGGCGATGATCTCGGGGGATGTGCGCCATGTGGTTCTGCTGGCGCGGCGGCTGTCCATCGCGGGGGTGCTGGCGCTGGGGTATCTGTATTATCGGTTCTCAGGCGGCGGGGCGGCGCTGGCCTCGATCGGGTTGATTTCCTTTGCGGGGGTGGCGCAGTTCCTGCCGCCGCTGATGGGCGGGATTTTCTGGCGCGGAGCCACGCGGATCGGCGCGCTGGCCGGGCTGGGCGTGGGGTTCGTGATCTGGGCCTATTGCCTGCTTTTGCCCAGTTTCGGGCCCTCGATGTTCATGTCTGCCGAGCTGCTGGCGCATGGGCCGCTGGGCATT
Source organism: Youngimonas ophiurae (nom. illeg.) (assembly GCF_049803795.1). Taxonomy (NCBI): domain Bacteria; kingdom Pseudomonadati; phylum Pseudomonadota; class Alphaproteobacteria; order Rhodobacterales; family Roseobacteraceae; genus Thalassovita; species Youngimonas ophiurae (nom. illeg.). The sequence goes on from NZ_JBNAGJ010000001.1 coordinate 696,384, forward strand.
GGCTGGCTGCGGCCGCAGGCGTTGTTCGGAATCGGCGGGCTGAACCCGCTGGTGCATTCTGTGATGTGGTCCTTGCTGCTGAATACGGTGGTGTTTGTCTTTACCTCTCTGGTCAGTTTCCCCGGCCCGATGGAGCGTCTGCAAGGCGCGCAATTCGTGAATGTTTTTCAGCATTCGGGCAATCCTCAGGGCTGGTCGGGCGGGATCGCGCAATCCGAGGATCTGATGATCATGGCGCAGCGGATTCTGGGCGGGGTCGAAGCCCAGAGCTTTTTCCATCGCGAAGCAGAAGAGCAGGGCATGGCCGGGTATCTGCCCGAACCCACGCCCGATTTCCTGCAACGGCTGGAGCGCGAGCTGTCCGGCTCGGTCGGGGCGGCGACGGCCCATGCGATGATCGGGCAGATCATGGGGCGGGCGACGGTCTCTGTTGAGGATCTGCTGGCGGTGGCCGACGAAACCGCGCAGATGATGGAATATTCCAGCCAGCTGGAGGCCAAATCCAACGAGCTGTCCCGCACCGCCCGCCAGCTGCGCAATGCCAATGAGAAGCTGACCCAGCTGTCCGTGCAAAAGGATGCGTTCCTAAGCCAGATCAGCCATGAACTGCGCACGCCGATGACCTCGATTCGCGCCTTTTCCGAGATTCTGCGCGACACTCAGGGCCTGAGCGAAGAGGAACTGGGCAAATATGCCGGTATCATCCATTCCGAGGCGATCCGCCTGACGCGTCTGCTGGATGATCTGCTGGACCTGTCGGTGCTGGAAAACGGCCAGGTCAACCTGAACCTGCAACGCGGCCGGCTGAGCGACGTGATCGAACATGCGGTGGCCGCGACGGGGGTGCAGAACTCGGGGCTGAGGGTGTCGCGTCTGCTGGCGCAGGAAAGCATTGCGATTCACACCGATCTGGACCGCCTGGCGCAGGTCTTTATCAATCTGATCGCCAATGCGCAGAAATACTGCGATGCCGAGCATCCCGAACTGTCGATCCGCGTGTTGCAACGTGACGGCCATCTGGTGGTGGATTTCGTGGATAACGGGTCGGGGATTCCGTCTGAATCTCAGGCGCTTATCTTTGAAAAATTCAGCCGGGTCAGCGATCAGAAAAAGGCCGGCGGGGCCGGTCTGGGCCTGGCCATCTGCCGCGAGATCATGGCCCGTCTGGGCGGGGCGATTTCCTATCTGCCGGGGCAGGGCGGGGCGGCGTTTCGCGTCAGCCTGCCGATGAAAGAGACCCTGGCCGCGCAATAATTTGCGCTTGGTAAGCAACTGGTAACTTTGCCTGCGCTAAGGTCAGCGAAACAGCCGCAGGACGCGGCGCTGATCTGACGGGCGTATGAACAATCCGAACGACATTCTGCGACGCAAGGCCAAGGCCGCCAAGGAGGGGCGCGAGGCCAAGCTCATGTCGCCCAGCCGCGCGCTGCGCCGTGCTCTGACCCGCGCGGCCGAGCTGGGCCTGCAATTGCCACTGACGGTCACCTCTGTCGAAGAGGAAACACTGGAACGTGACGCGCTGCTGCCGCATATCGAAGAGGGCGGATTGATTGTCACGCTGGAACGCGATGCGGGCCCGCCGGGGGTGATCATGCTGGATATGCAGCTGCTGTCGGCTCTGGTCGAAGTTCAGACCCTGGGGCGTGTCTTTGACAAGATGGCCAGCGCCCGCCCGATGACCCGCACCGATGCCGCCGTGGCCATGCCCCTGATCGACGGCACATTAACCTGCTTCGATCAGCTGTTGGATGGGCAGGAAAACGCGGCCCCGCTGGCCGGTTATCATTTCGGTGCCTGGCTCAGGGATCTGCGGCGTCTACAGGCGCAATTGCCGGATGGGGAATACACCCTGTTTCACGCGCAGGCCCTGATCGGCGCAGGCGAAGGGCGCGAAGGGCGGCTGATTCTTGCCTTGCCGGTTGTCGCGCCCGCGCCCCAGCCCGAAACGCCGGGGGAACCGGCCAGTGCTTCCATCCGCGAAGAGGTGCTGGACGCGCCCGCCCGTCTGGAGACGGTTTTGCATAGTGCGCAGATGTCATTAGAGCAGGCCTCTGCGTTGAAACCTGGGGATGTTCTGCGTTTGCCTTTGGAAAGCCTGCAAGAAATCCACCTGCACACCGGCGATCGCAAAATCGTGGCAACCGGCGTTCTGGGGCAGATCGGCGGAAACCGGGCGGTGCGGCTTACGGGGTTCGGCCTGCCGCGGGTGACCGGGCGTAAGGGGAAAAAAGACAGCCGGCTTGGGCTGGAACGGGTGGATCTGGCGGATGCCGGTTTGGTGGAAACGCCGCGTGCTCGCGTTCCGGATACACCACTGCCGCCAAAGAATATCGTTGAACCTCTGCAGGCCAAGCCCGGCAGCCAGCAGCAAGCCAAACCCATCGTGCAACAGGCCCCGCCGCCCGTGTCCGAGCCTGCAATGCAGGCAGATTTACCTGCAATTGCGCGCGAAGACCCCACCGGCACGGAGGCTCTGCTCAGCGAATTGGGGCTCAGCGATCTGGGCGATGATGTGCAAATGGGATCTGACGCGCTGTCACTGGGCGCGCTGGATGAGCCGGCGGTCGGCTCTGATCCCTTGGCGGCGGCGCTGCCGCAACCGGGCGGGGATGGTTAGGCGGTTAGCCCTGTTCCAGACGCGGGCGCAGCCCGGACAGATCATAACCTGCACGCATTGTCGTGGTCAGAATCTCATCCGCTGATAGCTGCCCCACCTGGGCCAGCGCCCAAATGACCGAGCAGCGCGTCCCCGAGGCGCAATACGCCAGAACGGGGCCCTCTGAGGCGTCGATTGCTGCCATCTGAACCGAGACATTCTCGGGTGTCATGGTTTGATGCGTCAGCGGCAGGGCGAAAAATTCCAGCCCGGCCCGGTCAGCCGCAGCCTGCATGACCGATGCCTGATGGCTGGCCGGGATTTCTTCGTCGGGGCGGTTGCAGATCACCTTGGTAAACCCGGCCGCCTTGATGGCGGCCAGATCCTCGGGGTTGATCTGCGGGCTGACAGAGTAGCGGGGGGTAATTTCACGGATATCCATGGCTCCGCTTTATTCCGCCGGCACCGCCCTGTCCAGACTTACGCGCAGCTTCGGCGCCAGGATCATGCCTGCGATCATGGCCGCAAAGAACACCCAATGGCTGACGCCCCCATAAGACAACGAGGCGATCGACGGCCCAGGGCACAGCCCCGCCAGCCCCCAGCCAAAGCCGAACATGGTAGAGCCCAGCACCAGGTTTCGGCCGATTTTGGGCTCGGGCGGGGTGGGAAAATCTCCGCCGACCAGGGGCTTGCGCCCCGGAACGAAAAGCCAGGCAATGGCCATGGGAATGATCGCGCCCCCCATGACAAAGGCCAGGGTCGGATCCCAGTTGCCGAACACATCCAGCCAGCCCTGAACCTTGGTGGTGTCGGTCATGCCCGAAATGAACAGACCCGCGCCAAACAGCCCGCCGGCGATGAAAGCAAAGATCAAACGCTGCATCACACCACCCCCAGAATGTGCCGGAACAGCACCACGGCCACGCCGCCTGCCAGAATATAGAACACGGTGGCCACGATGCCGCGCAGCGACAGGCGCGAGATCCCGCACACCCCGTGCCCCGAGGTGCATCCGTTGGCGATGCGCGTGCCGATGCCCACCAGCAGCCCCGCCGCGATCAGCACCATCCAGTTGTCGGTGGCATGGGTGTCCACCTCGCGGTAAACCGGGTAGAGCACGACCGGCAGCAGGAAAACGCCCAGTAAAAACACCACGCGTTCGGCCCAGGTGGACCAGCCCGAGCGGTCAACCAGACCGCCCAAAATACCGCTGGCCCCCATGATCCGGCCATTGGCCAGCAGGTAGACGGCGCCTCCGGTTCCGATCAGAAGGCCGCCGATCAGCCCCCAGATCCAATCGACAGGTATTGCGTTCATCATCGCGTTTCCACTCCCGTATGATGATTGTTTTCAGTATGTTACGCCCGGCGCCGCTTGGTTCGCATGGGCGGCGTCCGGGTGTTGATCAGGTTGGCTCAGAGTTTGTTAACCGGAACCTTCAGGAACACATCGCCCTGTTCATCGGGTTCAGGCATCTGACCGGCGCGCATGTTCACCTGCAACGAAGGGATGATCAGCTTGGGCATGGCCAGGGTGGCGTCCCGCTCGGTCCGCATCTGGACAAAGGCCTCGCGATTTTTGTCGCTGGCGACGTGAATATTCGCGGCTTTCTGTTCGGCCACGGTGGTTTCCCAGGCGTATTCATCGCGGCCCGGAGCCTTATAATCATGGCCCACGAAGATGCGGGTTTCATCCGGCAGGGCCAGGATTTTCTGGATCGAGGCATAGAGCGTTTCCGCCGAGCCCCCCGGAAAATCGCAGCGCGCGGTGCCGAAATCGGGCATAAACAGCGTGTCGCCCACAAAGGCCGCATCCCCGATCACATAGGTCAGACAGGCCGGAGTGTGGCCAGGGGTGTGCAGCACGTCGCCGCGCAGCTGCCCGATATGAAAGCTGTCGCCTTCCTGGAACAACTGGTCGAACTGGCTGCCATCGCGCTGGAACTCGGTCCCTTCGTTGAACACCTTGCCAAAGGTGTCCTGCACGATCTTGATGCGGTCGCCGATCCCGATTTTGCCGCCGACGCGTTCCTGAATATAGGGCGCGGCGGACAGGTGGTCGGCGTGGACGTGGCTTTCCAGCAGCCATTCGACGTTCAGATTGTTTTCCTGCACATAGGCGATCACGGCATCGGCGGATTTCGTGTCGGTCCGGCCCGACGCATAGTCAAAATCCAGCACCGAATCGATGATGGCGCAGGAACTGCCAGCGGGGTCGCGAACGACGTAGGAAATCGTATTCGTCGCGTCGTCGAAAAAGGCGGTGACTTCAGGTTTCATCTGCGGGGTCCTCATGTTTTGCTTAACATATATATATTTACGCATATGAGGCAAGCTCTGGTTTTTACAACCGTGTTAACGGTTGATTTGGGTCAAGGCTGTAGCACTGAAAACGTGCAAATCTTGGTCGCATTCAGGAGGAACCGCGATGAAAGATGTAGCAAAATTCAAGGGGATATTGCTGAAACGGCTGGCCGAACTGGACACGCGCCTGCACGAAATCGAAGATGAGCTGGAGGCCCCGCATTCCAAAGACTGGGAGGAATTGGCCACCGAGCGAGAAGGCGATGAGGTGCTGGAATCGCTGGGCAATGCGGGCCAAGAGGAGATCCGCGCCATTCGCGCCGCGTTGCAGCGTATTCGCGAGGGGGAATACGGCTATTGTGTCAAATGCGGTGAAGAAATTTCACAGGAGCGGCTGAGCGTTCTGCCAGCAGCCCCGTTGTGTAAAACCTGCGCCAGCGCGGCCTAGCGCTGTTCCGGATGCGAAATCCGGGAGCAGAAGTGGTGGAAAGGACGGAGAACAGGACATGGCTGAACAAAAATTCAAGGAACTGATCGCACAATTGGAACAGGAAATCGCTCAGGCAACGGACGAGACGCGCCACGAAATCCGGCAGGAATTGCATAAAACTGTCGAGAAAATGCGTGCCGCCGGTCTGGCGATTCCCGCGCGGCTTCAGGATCTGGATTCGCAGGCGATCGAGGAAGAAATCGAAGATCGTTTCGACAATATGCCGATTTGACTGATTCCGGGATAGGCCGGGCCTTGGCGCGGCCTATTTTGGGCGCGGGGCTTGCCATTCACCGGGCGGATTTTGCACAATAACCCGAAGGGGTTATCCGTGTGGGAATGTCCCTGCGCCCGTGTGATGAGGTCAGAGCGTGAGTGAAAAACTATCCATCGAGAAAATCGGCCCCGTCGCGATTGTGCGGCTGATGAACCCGCCCCGGAACTTTCTGGGGCCAGTCGTGCGCGGGGCGCTGTCCCAGGTTTTCACGGATCTGGCTGCGGATGAACAGATTGCGGGCGTGGTGCTGACAGGGTCAGAGGGGCTGTTTTCCACCGGCTTCAACGCTGCCGCCCCCGATATGCGCGCGGGCCAGCCCGATTTGCGCCAGCTGTGCCGGCAGATCGAGGATATGGACAAACCCGTCGTGGCGGCGCTGTTCGGCGTGGCCTCGGGGGCGGGGCTTGAACTGGCGCTGGCGGCCCATGCGCGCGTGGCGTTGCGGACAACGAAAGTGGGAATGCCCGATATTGCGGTCGGGCTGATCCCGTCGGGCGGCGGTACGCAGCGGCTGACGCATCTGTTGGGGGCGGACCGGGCGCTGGCCTTGATGCTGTCGGGGCAGGTGGTGCCGGTGACGCATCCGCGGGTCGAGGGGCTGGCCGATGAACTGGTCCAGACCGGGGTGGAAAAGGCGGCGCTGGCCTATCTAACCCGTTTGATTGAAAAGGAATTCCCGTTTCAGCGCACCCGTGACCGGCAGCATGGGCTGGCCGATCCGGTGGCGTTTCAGACAGCCCTGTCCGAGTGCCGCACCGCGTTGGGCTCTGAGGCGCACCTGCCCGAAGAGCGCCTGATTGATTGTGTCGAGCGGGCCCTTCTGCTGCCCTTTGATCTGGCCGAAGAGTTTGAATCCGTGGCGTTTCAGGACTGCGCAAGCTCGGAATATGCTCAGGGTTTGCTGCATGTCCAATTGGCGCAGCGCCGCGCGCCCAACATGCCAGAAGCCGTCAAGGCCAAGCCACAACCCGTTGATCAATATGGGATTATTGGCGGAGGATCCGTGGGGGTCGGGCTGGTGCAGGCGGCTCTTTTGGCGGGGCACCGGGTGATCTGGTTCGAACGAAACGCCCAGGCGATAGAGACCGCGCTGGCCCGTCTGCAATCGGGCCTGGCCGCGTCCGGTACGGATCAGGAAACCCTGCGCGCCTGTTTGGCGCAGCTGTCGCAGACCACGGTTTTGCGGGACATGTCTCAGGCCGATCTGCTGATCGAGGCCGTGGCCGACAATGCCGAAACCAAGGCGCAGGTTTTTGCCGCGATGGAGGCGGTGCTGCCGGCGGCGACGGTCATGCTGAGCCATTCCGGAACCCTGCCGGTGGCACCGATCGCGCGGGCCTCGGGGCGGGCGGGGCAGTTGATGGGGTTTCATACGGTGCCGGGGGCGGCTCTGGCCGAGCTGATCCCGGCGGCGCAGACCAGCCCCTCGGCTGTGGTGACAGCGGCAAATGCGCTCCGCAAAATCGGCGTGTTGCCGATCCGCGCGGGTGGCGGCGGCGGCGGGATCGGCGCGCGCATGATCGCCGCTTTGCGGGACGCTGCGGATTTCGCGCTGAGCCTGGGCGCGCACCCGGCCGAGGTGGATACGGTATTGTCACGCTATGGTCTGCGGGCGGGCGTTTTCGCGGCGATGGACAGCGTTGGGCTGGAAATCATCCAGCGCCGCGCGGCTCAGCTGCATCAGAAAAATACATATGCGTTGCAACACCTTAACCGGATTGAGCAGTTGATCTTAGAGGGCCGCAAAGGGCGCGCGGCGGGGCACGGTTTTCTGGATTGGGACGCCGGTAAGCCGGTTCTGGGCGCGGGCAGCGGGGCCGTGCCAGACGAAACGATTCTGCACCTGTGTCTGGGCGCGATGATGAACGAAGGCGCGCGGCTGCTGCGCGAAGGGGGGGCGCTGCGGCCCTCGGACATCGACCTGGTGATGATCCGGCTGTATGGGTTCCCGGCCTGGCGCGGCGGCCCGATGCAGGCTGCCGACAGTGCGGGGCTGTTCACCCTGGTGCACGCAACCAGGCCTTTTGCGGATGTAGCGCCACGGCTTTTTGCGGCGGATCCGGGCATCGCAACCCTGATCCGAAACGGAGACCGCCTGGACGTGCTGAACGCGGTGGGGCGCAATCGCCGCCGCATCGACGACTAAGCCGGTCAGCCCAGAAACACGCCCAAGATCACCATCATCAGCCCGATGATGGACAAAAACAGCGCGCCCAGATTGATCGGGACGACTTTCTTAACGGTGTCGCGCAGCTCGACGTCGCTAAGCCCGGCGCGTTTGGCACGGGCCACGCGGAAAATGCAGTATACCAGCCCCAGCAGCCCCACGACCGAAATCACGGCGCCGCTCCAAATCAGAATGTCCATGCTGTCCCTCTGGGTTTTTCTTTGGGGGATGCGCTATCAGGTCGCGCGGGGCTGTGCAACGCGGCGCATTTTCGCATCTCGCCCGCAGGCGGACTTGCGGCTGGCAGGCGGGGCGGGTAGGGAACTGGGCAAATCAAATCCGGAGGCAGATCATGAACGACGAAACAACCGAGGCAAACTATCGCGTCACCGCAGGCGAGCTGCGCCAGTTCATTGAACGGTTCGAACGTCTGGAGATCGAGAAAAAAGACCTGGCCGACCAGCAAAAAGAAGTCATGGCCGAGGCCAAATCGCGCGGCTATGACACCAAGGTGATGCGCAAGATCGTCGCTCTGCGCAAGCGCGACAAGGACGACATCGCCGAGGAAGAGGCGGTGCTGGAGATGTACAAAGAAGCGCTGGGAATGAGCTGACCCGGCCTAGGCCGTCAGCATCCGCAGACCGGGGATCTGGGCGATCGCGTCCAGATCCTCTTCGTATTGCAGGGTGATATGATCGACAAAGGGCGCGGTCCAGCCGGGCACGTCCAGTTCCTCGATGATCGCCTCGGGGCGGCCGAATTTATCCAGAAACGCCGAAATCACCCGCCGTTTCTGTTCGTCCGACATGACGGGATGGGTTTTCAGATAGGCGCGGAACCGCTGCATTCCCTCGCGGGTCATGATTTCCGTCAGCAGATCGAACCCGCCCGAAATTTTCTCGCCCGCGGGCAGGCCCATCATCTGGCGCAGGATTTCGGCCCAGATCAGGGGCGTGTCCTCGTTGCTCCAGACGGTGATCGGCAGATCGGGCAGCGCCTGGCGGAGACGCGTCAGCAGCCCCGACCAGCGCAGCCCCAGCGGATCCGAGCCGGCCAGGAATTCTTCGAACGGCATCGCAGGGGACATCGCGTGCACCGCCGGCAGATAGGTGGCCGGGTTGCGCAGGGCGATGCACAGCTCGATCTGATCGCCGCCGAACAGTTCGCAGAATTTGGCCAGTTTCGTCTCGGCACCGGGATAGAGCGAGCCCTTGGACACCGCCGCCTTCGGCACGCAGAAGAAATTATCGTTCGACAGGATCATCCGTTCGGGCCTGTCGCCCTCGATGATCGCATCCAGCAGCAGATCGCGGGCGTCGGGGGCCAGGGGGCCTTCGTCCATGGCGGCCAGCGTGTCGCGGATCAGCGCCCGGTAGCGCGAAGGCCCCGGCACAGCCGTATTGCGCGGCGACAGCAGGCCGCTGTTCTTCAACAGACACTTGATCAGGCGGTCCTCGTCCGTGGCATGGACGCCGGTATGGAGGATGATTTTCATCGTTTTACTGCTACTGGTCCTCATTCCCTGCGATCATACGTTGCAGGCTGGGACAATAATACGGTCTTTTCTGGACAGTTAAACCGTATTCGGGCAAGGAACCGGCATGAGCGATACCTCTGTCACACCGCCCACCAGCGCCGCGCCGCGCCGTAAACCCTTTAGCCTGTGGTCCGTCGGAGCGGCCCTGATCGCGGCCATCGTGCTGGCGCCGATCCTGGCGGTGGTGTGGATCGCGCTGAACCCGACCGACAATATCTGGCCGCATCTGCTGTCCACCACCTTGCCGCGCTATCTGATCACGACCATCGTGCTGATGCTGTCGGTGGGGATCTTGTCGGGCATGGTGGGCACCGGGGCGGCCTGGCTGATCGCGCGCTATCGGTTTCCGTTGTCCGGCTGGCTAGAGTGGGTGCTGCTGCTGCCGCTGGCCATTCCGGCCTATGTGGGCGCCTATGCGCTGGTCGATTTCATGGAATATGCCGGCCCCGTGCAGACCGGGCTGCGCAGCCTCTTTGGCTGGAGCTCGGCGCGGGACTACTGGTTCCCCGAAATCCGATCCCTGGGCGCGGCGGTGATCGTGCTGTCGGCGGCGCTGTACCCTTATGTCTATCTGCTGGCGCGGGCGGCCTTTCGCGAACAATCGGGCGCCACCGAGGAAGTGGCCATGTCGCTGGGGGCAGGGGCCTTTGCCCGGTTCCGCCGCGTCGGCCTGCCGCTGGCGCGCCCGGCGATTGCCGCGGGCATGGCCGTTGTGATGATGGAGACGGTGAATGATTTCGGCACGGTGGATTATTTCGCTGTGCAGACCCTGACCACCGGCATTTTCGGTGTCTGGCTGCAAAGCAATAACGCAGGCGGCGCGGCGCAGATTGCCTGTGTCGTTCTGGTCATGGTTATCATGCTGGTTTCGCTGGAAAAAATCAGCCGTCGTAAAAGCCGTTTCTTTAACCTGTCCACGCGCCACCGCGCGCATGAGAAAACCCGCCTGACCGGCTTGTCCGGGGCTGTGGCGATGCTGGCCTGTCTGGTGCCGTTCGGTATGGGCTTTGTGCTGCCGGCGGGAGTGATCCTGTATCACGCGCTGCAAAATGCCGAACGCTGGGCCGATCCCGAGCTGCTGGATTCGCTGCTGAACACGCTCAGCGTGGGCGGGCTGGCGGCGGTGCTGACCGTGCTGGCGGGGGTGTTCATGGTGTATGGCGTGCGCCTGTCCGGGCGGCAACTGCCGCGCCTGCTGCTGCCGCTGACAACCATCGGCTATGCCGCGCCGGGGGCCGTTCTGGGGGTGGGGATCCTGATCCCTCTGGCCGCGCTGGACAATGCGATGGCCGACGGGATCGAAGCGCTGACGGGCTATGATATCGGGCTGGTGATGACGGGCTCGGCCGTGGCGCTGGTGCTGGCCTATAGCGTGCGGTTCTTTGCGATTGCCCAGGGTGCGGCGGATGCGGCGATGGGGCGGGTGTCGCCGTCTTTGCCGATGGCGGCACGGTCATTGGGGCGCAGCCGGGGGCAGGTGTTGCGCCAGGTGTATTACCCGCTGATCCGGGGCTCGGTCGGGTCGGCTCTGCTGCTGGTTTTCGTCGATTGCGTCAAAGAGCTGCCCGCCACGCTGCTGCTGCGCCCGTTTAATTTCAACACCCTGGCCACGCGCGTGCACGATCAGGCCAGCCTGGAAAATCTGGGCGATGCGGCACCGGCCGCGATCCTGGTCATCCTGGTGGGCCTGGCCGCCGTTATGCTTCTGGCACGCGCAAGTCGCTAAAGCCCTTGCAGAGCCCGAAAGCATGGACTATTCGTTCGCCGAGTAGCCCCTATAGCTCAGCTGGTAGAGCAACTGATTTGTAATCAGTAGGTCCGCGGTTCGAGTCCGTGTGGGGGCACCATTAAGCCACTCAAAATGAACGAAAAATTTTGAAGTCACGCAGCGGGGTGCGCGCGATTTTCAAACATTTTTTAAACACAGGCGGGTTTTGCCGCTCATTGATTCTGTTAACGTTTTGGTAACCTCAATTGGTTAACGATTGACGAAGATGTTCGTTTAATCGTTTCTCGTCAGAGGCTTGCCAACCGCGACCATGTTGCAGACGTTCGAAAATACGCGCCCATATGCTCAACCGCTCTCGCCCATAGAGGCGAAGGGCAAACGCTATGCGCTGCCACCGGACTTTGTGAGCGGTCTCACCTTCTGGCGGCCACTGCTATCGGCCACCGTCAGGTAGATAGACGAGGTTTAATTCGGGTTCGTAATTCAGAGCTTCGGGCATATGGCTACCTCTGTTGTGCTTGTCGCTTGTTCGATGATGGACAGGTCGAAATAGGCCTGACCATCGGCCAGCATTTCGACTTCGATTTCTTGGCGGAATTTCGTCGCGGACAACGTGCGGCGCATCCGTTCGACCTTTTCGGCCAGCCTCGGAATATCCGTGCCGCGCACCACAATGCGGTGGATGCCGTCGCCCGGTTTCGCGTCGAGAAACAGCCGCGCGAAATAGTTGTTTTTGCCTGCGGGCGTGCTGCTGAAAAACACCTGCCCGTCTTTCGTCAGCATCGGAAGGACGCCCGAGATCAGGTCTTCGCCGCCGTTCTCGCCTTGCAAGAAAGCGCACTCGTCAATGATCAACAGCGACACCGACGGATAACCCCGGATCGTGTCCGACGTGGACGGCAGCGCGACGACACGCGCCCCGTTCGACATTTCGAGTTCGGTCAAGGTTGAACGCGTGATCACCAAATTCGTGCGACGGAGCTGCTGTCCGATCTCGCGTGCGATGATCTTCGCCTGCCGCTCGGCGGGCGCGACGCAGATGGTCAGGCTGTCGGGGACGTGCAATTCCTCGACGGCACGCGCGGCCAACACCGAGGTTTTGCCCGCCTGACGGCCTACGCGCAGGGCGATCTCTGACGCCTGCGTGGTGAACGCCTCAACCTGCCACGGATCAGGCGCATGACCGATCCAATGGCTCAGTCGTGCGACGGGATCGAGGTCGCGTTCGAGGCCCACGCACCAGTCATGGAGGGCATCAAACGGCATTCTTCTGTCGCTCGTAGTAGGCGCGCATGTTGGCGACGCTGCATTGGGTGCAGTTGCGATTGCCGTCGCGCGGCGAGACATGCCCGTTCTTGCAGGGAATGCCCGTGAAGTAGAGCTTACCGCCTTCCGCAAGCATCACATCGCGGCTTTGCGGCAGGCGCGCCCATTCAGGCGATCCGGCGTCCGTGGCGGCGGCAAGGCGGCGGCTGTATTCGTCCCAGCCTTCGAAATCTCGGTGGGTCATAGCACCTGCTCCTCTTTCGTGACGCTGAGAACATGATGGCGCATGTGGCGAAGCAGCGGCTCGCGGGCGGCGGGCACCTCGGCACAGACGGCTTGCAGGATGGATTTGAGCGTCACCCATTCAGGCGATTCCGCGAGCGTGACCGAAACTGAAAGGTTGGTCGCGAGTTTGCCCTGCATGGTGGCAATGTCGCGCAGCACCTTGCGCAGGCCTTCCATCGCGGAGAGTGCGAACCCGTCGTCCTCGGTTTCCTCGGCCTTGGTGATCAGCTTTTCGACACGTCGCGCGAGGCTTTCATAGGTCCGCGCAATGTCCATCCGTTCGTCGTTGAGAACGCGCGTCGCCTCGTCCAGTGGCTCGATGCGCGCCTCGGCCAAGATCGCGCGCTCCATTTCCTCGGTGATATGCTGCTGGCGGTAGCGCGATACGGAATCCGGGTGCATCCCGACACGCTTCGCAACCTGCGCCTTCGACATACCACCGGGCAGACCGTGTTCCCCGAGCACGATCTGCTTGATGATCGTCTTCTTCTCAGGATGCGTGTTGATCGTGCTTGGGCGTCCACTGCCCTTGTTCCCGGCCATATCAGGATACTCCCGAACGCGCGGTTGGCTAGTACATTGAAGTCGCCGAGGAAGGACTTCGCGTTTTGGCTCGCCGCGCAATACTGGGTTCCGAGAAGATCGCGCAAAAGCTCGGCAAAGGACGATTTCCCGGTGCCTTCTTCCTCTGATGTGAATAGCAGGGCAACCCGCACTTTTTCAGATGGGCGCTGCACCATATGTGCGGCCCACCGGATTCCTTGATCACGGACAAGACGTGGTGGCGCATCCGGCGGAGCAGCGGTTCACGGGCAGCGGGAACCTCGTCGCAAACCTCCTGTAAGATTGTGCGTAACGTGACCCATTCCTTGGATTCCGCGAGGGTGACATTCACGGTGAGGTTCTGAGCCAGCTTGCCCTGCATAGTGGCAATGTCGCGCAGCACTTTGCGCAACCCGTCCATCGCAGCCAGGGCAAACCCATCGTCTTCGTTTTCCTCGGCCTTGGTGATCAGCTTTTCGACCCGCCGCGCCAATGACTCGTAGGTCATGGCGACGTCCATACGGTCTTGATTGATGATCTCCGTGTCTGCTTCGATCCCCTGAATACGGGTTTCAGCCATAATCTCGCGGCGCATTTCTTCGGTGATCTTGTCGTCGCGATACCGCTGCACGGTCGAATAATCGACGCCGATGCGACGGGCGATTTCGACCATCGAACGACGGTTCAGCACAATATCTTTGATGATCTCCTGCTTGTCCGGGCGCATGTCGATCACAGCACGACGCCCTGAATTTTTGTTACCGCCTTGAGCCATATCAGGAACCTCCCGATGCTGTGGTTGTGGCAAGGATCGGTGCGCCGTTATCGTCGTCATACCAACGGATGCGTTCACGCAGCCGCCCCCATTCTTCAACGGAGGCATCAACCAAATGATCATGAACGCGATTTGCGAACTCTTCCCCGACGCCCGACCGGATCAGGTCATTGCGCAACTTGGCAAAGCTGGTGCCGCCAAAATGCAATTTCATCATCTGGGCAAGCGTGGCGATTGACGCGTCGGTTGTGTTGACGTTTGGGGTAATCTTGAACAGATGATCCCAGACGACCACACCATCACGGCGAACATAAATCTCAATCTCGGGGTCGATGCCGTAGACAACACGGCAGGCCCATTCAAGGCAGGCGCGGTTGTCAGCTTGCATTGGCCGCGTTCTCCATCATGCGCAGCTTGGTTTGCATGTGATCCGGCAAATCCCCGGGTTGCGACCATGAGACAGGAATAAATCCGTCCTCGCGCAGGAGTTTGTATTGTTGCCGAAAATCGGATGACCCAAGCACATCTTGGCGGACAACCGATCCCGCTCCTCGCGCGTCAGCCTCAGCGCAAAAGGCGACATCTCCCGCCGAGGCGACGCCTTGGAAGGGGCGACATCCTGCCTCGCGGCCGCCTGGAATCCCTCAGTCAAATCTGGCGAGTGTTTCGCCTCGCCCCACCTCATAACCCAGGCTCCGGCAAATCGACCTGGATCAGGGTTCGTCAGAAGCTTCGGCTTCTTCCGCCTCACACTCCCGAGCCGCAATCTCACCCAACCTGTGGATAACTTCCGGCTCACCCTTGAGAACCTCCGCCCAATCCTCTAATGCAGAAAGCAACTGAGAGGTGAATTCAGGTTCTAGGTTCTTCCTCCCAGGTGCACCATTTCACATTTTGATGTGAAACCTGCTAAAAACTCAAAAATTACAGACGTTTGCGGAGTTCGGTGGCCGTTTTGGTGGTCATGCGCCAATGGGGCTTTGAAAGCGGTCTTTAGGATGGTTTTCCGCACTTCTAATGATACATTTTCGTAGATACTCCAATGACTTGAGAGGAAATCCCTCAAAAGTTCGATAGTTTCGGACAGTATGCTCTTGGGTTTGGTGCTTTGGGACAGCTTGTCAGTCAGCAAAAGCTTGTCCTCTTGGCTTGCCAGCGTCGAACATAACCGGGCACGGCTTACACTAATGAACTGCCAACCGCTGGACCGCGGTTTTGGCCCAGGGTCAGGTCAGGGGGCGTTGTGGGCTTGGCGTGGGGGCGATGCGCGGGTAGGGATAGGGCACCATTCACGGGACGCAGAGAGGATTGGAATGCGGGGCAGGCTTCGGAAATTGCTGTTCTCTTTGCGCGCGTGGCGTCAGACGGTTCGGGCGGGCGTGGCGCTGGGGCAGGGGGTGCGCCTGCAAAAAGCCGTGCAGATGAAGGCCACCGATGGCGGGCGTATCTCTTTGGGGGGCGATGTGCGTGTCGGGCGGAACTCGGATCTGCTGGCCAAATTCGGAACGCTTCAGATCGGCCCGCGCTGTCATATCGGAGCGGGCGCGGTATTCGTGGCGCGGGACCGGATCGTGGTGGGGGCTGATTGTCTGATTGCGGAATATGTGGTGCTGCGCGATCAGAACCATCGGATCGCGCCGGGGCAGCTGACGCGCGAAACCGGCTTTGATACGGCGCCGATCGAGATCGGTGAAAATGTCTGGATCGGGACGAAGGCGACGATTCTGGCAGGGGTCACGATTGGGCGGAACTCGGTTGTGGCGGCTCATGCGGTTGTCACGCGCGATGTGCCTGAAAATACGGTTGTGGCTGGCGTGCCTGCGCGGATCGTCCGGACGACAGACAGCGCATAATAATGGACCCTTGGGGCGAAGTTCCTGCCGTGAATTCGCGCGATGCGTCTGTTTGCGATGCCCATATTGCGTAAACTGACGGCGGCGGGTGCCCAAAAAATCCGTGATTGATGCATTTGCAAGCAGTTGATTGTGCGCTTGCAGAAAAAATCCGGGCGCGCGTTGACAGTGCCGGGGCCGGGTTCGCTAACTATACCCACGAGACCATGCAACGACGCCGGTTCTCATGTGCACGTAAGTGCTGGGGCAATGACGCTCAACCGATCTATTCGCGCGCCGTATCGGTGTGCCCAGAGCGATGAGTGTCCGTCATGCCGCAGCCTCGTGCAGCACAGCCAGCTTTACCTCAGACCGCCCCGAATGACCGGCAGAGCAACCGGCAGCCGGATAATGCCCGCACGGCCGCCCCGACTGGGGGGCAGGCTGGGGCGCAGGCCGGGAATCAGGATCGTGTCAGCGATATTCTCCGGGCGGATCAGCCCGCCGCCGATGTTCTGATTGTGGGGGCAGGGCCGGTGGGAATTCGGGCCGCGCAAGAACTGGTGCAAAAGGGGCGCTCGGTCACGGTACTGAGCACCGAGGTGGTGACGCCCTATAATCGCGTTCGGTTGACGCCCCTGCTGGGCGGAGACGTGCAGTTTTCTGATATTTCCCTTTTGGAACAAGAGGAAACCGAGCTTCCCTATGCGTTGCATTACGGTCAGCGCGTGGTGCGGATCGACCCGGATTTCAAACATGTGGTGACCGCCGCCGGTACAGTCTGGCCCTATCAGACGTTGATTTTGGCGACCGGATCGGATGCTTTCGTGCCCCGGATCGCCGGGCGCGAGACCCCCGGCGTTTACACGTTTCGCACGGCTGACGATGCCTCGGCGCTGATTGCGCGCTCTTTTTCGGCGCGGCATGTGGCGGTGATCGGGGGCGGCCTGCTGGGGCTGGAGGCCGCGCGCGGGATGCGGCAGCGGCAGTGCAAGGTCACGGTGATCGAACACGAAACCCACCTGATGCCGCGGCAGCTGGATCGGGTGGCAGGCGCGCAGCTGTCCAAGAATATCGAGGAACTGGGCGTCACCGTGCGCACCGGGGTCGCGGTTCGGGAAATCCTGGGCGAGACGCGCGTGACCGGCCTGATGCTGTCGGATGGAATGCGGGTGGATTGCGATACGGTGATCATTTGCACCGGCGTGCGTCCCAATATTCAGCTGGCCCGCGCCGCGCGGTTGCATATCGGCGCGGGGATTACCGTGGATGACCGGATGCAGACCAGCGATCCGTCGATCTATGCGGTTGGCGAATGCGCCGAACATCGCGGTCAGCTGTTTGGCCTGGTCGGGCCGGGCTATGCGCAGGCGCAGGTGGCCGCGCAGGTCATCGCCGGGCAAGAGGCCGTCTTTGAGGGCACCGCCCCCACCACCAAGCTGAAGGTGATCGGGGCCGAGGTGTTCTCGGTTGGAGAGATCGAGCAGCTGGAGGTGCAGCCCAACGTGCGCAGCCATGTCTGGCACGAAGGCGATCTCTATCGTCGGATTTTCATTGACCGGGGCCGGATCGTCGGGGCGCTGGCCGTTGGCAAATGGGATCAGGCCAGCCGCGTGCAGGATGCGGTGCAGCAGGGCGCAACGGTCTATCCGTGGATGCTGTTCCGGTTTCGCAGGCAGGGGCTGATCTGGCCGGTCAGCGACGATGCCGCAGACGAGATGCCCGACAGCGCCACCCTGTGCAACTGCACCGGCGTGACCTGCGGGCAGGTGCGCGGGGCGATGGCCCAGGGCTGTGCCACCCCGGCCGAGATCAGCGCTCAGACCGGGGCGGGCACCGTGTGCGGAACCTGCGTGCCGCTGCTGGCCGAGATGATCGACGCCGGCGCCCAGCCCGCGCCGATGCCGTTGTGGAAACCTGTGCTGGCCCTGTCTGCGATCGCGGGCCTGGCGGCGTTGCTGCCGATCCTGCTGGGCTATGTGCCGCTGCCCACGTCTTATGATCCAGACAGCCTGCGCGTCTGGCTGTGGCAGGACAATATTGTCAAGCAATACAGCGGGTTCATCCTGTTGGGCCTGACGCTGATGGCCTTTGCCATCGGGCTGCGCAAACGGTTCCGTTTCATGGATCGGCTGGGCGGTTTCGATGGCTGGAGACTGGTGCATATCGGCATTGGCCTGGCCACGCTGGCGGGGCTGTTTGCCCATACCGGGTTCAATCTGGGCAGCGGCTGGAACCTGGCGCTGGCGGTCTTCTTTATCGGCGCGATCCTGATCGGATCGGTTGCGGGGCTGGCCACGGGGGCCGATCACGAATTGCGTGCCCGGCGTATTGGATCGGCCCGCAAACCGCCTCGCAAAATGCCGACATGGCTGCATATCCTGGCACTCTGGCCGCTGCCGGTGCTGATCCTTTTCCACGTACTCGCATCCTATGCGTTCTAGGCAGGCCCGATAATGCGCACGACACTTCTCTGGAGCCTCTGGATCATTGGAACGCTGGCCATCGCCGGTGCGGTCGCCACGCGGCTGTATCTGGGCGGCGACCGCACCGCGTTTTTGCCGGGGGACACCGCAGGCGTCCACCACCAGATCGAAATGGCCTGCGAGACCTGCCACACCTCGGATGATTTTTCGGACCAGAAAAAGATCCGCAAGGACATCAACAAAACCTGCGTCACCTGCCACAAGGAAGAGCTGAAAGAGGCCAACGACAGCCACCCGATCAAGAAGTTCAAGAACCCGCGCATGGCGGCCTATTGGGAAAAGATCGACGCGCGGTTCTGCACCAGCTGCCATCTGGAGCACCAGCCCGAGGTGACTCTGGCCGGTCTGGTCACGCTGCCCGGCGATTTCTGCGTCGCCTGCCATTCCGAGGGCGAGCAGGATGTGCGGGTGAACCGGCCGTCCCACGCGGGGCTGGAGTTCGATACCTGTGCCTCCTCGGGGTGCCATAATTACCATGATAACAAGGCCTTGTATGAAGATTACCTGGTCAAGCATTCCGGCCAGCCCTGGCTGTCTGACACGCCTTTGCACGCGGCTGGCGCGGTTGCGCGCGCGGTCTCGGTTCGCGTGCCGGAAACGGCCGATCATCAGGCCGAGATCAGCACCTATCTGGCGGCCTTGGATGCGCCTGAGCAATATCGCGATCCGGCGATTGACGATCACTGGGCGGCCTCGGCCCATGCGGCGGCGGATGTGACCTGCGCCAGCTGCCACGCCCCCAAATCCAAAACGCCCGACCAGATCGCCGATAACTGGGTGGCCTCTCCGCCGCAGAAAATCTGCGCCAGCTGCCATAAATCCGAGGCCGGAACCTTTGCCATGGGCCGTCACGGGATGCGCAGCCACCCCAAGGTGGCCAAGCCGCGCAAGGTGAAATCCATGCTGAAAGACCTGGGCTGGAAAAAACCGCCCGCCGAGGTGGTCAGCGCGATCGAACGCTTTGTCAGCGACCCCAGCCCCGCGCCCTTGATGAGCACCGCCGAGGCGCGCGTTGCCCTGCATCCCGATGTCGGCAACCAGGATCTGACCTGCGCCAGCTGTCACAAGCCGCACGAACAGGACCTGCAATTCGCCGCGGTCGAGGCCTGCCTGTCCTGTCACGCTGATGATCACAGTCAAAGCTACAAGGACAGCCCGCATTTCGATCTGTGGCAGGCCGAGCTGGCAGGCGATTTGCTGCCCGGCGCGGGCGTGACCTGCGCCACCTGCCACATGCCGCAAACCGAACGCGGCGGCGTGGTGACGACGAACCACAATCAGAACGACACTCTTCGCCCGAATGAGAAAATGATCCGGCCGGTCTGCCTGGACTGCCACAGCCTGGAGTTTGCCATCGACGCATTGGCCGATGACCAGCTGATAAGCCGGAATTTTCAGGGCACCCCCATTCGCCACATCGAGAGCATCGATTGGGCGGTAAAACGCGTGGTCCAGCCAGAAAAAGGCGCCAACCAATGACCAACTGGCCACGCACTCCCGCAACCCGAAGACCAACAGGAGACCTGCAATATGGGTGCTAACTTCACAAAAATCAAAGCCGCAATTCTGGGGGGCATCGTCGCGACCAGCGCCGTGCCTGCAAACGCAGAAGGCATGGAATACGAAACCGTCACCGATCTGCTGCATCTGGTGATGAGCTCGGACCGGACGGTCTATACGCGTATGATCGTTAACCGTCTGGCCGTGCAGGAAAAAGTGATCACGGCCTCGGAACATTTCGTCGATGACAAAGCGCTGGTGCTGCCCGCGCAGATGTTCCGCTTCGGCGCGGAAATGGTGGCCGAGGAAACCGACGAATTCAGCTACTCGCTGCTGTCGCTGTGGCCGATCAACAAGCAAAACGCGCCGACCACCGCGATGGAAAAAGAGGGCCTGGAATATATCGCCGCCAACCCCGGTGAAAATTTCTATGGCGAAGAAGAGCTGGGCGGCACCACTTATTTCACCGCCGTCTATCCGGATGTCGCCGTGGCCGAGGCCTGCTGGGCCTGCCACAACGATCACAAGGATTCGCCCAAAACCGACTTTGAAGCCGGAGACGTCATGGGCGGTGTCGTCATCCGCATTCCGATGGAATGATGCGGCTGTCGGCATTTGCGCTGATCCTGGTGTCGGCTTTGCCAGCAATGGCAGAGCCGCTCGCCACACGCAAAGGGATGGACGGTTTCATCACCGTCGATCGCCTGCCAGTGCCGGACGATCCGGCGCTGGCGCAGGGAAGGATTCTGTGGGGAGAGACCTGCCAGAATTGCCACGGCGGAGACAGGCTGACCGGGGCGCCCAAAATCACCTCGACCAAGGCCTGGGATAAACGGATCGCGCAGGGAATGGCGGTGCTGACCGATCATGCGATCAATGGGTTTATCGGCCCCCGTTACACGGAAATGCCGGCGCGCGGCGGCAATTCGGAGCTTAGCGACGCGCAGGTCGGCCTGGCCGTTGCTTTCATGGTGTGGGCCAGCGGCGGGCAGGCTCTTGCCGAGGACTTTATAAAAACACTCGATACAAAGGACTGAACAGATGGACGATAAGACAATCACGCTGGTGCAGGAAAGCTTTGCCAAGGTGGTGCCGATCAAGGACGCCGCGGCGGAAATCTTCTACACCGATCTTTTTGAAACCGCCCCCGAGGTGAAACCCTATTTCCAGGGCGCGAACATGAAGGATCAGGGCTCCAAGCTGATGGCGACGCTGGGCGTTGTGGTCAATGGGCTGCGCGATCTGGATAAAATCGTGCCCGTGGCGCAGGAGCTGGCGGTGAAACACGTGGATTACGGGGTCAAGGCCGAGGATTACGATAAGGTCGGTGCCTCGCTGCTGCGGACGCTGGAAAAGGGGCTGGGCGATGCCTTTACCCCCGAGGTCAAGGACGCCTGGACCGGCGCCTATACCACGCTGGCGGGCGCGATGATCGCGGCGGCCTATCCGGCACCTGCGGCCAATGAACCGGCCGCCCCGAAAAAGCCATTCTGGAAGTTCTGGGCCTGATTTCAGCCCTCAAACCCAAAGATCTTGCGCGCGGTATAGGTGGCTATGCCGCGCGCCTGGCATTCGGGGCCGTGAACGGCGCGTTCAAACCCGCCGAAAGGGGATTCGCGCTTGCACCCTTGCCTTTTCGTCCTTAGAAGACGGCGAGATTTCGGCGCCTCTTTGGGGGCGTCTTGTGTATTGCACCGAGAAGGAAAAACAACATGCAGGTCACCGAGACCCTGAACGAAGGCCTCAAGCGCGGGTATGAGATCACCGTGTCGGCGGCCGAACTGGACGCCAAAGTCACCGAAAAACTGACCGAGGCCCAGCCCGAAGTCGAAATGAAGGGCTTCCGCAAGGGCAAGGTGCCGATGGCTCTGCTGCGCAAACAGTTCGGTCAGCGCCTGCTGGGCGAGGCCATGCAGGAAACCATCGACGGCGCCATGAACGCGCATTTCGAAGAGTCCGGCGACCGCCCCGCAGGTCAGCCCGCGGTCAACATGGTTGACGGCGAAAACTGGAAAGAAGGCGACGACGTGAAGGTCACCATGACCTACGAGGCGCTGCCCGAAATTCCCGCGGTCGATTACAGCGACATCACCCTGGAGCGCATGGTCGTCAAAGCCGATGACGCCGCCATCGACGAGGCCATCAGCTCGCTGGCCGAAAGCGTCAACGACTGGAAAAAACGCCGCAAGGGCACCAAGGCCAAAGACGGCGATCAGGTCGTGATGGATTTCGTCGGCAAGGTTGACGGCGAAGCCTTCGAGGGCGGCTCGGGCGAGGATTACCCGCTGGTGCTGGGCTCGAACTCGTTCATCCCCGGCTTCGAAGACCAGCTGGTCGGCGCCAAGGAAGGCGAAGAAACCGAGGTCAACGTGACCTTTCCGGCCGAATACGGCGCGGAAAACCTGGCCGGTAAGGACGCCGTGTTCACCTGCACCATCAAAGCCGTGAACGAGCCCGTCGCCGCCGAGATCAACGACGAGCTGGCTACCAAATTCGGGGCCGAGGATCTGGCCGCGCTGAAGGCTCAGGTCGCCGAGCGTCTGGAAGCTGAATACCAGGGTGCCTCGCGCGCTGTGATGAAACGCGCCCTGCTGGACCAGCTGGACGGCAAAGTCTCGTTCGAGCTGCCCCCCAGCCTGGTCGAAGCCGAAGCCAAACAGATCGCGCACCAGCTGTGGCACGAAGACAACCCCGAAGTGACCGATCACAACCACGGTGAGATCGAGACCACCGACGAGCACAACACCCTGGCCGAACGCCGCGTGCGTCTGGGCCTGCTGCTGGCCGAAATCGGCCAGAAAGCCGAGGTTGAGGTCACCGATGCCGAGATGACTCAGGCGATCATGAACCAGGCGCGTCAGTACCCCGGTCAGGAACGTCAGTTCTTTGAATTCATTCAGCAAAACGCTCAGATGCAGCAGCAGCTGCGCGCCCCGCTGTTCGAAGACAAAGTTGTCGATCACGTGGTCGAGCAGGCCAGCGTGACTGACAAAGAGGTCTCCAAAGACGATCTGCAAAAAGCGGTCGAGGCGCTGGACGACGAATAAGTCGCCCTTTGATCCGATCCGCGAAGGCCACCCCCTGGGGTGGCCTTTTGCGTTTCCGACGCCAGGTCGCGCCGGGCCAGCGTTGACCTGCGCGGCACGGATGCCCATCCTTTGGCCACCCAAGGGAGGAAACAGATGGGCTATACCAGCTTCACCAAAGAGGTGTTCGACGCCTTTCAGGCCAATGACCGGCCCGGACCGATCCATATGCTGAACCTGATCAGACTGCGCGCGCAGGCCGAGTATCCGGATGGGCGGCAGGCCACCGGGGCGCAGGCCTACGCAGACTACGGCAAGGGCAGCCAGAAGGTGCTGGAACGGCTGGGCGGGCGGATCGTCTGGCGCGGCGCGATGGAGCAAATGGTGATCGGCCCGCAGGAGATAGAGTGGGATTTGTGCTTTATCGCGCAATACCCCAGCGCCGAAACATTCGCGGCGATGATCCGCGATCCGGACTACCGCGCGGCGATGGTGCATCGTCAGGCCGGGGTGGCGGATTCGCGTCTGATCAGGATGATGCCGCTACCCACCGGGGAGAATTTCGGCGGATAGCGGCGAAGGGACCGTGAGTGGTCAGGCTTTGCAACGGCGCACGTGCACGCCGTCGATCAGGTGGGACAGCTCAATCCGCAGGGCCTCGGCGGCGGCGCGGTCTTCGGGGGTCTGAGCGGCCAAAATCTGTTCTTCGCACCAGCTGCGCAGGGCTGCGCGATTGCCGCCCTGGGCTGTGCGGGGCAGGGCGCGGGTGCGGCCCCGCCCATATAGCGCCAGCGCCTCGTCCGAGCTGGCAAAGCTTTGCTCGGGTAGGTCTGCATTGCTGCGCAGCGCGGCGATCCGCTCGGGCGAGCAATCCATAAGCGCCGCAACGATCCCCGCGTTGGACAGGCCCAGATAGTCGCTGGGGCGGTCCTGAAAATGCGACAGCATCTGATCCATCTGCGGGTTCAGCAGCACCACCATGTCCAGCACGCCGGCGCGGCGGGCATATTCCAGCGCCGAGGTCATCAGCGTGGCCGTGATCCGGGCTGCCTCGGGCGCATTCAGATCGACAAAGACCTGAGAGGCCTCCCATAGGCGGGCGCTGCGCAAAGGGGCCTCGCCTGCCAGGATTTCGCTTAGCGAATCCGACAGCATATGCGGCCCCGTGGTCTGCAACAGTCGCAGGCTGCCGGTGATCTGCCCCTTCGGGCCAAGGTGGACAACATAGGCCGGGTTCAGCTGGTCAAACGTATCGACGGTTTCAGCGGTGCCGGATTGCGGCCCCAGAACCTGCTGCCTGAGCGCGTGCATGTCGCTTAGCATATCCTTAAACAGGTGCCTGTTCAGCGCGTCGATCACGATGATCATGAGCTTCCCCTTGGGATGGTTAGTGCAAGGAAACACTAACGCGCTGACCGGGGGACTCCATTGGGGGTTTCCCGTAGTACGGTGCTAGCCGGGGTGGATCAGGCGAAATCCGATAGCGCGACCAATGGCTTGGGCGGTTGTCAGGGCGCCCAGCTTCTCGCGCGAAGAGCGTAGGTGCACCTCGACCGTGCGATGGGAAATCGACAGAATATCGCCCACATCCTGCTGCGATTTGCCCGAGGCAATCCATTGCAGGATCTCCACCTCGCGCGTGGACAGGGCCGGCCGCGAGAGCGTCTGATGCAATTGCGTGGAATGCAGCACCTGATCGTGCATCCGCACGGCGGCCAGTTGCAGATCGCCGGTGGTTTTGCGCACCAGATCGGCCCATTCGCCGGAGCTACAATCACGGGTGACGCTGAGCAGGCCATAATCGCCATAGGGCCCGCGCACCGGGATCGTCAGCCCCTGAGGGGTGATGCCAAAGGCCTTGGCCTCGGAAAACACGGTGTGAAAACGCGAATTCTTATCGAAGCGAGACCATTCGACCGGCGCGATACATTGGGCGGATTCGGTCAGCGTGGGGTCGATCCGGTGAAAACCGCGCTTGATGTAATGCTCTTTCCAGGCTTCGGGATAGGTGGCGTAGCCCAGAATATCCCCGGTTACCGAACAGATGGTCGCATACGAGCCGTAATCGAACCCAAGAGATTCGCACATCTCGTCCAGCAAGGTGACACAGTCCACTTGGCCGGGCGGCATTCCTGTCAGGTCAATTGCGCGCATTCAGAGGTCTCTTCTCACAAACATGCATTAATCTTTGAATTAGATAGGCAAACAAATGGTTAATAAAAGCCCTGAATGGCTGGCCCCTTCGGCAGGAGGCACAAACCTAAGGCCCCGGCGGCCGGGGCAGGTGTTGGGTACGTGGCAGCGTATCATTACGCACAGTCAACATAATCTGAGCAGGGATCGCAACCACAAAAGAAAAACCGCGCGAGGCAAACTCGCGCGGTTGGCTTCGGTTCCGGTGGGAACTGAATTACACTTCGTCGTCCGAGGCCGCTTCTTCGGCTTCGGGGGCCTCGGGGGCCAGATCGTCGTCGTCCGATGCGGCGCTGCCGATATCGTCGAACAGTTCCGAGATTTCGAACTCGGCCGCGGCCTCTGCCTCGGCTGCCAGTTCCTGGATCGACTTGCCTTCGGCCTGAAGCTCGGCTTCTTCTTCCGAGCGCGCCACGTTGACTTCGACGGTGGTCGAAACCTCGGGGTGCAGGACAACGGCAATGGCGTGTACGCCCAGGGTCTTGATCGGCAGTTCGATCACGATCTGTTTGCGGTCCACGGTGAAGCCTTCGGCGGTTGCGGCCTCTGCCACGTCACGGTTGGTCACCGAGCCGTACAGGTTGCCACCATCCGACGCCGAGCGAATCACGACGAACTGCTGACCACCCAGCTTTTCGGCCAGATCTTCGGCTTCTTTCTTGGTTTCCAGGTTGCGCGCTTCCAGCTGAGCTTTCTGCGCTTCAAACGATGCAACATTGGCGTCCGACGCGGTCAGAGCCTTGCCCTGCGGCAGCAGGAAGTTGCGGGCGTAGCCGGGTTTGACATCGACGACATCGCCCATCTGGCCCAGTTTGGCCACACGTTCCAGAAGGATAACTTGCATTGTGCTTTCTCCTTACTTCACGGCGTAGGGCAGCAGGGCCAGGAAACGGGCGCGTTTGATGGCACGGGCCAGTTCACGCTGTTTCTTGGCGGACACTGCGGTGATGCGCGAGGGCACGATTTTGCCGCGCTCAGAGATGTAGCGTTGCAGCAGTTTGGTGTCTTTGTAGTCGATCTTCGGCGCGTTGTCGCCCGAGAAGGGGCAGACCTTGCGACGGCGGAAAAACGGTTTAGCAGCCATGACTTATCGTCCTTTCCTCAAGCTGATCACGAACGACGTTCACGACGGTTGTCGCGTTCGTCACGTTTCTGCATCTGGACCGAGGGGCCATCTTCGTGGGCGTCGACCTTCAGGGTCAGCACGCGCATCACGTCATCATGCAGGCGCATCAGGCGTTCCATTTCCTGCACGGCATCGACGGGGGCGTCGGTTTTCAGCAGGGCATAGTGGCCTTTGCGGTTCTTGTTGATCTTGTAGGCCATCGTCTTGACACCCCAGTACTCGCTGTTGACGACTTTGCCGCCGTTATCAGCCAGAACGGTACCGAAATGTTCGATGAGGCTTTCAGCTTGCGCGTTGGACAGATCCTGGCGCGAGATGAAGACATGCTCGTAAAGCGGCATGTTTACTCCTGTTCATTTTCAGGCGCATTTCATAGGAGGGCTGATCCTTTCGCGACCCTCCACGAGAGACTGCGCGGTTCATGTAAAACTGCGAAAGGAGCTGCGCGTATACGACGGTTTCGCCCCTGGCGCAAGGCTGCAATCCCCCGTGTCGGAATCGCTGCGAAATCGGCGGGAATTTCCCCCAAACCCGCCCCATTCCTGCCGTTTTGGGGCGGCAGTTTCAATTTTTAATCAAAGTACACAGATTTGGCCATCCGGCAGGGGGAACAGATGCGGGGGAAAGACATGACGAAAACCGCCCATCCGCCCATCGTGCGGGCCGCTTTGATCCGTTCCGCGGTTCCGGTTTCGCCCGGTCACGATGTCACGCGGGCGACGATGCGGTTTTTTGGCGTGGTTCTGGGCATGGCGGCGGCTGGGCTGTGGCTGGTGCCGGGCGCGTTCGAGGACGGATCCGAAATGCTGGTGCGTCTGGTCATATCCGTGCTGTTCATGGGGATCGCTCTGGGCCTGTGGGGCGCGGGGCGCGCAGGGCGGTATGATGAGGAATTCCAGCTCGATTTTTCGAACGGGCGGCTGAGCCATCTGTACCGCGGCCCTGACGGGATCGCGCGGGTGGCCGGGCACTATTGCTTTGACGATCTTGAGGATATCAGCCTGAATCAGGGGGTTCTTCAGGCCCGTCTGGCGGGGGGGCAGGATATTTTGCGCGTGGTTGTCGGCCATCAGATCGAGGCGCAGATTGCGGAAAAATTCACCAGTTTGCGGCTGGCGCGGGCGGTCTGAACGGGGGCTTGCCGCGGGGCTTTCTGTTCTTCTGCTCACAACGGGTGTGAATCTGTGCGGGATTGCCGCGTCGCGGCGGCTTGGGCGATCCTAGGCTATCCGACCAACGGCCCAACAAGGAGAGCCTTGATGAAAACCACCGCCCTCACCGCCGCTCTGGCTGCTGCGCTTTTCAGTGCGAATATTGCTGCGGCAGACGCTGAAAAATACGTGCTGGATTCCAGCCACAGCCAGATCATCTATTCCTATAACCACCTGGGCTACTCGACCACCTACGGGATGTATTCGGGTTTCGAAGGCGAGATCATGTTCGATCAGGAAAACCCCGCCGCCTCGTCCGTGACCGTGTCCTTCCCGGTCAAATCCATGCTGACCGGCTGGGAAAAGCGTCTGGGCCACTTCATGTCGCCCGATTTCTTTGATGCAGAGGCTAACCCCGATGTGACCTTTGCCTCGACCGGGATCGAGGTTACCGGCGAGAGCACCGCGCTGATCACCGGCGATCTGACGATGAACGGGATCACCAAATCGGTTGTTCTGGATGCCAAGCTGAACCAGATGGGCGATCATCCGATGGCCGGGAAACCCTGGGCCGGTTTCGATGCCACCACCACCGTGGTGCGTTCGGAGTTCGATCTGGGCAAATTCGCCCCCTATGTCAGCGACGAAGTGCAGCTGATGATCTCGATTGAGGCGATGAAAGCCGAATAAACGCGCCCTGCAAGAGCGCCGAAGCCGCCGGTCATTCTGCCGGCGGCTTTTTCGTGCGCAATTAGGGGGCTGTCCGGGTCGCGGTCAGATCAAAGCTGATGCCGACGCCGAACGCCAAAGAGCCCTCATCCGTCATGCCCGTGCCGATCTGGAAATCGCGCCGGTCGGTCTGCGTGCTGCCTTGGGCGGTTGCGGTGTCGGCCTCCAGCGTCAGATCGAAGGGCAGGGACAGCGGCACGGAATGGCCCTTGATCGTCAGCGTCCCGTCGGCGACATAGCCCTGATCCGCCGCCACGATGTCGGCCTCAAACCGGGCCGTCGGGAAGCCCTGCGCATCGAAGTAATCCGGCCCCATGGCCTGCTGTGTCACCGTCCCCAGCCGAAGCGAGGCAATCGCGACGGCCACGCTTACCTGGCCTTTGATCGGGCCGTCGGCCTTTGGGTCAAAGGTGATGGCGGCGGTCCAGTCGCTGAAGGCCCCGGTCACCGTGCTGCCCATCTGCTGAACCGAAATATTCAGGCTGCCCTGACGCACATGCCAGTCGCTGGCGGCGGTCTGTAGGGGCGCGGCGGCCGGAGCCTGGCTGGCTTGTGCTGGGCTGTCCTGGCGGGGCTGAATGCCGCTCGCTCCCCAAGCGCCCAAAGCGACCGCGCCCCAGATGGCGACCGCCCCCAGAACCGGCAGTGCCGGCACATGAGATTTGGCATCGGGCAGGGCGCTGGCCACGCCTTTTGTCATCCGGGCAAGCGTCAGATCCCGGTCGATGATCTGATGTTTCACCGCGCCGGCAATATGCAGCAGCAGCGCGCCGATCAGCACTTTGGCCGAAATCTCGTGCACCCCCGAGAAAAACAGCGCCACGCTTTCGGATTTCGGCACGAAGGGCAGGGACTGTCCGATGCCCCAGATCGGCGCGAACCCCGTGGTGGCCGCATGGTGCACCCAGCCCGACAGCGGCACGATCACAATAGCGCCGTACAGGGCAAAATGCACCAGCTCGCCCAGCAAGGTCTCAAGCCGGCGCTCTGGGTGCAGCGGGGCCGGGCGCGGCTGGGAGAATGCCCATAAAATGCGTAGCAAGGCCACAAAAAACGTCACAACGCCCAGAGTTTTATGTATGGAAAATAAAAGCTTGACCTGGGTGAAATCCTCGGGCGCGGGGGTGGCGCCGGGCGCGTTGATCGCGTGGGCCAGGTTTTCCGCGATAAATCCCAGCGGGATCATGGCCAGGATCAGGGCCGCGGTCAGCCAATGCAGGCCCCGCGCCACCGGCCCATAGCTTTGAACGGTGTTATGCAATGTCATGTCTGTCCTCGAACGTCGTTTGGCCAAAAATAGCCGCAGATGGGCGCGCGCTCTACCTGCATGAGTGCACAAGGGCTCTGCAAGGACAAGCAGATGGCTGTTTTACTTGTGGTCAACCTAAGAGGCGGCTACACCGGCTACGCCAATTCGGCAAACACGCATAATGGGACGAGGATAACCATGACCACT
The DNA here is from genome assembly GCF_049803795.1 of Youngimonas ophiurae (nom. illeg.). Classification (NCBI taxonomy): domain Bacteria; kingdom Pseudomonadati; phylum Pseudomonadota; class Alphaproteobacteria; order Rhodobacterales; family Roseobacteraceae; genus Thalassovita; species Youngimonas ophiurae (nom. illeg.). Next base: position 725,854 of record NZ_JBNAGJ010000001.1, read on the forward strand.
GCTTTCGTTTTCCCTGGTCAGGGGGCACAGACCATCGGTATGGGCAAGGCCCTGGCCGATGCCTATCCTGCGGCAAAGGCCGTCTTCGAAGAAGTGGACGAGGCGCTGGGTGAAAGCCTGAGCACGCTGATCTGGGAGGGCGAGCAGGACCAGCTGACCCTGACGCAAAACGCTCAGCCTGCGCTGATGGCGACCTCGCTGGCGGCGCTGCGGGCGCTGGAATCCGAGGGGCTGGTGCTGGCTCAGAAGGCCAGTCATGTGGCGGGGCACTCGTTGGGGGAATATTCCGCGCTGGCGGCGGCTGGCGCGCTGAGCATCTCGGATGCCGCCCGTCTGCTGCGCACCCGTGGCCGCGCCATGCAAGAGGCCGTGCCGGTGGGCGTGGGCGCGATGGCGGCGCTGCTGGGGCTGGATTTCCAGACCGCTCAGGATGTGGCTGCCGCCGCCGCCGAGGGCGACGTATGCCAGGCCGCCAATGACAACGATCCCGCGCAGGTGGTGGTGTCGGGCCACAAGGCCGCCGTGGAACGCGCGGTCGCGCTGGCCAAGGAAAAGGGCGCCAAACGCGCCGTGATGCTGCCCGTCAGCGCGCCTTTCCATTGCGAATTGATGCAGCCCGCCGCCCAGGTCATGGCCGAGGCGCTGAGCCACGTGGACATCAGCCGACCCGTGGTGCCGCTGGTTGCCAATGTCGTGGCCGAGGCGGTCGATGATCCGGCCACCATCCGCTCGCTTCTGGTGGATCAGGTGACGGGTTCGGTGCGCTGGCGCGAAAGCGTGATGTTCATGGCCGAAGAAGGCGTGACCGAGGTTTGGGAAATCGGCGCAGGCAAGGCCCTGTCCGGAATGATCCGCCGGATTGACCGCTCGATCGGGTGTTCGGCCATCGGCACGCCCGAAGATGTGGCCAAGGTTTTGAACGGCTAAGCCGTCAGGAAAGGAAGATAAATGTTTGATCTGACAGGTAAATGCGCGCTGGTGACTGGCGCATCGGGCGGGATTGGCGGACAGATCGCCAAGGCCCTTTATGCCGCTGGCGCCACCGTCGGGCTAAGCGGCACGCGGGTGGAACCGCTGGAGGCTCTGGCCGCCGAACTGGGCGAGCGCGCCCATGTTCTGCCCTGCAATCTCTCGGACCCCGAGGCCGTGGACGCGCTGCCCAAACAGGCGCTGGCGGCAATGGGTGCTGTCGATATTCTGGTGAATAACGCAGGCATCACGCGCGATCAGATTTTCATGCGCATGTCGGATGAGGAATGGCAGTCGGTGATCGACGTGAACCTGACCGCCACCATGCGCCTGTGCCGTGGCGTGATGCGCCCGATGATGAAGGCGCGCTGGGGCCGGATTATCAACATCAGCTCGATCGTGGGGGCCACCGGCAACCCCGGCCAGGTGAACTATGCGGCGTCCAAGGCGGGCATGGTCGGCCTGACCAAATCCATCGCCTATGAGGTCGCCAGTCGCGGCATCACCGCCAATGCCGTTGCGCCCGGTTTCATCGCCACCGCGATGACCGATAAGCTGACCGACGATCAGAAGGCCAAGATCAACACGCAGATCCCCGCCGCGCGCATGGGCACCCCCGAAGAGATCGCCGCCGCCGTTCTGTACCTGGCCAGCCCCGAGGCCGGCTATGTCACCGGCACCACGCTGCACGTTAACGGCGGCATGGCGATGCTGTGATTCCCTTTTTGGGGAAGCGGCCGGGGCCAGCACCGGTACTGCGCCGGTCTTGAATTTGCCGGTCTTGAATTTGCCCGTCTTGGCCGGGCCGGACGATGGCCCCCCAAGGCGGGCTTTGGATCGTCAGATTGCGATAAATCGCATCTGATCTGCCTGAGCGCGGTGAAAGCATTTGCCTCGTGCCCGCCATGTGTTATAGGCCACGCAGATTTTCCGGGGGCGCTGCGCTGCCGGACTTCCCGCTTGCGGGATGACGAGCCGCCCGCTACACCGGGCACAAGAGAGAAGCCATCCCCGCGGGCGAGGGCGGAGAACCGGGCCATCAGGCCCAACAAAGCTATGAGGACTTTGATATGAGCGATATCGCAGACCGCGTGAAAAAGATCGTTGTGGAACACCTGGGTGTGGAAGAGGACAAGGTTGCCGAAAACGCCTCGTTCATCGACGATCTGGGCGCGGACAGCCTGGACACCGTTGAACTGGTGATGGCCTTTGAAGAAGAATTCGGTATCGAAATCCCCGATGACGCCGCCGAAACCATCCAGACCTTCGGCGACGCGGTGAAATTCATCACCGAAGCGTCCTGATCGAGATATCCTCAGGGATTATTTCCGATAACGGCGTCCTCCGGGGCGCCGTTTTCTTTGCCGGCGTGCAGTTTGCGATTCAGGCGCACCAGATGCAGCAGTTCCTGCCTTGGCAGCGCCCGTTTGAAGGCCACCCCCATACATTGTGCGTTTCGCCAGATGATTCGGCCCGACGTTGCCCAGTGATGTGATTGCACTGTGCAAGTGTTAAGGGCCAGGGGAACGGGGGAATCCAGACAGACTTTGGCGCCCAGCTGACTGATGTCGCACATCCGGCCCCGGCGGGCCGCGTGGCGATCCCCGGTGGCGGTGGTCTCGATGAACGTGACAGTGCAGCTGAGAGCGCAAGGCAGCCTGCGCGCACGTCTGTGCCTGCGCTTGGTGCGAAACCGCATCGCCACAGAGCCCCCGGCCAGGGCGGCCATCAGCCCGAAAACCGCAAAGCTGATCACCGCCGCATTGGGAGGGAAAAACAGGCTGTTGCCGCTGGAGTTTTCAGCCCCAAGCGGCGTGCTGTCGCCCAGCCCGGCCAGGGCCGTTTTGGGCCGCCAGTTCTGATCGGAAGCGCAGCGCATCCCCGGAACAAGCTTTTGCATGCGCGAAGAGAATTCCTGTACTTTCCGCTCCAGACGAGGGGGGAACCGTGTGGTGCCGCCCCACAGCAGCTGCGATTCCACCAGCGAATTCTGTGTGCGCAGAAACCCGACGATATCGTTCCCGTGTTTCGCCAGCCCCGCCGTGCGCAGCCGCGTACCCAGTTGCGAGACGGGATATTGATCCAGCGCCCGCCTAAGTTGCTTGGCCGCTTTTTCGGCCTTTGGGCCATTCCGCTCTTTTTCAAATACCTTGGCCAGATGGTGCGTCTGGACCAGCCAATCCTGCGTTTCACACTCTTCCGCGACCGATTGCGAATTCGAAAACAAAAGAAACATCAGGCCAAGCATAAACTGCAAGAACCTTTGGTGCATCTTGGTTATCCTCCCTGAGCGATCACCATCGCACATGTTCCTTAACAAGGAATTACGCCCCAAGGGCCGCGCAAATCCTTGCGACAAGGCGCGGATGGGGGCGCGTGCTCTTGCCCCTGAGGTAGATTGCAGGGTATGAGCGGGGAAAGACTGCTGAGGAAGGGCATATTAAGATGCGTCGTGTCGTCGTTACTGGGCTTGGACTGGTTACTCCGCTTGCCTGCGGGGTCGAGGAAACGTGGAGCCGTCTGCTGGCCGGAGAATCCGGAGCGGGGCCCATTACCCGTTTCGACGCCAGCAATCTGGGCACGAATTATGCCTGCGAGCTGCCGCTGGGCGATGGGACGGACGGAACATTCAACGCCGATGACTGGATGGCCCCCAAGGAACGCCGCAAGGTGGATGATTTCATCCTGTATGGCTATGCCGCTGCCACCCAGGCCGTCGAGGATTCGGGCTGGATGCCCGAGGACGAGGCCAGCCGCGAACGCACCGGCGTGATGATCGGCTCGGGCATCGGCGGGTTGCAGTCGATCGAGGAGGGCTCGATCACGTTGAAGGAAAAAGGCCCGCGCCGGATCTCGCCCTTCTTTATTCCGGGGGCGCTGATCAATCTGATCTCGGGGCAGGTCAGCATCAAATACGGCTTCAAGGGGCCCAACCATGCGGTTGTGACGGCTTGCTCCACCGGGGCGCACGCGATTGGCGATGCCGCGCGTCTGATCCAATGGGGCGATGCGGATGTGATGCTGGCGGGCGGCGCGGAATCGGCGATCACCCCGCTGGGCATCGCAGGGTTCAACGCGTGCAAGGCGCTGTCCACCAAACGCAGCGACGATCCCAAGGCAGCCAGCCGCCCCTATGACGCGGACCGCGACGGGTTCGTGATGGGCGAGGGCGCGGGGGTTGTCGTGCTGGAGGAATACGAACACGCCAAGGCGCGCGGTGCCAAGATTTACGCCGAGGTTCTGGGCTATGGCCTGTCGGGCGATGCCTATCACATCACCGCCCCATCCGAGGATGGCGATGGCGGTTTCCGCTCGATGACGGCGGCGCTGAAACGCGCGGGGATCACCGCCGATCAGGTGGATTACATCAACGCGCACGGCACCAGCACCATGGCCGACGTGATCGAACTGGCCGCAGTGGAGCGCCTGCTGGGCGATGCGGCGGGTAAGGCGACCATGTCCTCGACGAAATCGGCCACGGGGCACCTGCTGGGCGCGGCTGGCGCGATCGAGGGGATTTTCTCGATCCTGGCGATCCGCGATCAGGTGGCCCCGCCGACGATCAACCTGGACAACCCGGCCGTGGAAACGCCGATTGATCTGGCCCCGAATGCCAAACGCGAGCGCGAGATCAAGATCGCGCTGTCCAACAGCTTTGGGTTTGGCGGCACCAACGCCAGCGTTCTGTTCGGGAAAGTCGACTAAATGTGGCGTGCCATCGCGTCCAACGCGCTGACGATGCTGATCGTGGCGCTGTTCCTGCTGGGCGGGATCATTCTGTGGGGCAAGCGGGAATATCAAACCGCAGGGCCTCTGGATGGCGCGATCTGTTTGCGCGTCGAGGGGGGGAGCAACTTTAAGAAGGTTAGCCAAACCCTTGAAAACCAAGGCGCTGTGTCCAGTGGGATGATCCTGCGTCTGGGCGCGGATTACGCCGGTAAGGCCAGCCAGCTGAAGGCGGGCAGCTTCCTTGTGCCCGCCGGAGCCTCGATGGAGGAAATCGTCGATATCGTCACGCGTGGCGGGGCCTCGACCTGCGGCACCGAGGTGGTGTATCGCATCGGCGTAACGCGCTCGGGCGTGGTGGTGCGGGAACTGGATCCGGCCACGAACCGCTATGTCGAAAAGGCCAGTTTCGACCCGGCAACCGAGCAAACCCCAGCCGATTTCACCAAGGTGCGCGGCCAGTCCGACACACGGTATCGCATTGCCCTGGCCGAGGGCGTGACCAGCTGGCAGATCGTTGAGGCTCTGAAAGGGATCGACGTTCTGGAGGGCGAGGTAGAGGTGCCCGCCGAGGGCGTCCTGGCCCCTGACAGCTATGAGGTGCGGGTGGGGGACACGCGGGGCTCGGTGCTGGAACGGATGCAGGAAAAACAGGCGATCTACCTGCAAGAGGCCTGGACAAACCGCGTAGACGGGTTGCCGCTGGCCAGTATGCAAGAGGCGCTGATCCTGGCCTCGATCATCGAAAAGGAAACCGGCGTCGCAGAGGAACGGCGCACGGTGGCCAGCGTGTTCATCAACCGGCTGAACCGCGGGATGCGCCTGCAAACGGACCCCACCGTGATCTATGGTATCACCAAGGGGCAGGGCGTGCTGGGGCGCGGATTGCGCCGCAGCGAGCTGCGCGGGGAAACCCCTTGGAACACTTACGTTATTGACGGGCTGCCGCCCACGCCGATTGCCAATCCGGGCCGCGCCAGTATTCAGGCGGCTTTGGATCCGGCCAACACGAACTATGTGTTCTTTGTGGCCGATGGATCCGGCGGGCACGCCTTTGCGGAAACGCTGGAAGAGCATAACCGCAATGTCGCCAAATGGCGCCAGATCGAAGCGGAACGCGCCAATCAGTAAAGCCAGAGCGCCCCTTGATTTCAGGGGGCGTTTTTCGGTGTGCCATGCTGCGGGCGGTCTTGGGGGCTGCGGATAAAAATACGGCGCGCCATCAATGAGGCGCGCCGGACAGGCAAAGCGAGGCGTTCAGCCTTAGGCATTCCAGGGCTTGTCTTCGCCGCCCAGGCCGCCAATCTGCACACGGGTCGGCAGGCCGATCCGGTCCAGAATGGTAAAGAACGGCTTGGGGTCCATCTCTTCGACGTTTTTCATGGTCCTGGCATCCCATTCCCCATTGGCCACCAGCATGGCGGCAGCCACGGGCGGCACGCCGGCGGTGTAGGAAATCCCCTGAGAGCCGACCTCGTTATAGGCGTCCTTGTGATCGGCGACATTATAGACGAAGACCTCGAAATCCTGGCCGTCCTTGGTGCCTTTCACCAGATCGCCGATGCAGGTTTTGCCAGTGTACCCAGGCGCCAGAGAGGCAGGGTCGGGCAGCACGGCTTTCACCACTTTCAGCGGAATGACCTCTTGGCCCTCGGCGGTGGTGACGGGCTGTTCAGACAAAAGCCCCAGCGATTTCAATACGGTAAAGACGTTGATATAGTGATCGCCAAAGCCCATCCAGAACCGCACATCCGCATGAGGATAGTTAACTGCCAGGCTGTGCACCTCGTCATGGCCAGACATATAGGCCTGGCTGGGGCCAACGACCGGCAGATCCCAAAGCTTGCCCACCTCGAACATCTTGTTTTCCTGCCAGGCGCCGTTCTGCCAGGAATAAACAGTGCCGGTGAATTCGCGGAAGTTGATTTCCGGGTCGAAGTTGGTGGCAAAGTATTTGCCGTGATTGCCCGCGTTGATATCCACGATGTCGATGGATTTTACCTCGTCCATCATGTCGATGGCGAAACGTGCATAGGCATTCACCATGCCCGGATCAAAGCCCGCGCCCAGAATGGCGGTGATGCCTTTTTCGGCGCATAGGTCACGCTTTTTCCATTCGTAATTGGCGTACCAGGGCGGGGTTTCGCAGATCTTGGCCGGGTCTTCGTGGATGGCGGTGTCGATATAGGCCGCGCCGGTTTCGATACAGGCGTCCAGCACGGTCATATTCACAAAGGCCGAGCCCACGTTGATCACGATCTGCGCGCCGGTGCTGCGGATCAGGGCAGCCACGGCGGCGCTGTCCATCGCGTCCACCTGATGCGCGGCCAGAACGCCCTCTGTCTTCATTGCGTCCTTTTCGCGGACGGACTCAAGGATCGCTTCGCATTTCGCAAGCGTCCGGCTGGCGATGTGAATATCGCCAAGCACATCGTTGTTTTGTGCGCATTTATGCGCTACGACCTGAGCGACGCCACCAGCGCCGATGATGAGAACGTTCTTTTTCAACGGTCGGAACCCCCTTTGGTTCTGGGATGGATGGCCCTTAGGACAGGGCCGAGGAAAAGTCTTCGTAGCTGAACTGGCGCTGCACGGTGATGGTGCCGTCCAGTTCACGGATGGCAATAGCGGGCATGGCCACGCCGTTGAACCAGTTTTTCTTGACCATAGTATAGCCGGCGGCGTCGTCGATGGTGACGCGATCCCCGATATGCAGGGGCTGATCAAAGCGCGCATCCCCGAAAATGTCGCCCGCCAGGCAGGTTTTGCCGGCGATCTGGTATTCATGGGGGCCGGTCTGGGGCAGTTTGGCGGTTTCGCGGTAGATCAGCAAGTCCAGCATGTGGGCCTCGATGCTGCTGTCGACGATGGCGACTTTCTTGCCGTTGTCGATGATGTCCAGAACGGTGGTTTCCAGCGTGGTGGAATTGGTGATCGTGGCCTCGCCCGGTTCCAGGTAGACCTGCACGCCCAACGTATCGCTGAAGGATTTCAGCCGGTCGGACAGGCGATTCAGCGGATAGCCCTGGCCGGTGAAATGAATGCCGCCGCCCAGGCTGATCCAGTCCAGACGTTTGAGGAAGGGGCCGAATTCTGTCTCGATGCGGGTCAGCTGATCGGAAAAGAGATCGAAATCGCTGTTTTCGCAATTATAGTGGATCATCACGCCATTGATGCGGCTGGCGGCCTGTTCCAGCCGGTCCATATCCCATTCGCCCAGCCGCGAGAACGGGCGGGCGGGATCGGCCAGATCGAACCCGCTGGTGGAAAAGCGCGGGTTCAGGCGCAGGCCGGTGGGTTTGTCGGTACGGTCCGCGAAACGGTCCAGCTGACCTAGAGAGTTGAAGATCAGCTTGTCGGCCAGCGCGGCGGCCTGATCTATTTCATGGTCGGCCCAGCCGACTGAATACCCGTGGGTTTCCTTGCCGAATTTTTCGGCCCCCAGGCGCAGCTCATGGAGCGACGACGAGGTGGTGCCATCCATATAGTCGCGCATGAAATCGAAAAGCCCCCAGGTGGAGAAACATTTGAGCGCCAGCAGAGCCTTGGCGCCAGAGGTTTCGCGCAGGTGGGCGATCTTTTCCAGGTTCGGCAGCAGGCGCGCCTTGTCGATCAGGTAATAGGGGGTTTGCAGCATCGGCGGGGTCCAGTTCAGGGCAAAACGCGGAGCCTTTGGGGCGGTGGATTTCCCTTAAGGCCGAGGCGGGGTTGACGCAAATGTTTTTTGCGGGGTGGTTGGGGGGACAGGGGGCGCTGCCCCCCGCGCCTGGCGGCGCGTCCCCCGGAGTTATTGCAGGAGCAAAGAAGGCGGGGCGTGCGGAGGGATGTTTTGTGGGGGTGCGTTAGGAAATTGGTAATGATTACGGGCGTTTGCGGATTGTTCTGGATTGACTCGGCGCGCGGTCCTGCGTAGTGTTTATGACATGCTAGAAGAAGTGGGTAAGCGGCCTTGGGGTGACCTGAGGGCCGCTTTTTCCGTTTCTCTCGTGCGGAGCAATCCTAAGCATGAGGCAGAGCGAGCACCGATGACATTGATCACGACAGACGACAGCGCCTTTCCGCTGAATGACAGCCTGAACGACATCAGGGACCAGTTGGAGACGCTAAGGGCTGATATGGCCGCCATGCAGGCAAGACTGAAGGACGGGGAAATCACGGCCGTGAAAGACGGCCAGAAAACCATGACCGAGATCCGCCAATGGTTGCGGATCGCCATTGATCTGGAGATAGAATTTGCCAAACGACAGCAGAAACAGGATGGGATCGTCGGATCCTATGCCCTTGACTTCGACGCGGCGCGGGATCGTATCCGGTGCCGCCTGGATCGCCTCCGCTCCTGCCGAGGTACAGGCCGAATTTCTGAATGAGATGGAGGAGGGAGAGCTTATGGCTCTCCCTTATTTGTTTGAGTTCTGGGCGATGGAGCACCAGATGCCGCCCGAAGGGGACTGGCGCAACTGGGTGATCATGGGCGGGCGCGGTGCGGGCAAGACGCGCGCCGGGGCCGAGTGGGTGCGGATGATGGTGGAAGGGTCCAAACCGCTGGATCCGGGGCGGGCCTCGCGGGTGGCGATTGTGGCTGAGACGCTGGATCAGGCCCGCGAGGTGATGGTGTTTGGCGAAAGTGGGATATTGGCCTGTTCGCCGCCTGATCGCAGGCCCAGCTGGATTGCCGGGCGCAAGGTGCTGCAATGGCCCAATGGGGCCGAGGCGCAGATTTTCTCGGCTCATGATCCCGAGGCGCTGCGTGGCCCGCAATTCGATGCGGCCTGGGTGGATGAGCTGGCCAAGTGGCCCAAGGCGCAGGACACCTGGGATATGCTGCAATTTGCGCTCAGGTTGGGGGATCATCCGCAGGTCTGCGCCACGACCACGCCGCGCAATGTGCCGGTGCTGAAGAAGATCTTGTCGCTAAGCTCGACTGTGGTGACGCACGCCCCGACCGAGGCGAACCGGGCCAATCTGGCAGACAGTTTCCTGGCCGAGGTGCAGGAACGATACGCGGGCACGCGGCTGGGCCGGCAGGAACTGGAGGGCATTCTGATCGACGACATCGACGGTGCTCTGTGGACGCATAAGGGGCTGGAGGGGCTGCGGGTGGAACATGCGCCCGATGTGGATCGGATCGTGGTGGCGGTGGATCCGCCGGTGACGGGGACTGCGGGCTCGGATGAATGCGGGATCATCGTGGCCGGGGTGCGGATGCGCGGGCCAGCCCAGGATTGGGAGGCGTTCGTGCTTGAGGATGCCTCGGTTCAGGGTGTGACGCCGATGGGCTGGGCCAAGGCGGCAATCAAGGCCGTCGAGGATTGGGGCGCGGACAAGCTGGTGGCCGAGGTCAACCAGGGCGGCGATATGGTTGAGGCCGTGGTGCGCCAGGTCGATCCGAACGTGCCCTTCAAGAAGGTGCACGCCAGCAAGGGCAAGGCCGCGCGGGCCGAGCCTGTGGCGGCTCTCTATGAGCAGGGCCGGGTGCATCACGTGCGGTCCCTGGGCGTGCTGGAGGATCAGATGTGCCAGATGTCGGTGCAGGGCTATCAGGGGAAGGGCAGCCCGGATCGCGTGGATGCGCTGGTTTGGGCATTGCACGAGCTGATTTTGGAAAGCCGCCCGCAGCGCCGCCCACAGCTGCGTTCGCTCTAGTTCACTTTTCTTAAACTTTTCAGATCAGGTTGCCTTTCAACGCCGACGGGTGCGGCAGCCAGAGGCAACAAGGAGCAAGGACAGAATGATTATGGACTTCTTCAAACGGGGGGCAGTGGATGAAGCGCCCGAAACCAAGGCCAGCGCGACCGGGCCGGTTGTGGCTTTTCAGGGCGCGGGCCGGGTGGCCTGGACGCCGCGGGACACGGTGTCGCTGACGCGGATCGGGTTCGCGGGCAATCCGGTGGGGTTCCGCTGCGTGAAACTGATCAGTGAGGCAGCCGCGTCGCTGCCGCTGATCCTGCAAGACCGCGTGCAGCGCTATGAGGTGCATCCGGTGATGGACCTGGTGCAGCGCCCCAACCCGGCGCAGGGCCGCGCGGAACTGTTCGAGGCGCTCTATGCGCAGATGCTGCTGACCGGGAACGGCTATATCGAGGCCGTGGGCGGTGAAGAGGGTGTCCCGCTGGAGCTGCATGTGCTGCGCTCGGACCGGATGTCGCTGGTGCCCGGGTCGGATGGCTGGCCGGTGGCGTATGATTACAGCGTGAACGGGCGCAAACATCGGTTTGACGTGTCCGGGGCGCTGTCTCAGATCTGCCATATCCGCAATTTCCACCCGCAGGACGACCATTACGGGTTCTCGCCCATGCAGGCGGCGGCGCAGGCGGTGGACGTGCATAACTCGGCCTCGCGCTGGTCCAAGGCGCTGCTGGACAATGCGGCGCGGCCCTCGGGGGCGATTGTCTATAAGGGCGCGGACGGGCAGGGCAGCCTGGCACCGGATCAGTATGACCGGCTGGTGAATGAAATGGAAAGCTACCACCAGGGCGCACGCAATGCCGGCCGGCCGATGCTGCTGGAGGGCGGTTTGGACTGGAAACCGATGGGTTTCAGCCCCAGCGACATGGAATTCCAGAAAACCAAGGAAAGCGCCGCGCGGGAAATCGCCCTGGCCTTTGGGGTGCCGCCGATGATGCTGGGCCTGCCGGGGGATGCGACCTATGCAAATTACCAAGAGGCCAACCGGGCGTTTTATCGCCTGACGGTGCTGCCTTTGGTGCAGAAGGTGACGGCGCGCGTGGCCGACTGGCTGTCGGGCTATGTAAGCGAGCGGCTGGACCTGCGGCCCGACCTGGATCAGATCGCCGCGCTGTCCTCGGAGCGCGAGGCGCAATGGCGCCGGGTTTCGGATGCCGATTTCCTGACCGATGCCGAAAAACGCCAGATGCTGGGCTTGCCCGCATTGGAGGACGGCCAGGATGCGGGATGAACGCGCGGGATTTGAACCGTTCGACTGCGCGCCGGCCCTGCGGCTGGAGGCGCATGAACGGGTCAGCAAACTGCATCAGGAGGCGTTCGAACGCCGCCTGGAGAAACTCGAAGAGATGATGGAGAAACTGGAAAAACGCCTGTGGCTGACGGTCTATGGCGTGGTGGGCACCATTCTGGCGCAGGCCTTCCAGTCGATCCTGACGGCGCAACCGTGAGAGCGAGGTAGGAATGGATACGGGACTGGAACACAAGTTCTGCCGACTGGGCGGGGACGATGTCTCTGTCGATGGCATGGTGATCGAGGGCTATGCCAGCCTGTTCGGTCAGACCGATCAGGGCGGCGATATCGTGAAGAAAGGCGCCTATGGCGGCTCTTTGAAGAAACTGATGCGAGCAGGGCGCAGCGTGAAAATGCTGTGGCAACACGATCCGGCCCAGCCCATCGGCGTGTGGGACGAACTGCGCGAGGATGACAAGGGGCTTTATGTAAAGGGCCGCCTGCTGGAAAGCGTGGAAAAGGGCCGCGAGGCCGCCGCGCTGATCGAGGCGGGCGCGATCGAGGGCCTGTCCATCGGGTATCGGACAAAACGGGCTGCCAAGACGGCTCAGGGCAAACGGATTTTGACGGAATTGGAGCTTTGGGAGGTGTCGCTGGTGACCTTCCCGATGCTGCCAAGCGCACGGGTTGCGGCCAAGTCGGACGACTGGGGCGATGACCTGATGCAAGAAGTGGTGGCGGCCTTGGATGGCGCGCGCCAGGAGATGGCGCGCAGCTAGCGGCCGAGCAGAAGGAAAAGTGGGATGACCATGACCGAGCAAGAGTCTCGGAACGGAGATGCTGTGTCTCCGGCCTCCGAGGTGAAGTCCGCAATCGCGGGTTTCGTAAATGAGTTCAAGGGCTTTCGGGCCAATATTGATGCAAAACTTCAACAGCAGGAAGAGCGACTGACCATGCTTGATCGTAAATCAATCACCCCGGCACGTCCGGTTCTGGCGACCTCGGCCGAGATCGAGGCCCCCCATCAGAAAGCCTTTGACGCCTATGTCCGTCACGGCGACGAAGACGCGCTGCGCGGCCTGCAACTGGAAGGCAAGGCCATGTCCACTGCCGTCAATTCCGACGGTGGCTATCTGGTCGATCCGCAGACCTCGGCCAGCATCCTCAGCGTGCTGAAATCCAGCGCCTCGCTGCGCCAGATCGCCAATGTGGTGAATGTCGAGGCGACCTCGTATGACGTGCTGGTGGACCACACCGACCTGGGCAACGGCTGGGCCGATGAGGCGACCGCCACCGCTGAAACCGGCACGCCTTCGATTGACCGCATCACCATCCCGCTGCACGAGCTGTCGGCCCTGCCCAAGGCCTCGCAGCGTCTGCTGGATGACAGTGCGTTCGACGTGGAAACCTGGCTGGCGGGCCGTATCGCCGATAAATTCGCCCGCGCCGAGGCCGCAGCCTTCATCAACGGGGACGGCATCGACAAACCCACCGGCATCCTGACCCACACCGCCGTCGATAATGACGTCTGGACCTGGGGTAACATCGGCTATGTGCCCACCGGCACCGATGGCGATTTTGGCTCGGCTGATGCGATCATTGATCTGGTTTACGCCCTGGGCGCGCAGTATCGCGCCAACGCGGCCTTCGTGATGAACAGCAAAACCGCGGGCGCGGTGCGCAAGCTGAAGGATGGCGATGGCCGCTTCTTGTGGTCGGACGGTCTGGCCGCAGGTGAACCCGCGCGCCTGATGGGATACCCGGTGCTGATCGCCGAGGACATGCCCGATATTGCCAGCGGTGCGGATGCGATTGCCTTTGGCGATTTCGGCGCGGGCTACACCGTGGCCGAGCGCCCCGACCTGCGCATTCTGCGCGATCCGTTCAGCGCCAAGCCCCACGTCCTGTTCTATGCCACCAAGCGCGTGGGCGGGGACGTGAGCGACTTTGCCGCGATCAAACTGCTGCGTTTCGCCATCTCGTAAGGGGCTGGTGATGGGGGCGGGCCATCCGGTCCGTCCCAGGGCGCGCGCCGTCGGAAGTGAGGCGTTGTCTAGCTGCTCCCTCCGTCCGAGCAACGCGGATGGCGCGCGCCTGACCCGATGGACGGGGACATGAAGATGCGGAGTTTTTCCATGATGTTAGTCGAAGAGACCCAGGTGCCTCAGGCGGCGCTGCCGGTCGCGGATTTCAAGTCTCATCTGCGGCTGGGCAGCGGTTTCGCCGAGGACAGCGTGCAGGATGCCGTCCTGGAAAGCTTCCTGCGGGCGGCGATGGCGGCGGTCGAGGCGCGCACCGGTAAGGTGCTGATCGAGCGCGAGTTTTCCTGGACATTGAGCCACTGGCGCGATGCCTCGGGGCAGATTTTGCCGGTGGCGCCGGTCAGTGCGATTGCCGAAATGGTGCTGGTGGATCGCGCGGGCGATGAAACGGCGATTGCGGCGGGGGCCTATCAGCTGCGCCCCGACCAGCAGCGGCCCCGGATCTGCCCGGTCGCCAGCCTGTTGCCGACGATCCCGACGAGGGGCTCGGTGCGGGTGCGGTTCCTGGCCGGCTATGGCCCGGACTGGTCCGATCTGCCGGCCGATCTGGCGCAGGCGGTGATGATGCTGGGCGCGCATTACTATGAATATCGCCACGAAACGGGCCTGTCGGGCCGCTGTATGCCCTTTGGCGTGACCAGCCTGCTGGAGCGTTACCGCACGGTGCGCGTTTTCGCCGGGAGAGCATCATGAAAGCCCCGCGCCTGAACAGGGCGCTGGCGCTGGAAGAGCCGGTTTCCGTCGCGGATGGCTCGGGGGGGTACACCCAGAGCTGGACCGTGCTGGGCCATCTGTGGGCCGAGGTATCGTTCCGCTCGGGGCGCGAAACCGAGGCAGGGGGCGGGGCGCGTTCGCTGGCGTCCTATCGGATCACGGTACGCGGCGCGCCGACAGGATCAACCATGCGCCCGCGCCCTGACCAGCGCTTTCGCGAAGGGGATCGCGTGTATCGCATTCTCTCGGTCGGGGAAAAAGACCCCGAGGGCCGGTTCCTGACCTGTATCGCACAAGAGGAGGCCGCAGCATGAGCTATGCAATGGCAGCCGCGCTGCAAGGCGCCGTTTATCAGGCCCTGCTGGCCGATGCGGGCGTTCAGGCGCTGGTGGGAACGGATGTGTTTGACGCGGTGCCCTCGGGCATTGTGCCGGACACTTACGTCAGCCTGGGGCCGGAACTGGTGCGGGATCGTTCGGACAAAACCAGCGCCGGGGCCGAGCATGAATTCACGGTGACGGTGTTCACCACCGAGGCGGGCTTTGCCCAGGCCAAGGACTGCGCGGCGGCGATCTGCGATGCGCTGGTGGATGCGGAACTGACCCTGAGCCGCGGCCACCTGGTGGCCCTGAATTTCTACAAGGCGCAGGCGTTGCGCGAACAGAAGGGCGCGGCCCGCAGGATCGACCTGAAATTCCGCGCTCGTGTCGAAGATAACTGAATTTTCCCAAAGGAGTGAGACATGGCTGCTCAGAATGGCAAGGATCTGTTGATCAAGGTGGACCTGACCGGGGACGGTTCGTTCGCCACTATTGCGGGGCTGCGCGCCACGCGGGTGAGTTTCAACGCCGAAAGCGTGGATGTCACCAGTCTGGAAAGCCAGGGAGGCTGGCGCGAATTGCTGGGGGGCGCGGGGGTGAAATCCGCGCAGATCTCGGGGTCGGGGGTGTTCAAGGACGCCAATACCGATGAACGCGCGCGGCAGATTTTCTTTGATGGGGAAACGCCCGATTTCCAGGTGATCATCCCCGATTTCGGCGTGGTCGAGGGCGCGTTCCAGATCACCTCGATCGAATATTCGGGCAGCCATAATGGCGAGGCGACCTATGAAATGGCCATGGCCTCGGCCGGGGCGCTGAGCTTCACGGCGGATAGCTAAGATGGCGAACCCCTGGGCAGGCGAGGTGGCGCTGGTCATGGACGGCAAACGCCGGGTGCTGAAGCTGACGCTGGGTGCCTTGGCCGAGCTGGAAACCGCGCTGGAAACCGAAACGCTGGTGGAACTGGTGGAGCGGTTCGAAGGGGGGCGGTTTTCATCGCGCGATGTGCTGCTGCTGCTGGCCGCAGGGCTGCGCGGCGGGGGCTGGGACGGTGAAACGGCCGAGCTGGCCCGCGCCGAGATCGAGGGCGGGCCGATGGCGGCGGCTCGGGTGGCGGCGGAATTGCTGGCCCGTGCCTTCACCGTTCCGGGCAGCGCGGCATGACCGGCTTTGACTGGCCCGCCCTGATGCGGGCGGGCCTTTACGGGCTGGGGCTGCAACCAGAGCAATTCTGGCGGCTGACCCCGGCGGAATTGCAGATCCTTCTGGGTGCGGGCACAGGCCATGCGCCTTTGGGACGGGCGCGTCTGGACGAGCTGCTGGCAGCTTACCCGGACCGAAATGGAGAGTTGGACGATGGCGGAAATTGACGGGCTGGACGGGCTTCAGGATCAGGTGGATGCGCTGGAGACCTCGTTGGGGACGGCGACGAACATGGCGGCCGGTTTCGAAAAGGAACTGCGCCGGGTGCAGGTCACGATGGGCGAAACCGCGCTGGATGTGGCGGCCCTGGAAAAAGGCATGAGCCGCGGCCTGCGCAAGGCTTTCGATGGGGTCATTCTGGATGGGATGAACCTGTCGGATGCGCTGCGCACGGTGGCGCAATCAATGATCAACACGGTGTATGCGGCGGCGGTCAAGCCGGTGACGGATCATCTGGGCACCACTCTGACGAATGTGATCACAGATATTTTGCCCTTCGCGAAGGGGGGATCGTTTTCGCAAGGACGGGTGATGCCCTTTGCCAACGGTGGGGTGGTCAGCGGGCCGACAACCTTTCCGATGCGCGGCGGCACTGGCCTGATGGGCGAGGCCGGACCCGAAGCGATCATGCCTCTGTCCCGGGGGGCGGATGGAAAACTGGGCGTCCGGATGCAGGGGCAGAGCGCGACCACGGTGGTGATGAATATCTCGACCCCGGATGTCGAAGGTTTCCGCCGGTCTCAATCGCAAATCGCAGCGCAGATGGGGCGTGCCCTGGGGCGCGGCCAGCGCATCCGCTGATCGGAGGGATAGGATATGCAGTTTCACGAGGTAAGATTCCCCGCCAACCTGAGCTTTGGCGCCGTCGGCGGCCCCGAGCGGCGCACCGAGATTGTGACGCTTGTGAATGGCCACGAGGAACGCAACACGCCCTGGGCGCATTCGCGTCGGCATTACGATGCGGGGATGGGGATGCGGTCCCTGGACGATGTGGAAACGCTGATCGGGTTCTTCGAGGCACGCCAGGGGCAGATGTTCGGGTTCCGCTGGAAAGACTGGTCGGATTTCAAATCCTGCCTGCCCTCGGCCGAGATCGGGTTCGCCGATCAGGTGATTGCCCTGGGCGACGGGGAAACGCTGGCATTTCAGCTGACCAAGACCTATCGCTCGGGCAGTTACACCTATGCGCGCCCCATCAAGAAACCCGTTTTGGGCACTGTCCGCATGGGCATCGAAGGGGATGAGCAAAAAGAGGGGGTGCACTATTGGGTGGATGTGACCACGGGGATGGTGACGTTTGCCGCCCCCCCCAATGAAGGGGACGAGATCACCGCCGGGTATGAATTCGACGTGCCGGTGCGCTTTGATACGGATCGTATCCGCTCGTCCGTGGCCAGTTTCCAGGCGGGCGAAGTGCCGGACGTTCCGGTGATCGAGGTGCGCGCATGAAACTGACACAGGAATTACAGGCGCATCTGGCCAGCGGGGTGACGAGCTTGTGCCGTTGCTGGTCGGTCACGCGGGCGGATGGCACGGTGCTGGGCTTTACCGATCATGATGGCGATCTGAGCTTTGACGGGGTGCGCTATCGCGCCGATACGGGGCTGACGGCGCTGGCCTTGCAGCAGGGCACAGGCCTGTCGGTGGACAATACCGAGGCGATGGGCGCGCTGTCGGATGCCTCGATCAGCGAGGCCGATATCGAGGCGGGCCGTTATGACGGTGCCGAGGTGCTGTGCTGGCTGGTCAACTGGGCCGATGTCAGCCAGAGGGCCTTGCAGTTTCGCGGCTCCATGGGCGAGCTGCGCCGCGCCGGCGGAGGGTTCGAGGCCGAACTGATGGGGCTGACCGATCAGATGAACCGGCCTCAGGGGCGGGTGTTTCAGAAACCCTGCGGCGCGGTGTTGGGGGATGCGGCCTGCGGCAAGGATCTGACGGCGGCGGGTTATCGGGCCGAAGTGGCCGTCGCGCAGATTGAGACCACCCGGCTGGTATTCGATACGGTGCCGGGCTTCGATGCCGGCTGGTTCGAACGCGGTGTGCTTGAGGTGCTGGACGGCGATGCGGCGGGGCTAAAGGGCGTTATCAAACGCGATGAGCCCCTGAACGGAGGCCGCGCCATCACCCTGTGGTCCGAACTGCGCGCTAGGGTACGACCGGGCGATCTGGTGCGTCTGACGGCGGGCTGCGATAAACGCGCCGAAACCTGCCGGTTCAAGTTCGACAACCTGATCAATTTTCAGGGCTTTCCGGATATTCCGGGGAATGACTGGACGACGGCGGTTCCGACGTCCTCGAACTCAGCCGGAGGAAGCCGCCGATGACCACCGCGATCGTAGAGGCCGCGCGCGCCTGGCTGGGCACGCCTTATCGTCATCAATGCAGCGTCAAGGGCGCGGGCACCGATTGCCTGGGGCTTTTGCGGGGGGTGTGGCGCGATGTGATCGGCCCCGAACCCGAAACCGTGCCGAACTATTCGCGCGACTGGTCCGAGCCGCAGGGAGAAGAGGCCCTGTGGGCCGCAGCCATCCGTCATCTGGTGCCCAAGGCGCCAGAGGACGAAGCGCCGGGCGATGTGCTGCTGTTCCGGATGCGGGACCGGGGCGTGGCCAAACATCTGGGGATCGCCGCTGAAATCGGGGATCGCCCAACATTCATTCACGCGTATTCGGGCCATGCCGTGGTCGAAAGCCCGCTCAGCCAGCCCTGGCGGCGGCGCATTGTCGCCCGGTTCGCATTCCCGAAAGGAGAGAAGTGATGGCGACAATTCTGCTATCGGCCGCAGGCTCGGCCGTCGGTTCCCAGATCGGGGGGACTGTTCTGGGCGGGCTGACGACCCAGGCATTCGGGCGGTTCGTTGGGGCCTCTTTGGGGCGGATGATCGATCAGAAACTGATGGGCACGGGCTCGGATGTGGTTGAAACGGGACGGGTGGACAGGTTCCGCCTGACCGGCTCGGGCGAGGGCGACCCGATCACGCGGGTCTATGGGCGGATGCGTGTCGGCGGGCAGGTGATCTGGGCCGCGCATTTTTCCGAAAGCGTCGAGACAACGGGCGGAAAGGGCGCTCCGACGGCCCCCAGAACGCGGGAATACAGCTATACCGTCAGCCTGGCGGTGGCGCTGTGTGAGGGTCTGATCGACGGTGTGGGCCGGATCTGGGCGGACGGGACGGAAATAGCCCCCGCCGATCTGACGATGCGCGTCTATCCGGGGGATGACACGCAATTGCCCGATCCCAAGATGGAAGCCGTCGAAGGCGCAGGGAGCGTGCCGGCCTATCGCGGTACGGCCTATGTGGTCTTCGAGGATCTGGACCTGTCGCAATTCGGCAACCGGGTGCCTCAGTTCTCGTTCGAGGTGCTGCGCGCTGATCCGGTTCACACTGGTACCGATCTGGCGGAACCGGCGCGCGCTGTCAAAGGCGTGGCCTTGATCCCTGGGACGGGGGAATACGCGCTGGCCACGCAGCCGGCGGTGATCGAATACGGCCGTGGCTCGAACAAGACGGTGAATATGAACGCGCCCTCGGGCAAGGTGGATTTCCTGACCTCGGTCGATCAGCTGGAACAAGAGCTGCCGGACTGTCAGGCCGTGTCGCTGATTGTCAGCTGGTTCGGCAATGATCTGCGCTGCGGGGAATGCGACGTGCGCCCCATGGTGGAACAGGCCGAGTATGACGCCGAAGACATGCCCTGGACGGTCTCGGGGCTGGAGCGGGACCAGGCCGAGGTGATCCCCAAGCTGGACGATCGCACGGTCTATGGTGGCACGCCCACGGATCAGTCGGTGATCCAGGCGTTAAGCGAGATGAACTCACGCGGGAAACGGGTGATGTTCTATCCTTTCCTGCTGATGGATCAGCTTGCGGGGAATGCGCTGCCCGATCCCTATGGCGGGGACGAGCAGGCCGTGCTGCCCTGGCGGGGGCGGATCACGGGGGCTCTGGCGCCGGGGCAGGTGGGTACGCCCGATGGCACGGCGGCGGCGGATGCGCAGGTGGCTGCTTTCTTCGGGACGGCGGTGGCCAGCGATTTCGCGATTGTAAACGGCGAAGTCGTGTATAGCGGCCCGGCGGAATGGTCCTATCGCCGGTTCATCTTGCATAACGCGGCGCTGTGCGCAGCGGCGGGCGGGGTGGATGCCTTCTGTATCGGATCAGAGATGCGCGCGCTGACGCAATTGCGCGGCGCGGCGGGGTTTCCTGCGGTACAGGCGCTGCGTGATCTAACGGCTGAGGTACGCGCGCTGCTGGGTGCGGGCGTCAAGCTGGGCTATGCGGCGGACTGGTCGGAATATTTCGGCTATCACCCGCAGGATGGCTCGGGCGATGTGTATTTTCACCTCGATCCGCTGTGGGGCGATGACGAGATCGACTTTGTCGGGATCGACAATTACATGCCTCTGTCCGATTGGCGCGAGGGGGATGACCACGCGGATGCGGGTTATGGCTCGATCTATGACCTGGCCTATCTGCGCAGCAATATCGAAGGCGGCGAAGGCTATAGCTGGTATTACCACTCGGACGAGGCCCGCGCGGCGCAGATCCGCACGGATATTACCGATGTGGCCTATGATGAACCCTGGGTCTATCGCTACAAGGATATTCGCAATTGGTGGCTGAACGATCACCACGAGCGGATCGGCGGGGTCCGGTCTGAAACTCCGACCGAGTGGCAGCCGCAATCCAAACCCATCTGGTTCACCGAACTGGGCTGTGCGGCGGTCGATAAGGCCACCAACCAGCCGAATAAGTTCCTCGATCCCAAATCCTCGGAATCCGAGCTGCCGCTCTATTCCACGGGGCGCCGGGATGAATATATCCAGATGCAATATCTGCGCGCCATGCTGGGCTATTGGAACGATCCTGAGGTCAATCCGGTATCGGCGGAATATGGCGGGCCGATGCTGGATATGGAGAATGCCTATGTCTGGGCCTGGGATGCGCGGCCCTATCCGCATTTCCCCGCCAATGCCGAACTGTGGAGCGATGGTGAAAACTATGCTCGTGGGCACTGGATGAACGGGCGGGGGGCGGCGCGGTCTTTGGCCTCGGTTGTGCGGGAAATCTGCGCGGATGCGGGGGTGACGGATGTCGATACCAGCGCGCTGCACGGATTGGTGCGCGGCTATCTGGCGGATGGGACGGATACGGCGCGCTCTATGTTGCAGCCGCTGATGCTGCGCTATGGGTTTGACGCGATCGAACGGGACGGGCTGTTGCAATTCCGCAATCGTGACGGGCGCGAGGTGCTGACGCTGGATGGCTCTGAGCTGGCGGTTTCGGACGATACGCCCTTGGGGGTGGATCATGCGCGCGCACCGGAATCCGAGCTGACCGGCCGGGTGCGTCTGCGTTTTGTCGAATCGGGGGGCGATTATGAGGCTGCCGCCGAAGAGACCGTGATGCCGGATGAGCGCAGCCATGCCGTGTCCTCCTCGGAGGTGCCGATCCTGATGACCCGCGCCGAGGGACGCCAGACCGTAGAGCGCTGGCTGAGCGAGGCGCGGATCGCCCGTGACAGTATCAAACTGTCCTTGCCCCCGTCGCGCGCGGCGCTGGGCGCTGGTGACGTGGTGGCCTTGGGGGACGGTGGTTATTACCGGCTGGACCGGGTGGAAAGCGGTGCGCTGCTCCAGGCCGAAGGCGTGCGGATCGAACGCGAGACCTATCTGCCCGTGGATATGGCGGACGAGCCGGCCAGCGTGCCCGCCTTCGCTGCGCCCACGGCGGTTCTGCCCTATTTCCTGGATTTGCCGCTGCTGACGGGGGACGAACGCCCGCACGCGCCGCATGTGGCAGCGACGGCCTTGCCCTGGCCGGGGACTGTTTCGGTGTTCAAAGCAATCGAGGACGCCAATTACGACCTGCTGGAAACGCTGGGCGCTCCGGCTGTGATCGGAGAGCTGGTGGCCCCTTTGCAGGCCGCGCCGGCGGGGCTGTATGATCGTGCCGGTGTGGTGCAGGTGCGCCTGACGCGGGGCGAGCTGTCGGGGATCACGGATCTGGCCTTGCTGAATGGGGGCAATGTGGCCGCCATCGGTGACGGAACGCCCGAAAACTGGGAGATCGTGCAATTTCGCGATGCGCAGCTGGTGGATGTGGATACCTGGCATCTGTCGGTGCTGCTGCGCGGCCAGCAGGGCAGCGACGGGCTGATGCCGGCCGCCTGGCCCGAGGGCAGCGTCTTTGTGCTGCTCAACGGCGCGGTCTCGCAACTGGAGCTGGCCGCCACCACGCGCAATGTGGCGCATCACTACCGGGTCGGCCCGTCGCTGCGGGCCTATGACGATCCCTCGTATCTGCATGAGGTCCACGCCTTTGCCGGGATCGGGCTGAAACCCTACGCGCCCGCGCATCTGGCTGCCTTTGAACAGGCCGGAGGGGATCGGCAGATCAGCTGGATCCGCCGTACGCGGGTCGATGGCGATGGCTGGGACGTCAGCGAGGTGCCCCTGGGCGAGGATACGGAATCCTATCTGATCCGGGTGATGCAGGGCGGCGTGCTGATCCGCGAGGCCACGGTCAGCGCACCGGGCTGGACCTACTCGGCGGCGCAGCAATCGGCGGATGGGCTCAGCGGGCTGTATCAGGTCACCGTGGCGCAGGTCTCGGCGCGGTTCGGGCCGGGCTATGCGGCCAGCCTGACGCTGGAGGCCTGACCCCGGCACCCGACAGATGGCCCGCTTCGGCGGGCCATTCTTTTTCGTGATCAAGCATTTCAAAGCTTTGCATTTTCCCATTCGGCCCTATCTGCTATAGTCCCAAGGACCGCAGGACCATCAAAGGACCGATGTCATGTTTGAAAAACGCGCAAAGCTGGCCGAGCTTGATCCCGTCTGGCACCGGATCACCCAAGAGGCCGAGCAGGCCCTGGACGACGAGCCGCTTCTGGGCGGGCTGCTGCATTCCAGCATCCTGCACCATGCCTCGATCGAGAATGCGCTGGCGTATCGTATCTCTTTGAAACTGGCCTCGGGCGAGATGTCCGAGCAGCTGATCCGCGAGATTTGCGATACCGCCTATGCCTCGGATCCGTCGCTGGCGCTGTCCGCGCGCGCCGATATCGTGGCTGTTTTTGACCGTGATCCAGCCTGCCACCGGTTCCTGCAACCGCTGATGTTCTTCAAGGGATTTCAGGCGATTCAGGCCTATCGCGTGGCCCATTGGCTGTGGGAAAATGGCCGCAAGGACATGGCCTATTTCTTCCAGATGCGGATTTCGGAAATGTTCGGCGTCGATATTCACCCTGCCGCCCGTGTCGGTAAGGGGATCATGATCGACCACGCCCATTCCATCGTGATCGGCGAAACCGCCGTGGTGGGCGATAACGTCAGCCTGCTGCACTCGGTCACGCTGGGCGGCACCGGCAAAGAGGACGAGGACCGCCACCCCAAAATCGGCGATGGCGTGCTGATCGGCGCCGGCGCGCATGTGCTGGGCAATATAAAGATCGGCCATTGTTCGCGTGTGGCGGCGGGCTCTGTGGTGCTGCATGAGGTGCCGCCCAAAACCACCGTCGCGGGCGTTCCGGCCAAGGTGGTGGGCGAAGCGGGTTGCGAAACGCCCTCCGTCGCAATGGACCAGAGCCTGACCGGCTGTTCCGACTGCTGAGCGGAAAAAGGGAAAGCCTTCCAATCGTTTAGATTGCGGACATGCCCGGCGGGATTTACCCTGACCGGGCATTTTCATTTCCCCGGAGGAGCGTATGACTCGTCAAACCGAAGGCCGCGGCCGCCTGTATGACACCGTGCTGGACACGATCGGCGACACCCCCGCCATCCGCCTGAACAAACTGGCCCCCGCGCATGTGAATCTCTATGTGAAGGCCGAAGCGTTCAATCCCGGCGGTTCGGTCAAGGATCGTCTGGCGCTGAATATCATCGAGGCCGCCGAAGCCTCGGGCGCGCTCAAACCGGGGCAAACCGTGATCGAGGCAACCAGCGGCAACACCGGCATCGGCCTGGCCATGGTCTGCGCGGCCAAGGGCTATCCTCTGGTCATCACCATGGTGGAAACCTTCAGCATTGAGCGGCGCAAACTGATGCGGTTTCTGGGCGCCAAGGTGATCGTGACCCCCAAAGAGGAAAAAGGCACCGGCATGTATCAAAAGGCCAAGGAACTGGCCCAGAAAAACGGCTGGTTCTTTGCTCGTCAGTTTGAAACCCAGGCCAATGCCGATATTCACGAACACACCACCGCGCGTGAAATCATGAATGATTTCAAGGGCCAAGGTCTGGATTATTTCGTGTCCGGCTTCGGGACGGGCGGTACGATCACCGGGGTCAGCCGGGTGCTGCGCGCCGAAAGCCCGCAGACGAAAATCATCCTGACCGAGCCGAAAAATGCCGCGATGGTGGCCAGCGGCGGCGCTCAGGCCCGCACAGACGAGGGCGAGCCCGCGCTGAGCCACGCGGCCTTTGCGCCGCATCCCATTCAGGGCTGGACGCCGGATTTTATCCCGCTGGTGTTGCAGGAATTGCTGGATCAGAACGGCTATGATCAACTGTTGCCCGTCGCCGGACCCGAGGCAATTGCAACCGCGCGGGCTCTGGCGCGGGACGAGGGGATTTTCACCGGAATTTCGGGCGGCGCCACCGTGGCCACCGCGCTGGAAGTGGCCAAATCAGCCCCCGCAGGCGCGACCATTCTGGCGATGCTGCCCGACACGGGCGAGCGCTATCTGACAACGCCCCTGTTTGATGGGATCGAGGCCGACATGACCGAGGAAGAGATCGCGCTGATGCGCTCGACTCCGGGCTATCAGATGGGCTGACACGACAAACGCCGGGGCAGGCACCCCGGCGTTTTTTACGCTTTTACAAAGCCTTAGGCCAGCATTGTCAGTGGGTTTTCCAGATTGTCCACGATCGCTTGCAGCAGGTTCGCCCCCAGCGCGCCGTCGATCACGCGGTGATCCACGGACATGGTGACGGACATGACGGTGGCCACGGTCAGTTCCCCATCCGCGCCGACGACAGGCTTTTTCACGCCCGAGCCAACAGCCAGAATGCCCGCGTGGGGCGGGTTCACGATGGCGTCGAAATTGTCGATGCCGAACATCCCCAGATTCGAGATGGCAAAGGTGCCGCCCTGGTATTCATGCGGGGCCAGTTTGCGGTCGCGCGCACGGGCGGCCAGGTCTTTCATCTCGGTCGAAAGCGCCGAGAGCGACTTCATATCCGCGTCCTGCAAGACGGGGGTAAACAGCCCGCCCTCGATCGCGACCGCGACGGCCACATCCGAAGGTTTCAGTTGCAGCACCCGGTCTCCGGCCCAGACGGCGTTACATTCCGGCACCTGTTGCAGCGCGTTGGCGACGGCCTTGATGATGAAATCATTGACCGAGAGCTTGATCCCGCGGGCCTCTAGCTGCTTGTTCAACTGGCTGCGGAACTTCAGCAGAGCGTCCAGCTGAATGTCGCGGCGCAGATAGAAATGCGGGATGGTCTGCTTGGCCTCGGTCAGGCGGGCGGCGATGGTTTTGCGCATCCCGTCCAGCTTGACCTCTTGGTAGGGGCGCCCTTCGTACATTTTCAGAACGGTGTCGGTGGAGGGGCCGGTGGGCGCGGCAGCGGCAGCGGGGGCTGCCGCCGGAGCAGCCGCAGGGGCCGGTTTGGCGGTGGCAGCTTCGACATCGGCCTTGACGATCCGGCCGCGCGGACCCGAGCCGGTGATCTGCGACAGGTCCAGGCCTTTGTCAGCGGCGATCCGGCGCGCCAGGGGCGAGGCGAAAATGCGGCTGCCATCGGCGGTGGCGGGGGCTGCCGGGGCAGGGGGCGTGGCGGCGGGAGCGGCGGCCTCGGAGGCGACAGGCGCCGCCTCGGTCGCCGCTGCGGCAGGGGCCGCGGGCGCGCTGGCGGCGATGTCATCGGCGCTTTCGCCGTCGTCCAGCAGGACGGCGATGGCAGTGTTGACCTTCACCCCTTCGGAGCCTTCGGGGATCAGGATCTTGCCGATCACGCCTTCGTCCACGGCTTCGAATTCCATGGTGGCCTTGTCGGTTTCGATCTCGGCCAGCAGGTCGCCCGATTGTACGGTGTCGCCCTCTTTGACCAGCCATTTGGCCAGGGTGCCTTCCTCCATCGTGGGGGACAGGGCGGGCATCAGAATTTCGGTAGGCATTGCGATTTCTCCTTACCGATAGGTGACTTGTTTCACGGCGGCGATCACCTCGTCGGTGGTGATCAGCGCGTGGCGTTCCAGGTTGGCGGCGTAGGGCATGGGGACGTCCTTGCCGGTGCAGTTGATCACCGGGGCATCCAGGTAATCAAAGGCGCGTTCCATGATGGTGGCCGACAGGTGATTGCCGATTGAGGCCACGGGGAAGCCTTCCTCGATTGTTACGCAACGATTTGTTTTCATGACAGAATTCAGCACGGTGTCATAGTCGATGGGGCGCAGGGTGCGCAGGTCGATGACCTCGGCTGAGATGCCGTCTTCGGCCAGTTTGTCGGCCGCTTCCAGCGCATATTGCATCCCGATCCCGAAGCTGACCAGGGTCACATCCGAGCCCTCGCGCCAGATGCGGGCCTTGCCGAAGGGGATGGTGAAATCCTCCATATCCGGCACGTCGAAGCTGCGGCCATAGAGGATTTCATTCTCCAGAAAGACCACCGGGTTGGGGTCGCGGATCGCGGTTTTCAGCAGGCCCTTGGCGTCCGAGGCCGAATAGGGCATCACCACTTTCAGGCCCGGAATCTGCGCGTACCAGGCGGCATAGTCCTGGCTGTGCTGCGCGCCCACGCGGGCGGCGGCGCCGTTGGCCCCGCGGAACACGATCGGACAGCCCATCTGACCGCCAGACATATAGAGCGTTTTCGCGGCCGAGTTGATGATGTGGTCAATCGCCTGCATGGCGAAGTTGAAGGTCATGAATTCGACAATCGGGCGCAGACCGGCAAAGGCCGAGCCCACGGCGATGCCGGTAAACCCGTGTTCGGTGATCGGCGTGTCGATGACGCGTTTGGCCCCGAATTGATCCAGCAGACCCTGGCTGACCTTATAGGCCCCCTGATATTCGGCAACTTCTTCGCCCATCAGATAGACCGTTTCGTCGGCTGTCATTTCCTCGGCCATCGCGTCGCGCAGGGCCTCGCGGACGGTTTGTTGTTTCATCGGGGTGCCTGCGGGCCAGTCGGGGGTCAGATCGGCGGGTTTGATCTGGGGCGCGGTGGCGGTTGCGGGGGCGGCGGGCGTCTCGGATGCCCCTGCCGGGGCCGCCTCGGTGCCCGCGTCGGCCGGTGCGGCCTCCGGCGCTGCCGCCGGGAGGGCATCGGTGCTTTCGCCCTCTTCGACCAGGATGGCGATGGCGGTGTTGACCTTCACCCCTTCGGAGCCTTCGGCGATCAGGATCTTGCCGATGATGCCCTCATCAACGGCTTCGAACTCCATTGTGGCCTTGTCGGTTTCGATCTCGGCCAGGATGTCGCCCGATTGTACGGTGTCGCCCTCTTTGACCAGCCATTTGGCCAGGGTGCCTTCCTCCATCGTGGGGGACAGGGCGGGCATCAGAATTTCGGTAGCCATGTCTCTGTCTCCTTAGGCGTAGATGTCGGTCCACAGCTCTTCGAGCGCGGGTTCGGGGCTGGTTTTGGCGAAATCGGCGGATTTGTTGACGATTTCCTTGATCTCTTTGTCGATGGCCTTCAGGTCATCTTCGGTGGCGTGTTTGCCGGTCAGCAGCAGGTCACGCACATGTTCGATGGCGTCGCGTTCCTCGCGCATTTTCTGCACCTCGTCACGGGTGCGGTATTTCGCCGGATCCGACATCGAGTGGCCCCGGTAGCGGTAGGTTTTCACCTCGAGGATATAGGGGCCTTTGCCGGCGCGGCAGTGGGCGACGGCCTTTTCGCTGGCGGCTTTGACGGCCAGAACGTCCATGCCATCGACGGCCTCTCCGGGGATGCCGAAGGCGGCGCCGCGGGTGTAAAGCTCGGGCGTCGAGGTCGATCGGGCCTGCGCTGTTCCCATGGCGTACTGGTTGTTTTCAATGACAAAAATCACCGGCAGATCCCACAGGGCGGCCATGTTGAACGTCTCATAGACCTGGCCCTGGTTGGCGGCCCCATCGCCGAAATAGGCAAAGGTCACGCGGCCGTTTTCGTTATATTTATCCGCAAAAGCCAGCCCGGCACCCAGCGGCACCTGTGCGCCGACGATGCCGTGGCCGCCGTAGAAATGCTTCTCTTTGCTGAACATGTGCATCGAGCCGCCCTTGCCCTTGGAGTAGCCGCCCTCGCGCCCGGTCAGCTCGGCCATCACGCCGTCAGGGTCCATGCCGCAGGCCAGCATGTGGCCGTGATCGCGATAGGATGTGATGCGTTTGTCGCCTTCCTCGGCGGCGGATTCCAGCCCGACGACAACGGCCTCCTGGCCGATATAAAGGTGGCAGAACCCGCCGATCAGACCCATGCCATACAATTGGCCTGCTTTTTCTTCGAATCGGCGGATCAGCAGCATGTCGCGATAGAACTGCTTTAGCTCGTCTGCGGAAATGTTTGATTTACTTTGAGTTTTTCTGGCGGCCATGCGGCTTCCCCTCCCGGAAAAAGGAATAGTTTAGCGTTAAACTATCTATACAGAAGTTTTCCACCCGAGGCGAGTATAAATTGATGCGCAAAGAGCTCCGCGCGAATTTCATGCAGAATTTCACGCAGGAGGCTGCCCAGGGTTT
Organism: Youngimonas ophiurae (nom. illeg.); assembly: GCF_049803795.1. Taxonomy (NCBI): domain Bacteria; kingdom Pseudomonadati; phylum Pseudomonadota; class Alphaproteobacteria; order Rhodobacterales; family Roseobacteraceae; genus Thalassovita; species Youngimonas ophiurae (nom. illeg.). The sequence goes on from NZ_JBNAGJ010000001.1 coordinate 754,421, forward strand.
CAGGCCGAAAATGAAAGGAAATCAGCGGATGACCAGCTCGTCGCTGCGCAGCATTCCCAGCACGTTGCGCGCCTGCTCGTCCAGCAGGTCCAGATCCAGATAGTCATCGGACAGGCGCAGGGTCAGATTTTCCATGCGGGTGACCTGCGCGGTCAGGCCGGCCAGCTCTTTTTCCAGCCCCTGAGTTTCGGCCACGATCTCGGCACGGCGAAACACACCATAGCCTCCCTGCACGGCGGCAAAGGTGAAATACAGTCCGGTCAGGAATGCCAGTGTGAAATAAACCCAGGCCCCCAGGGCCGGTTTTCTGCGACGTGCCATGATTTTTGCCTCTTTTTCCGCCTCTTACGGGCGGTCTTTCAACCATGCCACATGTGATTCGTTTTGTGAATCCCCAAAACGAAATTTCACTTTGGCGCGGCGTCATTTTGCCCGCAACGCAGCGTCAGTCTGGATCGGATCGGGGGGCATGGCCATGCTGCGCGTAACTTTCGGAGGAGGAGGCCGGGATGAGTGCCACGGGACACAGTACGCTACACACGCATGAAGTTCTGAACCAGCCGCAGCCGCGCGCCGCGCGTGATTTCTGGGCCGAGGATCTGCCGCTGCGCGAACAGGCCGCCCAGGCCGGGGCCGAGACGGATGTGCTGGCGCAGAGCGGCGCGGCCTACGGGACCGCCGACATGCTGCAAGCGGCCGAGGATGCGCGCCGCGATCCTCCGCGTCTGTTGCTGTTCGATCGCTCCGGGCGACGTCTGGATGAGGTGCGGTTTCATCCCGGATACCACACGATCATGGAGACCGCCATCGCGCAGGGTTTCACCGCCACCGCCTGGGAAGGGCGCGCCGGCGGTCATGCGACTCATGCCGCGATGACCTATTTCATGGCGCAGCTAGAGCCGGGAATTTCCTGTCCTCTGACAATGACTTATGCGGCGGTTCCGGCCTTGCGGCACTGCCCCGATCTGGCCGCGCAATGGGCCCCGAAACTGACCGCGCGCAGCTATGATCCGGGGGTGAAGCCGCTCTCGCAGAAGGGGGGCGCGACCATGGGCATGGCGATGACGGAAAAGCAGGGGGGCTCGGACGTGCGGGCCAACACCACCCGCGCGGTGCGCGATGGTGAGCAGTACCGGCTGATCGGGCATAAATGGTTCTGCTCGGCGCCGATGTGCGATGGGTTTCTGACCCTGGCGCAGGCCCCCGAAGGGCTGACCTGTTTCGTCGTGCCGCGCTGGCTGGAGGACGGCACCCGCAACACGATGCATTTGCAGCGGTTGAAGGAAAAGCTGGGGAACCGGGCGAATGCCTCGTCCGAGATCGAGTATGACTATGCGCTGGCCTACCGGCTGGGGGACAAAGGTCAGGGGGTCAAAACCATCATTGAAATGGTGCATCACACGCGGCTGGACACGGCCGTTGCCCCCGCCGGCCTGATGCGCGCCGCCCTGAGCGAGGCAAAATGGTGGGTCGAGGGGCGCAGCGCGTTCCAGCGGCGCCTGATTGATCAGCCGCTCATGCAGTCGGTGATGGCCGATCTGGCGCTGGATCAAGAGGCCGCGCTGGCGCTGGCGATGGGCTGCGCGCGGGCCTTCGATGGGCAGACGGATGCGGATCGCGCTTTTGCCCGGATCGCCGTGGCGCTGGCCAAATACCTGTCCAACAAACGCGCGCCGGGCGTGATCTATGAGGCGATGGAGTGCCTGGGCGGCATGGGCTATATCGAGGAAACCCCGATGCCGATGCTCTATCGCGAGGCACCGCTGAATTCGATCTGGGAAGGCTCGGGCAATGTGATCTGCCTGGATATTCTGCGGACCCTGGCGCGCGCGCCTGACGCGGCCGAGGCATTATACGCCCGTTTACAGCGCGTTGTGGGGCAGGATGCGCGCTTCGATGCGGCCCTGAAGGCCCATTCCGAACGCTGGCCCGGTGTGCCGCCCGAAGCGCAGGCGCGCTGGTTCACCGAAAGCCTGGCCACGCTGCTGGCCGCCTCGATGCTGCTGGAGACCGCGCCCAATGCGGTGGCCGATGGCTATATCACGACCCGGATCGCGGGGCAGCGGGGGGCCACGGCGGGGGCCGTTTCCGGAATCGACTGCGCCGCGATTATTCAGCGAATCTAAGGGGTTGCGCGGTCGTCCAGCACCAGTTGCAAGAAGGCCAGATCCAGCCAGCGCCCGAATTTCTGACCGACCTGGGGCATGATGCCGGTTTGCGCAAATCCCAGCCGTTCATGCAGCGCGATCGAGGCGGTATTCTGCGCCTCGATCCCGGCGACCATCACATGCAGCCCGTCCGCACGGGCGCGGGCGATCAGCGCCTGCATCAAGGCGCGGCCGATCCCGCCGCCCTGCGCCTGGGGGGCCACGTAGACGGAATGCTCGACCGTCAGGCGGTAGCCGTCAAAGGCGCGCCAGGGCCCGTAAGAGGCATAGCCACACACGCCGCCACGATCCCACACCAGCACCGGCATCCCGGCGTTTTGGCGCGCCTGTATCCAGGCGGTGCGATTGGCGCTGTCCACGGTGGCGTCATTCCAGATCGCCGTCGTGTGCGTGACCGCGTGATTGTAAATCGCGGCAATCGCAGGGGCATCGGCGGGCGTGGCGGAGCGGATCATCGGAACCTCATGCAAAAAGGGCGGCCCCACACGGAACCGCCCTTTGGCAAAACTGTCAAGCCAGGCTTAGCCCGCGACCGAAGCCTTGTAGATGCTGTCCACGGTGCCGGCCAGAACCTTGTCGAAATCGGCATCTGCCTGCTGGGCCGACAGCCCCTCGGTCAGCGCACGCGAGAAGCTGGCGATGATGCCGGTGTTCTTCGACAGGCGGTCATTGGCCTCGTCGCGGGCATAGCCGCCGGACAGGGCGACAACGCGCATCACGCGGGGGTGATCGACCAGCGGCTTATAGGTGTTTTCGGTTTCCGGCAGGGTCAGTTTCAGCATGACCTGCTGATCGTCTGGCAGGGCGTCCAGCTGTTTGCGGATCTCGGCCAGCAGGATGGCTTCGGCCTCGGCCTTGTCGGCGATGGTGATGGTGACCTCGGGCTCGATGATCGGAACCAGGCCGTGGCTCAGGATCTGCTTGCCGATGGCGAATTGCTGATCCACCACCTTGGCGATGCCCGAAGGCGTGGCCGCGTTGATGACCGAGCGCATCTTGGTGCCGAAAATGCCCTTGGACACGGCTTTTTCCAGCAGCGCGTCCAGATCGGGCATGTCCTTCATCACGCAGACGCCATCGGCTTCGTCGGCCAGGCCCTTATCGACCTTCAGGAAGGGCACGACGTGGCGTTCTTCCCACAGGTAGGTGGCCGAGGGCTTGCCGCCGATGTCGCTGTCCATGGTGCGTTCGAACAGGATCGCGCCGATGATCTGCTGGCCGGTGAACGCGGGCGAGTTGACGATACGGGCGCGCATGTCGTGGATCAGGCCGAACATTTCCTCGTCATTGCCGTAGGCGTCTTCTGCGACGCCGTAAAGTTTCAGCGCCTTCGGGGTCGAGCCACCGCTTTGATCCAGGGCTGCAATAAAACCGTTGCCGCTGGTGATCTGCTGGATTTGCTGTTCGTTGGACATGTTCATTTCCGTTTAAATGTCAGTAACTATGACGGGGACACACAAGGCACACCCCCGGATTTCGCCGCGACACTAGGTCAGACGCCCCGAGGGTGCAATTGTGGTCGCGCTAACAGGCGTGGGGATTGGCGGAATCAGGCCGCCGAGGCTTCGAGTGCCGCAACACCGGGCAGAACCTTGCCCTCCATCCATTCCAGAAAGGCGCCGCCAGCGGTTGAGATATAGGTGAAATCCCCCGCAGCGCTGGCCTGATTCAGTGCCGCCACCGTGTCGCCGCCCCCCGCAACCGAGGTCAGCGCGCCGGCTTTGCTCAGTTCGGCGGCCTTTTTCGCGGCGGCGTTGGTGGCCATGTTGAAGGGCTCGATTTCAAAGGCGCCCAGCGGGCCGTTCCAGATCAGCGTCTTGGCATTGCCCAGCACAGAGCCGATCCGTTCAACGCTGGCGGGGCCGGCATCCAGGATCATCTTATCGGCGGGGCAGGCATCGGCGGGCACGGTGCAATTGTCGGCATTGGCCTTGAATTCCGCGGCCACCACCACATCCGAGGGCAGCACGATGTCGCAGCCCGCGTCCCTGGCCTTGCTCAGGATGGACAGGGCAGTGTCGGTCATGTCGTGCTCGGCCAGGGATTTGCCCACATTGATGCCCTGAGCCGCCAGAAAGGTGTTGGCCATGCCGCCGCCGATGACCAGGTGATCGACCTTGGCCACCAGATTGCCCAGCAGTTCCAGCTTGGTGGAAACCTTGGCCCCGCCCACAACGGCCACCACCGGGCGCACGGGCTGTCCCAGCGCGCTTTCCAGCGCCTCCAGCTCGGCTTGCATCAGACGGCCCGCGCAGGACGGCAGCAGCCGCGCGACGCCCTCGGTCGAGGCATGGGCCCGGTGCGCGGCGGAAAAGGCATCGTTGCAGTAGACATCGCCCAGTTTGGCCAGACGGGCGGCAAATTCGGGATCGTTCTGCTCTTCGCCGGGGTAGAAACGGATGTTTTCCAGCAGCACCACCTCGGCCTTGCGCTCTTCATCGGTGTGCAACTCGGCGGCCTCCAGGGTTTCGACGAACACCACCTTATGCGCCAGGGCTTTCTCCAGCGCCTTCAGGGTGACGCGCAGCGACATGTCCAGCACGACTTTGCCCTTGGGGCGGCCGAAATGCGCCACCAGAATGGGCCGGCCGCCTGCGGCCAGAATGTCATTTACGGTGGGCACGATACGTTCGATCCGGGTGGCGTCTGTCACCTCTCCGTTGGCGACGGGGACGTTAATATCCACCCGCACCAGCACGCGTTTGCCGTTCAAATCTATTTGGTCCAAAGTTTTCCAACCCATCGCGGTGTCCTCTGAGATAAAATTTTGCCCTCTCTTGGCCCGATCCCGCCTTGGGGTCAACCTCTGGCTTGGCAAGCGCGCCCATGCGTCTTAGGTAAAGACCAACATCATACCAAGGAGCCCCCAATGGCCGAGATCAAAGACCCCGAAAACACCATCCTGATGGAACTCAAGGGCGGCACTGTCGTCATCCAGCTGCTGCCCGACGTGGCCCCCAAACATGTGGAGCGCATGAAAGAGCTGGCGCGCTCGGGTCAATATGACAACGTGGCCTTCCACCGCGTCATCGACGGGTTCATGGCGCAAACCGGCGACGTACAGCATGGCGACATGGAAGACGGGTTCAACCTGTCGCGCGCGGGCACTGGCGGCTCGGACCTGCCGGACGTGCCGGCCGAGTTTTCCAAAATCCCCCATGCGCGTGGCAGCCTGGGTGCGGCGCGCTCGATGAACCCGAACTCGGCCAACTCGCAGTTCTTCATCAACTTCAAGGACAATGACTTCCTGAACGGTCAGTACACCGTGTACGGCCAGGTCATCGAGGGCATGGAACACGTTGACGCCATCACCCGCGGCGAGCCCCCTGCAAGCCCCGACCGCATGATCAGCGTCAAGGTGGCTGCCGATGCGTAAGCTCGCATGCGTTCTGGCCATGCTGGCCAGCCCGGCCGCGGCAACCGGCCTAAACATTCAGATCGAAGGCGAGGGCGCCAATGGCACCGTCACCATCGACCTGTACGAGGACGTGGCGCCGGGCCATGTGGAACAGATCACCGCGCTGGCCGAGGCAGGCGCCTATGACGGCGTGGTCTTTCACCGCGTGATCGAGGGCTTCATGGCCCAGACGGGCGATGTGAAATTCGGCAAGATCGGCGCGGATATGCGCCGGGCGGGGATGGGCGGCTCGGACCGGCCGAACCTGAAGGCCGAATTCTCGGACGTACCCTATGAACGCGGCATCGTCGGCATGGCGCGGTCCAATGATCCGGACTCGGCCAATTCGCAATTCTTCATCATGTTTGCGCCGGGGCATTTCCTGAACGGGCAATATACCGTGATCGGCGAGGTGACCGAAGGCATGGAGATCGTCGATCAGATCAAACGCGGCAAGGGCCGGAACGGCACCGTTGTCGGCCAGCCGGACGTGATGACCAAGGTAACGGTGATCCCTAGTTCCTGAGGCGCGCCGCCGCAGACAGTCACACAGAAAGGCCCGAAGCGCGCTTCGGGCCTTTTGCGTCTTATCAGGGGCTATCTGCGGGTGTGGAGCTTGCTTTTGTCGCCCTTGCCCTTGTTTCGGTGGTATTGGGTCTGGGTTTGGCTGGCATAGACAACCTGGCAATCCATGGGCAGCTTTTTCTGGCCCAGGACGATGTTGCGGCAATAATACCGCCCCTGCCAGTTCCAGGCGCCCACCAGTTTTTTCTTGTTATAGCTCCCGCTGAGCGTGCCATCCGCGTTCACAATGTGCCAATTGCCAGCGTCATCATAGTATTTGTGGCCAACCACCAGGGATCTGAACTCGTCTTCTTTGCGTAGTTTTTTCAGGTCCGAGGCCGCCACCGGCGCGGCCATGGCAATTGCGGCGCTTACCGCGCAGAGCATTCGTGTGAGATTTTTCATAAACTATCCATCCTTAAATATAAGCGTGAACGGCCCCAAGAATAGCATAATTCCGCTGGCTTTCCTAAAATAAACCGCGCCTGCCGGAACAAGGCGCCTGGCCTGCGGGGATGTTTTCGGCCGCGAGGGGATGACGCGGATGTGAACAGGGGGGGCTTTGCCCGCCGGTGCAGATGGCGCAGTCTGCCAGACGGGAGGTCTGCGATATGTTGAAAAAGCTTGCTGCCGCAATCGCGCTGGCGCTGGCTACGGGGGGGCTGGCGACTGGCGCTCTGACGACGGGGGCGCAGGCTGGCCCTGAATTCTGGACATATGAATGGCCCGACACGAATTTCACCCAAACCACGATTGAAAACTGGTCCGAAATCCGATCCGGCGGGCCGGGCAAGGACGGCATCCCCGCGCTTGGCGCACCTGAATTTCGCGCGGGCTCTGGGGAAACCCGGCTGGGCCCGACCGAGGCCGTGATCGCTCTGCATCTCAAGGGGCACCCGGCGCGCGCCTATCCGCTGCGCTATCTGATGTGGCATGAGATCGTGAATGACCGGCTGGGCGATCTGCCTGTCGCGGTAACCTATTGTCCGCTGTGCAACTCGGCTTTGGTGTTCGACCGGCGGGCGCAGGGGCTGGTGCTGGAATTCGGCGTCTCGGGCAAGCTGCGCAATTCGGATATGGTGATGTATGACCGGCAGACCCACAGCTGGTGGCAGCAGGCCATCGGCACCGGGATCGTGGGGGATCTGACCGGGGTTGAGCTGACGGTTCTGCCGTCTCGTATGCTGGGCTGGGCGCAGTTTCGCGCAGACTTTCCGGACGGTGTGGTGATGGAGCAGCCCGCCCACGCGCGCCCCTATGGGCAGAACCCTTACCGCGCCTATGATCTGTCGAAACGCCCGTTTCTGTATAACGGAGCCCCCCCGCCGCATGGGATTGCCCCTCTGGCGCGGGTGGTGCGCGTGGGCGATCGCGCCTGGCCGCTGGAACGCCTGCGTCAGGCCGGGCAGTTGACCGAGGCGGGGATTACCCTGATCTGGCGCGCCGGACAGGCCTCGGCGCTCGAGGCCGGCAGCGTAGAAGGCGGGCGCGATGTGGGCTCGATCCGGGTGCTGTCCGGGGCGGGCGCGGATATGGTGCATGACGTGATGTTCGCCTTTGCCTATCACGCGTTCTGGCCGCAGGGGCGCTGGATGCTGGGCGACTAGGCGGCCTGGCTGGCCTGCTGCCCGGCAAAGTCAACCAATGCGGCAAAGGCCTGGGCGAATTCAGCGTCCGGAATGGTCATGGCGACGCGAATGAACCCCGCGGCGGCCTGTCCGAAACTGCCGCCGGGCATGACGGCGATGCCTTTTTCATCCAGCAGGCGGTTGGCAAAGCTTTCGCCATCCAGGCCGGTCGCGCGCAGGTCCAGCATCATGTACATCGCCCCCTGAGGCGGCACGGCGCGCACCACGTTCTGCCCGGCCAGAATGTCCAGCGCAATGGCGCGGCGGCGGGCAAAGGGCGCAGCGATCTGCGCTTCGAACTCCGGCCCCAGGGACAGCGCGAACAGCGCGGCCTGCTGGATATAGCCGGGCACGCCGTAATTGGTGTTGGTGGCTAGGTTGGTCAGGTGGGTGATCGCCTGGGCCGGGCCGACGATCCAGCCCAGGCGGCTGCCGGTCATGGCGTGGGATTTGGACATCGAGCCAATGACCAGCGTGCGCTCGGCCATGCCGGGCAGGGCGCGGGGGGACAGGTGGGTGCCGTCCCACAGCTGGGTGTCGTATACCTCGTCCGAGATCAGCCACATGTCGCGCTCTTGCATCAGATCGGCGATGCCTTGCAGCGTGGCGCGCGAATAGATCACGCCGGTGGGGTTATTGGGCGAGTTGATCAGCAGGCTGCGCGCCCCGTCCGCCCGTGCGGCAATGTCCGCCGGATCGGGCTGAAACCCGGCCTGCGCATGGGCCGGGACAGCCACGGGGATCGCGCCATTGGCTCGCACGGTGCCCGGATAGGTGGCGTAATGGGGATCAATGAACAGCGCCTTGTCCCCCGGATCGCAAACCGCGTGATGGGCCGCGAACAGCGCCGCCTGACCGCCCGCCGTGATCAGCACGTTCTCTGGCCCCGTGGGCACGCCCGATTGCGCCTGAACACGCGTCGCGACGGCCTGGCGCAGCGCCGGGATGCCGGGGATCATGGCATAGCCTGTCGCGCCTGCGACAGCCGCCTGGTGCATGGCCTCAAGAATGCGCGGATCGGTGCGGATGTCGTGCTCGCCGATGGTCAGCTCGGTCACGGTTTGGCCCTCGGCGATCATCTGACGGGCGCGCAGGAACAGTTCCCACCCGTCCGAGCCGGCCGCATTGATGCCCATGATCCGATCCGACAGTTTCATTGCGCTCTCCTGTTGCTGTGAACGCATATGGAGCAAGCGATATGATCAAAAGTCAATTCACGGATTGTGACGCCGTGCATCATCGGCTATGAAGGGTTTCATGAAACGGACCATCTGCATTTCCTGCTGCATTATCTGCTGACATCTTCAGCGGGCCGTTCTTCTATTCCAAATCAGTGTCGAAGTTGCTAAGCCCGCCCAGAGCCAGGGTGCGTCTGCCTGCAATGAGGACACCAATGACGACGATCAAGCTGCACAACTCGAAAACCCGCCGCAAAGAGGTTTTCACCCCCATCGACCCCAACAATGTGCGGATGTATGTCTGTGGGCCCACGGTCTATGACCGCGCTCATATCGGCAATGCGCGTCCCGTGATTGTGTTCGACACGCTGTTCCGGCTGCTGCGCCATGTCTATGGGCCCGATCACGTCACCTATGTGCGCAATTTCACCGATGTGGACGATAAGATCAACGCGCGCGCGGCCGAAAGCGGGCGCTCGATCGGGGAAATCACCGCCGAGACCACCCAATGGTATCTGGAGGACATGCGCGCCGTGGGGGCGCTGGACCCCACGGAAATGCCGCGCGCGACGCAATATATTCCGCAGATGATCGCGATGATCGAAACGCTGATCGCGGACGGGTTCGCCTATGCCAGTGACGGGCATGTGCTGTTCCGGGTGCGCGCCTATAAGGACTATGGCGCTTTGTCGGGGCGGTCCGTGGATGACATGATCGCCGGCGCGCGGGTCGAGGTGGCCCCCTACAAAGAAGACCCGATGGATTTCGTGCTGTGGAAGCCGTCCTCGGACGATTTGCCGGGGTGGGACAGCCCCTGGGGGCGCGGGCGTCCGGGTTGGCATATCGAATGCTCGGCCATGTCTTATGAGCTGCTGGGGGCCAGTTTCGACATCCACGGCGGCGGCAATGACCTGATGTTCCCGCATCACGAAAACGAAGTGGCACAGTCGTGCTGCGCCCATCCCGAGGGCGGCTTTGCCAATGTCTGGATGCACAATGAGATGTTGCAGGTCGAGGGCAAGAAGATGTCCAAATCCCTGGGCAACTTTTTCACCGTGCGCGATCTGCTGGATCAGGGCGTGCCGGGCGCGGTGATCCGCTATGTGTTCCTGTCCACCCATTACCGCAAGCCGATGGACTGGACCGAGAAGAAGCGGATCGAGGCCGAGAAGGTGCTGCGTAGGATTGCCGCTTTGCTTGGCCAAGATCCTTTGAGCAAGCCGTGGTTCGGCGCGGCGGTGGTGCCGGGGGAGCTTGTCGAGGCTTTGGCCAATGATCTGAACACTTCGCTGGCTTTGACCTTGGTGAATAAGTATTTGAAGAGCAAAGAAGAGGCGAAGCTGCGCGGGGCTTTGGCGTTGCTGGGGTTTAATCCGGAGGAGATTGTTGAGCACTTTTTTGGTGTTGAAGTACGGTCCACGGACAATGAAATTGTGTCCGGTCTGAGCGTGCGTACGCGGGGTGATGACCATAATCTGCCGGTAGAAAAACTTGCAGAGTTTGCACAAAGGCTGCAGGCGTTGCGGGCCGAGGCGATGCAGAGCAAGGATTTTTCCGGAGTGGATGCTTTGCGCGGGGCTTTGGTGGCGGCCGGGCTGGAGGTGAAGATGTCCAAGGAGGGGGTGGAGCTGATCCCTGGCGCGGGGTTCGATGGCTCGAAGCTGGAGGGGCTGTGATGCGCGAACGGCTTTATATCTATGACACCACGTTGCGCGATGGGCAGCAGACGCAGGGGGTGCAGTTCTCGACTGCGGAAAAGCAGGAGATTGCGGCGGTTCTGGACAGTTTGGGTGTGGATTACATCGAAGGCGGCTGGCCGGGGGCGAACCCGACGGATTCAGAGTTTTTTGAGACCAAACCGCAGATGGGCGCGGTGTTTACCGCTTTTGGGATGACCAAGCGGGCCGGGCGCTCGGCTGAGAATGACGATGTGCTGGCGGCGGTGATGAATGCGGGCACGCCGGCGGTGTGTCTGGTGGGCAAGACCCATGATTTCCATGTGGAAACGGCTTTGGGGATTTCTCTGGCTGAAAATACCGAGAATATCGCGCGATCCGTGGAATATATGGTGGCGCAGGGGCGCGAGGCCTTGTTCGATGCCGAGCATTTCTTTGACGGCTACAAGGCCAATCCGGGCTATGCGCTGGAGGCGGTCAGGGCGGCCTATGACGCGGGCGCGCGCTGGGTGGTGCTGTGCGATACCAATGGCGGGACCATGCCGCAGGAAATCCATGACATCACCAGGGCGGTGATTGCGGCGGGGATTCCGGGCGATCATCTGGGCATTCACACGCATAATGACACGGAAAACGCGGTGGCCGGGTCGCTGGCGGCGATTGATGCGGGGGCGCGGCAGGTTCAGGGCACGCTGAACGGGCTGGGCGAGCGCTGCGGCAATGCCAACCTGACCACGCTGATCCCGACTTTGCTGTTGAAGGAGCCTTATGCCAGCGCCTATGAAACACGCGTCAGCCATGACGCCCTGACCGGGCTGCTGAAGGCCAGCCGCAAGCTGGACGATATTCTGAACCGGGTGCCGTTCCGGCAGGCGCCTTATGTGGGGGCCAGCGCCTTTGCGCATAAGGCGGGGCTGCATGCCAGCGCGATCCTCAAGGATCCGGCGACCTATGAACATATTGATCCGGCGGTGGTGGGCAATGCGCGCATCATTCCGATGTCCAATCAGGCGGGCCAGTCCAACCTGCGCAAACGTCTGTCCGAGGCCGGGTTGCAGGTTGCGGCAGGCGATCCGGCTTTGGCGCGGATTCTGGATGTGATCAAAACGCGCGAGGCGATGGGCTATACCTATGACAGCGCTCAGGCCAGTTTCGAGCTGCTGGCGCGGGCCGAACTGGGGCAATTGCCGCAGTTCTTTGAGGTGAAGCGTTACAAAGTCACGGTTGAGCGGCGCAAGAACAAGTACAACAAGATGGTCAGCCTGTCCGAGGCCGTCGTGGTGCTGAAAGTGGATGGCGAGAAGAAGCTGTCCGTGTCCGAATCCATGGATGAAAACGGCGCGGATCGGGGGCCGGTGAATGCTCTGTCCAAGGCGCTGGCCAAGGATCTGGGGCGCTATTCGGACGTGATCCGCGACATGCATCTGGTGGATTTCAAGGTGCGGATTACCCAAGGCGGCACCGAGGCCGTCACCCGCGTGATCATCGACAGCGAAGACGGGCAGGGGCGGCGCTGGTCCACTGTGGGCGTGTCCCCGAACATAGTCGATGCGTCTTTTGACGCTCTTTTAGATGCAATAAATTGGAAACTTCTGCGCGAGATGGGCGCAGACTAGCGAACAGGAAAATTGGTAATGATTGGTAAGGTTGCATTTTCGTTGGCCATGTTTGCGGTTGTGCCGGGGGCGATTGCGCTGGGGCTGATCGCCTCGCAGGGGCCGGGCACGGTGGATGGCGCGGGCGGGTTGGATTTCAGCAAACAACTGGCGCGCGGGCTGGACGATCCGCTGCCCGTGGTGCCGGTGCAGATGCGCGATGGGTTTGCCTTGCAGGTGCGCCATCTGGAGGGGCCCAAGGATGCGCCGCTGTTGGTGATGGTGCATGGCTCGGGCTGGCAGGGCGCGCAGTTTGACAGCCTGGCGCGCGATCTGGCGGATCAGGCCGAGGTGCTGGTGCCCGATCTGCGCGGTCATGGTGCTCAGCCGGGGCGGCGGGGCGATGTGGACTATATCGGCCAGTTCGAGGACGATCTGGCCGACCTGATCGCCGCCTATCGCAAACCGGGGCAGAAGGTGATCGCGCTGGGGCACAGCTCGGGCGGGGGGCTGGTGGTGCGGATGGCGGGCGGCCCGCATGGCGGCGCGCTGGATGGGGCGGTTCTGCTGGCGCCTTTCCTGAAATACAACGCCCCCACGACGCGCGCCAATTCCGGTGGCTGGGCGCACCCGCTGACGCGGCGGCTGATCGGTCTGTCGATGCTGAATGCGGTGAAAATCCGCGCGCTGAACCATCTGACCGTGATCCAGTTTGCCATGCCGCAAACCGTGTTGGACGGCCCGCTGGGGCATACGGCGACAACGGCCTATTCCTATCGGCTGAACACGTCTTATGCGCCACGCAATGACTATACGGCGGATATTGAGGCTTTGCCGCCGTTCCTGCTGGCGGTGGGGGACCGGGACGAGGCCTTTGTTGCCGAAGGGTACCAGCCTTTGATGTCGGCCCATACCGATCAGGGGCGCTATGCCTTGATCGCGGGGGTGACCCATCTGGATGTGGTGGACGATCCGCAAACCCTGACCGAAATTCAAGGATTCCTGCGTGAGTTTTGATGACCCCGACATGATCGCCTGCGCCGAACTGGTGCAGCGCGCCGATCCTGACAGGTTTCGCGTGGCCATGGCTGCCCCGGTGCCTGCGCGGCTGGTGCTGTTCCCGATTTTCGCGGCGAATGTCGAAGTCTCGCGCGCCCCTTGGGTGACGCAGGAACATCTGATCGCGGAAATGCGCCTGCAATGGTGGAAGGACGCGTTCGAGCAAATCGCCGCCGGGGGCAATGTTCGCCGGCACGAGGTGGTCTCGCCCCTGGCGCGGGTGCTGGACGCGCGCGGCGCGCAGCTGATGCTGGAACTGGCCGAGGTCCGCAGCTGGGACATCTACCGCGACCCGTTCGAGGATGCCGCGCATTTTGAACGCTATATCACCGCCAGCTCAGCGCATTTGATGCTGGCCGCCGCGCGGGCCCTGGGGGATGTGGACGAACAAGCCGTTCTGGACATGGGATATGCCGCCGGGCTGGCCAATTATCTGGTGGCCGTGCCTGCCCTAGAGAAGGCCAAGCGCGTGCCCCTTCTGGATGGCCGCCCCGAGGCTGTGCAGGCGCTGGCGCAGGATGGGCTGGCGCGGCTGAAACGGGCGCGGGCCGCGCGGGGGCAGGTGGGGCGTGCGGCGGCTCCGGCGATGCTGCTGGGGTGGAAGGCCGAAGCCATTCTGAAACGCGCCGCAGCTCAGCCCGGACGTGTGGCCGCCGGGGCGCTGGCCGGATCGGGCTTTGCCGAGAATGCGGGCTTGATGCTGCGCGCCCTGACGGGGCGCTGGTAGGGCGCGGATCAGTCCTCGGACGGACGCAGGAACAGCCAGATCAGCGCGCCACCCGCCAGCATCAGGAAGGGTGCCATCGCCAGGTTCACCGAGGTCCACCCCACTTGCGCCGACCCGCCCGAGCAATTCATCAACCCGCCCGAGGCCAGCGACGCCACCGTCACCCCGCCAAAGACCAGCAGATCGTTCAGCCCCTGCATCCGGCCGCGCTCGTGCGGCTCATGGGCGCCGGCCAGCATCGTGGTGGCGCCGATAAAGCCAAAGTTCCAGCCCACGCCCAGCAGGATCAGCGCGATGAAAAAGTTTTCAAGTTCAACGCCTTGCAGCGCCACAGCGCCCGCGCCGGCCAGAATGGCCAGGCCAGTGGCCACGATTTTCTCAATCCCGAACCGGGCGATCAGGTGGCCGGTGAAAAAGCTGGGCACATACATGGCCAGCACATGGGCGGACACCACATCGGCGGCCGTGCCTGCCTCGAATCCGCAGCCCACGACGGCCAGCGGCGTCGAGGTCATCACCAGATTCATCAGCGCATAGCTGACCATCGCACAGATCACCGCCACCAGAATGCGCGGGGTTGTGATCAGCTCCCACCGGGTGCGGCCCCTGGGGGCATCGGCGGCGGGCGGCTGCGGTTTGGGAATGTCCAGGAACAGAAACAGGGCCGATCCGATCACATTCACCGCGATCACCGCCAGATAGGTGCCGATGAAGGGGATCACGAAGGCATCCACCGTGACCTTGACCAGCTGAGGCCCGATGATCGCCGCCGCCAGACCGCCGGCCATCACATAGGAAATCGCCTTGGGGCGGAAGGCCTCAGAGGCGGTGTCGGCGGCGGCAAAACGGTAAAACCCGTGCGCGGACATATAGATCCCGGTCACCAGACTGCCCGCCAGGAAGATCGGGAAAGAGGCCACATACAGCCCGTAGGCTCCGATTGCGCCGCCGATGGCACCGGCCAGCGTGCCCAGCATGAACCCGACGCGCCGCCCGTATGTCTGCATCACCCAGGACACCGGCGTCGCCGCCAGCATACTGCCCAGCACGATCAGCGAGATCGGCAGGGTGGCAAAGCACAGGTTCGTCGCCAAAGCCTGCCCGGCCAGCCCGCCGATGGTGAAAATCATCGGCATCTGCGCGCCCAAGATCGCCTGGGCCAGCACCAGAATGGTCACGTTCCGCTTGGCGCGGGCATCGTCGGGCATATATTCAGAACTGCTCATGCGAGAGTGCTAGCCCGTTGCTCTGTCCCGCGCAAGCCGGATATTTACGGTGTTAAATATTCGCCTCAGGACTGTTCTGCGGGGCGGCCTCGGTCCAGCGGATCCAGATCCCGAGGCGGCTGCCCCGCGATCATCCCCTGCCAGTCCAGCACCTGCCGCAACAGAACCGAGCGCCCAACGCAGAGAATCGCCGGCGGCTGCATTCCCTGGGCGGCAATGTCAGTTTCCAGCCGGGATAGCGTGGTTTCCAGCACTTTCTGATCGGACGTGGTGGCCTGGCTGACAACGGCGCAGGGCTCGTTCGGGGGGCGGCCGGCGGCCAGCAGTTCCTGAGCGATCCGGCCTGCGTGTTTCATGCCCATATAGATCACCAGAACCTGCGCGCCCTGCGCCAGCGCGGCCCAGTTCACCGCCTGCGGAGCCTGTCCCGTCTGGTCATGCCCGGTGACGAAAACCACCGATTGGTTCACATCCCGGTGCGTGACCGGAATGCCCGCATAGGCCAGCCCGCCAATGCCCGCGCTGATGCCCGGAATGATGCGCAGGGGAATGCCGTGCTGCACCAGGGTTTGGGCCTCTTCTCCGCCGCGGCCAAAGACGAAAGGATCGCCGCCCTTCAGCCGCAAAACGCGTTTACCCTGTTTGGCCAGCTCGACCAGACGCAGGGAAATGTCGCGCTGCTTGGCCGAGGGTTTGCCCCCGCGTTTGCCCGCATATTCCAGCGTGGCCTGCGGGGCCCATTGCAGGATCGCGTCATTCACCAGCGCGTCATAGACCACCACATCGGCCTGTTTCAGCGCGTTCAGCGCGTGCAGCGTCAGCAGCCCCGGATCTCCGGGGCCGGCGCCGCACAGCCAGACCCATCCGGGTTCCAGTTGCGGCCAGTCAAAGGGCGGGAGGGCAGGTGATTCACTCATGCCCCCTGTATGCGCCGGATTGCGGGGCTGGAAAAGGGGGGCTTTGGGCCTGTAGGGTAGCCGCAAAAGGAGCTGGCGGATGGTCGGACGTCTTATTGAAACACCCGATTGCGTGGCCGAGGGGGCGCGCTGGCTGTGCCGGGCCGATCCGGCACTGGCGCGCGCCTATGCGCTGACCGGGCCGCTGCCGCTGCGCCGCAGACCGGACGGGTTCGCGCAGCTGCTCAATGCGATTGTCAGCCAGCAGGTCAGCGTGGCCTCGGCCAATGCGATCTGGGCACGGCTGGAGACAGCCGGGATGCTGGACGCGCCCGCCATTCGCGCCAGTACGGACGAAGAGCTGCGCGCCCTGGGTCTGAGCCGTCAGAAGGCGCGCTATGCCCGCGCCCTGGCCGAGGCCGACGTGGATTTCACCGCCCTGCGCCGCGCCCCCACCGATGAGGTGATCAAAACCCTGACCGCGATCACCGGCATCGGTGTCTGGACGGCGGAAATCTATGCCATGTTCAGCCTGGGGCGGGCGGATGTGTTCGCGCCGGGCGATCTGGCCTTGCAAGAGGCCGCCCGCATCCTCTACGACCTGCCAGAGCGGCCCAAGGAACGGGCATTGCGGCAGATGGCGGAACACTGGTCGCCCTGGCGCAGTGTCGCGGCTCGGATGTTGTGGGCCTATTATCATGTTGAAAAACAAAGGGAAGGTATCAGATGACTCGCGTTCTACAGGCTGGACGGATTGAGCCGAAATCAGGGGAAATGCGGTCCGTCGTCGTGTTCCTGCATGGCTATGGGGCCAATGGGGCGGATCTGCTGTCGATTGGCAATGTGCTGGCGGATCACCTGCCCGATACGCTGTTCATCGCGCCCGATGCGCCGGAAAACTGCGCCGGTGCGCCGATGGGATACCAGTGGTTTCCGATCCCCTGGATCGACGGGTCGTCGCAGGAAGAGGCCGATCGCGGGATGCGTCAGGCGGTGGAAGATCTGAACGCATTTCTGGATGGCATTCTGGTGGATAACGATCTGCTGCCCGAGCAGATGGTGCTGTTCGGGTTTTCCCAAGGCACGATGATGAGCCTGCATGTCGCGCCGCGCCGCGAGGATGAGGTGGCGGGGATCGTCGCGTTCTCGGGGCGGTTGCTGGAGCCCGATCTGCTGAAAGAGGAAGTGATCAGCCGCCCGCCGGTTCTGCTGGTGCATGGCGATGCCGATGACGTGGTGCCGCCGCAATCTCTGCCCGAGGCGGCCGAGGCCTTGCAGGGGGCCGGGTTCAAAGAGGTCTATGCGCATATCATGAAGGGCACCGCGCATGGGATCGCGCCGGATGGTTTGTCTGTGGCGCTGGCGTTCATGCGCGATAAGCTGGGGCTGTAAGGGGCTTGCGGGCTGTTGCTGAAAAAATGGGCCGATCCGTGTGCGATAGGCGGGTCGGTTTTGAGTATTTTGATCAGAAAGAAACGGCGGGCGCGGTCAGGGACTGATCGGGGTATGGATCGGGCGGCGTCAGGGGATGGTGTCAGGGGGCGGTGTCGAGGCCCCAGAGGCGGGGCTCGGCGAATTCCAGAGAGTTGCCGGCCGGATCGCGGAAATACAGCGAGCGGGCACCGCCGGGCCAGTCGAATTCGGCCTCGATTGGGATGCGATGGGTGGTGAGCCGGTCGCGCCAGGCTTCGATCTGAATGCGGGTGGCGGCAAAGCACAGGTGTCCGGGGCCATGCGCGCCATGTGGGGGCACGGGCAGGGCGGTGTTCTGTGTGGGCTGACAGGTTTCATCGGGGTTGAACAGCAGCAGCACGCCGCGTTCGAGCCGGAAGAAGGCGTGCCGCTGGCCCAGGCGCGAAATCAGCGGCAGGTTCAGCACGGTTTCATAGAAGCTCTGCGCGGCATCCAGATCGGAGCAATAGAGCGCGGATTCGAGGATTGAGCCTGGGGATAGCATGGTGTCAGCTTAGGGCAGGCTTGTGAAAATTGCACCTGGTGCTGCGCAATTAGGCAGCAGGGCTGTTTTGGGCTGTCATGGGCGTGTCATCTTGGCTGGGCAGGGTGGCGCCATGCGCGGGGAAGATCATGGGGCTTGCCCCAATCCAAACGCGATATATAGTTATGGATAGCTGGGGCGGGATGTCCCGCCTTGGTGCCGTATACGGGCAGACAGGGCAGGGAGCCAATACGCCAATGGATGGAGATTTCAGAACGGAATTCGTCAGAGACCCAGGAGCTTTAAAGCAGCACCCGGCCTTGGTGTTGAATGCGGATTACCGGCCCTTATCCTACTACCCGCTATCGCTGTGGCCCTGGCAGGAGGCGGTCAAGGCGGTGTGGCTGGACCGGGTCGATGTGGTGGCCGAATACGAGACCACGGCGCGCAGCCCCAGCACCGAAATCCGCATTCCCTCGGTTGTTGTGCTGAAGGACTTCATCAAACCTCAGAGGCGCGTGGCATTCACGCGCTTTAATTTATTTCTGAGGGATGAATTCCGGTGCCAATATTGCGGCAGTCGCGGTGATCTGACCTTTGATCATGTGGTGCCGCGGGCTGCGGGCGGGATCACCAGTTGGGAAAACGTGGTGGCGGCCTGTTCGTCGTGCAATCTGCGTAAGGGCTCAAAGAGCCTGCGCCGGGCAGGGATGCATCTGCGCAAGGTGCCACGCCGGCCCAGCCCGGCCGAGATGCAGAACATGGGGCGCAAATTCCCACCGAACCATCTGCATGAAAGCTGGATGGATTTCCTGTATTGGGACGTAGAACTGGATCAGGATTAACGCGGCTGTGATTGCCGCCACCAGCCGCAACCTGATCAAACAAATCACGGATACGGCCCGGATGGACGAAGAGGAGGATGTGGCGCGCCGCGCCCCCGCGCCATGCGAGTACTTTCGCAGCGCTATAGATCCGCAGCTGGGGCAGAGCTTTGAGATTGGGAAACTGGCGCTGGCTTTGCTCAGCTGCGCGCGCAGGCGATAGAAGGTACGTAGCCATTCAGAATTCGAGGTCCAGGGATAAAGAGCGGCAGGCGGCCGGTGCAAAGACGCCTGAAACGCAAAACGCCGCCCAGGTGGGGCGGCGCTGAAATCGCGGGGCTGGCTCGATTAGCCTTCGGCTTTGGGGGCCGGTTTGGCGGCGGGTTTGCTGGTCAGCGGATCGTCCTGACGCTGGACCGAGCCTTCGAAATGGGCGCCGCTTTCGATCGCGATGGTTTTGTGGATGATGTCGCCTTCGACGCGGGCGGTCGAGGTCAGGCGGACCTTCAGCCCGCGCACGCGGCCCACGACGCGGCCGTTGACCACCACATCATCGGCGACAACCTCGCCCTTGATGGTGGCGCTTTCGCCGACGGTCAGCAGGTGGGCGCGGATGTCGCCCTCGACCGTGCCTTCGACCTGAATGTCGCCGGTGGTTTTCAGATTGCCGGTGATCGTCAGGTCCGAGGACAGCACCGAGGCAGGCGGTTTCGGTTTCGCCGCTGCGGCCTTGAACTCTGCGGCAGGCTTGGCGGCCGCGGGGGCCTCGGGCATGGCAGGTTTCGCGGTTTCGGGTGCCTTGGGGGCGGGTTCGTTGATTTTGCTCTTAGAAAACATCTCGTGCAGCCTTGATAAAGATCATCGGATTGACGGCCGAGCCGTCGACTCTCACTTCGTAGTGCAAATGGGGCCCGGTAACACGCCCAGAGGCTCCCATATCACCAATACGTTGTCCACGCGATACCCTTTGGCCCTCTTTCACGATAATTTTTGACATATGGGCATAGCGGGTTTCGATCCCGAACGCGTGTTTGATTTTCACCAGACGGCCATAGCCCGAGGACCAGCCCGCATGGACAACCACCCCATCGGCGGTGGCGTGCAGAGGCGTGCCGACGGGGCCGGCGAAATCGACGCCCTTGTGCAGGCGGCGGCCCCCGGTCTTGGGATCGCGGCGATAGCCGAAGCCGCTGGTAAAGCGATAGGCGCGGTGCACCGGCATGGCAAAGGGCGCCTGCTCGGCCGCAATGCGGTAAAGGTTCAGCCGGTCCATCTGGTTCAGCAGCCGGTTGGCGCGGATCATATCGTCCGAGGGTTCCTCGCCGCGGGTGGAAAAGGACAGGGGCATCAGCGGGCCGCCCTGTCCGGAATAGCCACGCCGCACCTGGCTGAGAATCGAATCCGTGTTCATCCCCGCCGAGCGGAACATTTTATCCAGAGGTTTGACCGAGACTGTCATGGCCTCTTCCAGCTGGCGGAAGATCTGCTCGTTCTGGTCCTGCATCAGGCGTAGTTGCTGGGTCAGCTCGTCGGCGCGCACCAACGCGTCCTGGGCATCGGCCACGATCTGATCGCGCTGCGCGGCGGTATCATCCAGCGCGGCAACCATGAAATCCAGCGTCTCGCGCACGGCGGGCGCGCCACCGTTCGCGCTGCTTTGATCTTTCTGACCGTCCATTTCCTGACGCAGATCGGCGGCGGCGATGCGTGCCTCTTCGCGTTCTTTCATGGTGCGGCGCAGGGTGGTCTGGATGACCTCGATCCCGGTTTCCAGCTCGCGGCGCGAGGTCTCGGATTCCAGCAGCTGTTCCTGCATGACCGAGATCTGCTCAAGCGCCTTGTTGAACCGTTCCTGCGCGGCCAGCGCCTCTTGGGCGCGGCTGTCGCGTTCGGCGGACACCTGGTTCAGCCGGGTTTCATAGGTTTTCTGATCGCGCCGGGCCTGTTCGCGGAAATTGCCTGACCCGATCGAGTCCATCAGCAAAATCGCCGTGGCCACAATCGCCCAGGCGATCAGCGTGGCCGAGCCGGTAAATCCGATAAGCTGCGTGACCGGACGCAAGCGTATGAACCGCGTGTCGTTTTCCGATCTCAGAAAGACGCGTCGTTCGGGAAAGTATCTTTCCAACAGAGCGTCAAATTTTATTGCCAGACGTGTTCTCACCACGACGTCCTTATTCCGTATCCCCACTTCGGGCGCGGTTTATGGTTCTTGTGGCTCCGCGCCGCTGGAAGGTGATTAACGGGACCGGGGCGGCAGGGCAAGGTTTTTAGCCCCGCTGCCCCCGGCAAAGGCGGAAAACCACCTGATCCGGCAAAATCCCGCCGATATTAAGGGGTTGGGCGGTGCGGTGTTTCCTCGGCCAGCGGCCAGTAGAAGTCCGGAGGCAGCCCGGCCTCGGCGCGTTTTTCCTCGTTGAAGGGCGGTTTCAGCGCGCCGTGGAAATAGGTGCGCACCAGATCGTGGAACACCTCTTTGGGGTCTTTGTCATGCCGCCCGCACAGGAAATGAAACCACTTCGAGCCATAGGCCACATGGGCCACTTCCTCGGCGTAGATGACATTCAGGGCCTTGACCACATCATCCTGTTTGGCGTTCTGGAAAATCTTTATCATTCCGGGGGTTACATCCAGGCCGCGGGCCTCCAGCACCATCGGAACCACCGCCAGACGGCCCAGTATGTCCTCTACCGTGTCCTCGGCGGCGCGCCACATGCCGGCATGGGCGGGCAGGGCGCCATAGTGGCTGCCCATCGCCTCAAGACAGTCGCAGACCAGATTGAAATGCTTGGATTCCTCGTCGGCCGATTTCACCCAGTCGTCATAAAACCCCATCGGCATCGGGATATGCCCGAACCGGGCCACGATGTCCCAGTGCAGATCGACGGCGTTCAGCTCGATATGAGCGACGGCGTGCAAAATGGCGGTGCGCCCCTGCACGGATCCGGGGCGGCGGCGCGGCACGTCGCGTGGATCCAGCAGCTGGGGCTTTTCGGGGCGCGCGGGGCGCAGCGGCGGGGTGGCCGTGCCAATCGGCAAGGGCGTGCCGGCCTTGCGCGCGGCAAACCAGGTGGCGGCATGTTTGTGCGACAGGGCGGTTTTGGCGCGCCCATCGGCGGTTGTCAGGACCTCAACCGCCATTTCCGTCAGAGTCTGGGTCATAGGGCGCGCGCGGCCTCCAGCACGGTTTCGACATGGCCGGGGACTTTGACTTTGCGCCATTCGCCGACGATCACGCCCTGAGCATCCACCAGGAAAGTTGATCGAACAATGCCCCAGAACGTCTTGCCATACATGGATTTTTCCTTCCAGACGTCCAGCTTTTCGGACAGGTCGCTTTGTTCGTCGGACAGCAAAGGAACGCTCAGGTCTTTCTTGTCACGGAATTTTTCATGGCTTGCGAGCGAATCTTTGGATACGCCGAACACGCGCACGCCCAGGGCCTGGAACTCGGCCAGCGCTTCGGAAAATCCGATGGCCTCTTTGGTGCAGCCGGGCGTGTTGTCGCGCGGATAGAAGAACAGCACAAAGGGCGTGCCGCGCAGATCGGCCAGGCTGACCGGATCGCCGCCATCCTGCGGCAGGGTGAAATCGGGGGCGGGGGTGTTCAGCAGGCTCATGGCGCGGCTCCTTGGGTCAGTGATGGGGGTGCGTCGCGGGTTTGGGTGTAGTAATAGTGCCTGTGACAAAAGAATAAAGATGTTCGGCCCCGGCGGGCCCATAATTGAGCGCAGATGACAGAGCCAACCTCCGATACGCATAAACCGCACCGTTCCCGCTGGGCGTGGCTGTGGTGGGCGCTGATCCTGCTGGGCATGGGGCTGGCCGGGTTGGGCTGGGGTGTTTACGCCCATTCTGACCGGCCGATCAAGGCGCCAGACTGGGTACATGAGCGGATTGAAACCCGGCTGAGCGCCGCGCTGCCCGGCGCGCAGATCGCGGTGGGCGACATTTCTCTTCTGGTGCCGCGCGGGGGGCGTCCGCGGATTTTGTTGCGCGATGCCGAGATTTCCTCGGACGATGGCCGCCCGATCATCAGCCTGGCCGATCTTGAGGCGCGCGTGGCCTTTCGTCCGTTGCTGCGGGGGCAGGTGCTGCTGGGTAAATTGCGGCTCAGCGGGGCGCGGGTGAATGTGCGGCGCTTGCAGGATGGTGCGTTCGATCTGTCCTTTGGCACCCTGCCGCAAGCGCAAAGCGCGGCCAGTGCGGCGGATATTCTGCGGTCTCTGGATATGCTGCTGCAAACCCCGGAACTGGCCGCCCTGACCGAGGTCGAGGCCGACGCGCTGACCCTGCAATACGAGGATATTCGCGTCGATCGCGCCTGGACGGTAGACGGCGCCCGGTTTGAAATGACGCGCAGCGGCGACGATCTGCAATTGCGCGGCGATCTGGCGCTGCTGGGGGGCTATGATTATGCCACCACGCTGGAGGTCAACCTGGAAAGCCGGATTGGCGAAACCTCGGCCCGGTTCGGCATGAGCTTTGAGGACATGGCCGCGCGGGACGTGGCTGCGCAGGTCGGCGCTCTGGCCTGGCTGGAGGCCCTGCGCGCCCCCATCAACGGGGCCCTGCGCAGCGGGCTGGACGAAAACGGCAGCCTGGGGCCGCTGTCGGGGACGTTGCAGATCGGGCAGGGTGTGCTGCAACCCACGGATGCCACGCGCCCCATCCCGTTCCAGTCCGCGCGGTCCTATTTCACCTATGATCCGACAAGCGAGACGCTTAGGTTCGATGAGCTTTCCGTAGAAAGCCAATGGGTTACGGGGCGCAGTGAAGGTCGCGCCATTCTAAAGGGAATCAAGGCCGGGCGCCCCACAGAATTGCAGGGGCAGTTCAGTATGACCGGGCTCAGGGCCAATCCCAACGGCATGTATCCGCAGCCCGTGACGGTGGATTCCGCGCAGATGACTTTTCGTCTGGGGCTGGCACCGTTTGACCTGACCATGGGCGAGGCCAGCCTGACAAAAGACGGCCATGTCATCGTTCTGGATGGCCGTCTTCGGGCGTTGCCCGAGGGCTGGGATTTCGCCGTCAACGGCCGTGTCGATGACATCCGGCGCGATACGGTGCTGGAATTCTGGCCCGAACAGATCAAACCCAAGACCCGCAAATGGGTGTCCGAGAACATCCACGCGCTGACGCTGACCAATGCGCAGCTGGCCTATCGGCTGCATCCGGGGCAGGAGCCCAAACTCTATCTGGGCTCTGAATTCCGTGATGGCGACATCCGTTTCATGAAATACATGCCGCCCGTGCAGGGGGCTGCGGGCCGGGCCGAGCTGATGGGCACGCGGTTTGTGGTGACGGCCGCGCGGGGGCAGGTCCAGGCCCCGCAGGGCGGGCCGGTGGATGTCTCGGGCACCAGCCTGATCGTCGAGGATGTGCGGATCAAGGGGCCTCCGGCGGTGGTGCGCCTGCGGGCGGACGGGACGATCACGGCGGCGCTGGCCTTGCTGGATCGCAAGCCCCTGCATGTCATGACCAAAGCCGCGCGCCCCATCACGCTGGCCGATGGGCGTGCCCAGGCCTATGGCGATATTCATGTGCGGCTGAAAAAGGGGATGCCGCCCTCATCTGTAGACTATGACATCCGTGCGGATCTGAGCGCCGTGCGCAGTACCAGGCTGATCCCGGACCGGGTTTTCGCGGCCTCTGCGTTGCAATTGCACGCGACGCCCGCGCAGGTGCTGATCCAGGGCAGCGGGCGGGTCGGGCAGGTGCCGTTCGATGCGGTCTGGGCGATGCCGATCCGGAACAATCCGGCCGGTGTCAGCCGGGCCGAGGGGCGCGCAACACTGTCCCCGGCCTTTTTGCAAGAGTTCAACATCACACTGCCGCGCGGCTCGGTATCCGGGGCGGGGCCGGCGCGGTTTGCCATTGATCTGGAAAAGGGCAAAGAGCCCCGGTTCGATGTGTCCAGCACATTGAAAGGGATCGGGCTGAGCATCCCTCAGCTGGGCTGGTCGCTGGCCAAATCGCGCGAGGGCGCGCTGGCGGTGCGCGGACGTCTGGGTAAAATCCCGGCGGTGGAGCGGATCACGCTTGAGGCACCGGGGCTGGTGGCCTCGGGGGCGATCAGCCTTGGCCCGAACGGGCTGAACCGGGCGGCGTTTGACCGGGTGCGCGCCGGGCGCTGGCTGGATGCGCCGATCACGCTGGTGGGCCGGGGCAAAGGCGTGCCGCCTGCGGTGGAAATTTCCGGCGGGCGGCTGGATATGCGCGCGATGCCCAAGGGCGGCAGCGCTGGCGCGGGGGGGGGGGCGAATGTGCCGCTCAGCCTGCGGCTGGACCGGCTGCAAGTGACCGAAACGATTGCGCTGCACGGGGTGCAGGGCCAGTTTTCAACGCGCGGCGGGCTGACCGGCCAGTTCACCGGGCGGGTGAATGGCGCGGCTCCGATCCGCGGGACGATGACGCCGCAGGACGGCCGCAGCCAGTTCGTTCTGACCAGCGCGCAGGCTGGCGCGGTGATGTCCGCAGCGGGGCTGATTTCCAAGGCGCGCAAGGGGGATATGACGCTGACGCTGACCCCCGTGGGGGCCGACAGCTATGACGGGCGGCTGAAAATCAAGGACGTCTGGCTGATGGATGCGCCCGCTGCTGCGAACCTGTTCAACGCGGCCTCGATCATCGGATTGTTGGAACAAATGAGCGGCGGTGGCATTCTGTTCGGCGAGGTGGACGCCAAATTCAGGGTCACGCCAACCCAGGTGATCGTGCGTAAATCCAGCGCGGTTGGGGCCTCGATCGGGATTTCGCTGGACGGGATCTATGACGTGGCCAGCAAAAGCCTGGACATGCAGGGCGTGTTTTCCCCGCTTTATATGGTGAATGTCCTTGGATCGGTGCTGACCCGCAAGGGCGAGGGGCTGATCGGGTTCAATTTCACCATGAAGGGCCCGGCGGCCGATCCGAATGTGCGGGTCAATCCACTCTCGCTCTTTACCCCCGGCATGTTTCGAGAGATATTCCGCCGTCCCGCACCCAAGGTAAACCAATGAAGCTAAGCGATTTTGATTTCGATCTGCCCGAGACGCTGATTGCGACCCGGCCGGCCAAGCCTCGGTCGTCTGCGCGGTTGCTGGTGGCTCAGGGCGATCAGATCACCGATGCGCATGTCAGCGACATCCTGAACTGGCTGCGCCCCGGCGACCGGCTGGTTCTGAACGATACCAAGGTGCTGCCCGCGCGCCTGTCGGGCACCCGCGCGCGCCATGGGGCCGAGGGGCTGACCCACGCCCGGATCGAGGCCACGCTGCTGGAGCCCCGCCCCGGCGGGCGCTGGTCGGCGCTGGTCAAGCCGCTGAAAAAGATCCGCGAGGGCGAAGAGATCGTGTTCTCGGACCGGCTCTCGGCGCGGCTGGTGGCCAAGGAAGACGGCCAGGGCCTGCTGGAATTCAACCTGATGGGCGAGGATTTCGACGCCGCGCTGGCACAGGCCGGGGCGATGCCGCTGCCGCCCTATATCGCCGCCAAACGCGTCGCCGATGAGCAGGACAAAGAGGATTACCAGACGGTCTGGGCCCGCGCGATGGGCGCGGTGGCCGCCCCCACGGCCAGCCTGCATTTCGATGCGCCCTTGTTGCAAAAAATCCGCGATATGGGCGTTCAGATCAGCTTTGTCACGCTGCATGTGGGGGCGGGGACGTTCCTGCCGGTCAAGGTCGAGGACGTGACAACCCATAAGATGCACGCCGAATGGGGCGAGGTCAGCCCCGCCGCCGCCGCCGAAATCGCCGCCACGAAAGAGGCCGGCGGGCGGGTGATCCCCGTGGGCACCACCGCGCTGCGCCTGATCGAGAGCGCGGCCCGCACCGGCACCCTGCGGCCCTGGCAGGGCGAAACCGACATCTTTATCTATCCCGGTTTCCAGTTCCACGTGGCCGATGCGCTGATGACCAATTTCCACCTGCCCAAATCCACGCTGATGATGCTGGTCTCGGCCTTTATGGGGCAGGACCGGATTCGCGCGCTTTATGATCATGCGGTGGGGCAGGGGTATCGGTTTTTCTCGTATGGGGATGCCTCTTTGCTGGTGCCGCGCGGCTAAGTTGGTCGCGAACAGACCATTCTGCGCCGCTTTCTGACCTGAGAATCAGCCGATCCTTTTGCATAGGGGACGTTTCTTTGGATGAGGACGTGCGCAGATGTTCCAAGTTGTCTCCAGCGCCTGGGCTTTGTTCCTGGGGATGATGTTGCTGATGGTCGGTAATGGCTTGCAGGGCACCCTGTTGGGGGTCCGCGGCGAGCTGGAGGGGTTCTCGACCACGGAAATGTCCATCGTGATGTCCGCCTATTTCGTCGGCTTTCTGGGCGGATCCTGGCTGGCTCCCGAGATGATCCGGCGCGTCGGTCATGTGCGGGTTTTTGCGGCGCTGGGATCGTTGATTTCGGCGGTGATGATCCTGTTCCCGGTGCTGACGGACCCGTGGCTCTGGTCCATCGGGCGGGTGATCCTGGGGTTCTGCTATTCGGGGGTTTATGTGGTTGCGGAAAGCTGGCTGAACAATTCGGCCACGAACGAGACCCGCGGCCAGACCCTGTCGGCCTATATGATCACGATGATGTTCGGCATCGTCGGCGCGCAGGGGCTGCTGCTGGTGGGCGATCCGTCGGGTTTTGTTCTGTTCGTGATCCCCTCGGTGCTGGTGTCGATCTCATTCGCGCCGATCCTGCTGTCGGTGAATCCGACGCCGGTTGTGGACACGACCTCGCCAATGAGCCTGCGCGAGCTGATCGTCGTCTCGCCGCTGGGGGCGGTGGGGATGGTGCTGCTGGGGGGCGTCTATGCCGCGCAATACGGCATGGCCGCCGTCTATGGTGCGCAGGTGGGGCTGAGCCTGCCGGAAATCTCGATCTTCGTGGCCAGTTTTTATATCGGCGCAACCCTGACGCAATACCCGCTGGGCTGGCTGTCGGACCGGATGGACCGGCGCCTGCTGATCCTGCTGATTTCCGCAGTCGGAGGGCTGGGCGCGCTGGTGGGGCTGACGCTGGGCGGGCAATTTCCGCTGCTGCTGCTGGCGGCCTTCTGCATCGGAGGCACGGCAAACCCGCTGTATTCGCTGCTGATCGCTTATACCAATGACTTTCTGGAACCCAAGGACATGGCCTCGGCCTCGGGGGGGCTGGTGTTCATCAACGGGGTGGGCGCGGTGGCCGGCCCGCTGATCTTGGGCTGGGTCATGGGCGTGTTCGGGGCTCCGGGGTTTTTCTTGTTTATCGCGCTGCTGTTGCTGGCGCTGGTCGGCTATGCGGGCTATCGGATGACTCAGCGTCCGACGCCGGGTCACGACGACAGCCTGCAATATGCGCCTGTTTCGCCTGCGGCGTCGCCTCTTGTGGTTGAAATCGCACAGGAATTCGCCCTGGATGCGCAGGAAGACGCCGAAGCTAGCGCTACCAACACGGAATATGACCAAAAGTCGTAATTCGTGACTGTTCATCCCGCCGCCTGGTTCTGTAACATTTTATTAACGAAGCAGAAACAGGTGGAAGGGGAGGCTTCCAATGGCGACAGTCGAGGAAATTCTGGCATTCTGGTTGGATGAGGTCGGGCCCGAAGGGTGGTATGCGGCGGATGATGCTGTGGATCGAACGATCCGCGCCAAGTTCCACGGCGCCTGGGAAAGGGCGCAGGATGGCGGGCACAGCCTGTGGCTGACCTATCCCAGCGGGGCGCTGGCCTATATCATCCTGATGGATCAGTTCCCACGCAACATGTTCCGCGGTCAGGCTCAGGCTTTTGCCTCGGATACGGTGGCGCTGACGGCGGCGAAAATCGCGATTGATCACGGCTATGACCTGAAAATCGACGAGCCCGCGCGGCAGTTTTTCTATCTGCCGTTGATGCATTCGGAAAACCTGTGCGATCAGGAACGCTGCGTGCGCCTGATGGCGGACCGGATGCCATTGGCGGGGGCGTCAAACCTGCTCCATGCCAAGGCGCACCGGCAGGTGATCCGAGAATTCGGTCGCTTCCCCTATCGCAACGCTGCGCTGAACCGTTCCAGCAGCACGCATGAGCGCGCGTTCATTGATCAGGGCGGATATGGTGAAACAGTCCGGATGCTGCAAGCCAGTTGATATGTGCTTTCGGTGGTGATTGTTCACCTGAAATCAATATCTTATACACCCGTCGCGCGTCAAAGCGCTGCGGGTGTTTTGTTTTGGTTGAGTGGGTGAATTAAATGGTTTAATGTCAAACTAGTTTTGAATCGGAGGGGACTCATGTCTGCCAAATCGTTTGATATGATCGTGATCGGGGCCGGGCCAGGTGGATATGTCGCTGCCATTCGCGGTGCGCAGCTGGGGCTGAAGGTGGCTGTGGTCGAGCGCGAGCATCTGGGCGGCATCTGTCTGAATTGGGGCTGTATTCCCACAAAGGCTCTGCTGCGCTCGTCCGAGGTGTTCCACCTGATGGAGCGCGCCAAGGAGTTCGGTCTGAAGGCAGACAAAATCGGCTATGATCTGGACGCGGTCGTGAAACGCTCGCGCGGGGTTGCGGCGCAGCTGTCTGGCGGCATCGGCCACCTGCTGAAAAAGAACAAGATCACCGTTGTCATGGGCGAGGCCACGCTGCCCGCCAAAGGCAAGGTGAGCGTCAAGACCGACAAGGGCACCGAAGAGCTGACCGCGAAGGCCATCGTTCTGGCGACCGGCGCCCGTGCGCGTGAATTGCCGGGGCTCGAGGCCGATGGCGATCTGGTCTGGACCTACAAACACGCGCTGAACCCGCCGCGGATGCCGAAGAAACTGCTGGTGATCGGCTCGGGCGCGATCGGGATCGAATTTGCCAGTTTCTACAACACTTTGGGCGCGGATACGACTGTGGTCGAGGTGATGGACCGCGTGCTGCCGGTAGAAGACGCCGAAATCAGCGCCTTCGCAAAGAAACAGTTTGTTAAACAAGGTATGACCATCATGGAGAAAGCCATGGTGAAACAGCTGGATCGCGGCAAAGGGAAGGTAACGGCCCATATCGAAACCAAGGGCAAGGTTGAAAAGATCGCGTTCGACACGGTGATCAGCGCCGTGGGGATCGTCGGAAATGTTGAGAACCTTGGGCTCGAAGCTCTGGGTGTGAAAATCGACCGCACCCATGTGGTGACGGATGAATATTGTCGTACTGGCGTGGAGGGGCTTTATGCGATTGGCGATATTGCCGGCGCGCCCTGGCTGGCGCACAAGGCCAGCCACGAAGGCGTCATGGTGGCCGAGCTGATCGCGGGCAAACATGCCCATCCGGTCAAGCCCGAAACCATCGCGGGCTGCACCTATTGCCACCCGCAGGTGGCCAGCGTCGGCTATACCGAAGCAAAAGCCAAAGAGCTGGGTTATGACATCAAGGTCGGTCGCTTTCCCTTCATCGGTAACGGCAAGGCGATTGCCCTGGGCGAGCCCGAAGGCATGGTGAAGACCGTGTTCGACGCCAAAACCGGCGAGTTGCTGGGCGCGCATATGGTCGGCGCCGAGGTAACCGAGATGATCCAGGGCTATGTGATCGGCCGCCAGCTGGAAACCACCGAAGAAGACCTGATGCACACGGTCTTCCCGCATCCGACCCTGTCGGAAATGATGCATGAAAGCGTTCTGGATGCGTTCGGTCAGGTCATCCACATGTAGGTGCGTCTACATAGTTTGTGCAGTTATTGCATTGATATTAAAAAGCAAAAGGCGGATCTTCGGGGCTGCCTTTCGCGTTTAGCCCCGCTCGATCGGGCCGCCTGCGGCCATCCAATGGGCCAGCCCACCCAGATTGTGCACATCCGTATACCCCATCCGGCGCAGCATTCCGGCGGCCATATTCGAGCGCGCGCCCGAGGCACAATACAGCGCGATTGGCTTGTCCTGTTTCAGGTCCGGGTGAAAATCGGGGTGGCGCGGATCGGCCATATCGGCCAGTCGCATCATCGGAATATGCAGCGCGCCGCGCGCTTTGCCCGAACTTGCCAATTCTGCGTGGTCTCGGATGTCGATCAGGGTCATCTCTCCGTCCGCGACCTGCTGAACGGCATCGGCAACGGGCAGGGCGGGGGCAGCTTGGCGCATGAATCCAAACATTGGCGGTCCTTTTGGTGTTTTATCTTGCAGGCCAATTTGTGTGTCGGCTGCCTGGGCTTCAAGAGAGGCATAGCAAATAAATTCTGAAAACGGAATATAAATGTCGCCCGAGCGGCCCTGCGCAGTGCGAACTGCCGCTTTGGGTGGCGTTGTTCCGCTAATGTTCTTCATTTTTTCTTGGAGACTCGGCCCGTCTCTACTATCTGTTAACCACTGATGGCGAGGGACCCATGGCTGATCTGAAAAACATCGAGGTGCGCGGCGCGCGCGAGCACAACCTGAAAGGCATCGACGTGGACATTCCGCGCGATCAACTGGTGGTGATCACCGGGCTGTCGGGCTCGGGGAAATCCTCGCTCGCGTTTGACACGATCTATGCCGAGGGGCAGCGCCGCTATGTGGAATCCCTGTCTGCCTATGCGCGGCAATTCCTGGACATGATGGAAAAACCGGATGTCGATCACATCAGCGGCCTGTCCCCGGCGATTTCCATCGAACAGAAAACGACCAGTAAGAACCCGCGCTCGACCGTGGGCACCGTGACCGAGATTTACGATTACCTGCGTCTGCTGTTTGCCCGTGTCGGCACGCCTTACAGCCCCGCCACCGGCCTGCCGATCGAGGCCCAGCAGGTGCAGGATATGGTGGATCGCGTGATGGGAATGGAGGAGGGCATGCGCGCCTACCTGCTGGCCCCCATCGTGCGCGACCGCAAGGGCGAATATCGCAAGGAATTCTTAGAGCTTCGTAAACAGGGGTTCCAGCGGGTCAAGGTCGATGGCGAATTCCACGAATTGGACACGCCGCCCACGCTGGACAAAAAGTTCCGCCATGACATTGATGTGGTGGTGGACCGGATCGTTGTCCGCGAGGGGCTGGAGACGCGGCTGGCTGACAGTCTGCGCACCGCCTTGGATCTGGCCGATGGGATCGCCGTTCTGGAAACCGCCCCGCGTGAGGGCGATCCCGAACGCATCACTTTTTCTGAAAATTTTGCCTGTCCTGTCAGCGGATTCACCATTCCTGAAATCGAGCCGCGGCTGTTTTCCTTCAACGCGCCCTTTGGCGCCTGTCCGTCCTGTGACGGGCTGGGGGTGGAGCTGTTTTTCGACGAACGGCTGGTAGTGCCCGACCAGAATATCAAGGTCTATGACGGCGCGCTGGCCCCCTGGCGCAAGGGCAAATCCCCCTATTTCCTGCAAACGATCGAGGCTCTGGCGCGTCACTACGATTTCGATCAGAACGCGCGCTGGAAGGACTTGCCCAAGAAGGTGCAGCAGGTGTTCCTCTATGGCTCGGGCGATGAGGAAATCGAGTTCCGCTATGACGAGGGCGGGCGCGTTTATCAGGTAACGCGCGTGTTCGAAGGCGTCATTCCGAACATGGAGCGGCGCTATCGCGAGACGGATTCGAACTGGGTGCGCGAGGAATTCGAGCGCTATCAGAACAACCGCCGCTGTGGTGATTGCGGCGGCTACCGCCTGCGCGCAGAGGCCCTGGCCGTCAAGATCGCGGGCCTGCATGTGGGCCAGGTGGTGGAGATGTCCATCAAGGAAGCCTTCGCCTGGTGTCAGACCGTCCCTGACCATCTGACCGACCAGAAAAATGAAATCGCCCGCGCCATTCTAAAGGAAATCCGCGAGCGCCTGGGTTTTCTGAATAATGTGGGATTAGAATATCTTACGATGAGCCGCTCAAGTGGTACATTAAGTGGCGGCGAGAGCCAGCGCATCCGCTTGGCCAGTCAGATCGGCTCGGGGTTGACCGGGGTTTTATACGTGCTGGACGAGCCCTCGATCGGGTTGCATCAGCGGGATAATGATCGGCTGATCGGCACGCTGAAGAACCTGCGCGATCAGGGCAACACGGTGATCGTGGTCGAGCATGACGAGGATATGATCCGTCAGGCCGACTATGTGTTCGACATCGGCCCCGGCGCGGGGGTGCATGGCGGGCAGGTGGTGTCCAAGGGCACACCCACGCAGATCTCGGATGATCCGGCCAGCCTGACCGGCCAGTACCTGAGCGGCGCGCGCGAGATTTCGGTGCCCACCGAGCGGCGCAAGGGTAACAAAAAGAAGGTCAGCGTCGTCAAGGCAACGGGCAATAACCTGCAAAACGTGACGGCGGATTTTCCTTTGGGTAAATTTGTTTGCGTGACAGGGGTTTCCGGCGGGGGGAAATCCACGCTGACGATTGAAACGCTGTTCAAGACGGCCTCGATGCGGCTGAACGGGGCGCGCCAGACGCCTGCGCCTTGCGAAACCATCAAAGGGCTGGAGCATCTGGACAAGGTGATCGACATTGATCAGCGGCCCATCGGGCGCACGCCCCGGTCGAACCCGGCGACCTATACCGGGGCGTTCACGCCGATCCGCGACTGGTTCGCCGGTCTGCCCGAGGCCAAGGCGCGCGGATATAAACCCGGACGGTTCAGTTTCAACGTCAAGGGCGGCCGCTGCGAGGCCTGTCAGGGCGATGGTGTCATCAAGATCGAGATGCATTTCCTGCCCGATGTCTATGTCACCTGCGAGACCTGCAAGGGCGCGCGCTATAACCGTGAAACTTTGGAAATTCAGTTTAAAGGCAAAAGCATAGCCGACGTTCTTGATATGACGGTTGAAGATGCGCAGCAGTTTTTCCAGGCTGTTCCGTCCATTCGCGATAAGATGGATGCGCTGATGCGCGTGGGGCTGGGCTATATCAAAGTGGGTCAGCAGGCCACGACCCTATCGGGGGGCGAGGCGCAGCGGGTGAAACTGTCCAAGGAGCTGGCCAAACGCTCGACCGGGCGGACGCTGTATATTCTGGATGAACCCACCACCGGCCTGCATTTCGAGGACGTGCGCAAGCTGCTGGAAGTGCTGCACGAACTGGTGGATCAGGGCAACTCGGTCGTGGTGATCGAGCATAACCTGGACGTGGTGAAAACCGCCGACTGGATCATCGACATCGGCCCCGAGGGCGGGGATGGCGGCGGGCAGATCGTGGCCGAGGGCACGCCCGAAGATGTCGCCCAAGAACCGCGCAGCCATACCGGCCGCTACCTGGCGCCGATGTTGGGGCTGAAGGCTGCGGCCGAATAAAAAGGCGAACGGCCCCGAAAAACGGGGCCGCGCGGCTTATTCAGACTTCACCTTGCAGGTGTTGATACCCAGCAGGCTGTAGGGCGGGCAGGTGCCCAAGGCCGCCGTCGCCAGCAGCACGATGCCCACGATCAGCGCGATCCAGCCCCAAACGCCGGACAAAGCGGTGAAAAATGCGATCACCAGAACCACGCCCACGATGGCGCGGATGATGCGATCAGTCTGGCCCATATTCTTTGCAAACATGTCAATTCCCCTTCCAGGAATGGTTAACCCTGACCAAGGGTAAAAGACAGATTGAGCAAAATGAATATGATTCTGATCAATTCCGCGTGCGTTTCTGGAACCGGGGCAGCATGGCGCTGAAATCCATACCTTTTCCATCTTCATTTTCGACGAATTGTTCATACAGGGCCGCCGCCATCTGGCCCATCGGCGTATCCGCATCGGCAGAGAGCGCCGCTTGCTGCGACAGGCGCAGGTCTTTCAGCATCAGCTCGGCGGCGAATCCGGGTTTGTATTCATTGTCCGCGGGGCTGGTCGGGCCCACGCCCGGCGCGGGGCAATAGGCGTTCATCGTCCAGCTGTAACCCGACGAGGTGCTGACCACATCGAACATTTTCTGCCGGTCCAGGCCCAGTTTGTCGGCCAGGGCAAAGGCCTCGCAGGTGGCGATCATGGTGACGCCCAGGATCATGTTGTTGCAGATCTTGGCGGCCTGTCCGGCGCCGCTGTCGCCGCAATGCACGGCTTTCTGGCCCATGATGTCGAACAGCGGGGCCGCGACGGCAAAGGCCTTGGCGCTGCCACCGGCCATGAAGGTCAGGGTGCCGCCCACCGCGCCCCCCGTACCGCCCGAAACGGGCGCGTCCACGGCCATCAGCCCGGCGGCCTCGGCCTGAGCGGCGACGGCACGGGCGCTGTCCACGTCCACGGTCGAGCAATCCACCAGCGTGGCACCCGGTGCCATTGCGGGGATCACCTGATCGGCGACGGCGCGCAGAATCTGGCCGTTGGGCAGCATGGTGATAACCACGTCTGCATTCGCGACGGCCTCTTGGACGGTTGCGGCATTGGTGACGCCTGTTGCCGTGGTGCCGGCGGTGTCGAATCCGGTGACGGAATGGCCCGCTGCGGCCAGGTTTGCAGCCATGGGCGCGCCCATGTTGCCAAGTCCGATGAATGCGATCTGCATTGGCTTATTCCTCCTCAAAGCCGAGTGTTTCTGCGCCCAAAGGCATCAGCATCTGCGACACGGCGGTCGCGGGCACGCTGTCATGGGCGTGTTTCCAGGTGGGGGTGCGGTCCTTGTCGATGATCTGGGCGCGCACCCCTTCCAGAAAGTCTCCGTGCTCCATGATCCGATGCGAGGCGCGGTATTCCATTTCCAGCGCTTTGCGGATGGTCAGGCTGGGGCTGCGCAGCCGGTGGATCATCTCTAGCGTGACGGCCATCGACAGGGGCGCGTTGCGCATCAGGGTTTGCAGCGTTTTGGCGGCGAAATCGCCAGAGTCCGCGCGCAGGGCGTTCAGGATGTCTTGCAGCGTCTCTCCGTCGAAAAGCATATCAATTTCAGTCTGTTGTGCGGCCAACGGGCTGCCGGGTGCGGGCTGCGCGGCGGCCTTCAGCGCGGCGATCTCTCCGGTTTGGGTCAGCGTCTGGATCAGGCCGGGCCAGTCGGCCTGCGGGACATAGGCATCGGCAAACCCGGCATGGATCGCATCGCCAGGCCCCATGCGCGCGGCGGTCAGGCCCAGATATTCGCCCAGCCGCCCCGGAGCGCGCGCCAGCAGATACGTTCCGCCCACGTCCGGCACAAAGCCGATCCCGCATTCGGGCATCGAGATCTGCGAGCTTTCGCACACCACCCGGTGGCTGACATGCCCGCCCAGCCCCACGCCGCCCCCCATGGTAAAGCCATGCATCAGGCTGACGATGGGCTTGGGGTATTCGGCCAGCTTGGCGTTCATCCGGTACTCATCGCGCCAGAATTTGCGGCCGAATTCATAATCCCCGGCGATCCCGGTGCGGTACATTTCCGCGATGTCGCCGCCCGCGCAGAAGGCGCGATCGCTGTCGGCGTCGAGGATGATCAAGGCCACGCTGTCATCGGCGCGCCAGCTGTCCAGCGCCTGTTCGATTGCCATGCACATGTCATAGCTCAGCGCGTTCAGGGCCTGCGGGCGGGTCAGCGTGATACGGCCGGCGCGGCCCTCGGTGCGGATATGGGTTTCGCTCATCTGCGGTTATCCTCTGTCGCTCAGCAATTGGCGCGCAACGATCAGGCGCATGATCTCATTCGTGCCTTCCAGAATTTCATGGACGCGCAGGTCGCGGACGATTTTCTCGATCCCGTAATCGGCCAGATAGCCATAGCCGCCGTGCAATTGCAGGCACTCGTTCGCCACTTTCGAGCCGGTTTCCGTGACGAACCGTTTGGCCATGGCGCAGAATTTGGTGGCGTCGGGCGCGCGCTGGTCCAGCTTCCATGCGGCCTGGCGCAGGAAGGTCCGCGCGGCTTGCAGCTCGATCTCCAGATCGGCCAGACGGAATTGCAGCGCCTGGAACTGGTCGATGGTTTTGCCAAAAGCCTTGCGCTCGCCCATATATTGCAGGGTTTGCGTCAGGGCGGCCTGCGCGGCCCCCAGGCTACAGGCCGAGATATTCAGCCGCCCGCCGTCCAGCCCGGCCATGGCGTATTTGAATCCGTCGCCCTCGGTGCCGATCAAATTCGCAGCGGGGATTTTGCAATCGTCGAACTGCACCTGGCGCGTGGGCTGCGATTTCCAGCCCATCTTTTCCTCAAGCCCGCCAAAGGACAGCCCATCGGTGCCGTCCTCGACCACCACGGTGGAAATCCCCTTGGGGCCATCCGCGCCGGTCCGGCACATCACGACATAGGCGTCAGAATAGCCGCCCCCCGAGATGAACGCTTTGGTCCCGTTCAGCGTGTAGCTATCATTGGTGCGATCCGCGCGGGTTTTCAGCGCGGCGGCATCCGAGCCCGAGCCCGGCTCGGTCAGGCAATAGGACAGCACGGTGTCCATGCTGATGGCGGGGGTCAGATAGCGGGCCTTGATGTCGTCAGAGCCGAACGCATCCAGCATCTTGGCGCACATGTTGTGGATCGACAGGAAGGACGCGACCGAGGGGCAGGCGTGGCTGAGCGCCTCGAAAATCAGGGTGGCATCCAGCCGCGACAGGCCTGACCCGCCCGAGTCTTCGCTGACATATACCCCGCCCAGCCCCAGCGCGCCCAGTTCGGGCCACAGCTCTTTGGGGATGGTGCCCTGTCTTTCCCATTCGGCAGCGTAGGGCGCGATGTTTTCCTGGCCAAAGGCCAGCGCCATATCAAAGATGGCGGTTTGTTCCTCGGTTAAGGCGAAATCCATGGGTTTCCTCCCGGATCGGCTGGATATTTGAACATGTGTTTATTTCTCAACCCTTGCAGAAATTTTTCAGCCGGAAAATTTGCAGGGGCAGGGGCAGGGGCAGGGGCTATAAATCGTGGTGATATTCCTCGATCAGGTGACGGACGACGGCCCTGAGGGCCTCGGGGCGGGGGGCTTCGGCGTGCAGCGCGTCCTGGTAAACGGCCCGCTGCCTGTCGGCCGAATTGCCGCGCGCCAGAATGGTGCGCAGGTTTTCGATCTCGGGGGTGCAGCCCAGGGCCTGGGCATCTTCGGCAATCAGGGCGATCATATGTTCGACCAGCGTGTCAAAGGGTACGATGGAACGGTCGCCAAAGTCGATCAGCCCGCGGTTCAGCCCGTATCGCTGCGCGCGCCAGCGGTTTTCCGCGATCAGGAAATTGTCATAAAGCCGCCAGCGCTGGTTTTTCTGGCTTAGCCGCCACAGCATCCGCGTCAGGCATTGGATCAGCGCCGCCAGGGTCAGCGTGTCCTCCAGCCGGGGGGACACATCGCAGATGCGCGCCTCGATCGTCGGGAACCGGGCCGAGGGGCGCAGATCCCACCAGATTTTCGAGCTGTCCTCGATCAGTTCCAGATCCACCAGCGCCTGGACCGAGCGTTCGTAGCTGCTCCAACTGTCGAATTTCGGCGGCAGCCCGGTGCGCGGCAGGTTGTCGAAAACGGTCAGCCGGTAGCAGCTTAGCCCGGTATCCTCACCCTGCCAGAACGGTGAGGACGCCGACAGCGCCAGCAGATGCGGCAGAAAATAGCTGAGCTGATTCATCAGGTCGATGCGCTGATCGGGGTAGGGAATGCCCACATGCACATGCATCCCGCAAATCAGCATCCGCCGCACCACCCCGGCCAGATCATCATGCAGATCGTTGTAGCGGTCCTTGTCGGTGTGATGCTGGTCACGCCAGTTCGAGAACGGATGGCACGAGGCGGCGATGGGCGCGAGGTTATACTCTCTGGCGATATGCGCGACGGTGCGGCGCAGATGCTGCAATTCGGCGCGCGCCTGAGAGACATCGGCGCAGACCTTGGTGCCGATCTCGACCTGACAATTGAGGAATTCAGGGCTGAACTGGCCTTCGAGCGCGGCGCCGCAGCGTGTCATCAGATCGGCCGGGGCCGGAGCCAGATCCAGCGTGTCCAGATCGACAAGCAGATATTCTTCTTCGATCCCGATGGTGAAATCTGGCTGTGGAATGGGCATGGTGAACCTCTGGCGCGTGTAAACCTGCTGAAACAGAGCAGATCGGCCGATCTCCGGCAAGCGCAACCGTACCGAGTGCGGCACTGGCGGGACATTTGAGTATTTGGATCAGAAAGAAGCAGGAGGCTTCGTGCCCCGGATAGGTTCGGGGTCGGCCGAGGCGCAGTGTCCCGACCGCCCGAAGGGCTGATCAAGCGCGCGCGAATGCGCGCTCAATCGGATCCGGAGGATCAATCCATTGCTTTGAAGGCGAATTCGCCGCCTTCCTTGATGCCCGAGAACCAGCGCGAGGTGACGGTTTTCGTTTTGGTGTAGAAGCGCAGGGCGTCGGGGCCGTATTGGTTCAGGTCGCCAAAGGCCGATTTTTTCCAGCCGCCGAAGGTGAAATAGGACAGCGGCACCGGGATGGGGAAGTTGATGCCCACCATGCCCACGTTGACTTTGTGGGCAAAGTCGCGCGCGGTGTCGCCGTCTGCGGTATAGATCGCGGTGCCGTTGCCGTAGTCATTCTTGATGATCAGGTCCAGCGCGTCTTCGTAGCTGTCCATGCGGACGGTGGACAGGACGGGGCCGAAGATTTCCTCTTTGTAGATGTCCATGTCGGGGGTCACGTTGTCAAAGAGTGAGGGGCCGACGAAGAAGCCGTCCTCGTAGCCCTGGAGGGCGAAGTCGCGCCCATCGACCACCAAGTTTGCGCCCTGTTCAACGCCCGAGTTCACCAGACCATTGATCCGGGCCTTGGCCGCGCCGGTGATGACGGGGCCGTAATCCACGTCTTCGCCTGCGGTGTAGGGGCCGACCTTCAGCGCTTCGATGCGCGGGATCAGGCGTTCGACCAGAGCGTCCGCAGTTTTCTGACCCACCGGCACCGCGACCGAGATCGCCATGCAGCGTTCGCCTGCCGCGCCGAAACCGGCACCGACCAGCGCGTCGGCGGCCTTGTCCAGATCGGCGTCGGGCATGATGATCATGTGGTTTTTCGCGCCGCCAAAGCATTGCGCGCGTTTGCCATTGGTACAGGCGCGGCCATAGATGTATTGCGCGATCGGGGTCGAGCCGACAAAGCCCACGCCCTGGATGGTTTCATTGTCCAGAATGGTGTCCACGGCTTCTTTGTCGCCATGCACGACTTGCAGCACGCCATCGGGCAGGCCGGCCTCTTGGGCCAGTTCGGCCAGGCGCATCGCGGTCGAGGGCACGCGTTCCGAGGGTTTGAGGATCATCGCATTGCCGCAGACCAGCGCGGGGGCCATTTTCCACAGCGGGATCATCGCGGGGAAATTGAACGGCGTGATGCCGGCCACAACGCCCAGCGGCTGACGCATGGAATACAGGTCAATGCCGGGGCCGCCGTCGTTCATATATTCGCCCTTCAGCAGGGCCGGGGCACCCATGCAGACCTCGACGACCTCCAGGCCGCGCTGCACATCGCCGCGTGCGTCGGGCAGGGTTTTGCCGTGTTCGCGGCTGAGCATTTCGGCCAGCTCGTCCATGTGTTCATTGATCAGGTCGGCCAGTTTCATCATCACGCGGGCGCGGCGCTGCGGGTTGGTGGCGGCCCACTCGGGCTGGGCCTTGGCGGCGGCGGCGATGGCGGCGTCCATCTCGGCCGGAGTGGCCAGCGGAACCTTGGCGATTTGCTCGCCGGTGGCGGGGTTGAATACTTCGGCAAAGCGGCCCGACGTGCCTTTGACATGCTGGCCGTTGATGAAATGACAGATCTCTTGCATTTGGTCCTCCATTTGCAGTTGGCGCCAGCTTAGGCTTGCATTTTTCCGGAATAAACAGGCAAGTTGGCAAAAGCGTTTTGCAATATTGCAATAGGTGGGGCGATGAACTGGGACGATCTGAAAATATTTCTGGCCGTGGCCCGCAACGAAAGCCTGTCCGGCGCGGGCCGGGGGCTGAAGGTGGATCCGGCCACGGTGGGGCGGCGGATCGGGCGGCTGGAGGACCAGCTGGACACGCCCCTGTTCGTGAAGTCTCCGCAGGGGTATGCGCTGACGGGTGCGGGGCAGCGTCTGCTGGTCCACGCGGAACGGGCCGAACAGGCCATGGGCGCCGCAGTCGAGGAAATGGCAGGGCAGGCGGGGGCGCTCTCGGGGCAGATCCGCATCGGGGCGCCGGATGGTTGCGCGAACTATCTGCTGCCTCAGGTCTGCGCGCGCATCGTGCAGGACAATCCCGATCTTGAGGTGCAGATCGTCGCCCTGCCGCGGGTTTTCAACCTGTCCAAACGCGAGGCCGACATGGCCATCGGGGTCAGCCCGCCGAATGCGGGGCGGCTGACGGTGCAGAAGATCACCGATTATCGCCTGCATCTGGCCGCGCATGAGATTTATCTGCGCGATCACCCCCCCATTGCCTCGTTCTCGGATTTACGCGGGCATCCGCTGGTGGGCTATATTCCGGACATGATTTTCGACAAAGAACTGGACTACCTGTCCGAGGTCGGCGCGCAGAGGGTGTCTTTGGCCTCGAATTCGGTGTCGGTGCAGTTCAACTGGGTGCGGCAGGGCGGCGGGATCGGGATCGTGCATGATTTCGCCATTCCCTCGGCCACGGGCCTGCGCAAATTGTTGACCGAGCAGCTGAGCCTGATCCGCAGCTTCTATCTGATCCGCCATGCGGACGACCGCCGATCAGAGCGGCTGAACCGTTTTGCCGTGGCCCTGGCCGAGGGCGTCCGCACCGAGGTGCAGCGCCTGGAAGCCCAATGCTGAGGCGTTCGGCCGCTCCTGCCAAGGTCGTATCCGCTCGTGGAAAGAGATTTCACAGTTGTGCTTGACACTCTGTCGCAGGCGGGTGACGCTGGGTGCGCGAAATATTATTGCGGAGGAGACCCCAAATGCTTGTCCATCAGATCCTCAAGGCCAAAGGTGACGACGGTGTTGTCTCGGTTCAGCCGGGGACCCCGATTTCTGAAGTAACCCAAATCCTGGCCGAGCGCCGCATTGGCGGTGTGATCGTGTCCAAGGACGGCCAGGTGGCCACGGGGATCTTGTCGGAACGCGATATCGTGCGGGCTCTGGCGGTCAAAGGCACCAATGTGCTGAATGAAAAGGTCGAGGACATGATGACCCGCAACCCGGTTTGCTGCGCGCGCAATGATACCGCCGACACCGTGCTACAGCGCATGACGGATGGCCGTTTCCGCCATATGCCCGTCGTCGAAGAAGGTGTTCTGGTGGGCATTGTCACCATCGGAGACGTGGTAAAGGCCCGGATGCAGCAGCTGTCGATGGAAAAGGATGCCCTCGAAGGTATGATCATGGGGCATTAACACTTGCATTCCCTGACGCAATAATGTTGCGTGCGCAGCATGGAATATGTCTGTTCTGAGGGGAGGAGCACCTGATGCGTATCGGTTTGTATCCGGGGACGTTTGACCCGATCACATTGGGCCATATTGATATCATCCGGCGGTCGGCCAGCCTGGTGGACCGTCTGGTCATCGGAGTGGCGATCAACCGTGACAAGGGGCCTTTGTTCCCGCTGGAAGAACGCGTTGCGATGATAGAGGGCGAAATGGCCAAGCTGGTCGCCGAAACCGGCACCGAAATTGTTGTGCATCCGTTCGAAAACCTGCTGATCGACTGCGCGCATGATGTGGGCGCACAGGTGATCGTGCGCGGCCTGCGCGCGGTGGCCGATTTCGAATATGAGTTTCAGATGGTCGGCATGAACCGGGCGCTGGACAGCACGGTTGAGACGGTGTTCCTGATGGCCGAGGCCAAACATCAGGCGATTGCCTCGAAACTGGTGAAGGAAATCGCGCGGCTGGACGGGGATGTGTCGAAATTCGTCACCCCCGCTGTACGAGAGAAACTGCTGGCCAAGCTGGGCAAGGCCGTCTGAAAACCTGACCGTCCGGCAAAGCCCCGCCCGGATGCGGGGCTTTGGTGTTTGGGGCTATGCCTGGCGTATAAAGGCCGCGGTCTGCGGAATGTGAGTCAGCGGCAGCATGTGGCCTCCGTCCAGCAGGTGCAGCTGAAACGCCGGGTGTTTGGCCACCAATGCCGTGCCGTGTTCGCGGTAATCCAGCACCTGATCCTGCCGCCCGTACAGAATCTGCACCGGCACCTGCATGGTCTCATAGCCTTTCAGCATGAATCCCAGGCTCTGCCCCGAGGCCAGAAAATCGCGCACTGTATTGCGAAAGGACACGGGCCGCAGCCCCAGCATCCCGCCCCCCTGCACCGCATAGTTCGCAGGCACCGGATCGGGGCCGAAAATCGCCGCCATGTTCTGCTCGGCCATTTTCATCGAGGTCGGAATCGCCAGCGTTTCCGACACCAGATTGCGCAGCCATCTGCGTGGCAGGTTCAGCCCGTTGAAGACCTCGGCCGGGGCAGAGGGCGGCATCGTCAGCGGGGCAAGAAGCGCCAGGCCTTTGATTTTATGGGGAAAATCTATCGCCAGACACAGGGCGATCGCCCCGCCCAGAGAATGGCCCACCACCAGGGGCTGTTGCAGGTCCAGCGCGTCGATCACCTCGGCCACCAGGGCAGCCTGGGCGCGGGGGCTGGCATCGGCGTCCTCGGGACGGTCGGACCAGCCCATGCCGGGGCGGTCAATCGCGATGACGCGGTGATCGCGGGCCAGAT
The DNA here is from genome assembly GCF_049803795.1 of Youngimonas ophiurae (nom. illeg.). Lineage (NCBI taxonomy): Bacteria > Pseudomonadati > Pseudomonadota > Alphaproteobacteria > Rhodobacterales > Roseobacteraceae > Thalassovita > Youngimonas ophiurae (nom. illeg.). The sequence continues at coordinate 797,686 of NZ_JBNAGJ010000001.1, forward strand.
CGTCCGCCAGCCCGGTATCGAAATTGCCCAGCTGCGCGCCCAACCCGTGGATCATCAGCACCACCGGGCCGGCCCCCTTGTCGATATAATGCACCCGCCCCGAGGAAATCTGAATGAACTTGCCCCGCGGCGGCACGGCCTGCGCCACATTGGCCGCGGTTTTCTGCGTCAGGCGATAGTTCCAGCCCAGCCACGCGGCAGCGCCCAGAATGATCGCGGCCAGAATCCATAAAATGATCGACATTTCACCCCCCCTTTTGGTGTTGCGTTTACGATAGGGGCAGGGCGGCGCGGCGCAAGCGACAGTTGCGTGAAACGTGACGTTACCGCCAGAAGGCCATGTATTCGATCAGATCCCACAGTTTCTTCATCACGAACAGGACCGATTTTCCCTCGTTCATGAAAATGTCCAGGGCAATCACGGCGGTGATGATCAGCGCCAGCACGGCGGCGATACGGTTTGTCATCTGGACCTCGGGTTTGGGCGGGGAAATGAAAAGCGCTCCGGCAGACTATGCCGAAGCGCTTAGCGTCTCGCAAGAGAGAGGTTTTACAGCAATTTACCCATTGCCACGGCCACGTCGGCCATCCGGCACGAGAAGCCCCACTCGTTATCGTACCAGGCCAGCACGCGGACCAGGCGCTTGCCGATGACTTTGGTCTGGTCCGCCGCGAAATACGAGCTTTCCGAGCTGTGGTTGAAATCGACCGAGACCAGTTTTTCCTCGGTGTAGCCCAGGATGCCTTTCAGCGGGCCCGCGGCGGCTTCGGCCATGACGGCGTTGATGTCGGCCTCGGTCACGTCTTTTTTCGCAACAAAGGTCAGGTCCACGGCGGACACGTTCGGCGTGGGCACGCGGATGGCCGAGCCGTCCAGGATGCCGTTCAGTTCAGGCAGCACCAGACCCACGGCCTTGGCCGCGCCGGTCGAGGTGGGGATCATCGACATCGCGGCGGCACGGGCGCGGTACAGATCCTTGTGGCGGCGGTCCAGGGTGGGCTGGTCGCCGGTGTAGCTGTGGATCGTGGTCATGATGCCGCTTTCGATGCCGACGCTGTTGTTCAGCACCTTGGCAACGGGGGCCAGGCAGTTGGTGGTGCACGACCCGTTCGAGATCATGGTGTCGCCAGCGGCCAGCTGATCGTCATTCACGCCCATCACGATGGTTTTCTGTACGTTCTTGGCGGGGGCCGAGATCAGAACCGACTTGGCGCCGCGCTCGATGTGCTTTTGCGCTTTCTCACCGTCGTTGAATTTGCCGGTGCATTCCAGCAGCACGTCAACGCCGGTCCAGTCCAGCGCGTCCATGTCATAGGTCGATTGCACCTCGAAGGCACCGCGGCCCATGTCCATGGTGCCGTCGCCGATGGTCACGTCATTGGGGAAACGCCCATGCACGGAGTCATAGCGGATCAGATGCGCAGCGGTGTCCAGCGGGCCGGTGGCGTTGATTTTGACCACCTTGATGTCTTCGCGCGCGCTTTCGGCAATGTGGGAAAGAGTGCAGCGGCCAATCCGGCCAAATCCGTTAACACCGACGGTGATGGTCATAATTTCAACTCCTGAAGAGAAATGATTTTCGCGCGTCGTATAGCCGCCCGTAGCGGCTGCCGAAAGGTGAAAAATGCCGCAAAACAAGGGTGTTAGCGCAAACCCGCCGTGGTTGCGCTAACGTCTGCCCGTCAAACGGACTTGTTCCGCGCAACGGTTCGGTTAGATTGGCCGCAAATACAGGTTTGAGGTGCAGCATGAGTGGTCTTCTGGCTCTTTTGGATGACGTGGCGGGCATTGCCAAAGTGGCAGCCGCCAGCGTGGATGATGTGGCGGCCGCCGCCGGTAAGGTGGGGGCCAAGACGGCAGGCGTGCTGATCGACGACGCGGCGGTCACCCCGAAATACCTTCAGGGTTTCGCCCCCGCGCGCGAATTGCCGATCATCTGGCGGATTGCCCGTGGCTCGTTCTTTAACAAGCTGGTGATCTTGCTGCCGGTGGCGATGCTGCTGTCGAATTTTGCCCCCTGGCTGATCACGCCCCTGTTGATGCTGGGCGGGTCTTACCTGTGTTTCGAAGGGGCCGAGAAAATCTTCCACGCGCTGTTCCCCCACGCGGACAAACATGTGGAACAGGATATGGATATCAAAGACCCCAGCCACCTGGAACAACAGAAGGTCGCAGGCGCCATCAAGACCGATTTCATTCTCTCGGCCGAGATCATGACCATCGCCCTGTCCGCTGTCCCCCAGGGCAACATCTGGATGGAGGCCGCCACGCTGGCCGTCGTCGGAATCGGGGTCACGATCGCCGTCTACGGCTCGGTGGCGCTGATCGTCAAAATGGATGACGTCGGGCTGTTCATGGCGAAAAACGCCCGCACCGGACTGGCGCGCGGCCTGGGCCGGGGGCTGGTCAAAGGCATGCCGCTTCTGATGAAACTGCTTTCTGTCGTGGGCACGGCGGCGATGCTGTGGGTGGGCGGCTCGATCGTCATCCACGGGCTGCACGATCTGGGTCTGCACCACCCCTACGAGGACATCCACCACCTGGCCCAGATCGCCGCAGATGGGGTGTCCCAGCCCCTGATGGGCTTTGCCAAATGGGCCGTGACCGCCCTGTGCGATGGCATTCTGGGCCTGCTTTACGGCCTCTTGCTGATCCCCGTGGCCACCCGCATCGTCTCGCCATTGATCGGTGCGTTTACCGGCTCCAAAGCCAGCTAAGCCTTTCTTTGCTCTGGACAATACTCCGGGGGTGAAGGGCCGCAATCGTGATTGTGGCCCGAGGGGGCTGGCCCCCTCATTTGCCAGTTGAGGCTGCCCCCCCCAGTTGTCCTGCGGGGGCCGCCCCCAGCTTTATTTACACCGGGTAACGGCCCGCCTCATGGCCGCATAGAGCCCCCGTCCTTCCCCCGCACATGCCCCTCGTCTCTTTCAACGAAAAACACCGCGCTTTTCAGCGCGGTGTTTTCTTTCGCCTTACGGTCAGCGCCTTACTTGAGCAGCGCCTTGGCTTTCTCGGCCACGGCCTGGGCGGTGATGCCGAACTTTTCGTACAGCACATTGGCCGGAGCCGACGCCCCAAACGAGGACATGCCCACGAACCCGGCCTTTGCTTCGCGGCCGCGCTCGCCCAGCAGCCATTTGTCCCAGCCCTGACGCACACCGGCCTCAACCGCCACACGCACGGGGCCGGCGGGCAGAACGCGCTTGCGATAGGCCTCGTCCTGCGCCTCGAACAGCTCCATGCAGGGCATGGACACAACGCGCGTGCCGATCCCTTCGGCTTGCAGAATGTCGCGGGCTTTCAGTGCGATTTCCACCTCGGATCCGGTGGCGATCAGGATCGCCTGACGCTTGCCCTCGGCCTCGGCCAGAACATAGGCGCCCTGGGCGACCAGGTTCTTCTGCGTGTGTTTGACACGCACGGTGGGCAGGCCTTGACGGGTCAGCGACAGCACCGAGGGCGTCTCTTTCGAGGTCAGCGCGATTTCCCAGGACTCGGCGGTTTCCACGGTGTCGCAGGGGCGGAACACATAGGTGTTCGGCGTGGCGCGGCTGATGGCGACATGTTCCACCGGCTGGTGGGTGGGGCCGTCCTCGCCCAGGCCGATGCTGTCATGGGTCATCACAAACACCGACGGAATCCGCATCAGCGCGGCCAGGCGCATGGCGGGGCGGGCATAATCGGTAAACGCCATGAACGTGCCGCCATATGGGCGCATCCCGCCATGCAGCGCCATGCCGTTCATCGCGGCGGCCATGCCGTGTTCGCGGATGCCCCAGTGGATGTAGCGGCCCTTGCGGTTGTCCAGATCGAAGATGCCCAGATCGCCGGTTTTCGTATTGTTCGAGCCCGTCAGGTCGGCCGAGCCGCCCACGGTTTCGGGCATGATCGGGTTGACGACCTCCAGCACGATCTCGCTGGATTTGCGGGTGGCGTATTTGGGCTGTTCCTCGGCGATCTGGCGTTTCAGAGCGCGAATGGCACCGGGCAGTTTCTTGGGGGCGTCCAGCGCGTACATGCGGCTGAATTCGGCCTGTTTACGCTCTGAGATCGAGGCCAGGCGGTCCTCCCATTCGGCACGATCCGCCGCGCCGCGCGATCCGATGGCTTCCCAAGAGGATTTGATGTCGGCGGGCACTTCGAACGGGCCCGAGGCCCAGCCGTAGGCTTCCTTGGTGTCGGCGATCAGCTGCGGGTCGGTCAGCGCGCCATGCCCCTTCGAGGTATCCTGCGCCGCCGAGCCCAGGGCGATATGCGTCTTGCACGCGATCATCGAGGGCTTGCCCGTCGATTTGGCCTTGGCGATGGCGGCGTCGATGGCCTCGGGGTCGTGGCCGTCGATTTCCTGCACATGCCAGCCCGACGCCTTGAAACGCTGCACCTGATCGGTGCGGTCGGCCAGATCCACGGTGCCGTCGATGGTGATGTTATTGTCGTCCCACAGCACGATCAGCTTGCTCAGCTGGTGACGTCCGGCCAGGCCGATGGCCTCTTGGCTGACGCCCTCCATCAGGCAGCCGTCGCCGGCGATCACATAGGTGTAGTGATCCACGATCTTCTTACCGAAGCGGGCGCGCTGGATTTCCTCGGCCATGGCAAAGCCCACAGCGTTCGAGATCCCCTGACCCAGCGGGCCGGTGGTGGTCTCGATCCCTTCGGCGTGGCCGTATTCGGGATGCCCGGCGGTCTTTGCGCCCCACTGACGGAAATTGCGCAGCTCATCCAGGGTGATGTCTTGATAGCCGGTCAGATACAGCAGCGAATACAGCAGCATCGAGCCATGCCCCGCCGACAGGATGAAACGGTCCCGATCCGGCCAGCGCGGGGCCGAGGCATCGAATTTCAGGTGTTTCTCGAACAGGACGGTGGCAACGTCCGCCATGCCCATCGGCATTCCCGAGTGGCCGGAATTTGCAGCATGGATGGCATCCAGGGTCAGCGCGCGGATGGCGGCGGCTTTGAACCAGTGGTCGGGGTTGGTATTACGCAGTGCAGTGATATCCACGGCGATATTCCTTTGATCGAGGTATGTGAGCTTAGACGCTCAATACCAGCCCGTGGCCAGAGTGCAAGACTGCCGTCTAAACCATAAGGCCGGAAGGGGGCGCATTTTGGGGTCTGTTTGGGTAAACTTGGCGCAAAGCACGGCCAATTTGATTCGCGCAGGCCAATTTCGCGCGCGGGTCCGGGGTCTCAGAAAAACTGAAGGTTGAGGGTTATGAGCGACATCAGCGCATTGGAAGGCCGGATAACAGCGGCACTGGATCGCATCGCAAAAGGGCTGGATGGGTTGCCGACGGCCGATGACGGCGCGGCCGAGGCAGAGGCTGCGGCTCAGGCTCAGGCTGTGGCCGAGACGGAAATCGCCGGGCTGAAACAGGCCCTTGAGGAAGAGCGCACGGTGACCTCTCAGCTAGAGGAGCGGGTCAAGGCGATCAAAGACAAGCTGGACGCGCGGATGCAAGAGATGCAGGGCGCGCTGGCCGAGGCACAGGGCTCGGTTACGGCGATGGACACTGAATTGCAGCAGCTGCGCGAGGTGAACGAGGCCCTGCGTGCCAGCAATATCGCGCTGCGCGATGCCAATGCCGCCGGTCTGGCCGATCCCGAACTGATCAACGCAGCCCTGCTGGCCGAGCTGGACGCCCTGCGCGCCGGGCGTGCCACCGATGCGGCTGAAATGGGCGCGGTGCTGACGCAGCTGGACGCGCTTTTGGGCGATGGCCCTGCTGATGATGCGGCGGTTGATACGCCTGTCGCCGATGCCCCAACCCCAGATGCCCCAGCCGAACAAAAAGGAGAGGCCTGATGCCCGAAGTGGAAATCAAGATCGGCGGACGGGGGTTTGACGTCTCTTGCCAGCCCGGAGAAGAGGATTACCTGCACGCCGCCGCCAAGATGCTGGATGACGAGGCCCAGGCCCTGGCCGCTCAGATCGGGCGTCTGCCCGAGCCCCGGATGCTGTTGATGGCCGGCCTGATGCTGGCCGACCGCACCGCAGGTTTGCAGGATCGCCTGAACGACATGACCGCCCAGCTGGACGAATTGCAGACCGAACTGGAGCAGCTGAAAAACGCCCCCGCGCCCGAACCGCAGCGCATCGAGGTGCCCGTCGTACCTGAAAGCGTGATGGAAACCCTGGCCGAGGTTGCCGCCCGCGCCGAAGCGCTGGCCGCGCAGGTGGATGAAGCCGCGGATGTGACAGCAGGCACCTAAGCCTATCTGTATAAACGTAAAAAGGCGCGTACCGCAGGGGCCGCGCCTTTTGTGTCTATACGCCGGATTTACGCGTTCGCTTCGCGGATCTTGTCGGCGGCTTCTTTGTTATAGCCCACTCCGTTTTCGTCAAACAGCGTGTCCAGCTCGCCGGATAGGGTCATTTCAGTGATGATGTCGCAGCCGCCCACGAATTCGCCCTTCACATAGAGCTGCGGAATGGTCGGCCAGTCCGAATAATCCTTGATACCCTGGCGGATTTCCTCGTCCGCCAGCACGTTCACATCGGCATAGTCCACACCCATGTAGTTCAGCACTCCGGCCACGCGGCTGGAGAACCCACATTGCGGCATGTCCTTGGTGCCCTTCATATACAGCACCACGTCATTGGCTTTGACGGTTTCGTCGATACGGGTGTTTGCGTCAGTCATTTACGTTTCCTTTTAGGCCCTTAGGGTGCGTTCTTAATGTTATTCCGGAGCGCGGGTGGTCAGCGCCAGCGCGTGCAATTCGCCGTCAGGGCCGTCCATCTTGCCCTTCAGCGCGGCGTAAACCGCGCGTTGCTGCTGCACCCGGTTTTTCCCACGAAAGCTCTCGTCCACGACCATGGCGGACATGTGGCGGCCATCGCTGCCCTCGACCGCGATCTGGGCGTTGGGGAAGCTTTCGCGAAGGATTTCTTCGAGTTCCTGGGCGTGAACGGGCATTGATGTCTCCGGCTGAGTTCTGTCTTGGGGTGAATCTAGGGCGCGGGGCAGGGCTGTGCAAGTCGTCTGACCCCGGTTCGGCCTGCGCGCCAGAAAAAAGGGCCGCAGCAGGAAGATTTGCGCGGCCCTTGGAATGTCAGATGGTCAGGGGTTAACCGACGGCGGCTTCGAAGCTGCCACGATACAGCGCGGCCAGCTCGGACAGGGGGGCCTCGGCGGTGCCGAATTTCACCGTATCGCCGGTGAATTTGCCCACGGTCGCAATCGGAACGCCCGCAGTGGCGGCGGCGGTCATCAGCGCCTCGGCCTGATCGAAGTTGCAGGCGATCAGGTAACGCGCCTGATCCTCGCCGAACAGCTGGGCCATGTCGGCCTCGTCGATCTGTACGCCAACGCCGCCGGCCTCGGCCATTTCAAAGGCGGTGACGGCCAGGCCGCCATCGCTGAGATCCGAGCACGCCCGGATCAGCGCGTGGTTGGCGCGGATGAAGTCGCCGTGGCGCTTTTCAGCGTCCAGGTCCACGGCGGGGGCGTCGCCTTCTTCGCGGTTGAACACCTCGGCCAGCAGGGCGGATTGGCCCAGATGACCGGCGGTTTCACCAACCAGCAGGGCCACATGCCCATCGCGCGCGGTGCCGATGATGGCTTTTTCAGGCGAGTCGATCAGGCCAACGGCACAGATGGTGGGCGTGGGCAGGATGCCCTGACCGTCGGTTTCGTTATACAAAGACACGTTGCCCGACACGATTGGTACGTCCAGCGCGGCGACGGCCTGGCCGATCCCCTGAATGGCCCCGACGAACTGGCCCATGATCTCGGGTTTTTCGGGGTTGCCGAAGTTCAGGTTGTCGGTGGTGGCCAGCGGGGTGGCGCCGACGGCGGTCAGGTTGCGGTAGACCTCGGCCACGGCCTGTTTGCCGCCCTCAACCGGGTTGGCCTTGACATAGCGGGGGGTCACGTCGCTGCTGAAGGCGACGGATTTGTCGGTGCCGTGGATACGCACGATGCCCGCACCCAGACCGGGGGCCTGAACGGTGTCGGCCATCACCATGGTGTCATATTGTTCATAGACCCACTGTTTGGCACCGTAGTTGGGGCTGCCGATCAGGGCCTTCAGACCGTCGATAGGATCGACCGCGGGCACATCCGCCAGCGGCGCGGCGGCGGGGGTGGCAACCCAGGGGCGGTCATATTCCGGGGCCGAGGAGCTGAGTTTCGACAGCGGCAGATCGGCCTTCACGTCATTGCCATGCAGGATCAGGAAACGGTCCTCGGCGATGGTTTCCCCGACGATGGCAAAATCCAGATCCCATTTTTCGAACACGGCGCGGGCCTCGGCCTCCAGCTCGGGTTTCAGGACCATCAACATGCGTTCCTGGGATTCGGACAGCATCATTTCATAGGCGGTCATGTTCGCCTCGCGCTGGGGCACGTCGTTAAGCTGTAGCTTGACCCCCAGCTGCCCCTTGTCTCCCATTTCCACGGCCGAGCAGGTCAGGCCCGCCGCGCCCATATCCTGAATCGAGATCACCGCGCCGGTCTGCATCAGCTCTAGCGTGGCCTCCATCAGGCGTTTTTCGGTGAAGGGATCGCCCACCTGAACGGTGGGGCGTTTTTCCTCGATGGTTTCATCGAATTCGGCGCTGGCCATGGTGGCCCCGCCGACGCCATCGCGGCCGGTCTTGGCCCCCAGATAGACGACAGGCATTCCGATGCCCGAGGCGGCCGAGTAGAAAATCTTGTCCGCATCGGCCAGACCGGCGGCAAAGGCGTTCACCAGGCAGTTGCCGTTATAGGCGGGGTGGAACCGGACCTCGCCGCCCACGGTGGGCACGCCGAAACAGTTGCCATAGCCGCCGATGCCTTCGACCACGCCATGCACCAGCTGTTTGGTTTTCGGATGATCCACCTGACCGAAGGACAGCGAGTTCATCGCCGCAATCGGGCGCGCGCCCATGGTGAACACGTCGCGCAGGATGCCGCCCACGCCGGTGGCCGCGCCCTGGTAGGGCTCGATGTAGGAGGGGTGGTTGTGGCTTTCCATCTTGAAGACGATCGCCTGCCCGTCACCGATATCCACCACGCCCGCGTTTTCACCGGGGCCGCAGATGACCTGAGGCCCTTCCGTCGGCAGGGTGCGCAGCCATTTCTTGGAGGACTTGTAAGAGCAATGCTCGTTCCACATCGCGCTGAAGATGCCCAGCTCGGTAAAGGTGGGTTCGCGCCCGATGATTTCCAGAATGCGCTCGTATTCGTCGGGCTTCAGGCCGTGGGCTTCGATCAGGTCAGGCGTGATGGCAGGGTCTTGCATGTCTCTCTCCGCAGGCGCGATGTTTGGGCGTTCTTTAGGCCATCCGAGGGCAGGGGAAAAGAGGCAAGCCAACATGTTTATAGCGTGGGGCTGATGCAATGGGCGTTTTGCGGGCCAAGTCAGGGGCGCTCAGGGGGGGGGGCTCAGGTTAGGCAGAGCGGGGCCGGCGCTGCCATGGCCCCTGGCAGGGCAGGCGCGCAAATCCGATTCGGCCCGCGCTGTCTGGCACCGGCGAAAAAAAAAGGCCGAGCACTAAGCTCGGCCGAAGTCCAACAGGGAGGTATGAAGATGATGCGAGAAAAGTCAGCATCACCGTCGGATGCTCAAATAGGCATCGAAAATGAATCGATCAAGCGTCTTGGCACCCCTATCGCAGCAAGCCCGCTATGCGCTGCGCGCATAGCTTAGTTAACTTGTTCGCTAAGCGCCTGATCTTTCATCTGTTTACGGTAGTGAATGATCTCATCCTGCACAAAGTCACGGAAGGCGGAAATACGCTTGGAATGCCGCAGCTCTTCGGGATAGGCCAGAAACACCGGCACCTCGACGGATTGCACATCGGGCAGAACCCGCACCAGATTCGGGAAATCCTGCAACAGATAGTCCGGCAGAACTCCGATCCCCAGATGGTGATCCACAGCCTGCAACACGCCGAAATAGTTGTTCACCGTCAAAGTCGAATGGATGTCATAGGTCAGCAGATGCTGCACCAGATTGGCCCCCGCACCCACCTGAGCCGAGCTGGGACTTTGGCAGATCAGGCGGTGATCGCTGATTTCCTCGATGGTTTCGGGGGTGCCGTGGCGTTCCAGATACTCGCGCGAGGCATACAGCAGCATCCGCACCGACATCAGCCGCTTGCGGATCAGATCGGCCTGGCTGGGCTCTTTCATTCGGATGGCGACGTCGGCCTCGCGCATGGGAAGATCCAGAACGCGCTCTTCCAGCATCAGGTCGATTTTCAGATCGGGGTATTTTTCATAAAGGGCGGGCAGGCGCGGCGCCAGCCAGAGCGAGCCAAACCCGGTGGTCGTGGTCACGCGCAATTCGCCGAACACCTCTTCTTCGCTATCGCGAATCCGGGCGGCGGCGGCGTCCAGCCGTTTTGTCATCGCGCGGGTGGCGTCAAACAGCAATTCGCCCTGTTCGGTTAGAATCAGTCCGCGGGCGTGGCGGTGAAACAGGGTGGTGTTCAGGCTCTCTTCGAGCGCGCGGACCTGCCGGCTTACCGCAGATTGTGACAGATGCAGCGTATCACCCGCATGAGTCAGGCTGCCAGCATCGGCAACCGCGTGGAAGATTCTTAGTTTATCCCAGTCCATCTCGGTAACTTTCGATTTGAAACGCCCGCATACACGAAACACTATAGTCGTACAGGGCATAGCATCCCTTAACGTAAGGGGAAGTCAAATTTTTCTCTTGGTAGGTCAGTTTTTGTGACCTAAACTTGCCCTATAGTTAAGCACATCATCCAGCGAGGGGAGGCGCCCGATGACCAGCCAGAAAGTATCGCTAAACGATCGTTTCGATCTGACAAAATCACCCGTTCTTTTGAACGGAACTCAGGCTTTGGTCCGTCTGATGCTGATGCAAAAAGAGCGCGACCGCCTGGCCGGGCTGAACACGGCCGGCTATGTGACGGGCTATCGCGGCTCGCCCTTGGGGGCGGTGGATTTGCAGATGCGCCGCGCCGAAAAGCAGCTGACCCAGGCCGATATTCACTTCGAGGAAGGGCTGAATGAGGATCTGGCCGCCACCGCCCTGTGGGGCGCGCAGCAGGCCGAACTGCGCGGCGAGGGGCGCTATGACGGGGTTTTCGGGCTGTGGTATGGCAAGGGTCCGGGGGTGGACCGTTCGGGCGATGTGATGCGCCATGCGAATATGGCGGGTAGCTCGAAATTCGGTGGGGTGCTGATGGCGATGGGCGATGACCACACCGGCGAATCCTCGACCGTGCTGCACCAGAGCGAATGGGCGATGGTGGATGCCTATATGCCCGTGGTCAGCCCGGCCGGGGTGCAGGAAATTCTGGATTACGGGATTTACGGCTATGCTCTGTCGCGGTTTTCGGGCCTCTGGGTGGGGCTGAAGACGATGAAGGACACGGTCGAGGCCACCGCCGTCGTGGATGGCCGCCCCGACCGGATGACCCTGATCATGCCCGAGCTGGACCTGCCCCCTGGCGGGCTGAACATCCGATTGGGGGACACTCCGGTCGAGCAAGAAGCCCGGATGATTGACCACAAACGCTTTGCCGCCGAGGCCTTTGCCAATGCCAACAAGATCGACAAACGGGTCTGGGGCAAACCGGGGGCCAAGATCGGCTTTGTCGCGGCGGGGAAAAACTGGTTGGACCTGACGCACGCGCTGTCCTTGCTCAACATCAACGAATCCGAGGCCGAGCGGCTGGGGATTTCGACCTACAAGATCGGTCAGACCTGGCCCTTGGATATGCGCGGCTTTAGCGACTGGGCCGAGGGGCTGGACCTGATCGTTGTGGTCGAGGAAAAGCGCAAGCTGATCGAGGTGCAGGTCAAAGAGGCGATCTTTGATGACCGTCGCGGACGGCGCGTCTATGGCTGGCACAAGGGCGGCGGGGCCGGGTCCATGCACGGGCCGGAACTGTTCCAGACGAAACTCGCGCTGGATCCGATCATGATTGCCGAAAAACTGGGCGCGATCCTGATCGAAGAGGGGCGCGGCACCGAAGGCATCAAGGCCGGCATGGCGGCGCTGTCCGAAGCGCGCCGCAATGACAACGCCGAGGAAATCGCCAGCCGTCTGCCCTATTTCTGCTCGGGCTGTCCGCATAACAGTTCCACCAAAGTGCCCGAGGGCAGCCGCGCCTATGCCGGTATCGGCTGTCACTATATGGTGCAATGGATGGATCGCGATACGCTGGGATTCACCCACATGGGGGCCGAGGGGGCGAACTGGATCGGCGAGGCTCCGTTTTCGAAAAAGCCGCATGTGTTCCAGAATCTGGGCGACGGGACGTATAACCATTCCGGCATTCAGGCGATCCGCGCGGCCGTGGCGGCGGGCACCACGATCACCTATAAAATCCTGTTCAACGATGCCGTCGCCATGACCGGCGGCCAGAAAAACGAGGGCGGGCTGACCGCCTATCGCATCGTCGAAGAGGTGCGTGCGATGGGCGTGCAGCATATCGCCGTCGTCTATGACGAAAAAGAAGAGCTGGACCTGAGCGCCTTCCCTTCGGGGGTGGAAAAACACGAACGGTCCGAGCTGCCTTCTGTCCAAGAGAAAATGAGCAAAATCAGCGGTGTATCGGTCATTGTTTACATCCAGACCTGCGCCGCCGAAAAGCGCCGCCGCCGCAAGCGCGGCAGCTTTCCGGATCCGGATCGCCGGGCCTTTATCAACACCGATGTCTGCGAAGGCTGCGGCGATTGCGGGGTGCAGTCGAACTGTGTCTCCTTGGTGCCGGTTGACACAGAACTGGGCCGGAAACGGGCGATTGATCAATCCTCGTGCAATAAGGATTTCAGCTGTCTGAACGGGTTCTGCCCGTCCTTTGTGACGCTGGAGGGCGCGCAGGTCAAAAAGGTGGAAACCGCTGACCTGGACCTGCCCGATCTGCCCCGGCCCGATCTGCCTGCGATCAATGGCACCTATAATGTGGTGATCACCGGCGTGGGCGGCACGGGCGTGGTGACCATCGGCGCGGTGATGGCGCAGGCGGCTCAGATTGACGGTAAGGGCGCGGGCATGATGGAGATGGCCGGCCTGGCGCAAAAGGGCGGGGCGGTGCATATCCACTGCCGCCTGGCCAACGCCCCCGAGGACATCAGCGCCGTGCGCGTGGCCACAGGCGAGGCCGATGCGCTGATCGGCGGGGATCTGGTGGTCTCGGCCGGGGCGAAAACGCTGGGGCTGACGCGTGCCGGGCAAACCGGCGCGGTGGTCAACAACCATGAGATCATCACCGGCGATTTCACCCGCAACACCGAATTCGCGCTGCCCTCGGACCGGCTGGAGCTGCAATTGCAGGCGCGGCTTCAGGATCGGGTGATGCTGTTCGATGCCTCGGAACTGGCGAAGCTGACGCTGGGGGATTCGATTTTCTCGAACATGATGATCTTTGGCGCGGCCTGGCAGAAGGGGCTGGTGCCGCTGAGCCTGGAGTCGATCACGCAGGCGGTTGATCTGAACGGCACGGCAGTGGCCCGCAATCAGCGCGCGTTCCAGATTGGCCGCTGGGCGGCAGAATACCCCGCACAGGCCGCCGCGCTGCTGGCCCCCAAAGTGATCGAAAAGCCCAGGTCGGTGGAGCAGAAAATCGCCTTTCGCGCGGATCATCTGGTGGCCTATCAGGGCAAGCGTCTGGCCCGCAAATACCGCAAATTCGTGGACCGTTTCGACGATCCCGCGCTGCAAGAGGCCGTGGCCAAGGGCTATGCCAAGCTGCTGGCCTATAAGGACGAATACGAGGTCGCCCGGCTGCTGCTGGACACCGAAGCCAAGGCGCGGGCGGAATTCGATGGCGATTTCACGATGAAATTCCATCTGGCCCCGCCGCTGCTGTCCAAAATGGGGGCGAACGGACGTCCGGTGAAAAAGGAATTCGGCGCGGGCATGATGCGTGCGTTCCGTCTGCTGGCGCGGATGAAAGGGCTGCGGGGCACGCCGCTGGACCCCTTTGGCCGGACCGAGGAGCGCCGGATGGAGCGCGCTCTGATCCGGCAATACGAGACCGACATGACCGAGGCTCTTGAACGCGTGACGCCCGAAACCCTGCCCGTTGCGGTGGCCCTGGCCGAATTGCCGCTGACGATCCGCGGCTTCGGCCCGGTGAAAATGGCGAACGAGGCAAAGGCGGCCAAACAGCGCGAGGCTCTGCTGGCGCAATTGCGCAGCGATCCGGGGGCGGCGGCGGCGCAGGCGGCCGAATAAACCGCGTCACCGGGCCGCCACAGGTGCGGGCCTATGCGCCGGGGGCGCCGGGCAGGGCTGGCTTTCTGCTGGGGAACTTCTTAACTGCGGCCGAGGGATAAAGCCCTAGGCACAAAGCCCGGCAGGAAGGAGCCCCGATGAGCCAGAACATGTCTGAGCGCCAGATCGCGCGCGACATCAGCTATGCGCATTCGGCCCGGACACGAGGCGGGCGGGCGGTGATCCGGCTGATGGAAAATGCCTCTGGCCGGCTGGGCCTGATCCGGCGGGCAAAGGGCTATGAGACCGAGATCGCGCAGGGGCGCGATTTCTGGTCGGTCATGGTGGAACGCTACGGGCTGTCCTTGCAGATTGAGGGCGGCGCGCTGGCGAATATCCCCGCCCGCGGCCCGCTGATTGTGATCGCCAATCATCCGTTCGGCATTCTGGATGGGCTGATCATGGGGCACCTGCTGGCGCGCACGCGGGGCGATTTCCGCATTCTGGCGCATCGGGTGTTCCGCAAGGCCGAAGATCTGAACCGCATTATCCTGCCCATCAGCTTTGACGAAACCCGCGCCGCCGTTCAGCAAAACCTGGAAACCCGCAAAGAGGCGCTGCGTTATCTGGCGCAGGGCGGCGCGATCGGCGTGTTTCCGGGCGGTACGGTGTCAACGGGCGCGCGGCCCATGTCTCGGCCGATGGATCCGGGCTGGCGGGCATTCACCGCGCGAATGATCGCCAAATCCGGGGCGCAGGTGGTGCCGGTGTATTTTGACGGGCATAACTCGCGCCTGTTTCAATGGGCCAGCCACTGCCATCCGACGCTGCGCATGGGGCTGCTGATCCAGGAATTCGCGCGCCGCGTGGACCGGCCCGTGCGTCTGTCCATCGGTCAGCCGATTGCCCCCAAGGCTCTGCGCGCCCATGCGGGGGATACCAAAGCTCTGATGGATTTTCTGCGCAAAGCCACGTATGAGCTTTCCCCGACGCCGCTGAAATCCTATGATTACGGCTATGAATTCGAACAGAAACACCGTCGCTAAGGCGGAAAAAGCGAGGCCCGGGCAATGGCAGTAGGGATTTTTGACAGTGGGCTGGGCGGCCTGACGGTGCTGGATGCTGTCTCGAAACGGCTGCCGGATGTGCCTTTCGTCTATTTTGGGGATAACGCGCACGCGCCTTATGGGGTGCGCGATGCCGATGACGTGTATAACCTGACCACGCAGGCGGTTGAACGGATGTGGGATGCGGGCTGCGATCTGGTGATCCTGGCGTGTAACACCGCCTCGGCCGCGGCGCTGCGCCGGATGCAGGAAAGCTGGATCCCGCGCGACAAACGCGTTCTGGGCGTCTTTGTGCCGCTGATCGAGGCCCTGACCGAGCGTAAATGGGGCGACAATTCCCCCCCGCGTGAGGTGGCCGTGAAACATGTGGCGCTGTTTGCCACGCCCGCCACCGTGGCCAGCCGGGCGTTTCAGCGCGAACTGGCGTTCCGCGCGATCGGTGTCGATGTCGAGGCGCAGGCCTGCGGCGGTGTGGTGGATGCCATCGAGGACGGCGATCTGATCCTGGCCGAGGCGATGGTGCGCAGCCATGTGGACGCGCTGAAACGCAAAATGCCCAATCCCGAGGCCGCCATTCTGGGCTGCACTCATTATCCGCTGATGCAGGATATTTTTCAGGATGCGCTGGGGCCGGATGTGTCCGTCTATAGCCAGGCCAATCTGGTGGCCGCCTCGCTTGAGGATTATCTGAAACGCCACCCTGCAATGGTGGGCTCTGGAACCGAGAACATGTTCCTGACCACGGGCGATCCGGCCAAAGTCTCTGCGCGGGCCACGCAGTTTTTGCGCCGCCAGATCAGTTTTCAGTCCGCCTGATCCGGCCTGATCCGGTCTGGGCTGACAATGGGATGGCAATGGGCTGACAAAAAGTAGCAGTCCCGAAACCTTGCGAAAATCCTGCGGGATGTTAGGTGACTCACTTGCAGGTGTTCGGATATGTTCAGAGCATCCGCCTGATCGACTGGGAGGTTGGAATGAAAGGTCTGAAAAAGAAACGCCGCATTCAGGTTATCGCGCTTGCCGTGGTGGCCTTGGCCCTGTCCACGGGGTTGATTGGCTATGCGATGCGCGATGGGATCAACTTCTTCCGCTCTCCGACCCAGGTCATGGCCGAGCCGCCCGCGCCCGGTGAAACCTTCCGCATCGGCGGGCTGGTCGAAGAGGGCAGCCTGGAGCGCGGTCAGGGCGAGGTGGTGCGATTCAACGTGACCGATGGCGGGGCCACGGTTCCGGTGACATTTACCGGCATCCTGCCGGATCTGTTTGCGGAAAATCAGGGGATGATCGGCACGGGGAATTACGTGGACGGGATCTTCGTTGCCAATGAGATTCTGGCCAAACACGACGAAGATTATATGCCCAAGGAAGTTGTCGATGCTCTGAAAGAGCAAGGCGTCTATCAGGAGGCAGAGGGTTAACCTTTTTATTTTCGGGTACTTATGTGGCAAAGTTAAGGTGATACTTTAACGCCATTCTCCGCGCACTGTCAGATTAGCGCCTGTTAACCTCGGGCTCTCACCCTGATCGGGACAGATCAGACCGGAGAGCGCCATGCAGACAGTCCGCGACATCGCCAATGACATCATCGCCCGCGAGGGCGGCTATGTGAACGATCCCGACGACCCCGGCGGGGCCACCAAATTCGGGGTCACCATCCATACGATGCGCCGGCTGGGGCTGGATCTGGATGGCGACAGCGACATAGACGCCGAGGATGTCAAACGCCTGACGCGTCAACAGGCCGTTCAGATTTTCCTGAAACATTACTACGAGCGCCCCCGGATTGGGGAACTGCCGGCATGCCTGCGGGCCTCGGTGTTTGATATGTATGTGAACGCGGGGGCCAATGCGGTGAAAATCCTGCAACGGTTGCTGCGCAACATGGGGCAGGCGGTGGCGGTGGATGGGGTGATTGGGCCTCGGACGATCATGGCGGCCAAAATCGCGGCCGAGGATGCGCCCAAACATCTGGCCGATGCCTATGGGATCGCGCGGCGGAACTACTATTTCGCGCTGGCAGATGCGCGCCCGGCCTCGCGCAAATATGCGCAGACCCGCGCGGGGGGCAAGGGCGGCTGGATCCGGCGCGCCGAGGAGTTCATCTCGCCGCGCTATCATCTGACGGATCGCGATTTTCAGCAGCGGGTATCGGGATGGGCGTGATGGGGCGGGCCTTTGATGTGATCTTTGGCGATGGGCGCAATGTGCTGCGCGAAACCGCCGAGGTTTTCCGCGAAAACGCCGAGGCGCAGGCCGAGCGGGCAGGGGCGGCGCGTCAGGCGGCGCTGTCGCAATTCGGAGCCGAGTTTCTGCTGCCGCGCCGGGGTCTGTTTGACCGGGTGATCGACGGGCTGAACCGGCTGCCGCGTCCGGGGCTGGCGCTGGGGACGCTGGGGCTGTTTATCGCCGCGATGGTGGATCCTGAATGGTTTGCGGCGCGCATGACCGGCATCGCTCTGGTGCCCGAGCCCCTGTGGTGGCTGCTGGGGGCGATCGTGTCGTTTTATTTTGGCGCGCGGCATCAGGCCAAGGGGCAGGCGTTTCAGGAACGGCTGATCCGGGATCTGGCGATGGCCAAGGGTATGGCTCCGTTGATGACCGAGGACGCCCCCCCCATGATGACAGTGGACGAAAACCCCGCATTGGCCGATTGGCAGGCACATTCCGCGACCAGCGGGCGTTAGGCGCGACAATGTGAACGGGGGTCAGGGCCGAATCCGATTTGACGGGTTCGGCCTTCGCTTTATAACCCATGTCATGATTACAGAGCTTGGCCACTTCGCCCTTATCCTCGCCTTCCTGATCGCAATCGTTCAGGCCGTTGTCCCTTTGATTGGCGCGCACAAGCGCTGGCCGGGCTGGATGGCCATTGCCGAACCGGCCGCCAATGCGCAGTTTTTGCTGACGGCGTTTTCCTTTGCCGCGCTGACTTATGCCTTTGTGACCTCGGATTTTTCGCTGCGTCTGGTGGTGGCAAACTCGCATTCCGCCAAGCCGATGCTGTACAAAGTGTCCGGGGTCTGGGGCAACCATGAGGGCTCGATGCTGCTGTGGGTGCTGATCCTGACGCTGTTCGGCGCCATGGCCGCCTGGTTCGGAGGCAACCTGCCCCCAACCCTGAAAGCCCGCGTTCTGGCGGTGCAATCGGCGGTTTCGGTGGCGTTTTTCGCCTTTATCCTGTTCACCTCGAACCCGTTTTTGCGCATGGCCGTGCCGCCCTTTGACGGCAAGGACCTGAACCCGTTGCTGCAGGATCCGGGGTTGGCCTTCCATCCGCCGTTCCTGTACCTGGGCTATGTGGGGCTGAGCATGGCGTTCTCCTTCGCCGTGGCCGCCCTGATCGAGGGACGCGTGGATGCTGCCTGGGGGCGCTGGGTGCGGCCCTGGACGTTGGCCGCCTGGGTGTTCCTGACCATCGGCATCGCCCTGGGATCGTGGTGGGCCTACTATGAGCTGGGCTGGGGCGGTTTCTGGTTCTGGGACCCGGTTGAAAACGCCAGCTTCATGCCCTGGCTGATCGCCGCGGCGCTGCTGCATTCGGCCATCGTGGTGGAAAAACGCGAGAGCCTGAAAAGCTGGACCATCCTGTTGGCGATCATGGCGTTTGGATTCAGCCTGATTGGCACCTTCATCGTGCGTTCGGGGGTGATCACCAGCGTGCACGCCTTTGCCAACGACCCCGAGCGCGGCATCTTTATCCTGGCGATTCTGGCGGTGTTCATGGGGGGGGCGCTGACGCTCTATGCGGCGCGCGCCGGCATCATGGAGGCCAAGGGCGTCTTTGGCCTGGTCAGCCGCGAAAGCGGGCTGGTCGTGAACAATATCCTGCTGGCCGTCAGCTGTTTCGTGGTGTTTATCGGCACGATCTGGCCACTGGTGGCCGAGCTGGCCTTTGGCCGGAAACTCTCCGTCGGGGCGCCGTTCTTTAACATGGCCTTTACGCCTTTCATGCTGGTGTTGGGGATCATCCTGCCGATTGGCGCGATGATGCCGTGGAAACGTGCGCGGATCGGACGGACGCTGAAGCCGCTGCTGCCGGCTTTGGGGCTGGCGCTGGCCTTGGCCGGGCTGGCCTGGGCGATGCAATCGGGCCGCAGCCTGCTGGGGCCGGTCGGTGTGTTCCTGGGGGCCTGGCTGGTGGCGGGGGCCGCGACGGACCTGTGGCAGCGTACCGGGCGCTCGGGGCGGTTTGCCCGTCTGTTGCGCCTGCCGCGCGCCGATTGGGGCAAGGCCACGGCCCACGCGGGGCTGGGGATCACCATGCTGGGCGTTGCCGGCCTGATGGCCTGGGAGGTCGAGGATATTCGCGTCGTGCAGCTGAACGAACCCTTTGACGTGGCCGGCTATACCCTGACCCTGACCGAGGTAAACCGCGTGCAGGGGCCGAACTATTTCTCGACCATGGGCACGGTCGAGCTGTCCAAGGACGGGCGCGCGATCTCAACCCTCTATCCGGAAAAGCGCCAGTATCCGGTGGCCAGAATGCCCACCACCGAAGCCGCGATCGACAACGGATTCCTGCGTGATGTCTATGCGGTGATCGGCGATCCGCAGGATGATGGCGGCTGGGCGGTACGCGTCTATTTCAAACCTCTGGCGAACTGGATCTGGGGCGGCTCGATCCTGATGGCCCTGGGCGGGATGTTCAGCCTGTCGGACCGGCGCTATCGCGTCGCCGCCGGCGCCCGCAAAACCCCCACGGTAGGAGTGCCCGCCGAATGAAACGCCTGATCCTGGCCCTGACGATCCTGCTGGCGCTGCCCGCCTGGGCCGTGCAACCTGACGAAATCCTGGCCGATCCCGCGCTTGAGGCCCGCGCGCGCGAGGTATCCAAAGACCTGCGCTGCCTGGTCTGCCGCAACGAAAGCATCGACGATTCCAATGCCGAGCTGGCCCGCGATCTGCGCCTTCTGGTGCGTGAACGCATCCTGGCAGGGGACAGCAACCAAGAGGTCAAGGAATACCTGGTCGCGCGCTATGGCGAATATGTGCTGCTGAAACCGCTGACCGGCGGGGTGAACTGGATGCTCTGGGGCGCTGGCCCGCTGATGCTGCTGCTGGCGATGGGCATCGGCTTTGGCTACCTGCGCACACGTCAGAAAGGCTCCGAGGCGCCGGTGCAGGCTCTGTCCGAAGACGAGCAGAAACGCCTTCAGGAAATCATGAAAGAGTGACGCGCGGTTTTGCTTTACCTGACCCATCGGTCGGTTATGCTGCACCGTGAACAGGATGAGGAGCCTCCTATGGAGTACCAGACCATCACGCTCGAAATCAGCCAGAACATTGCCGTTCTGACGCTGAACCGCGCCGATAAGATGAACGCGCTGAATACCCAGATGCGTGCCGAAATCACCGATGCCGCCCTCGAAGCGGCCAAATCCGCCCGCGTGCTGGTGATCACCGGCGCAGGCAAGGCGTTTTGCTCGGGCCAGGATCTAAGCGACCGGGCCAATGCAGCCAACCTGGATCTGGAACGCACGCTGCGCGACGAATACATGCCAATGCTGCGCGCGATCTTTGACAGCCCGATCCCCACAATCTGCGCGGTGAACGGCCCGGCCGCAGGCGCTGGCGCGAACCTGGCGCTGGCAGCGGATGTGGTGATCGCCACCGAAAGCGCCTATTTCCTACAGGCTTTCACGCGGATCGGCCTGATCCCCGATGCCGGCGGCACCTACTGGATGACCCGCAACATGGGCAGCGCCAAAGCCATGGGCGCGGCACTGTTCGCCGATAAGATCAGCGCCAAACAGGCCGATGACTGGGGGATGATCTGGGAAGCCGTCCCCGATGCCGAATTCCAGGCGATCTGGCAGGCCCGCGCAGCGCATCTGGCCAAAGGCCCGACGCTTGCCTACCAACATGTCAAAACCGCGATCCGAGGCAGCTGGGACAATTCTCTGGACGAGCAACTGGCGCAAGAAGGCCGCAGCCAGGGCACCTGCGGACAAAGCCGCGACTTCAAAGAGGGCGTGCTGGCCTTCCTGGAAAAACGCAGCCCCACTTACGAAGGCCGCTAACCCGGCCCCCTTCCAATTGGCAGACCTTCTCGGAGGGCCGTCACCCCCCTTTCTTTGCTCTTCAAATACTCAATTCCCCCCCCGATCTTGGTGCGCACTAACTTTATGTAGCGCCTGTTGAGAGCATGGGATTTGAGTATTTTAATCAGAAAGAAACGGGTATTCGGCAGCACTGAAGAAGTGCAGTGCTGCCTGGGGGGCACTAGGAAGTGGGGTACGGGGCTGAAACTGCCGCAGTGTAACAGGGTTTGATACGGAAAAGGCCACCTCGTGCGAGGTGGCCTTTGTGGTTTTGGGAGTGCGCCGCGTTTAGCGGTTTTCGACATCCACGTAGTCGCGGGCGTTTTCGCCCAGGTACAGCTGACGGGGACGGCCGATTTTCATCTGCGGATCCGAGAACTGCTCTTTCCACTGCGAAATCCAGCCCACGGTGCGCGACAGTGCGAAGATCGGGGTGAACATCGAGGTGGGGAAGCCCATCGCTTCGAGGATGATGCCCGAATAGAAATCGACGTTCGGGAACAGTTTCTTTTCGACGAAGTAGGGGTCGTTCAGGGCGATGTGTTCCAGCTCTTTGGCGACTTGCAGCAGCGGGTTGTCTTCGACGCCCATCAGCTCCAGCACTTCGTCGGCGGACTGTTTCATCACGGTCGCGCGCGGGTCCATGTTTTTGTAGACGCGGTGGCCAAAGCCCATCAGGCGGAACGGATCGTTCTTATCCTTGGCGCGGGCGATGAATTCAGGGATGCGATCAACGGTGCCGATTTCCTTGAGCATCTCCAGGCAGGCCTGGTTTGCGCCGCCATGGGCCGGGCCCCACAGGCAGGCGATGCCGGCTGCGATACAGGCGAACGGGTTGGCACCCGAGGACGAGGCCAGGCGCACCGTCGAGGTTGAGGCGTTCTGCTCGTGATCGGCGTGCAGGGTAAAGATGCGGTCCATGGCGCGGGCCAGGATCGGATCCACGTGGTAGGGCTCGGCCGGAACGCTAAAGCACATGTGCAGGAAGTTCGCGGCGTAATCCAGATCGTTGCGCGGATACACAAACGGCTGACCGATCGAGTATTTATAGGCCATCGCGGCGATGGTCGGCATTTTCGCGATCAGGCGATGCGCGGCGATTTCACGCTGGCGCTGGTCGCTGACGTCGGTGCTGTCATGATAGAAGGCCGACATCGCGCCGACAACGCCCACCATGGTGGCCATCGGGTGCGCATCGCGGCGGAACCCACGGAAGAAATTGTGCATCTGCTCGTGGATCATGGTGTGACGCGTGATCGTGGATTCGAATTTCTCCAGCTGGGCTGCGGTGGGCAGCTCGCCGTACATCAGCAGATAGCAGACTTCCAGATAGTGCGATTTCGCGGCCAGCTGGTCGATCGGGTAGCCGCGGTGCAGCAAGATGCCCTGGTTGCCGTCGATATAGGTGATGGTCGAGTCGCAGGACGCGGTCGAGGTAAAACCCGGATCGTAGGTGAACACCTGGCCCTGGGCATAGAGTTTACGGATGTCCAGCACGTCGGGGCCGACAGTGGGGGACAGGATCGGCAAGTCGATGGTTTTGCCGTCGAAACTCAGCGTGGCGGTTCTGGTGTTTTCAGTCATAGTGTTCCCTTCATCACAGGCCTTGTGCGCGTACCGCTCAGGCGTTTGGTTTCTGGCTTTCGGGGGGGTGTGCGGGGCAAATCCCGTCCTCCCTCAGGCCGCTGCGTCGGTCAGGCGGGCGATGGTTTCTTCCCGCCCAAGGACCAGCATCATATCGAGAACGCTAGGGGTTACCGCGCGCCCGGCAAGGGCGGCTCTGAGCGGGCCGGCGAGCTTGCCGAACTTGATACCCTGCGCCTCAGCGACCTGGTTGGCGGCTGCCTCCAGATCGTCTCGCGTCCAGCTAGCATTTTGCAACTGCGGCGTCAATTCTTTCAGTATACAACGGGATACATCATTCAGGTTCTTTGCCGCTTTTTCATCCGGGGAAATCGGCCGGTCTGCCAATGCAAACTGAGCCTTTTCAAGGAGTTGCGGATAGGTTTTGGCGCTGCCTTTCAGAAAGGACATGGCCTGGGACAGGCGCGAAATTTTGTCTTCTTCCAGGGGGGGCATCCCGGTGGCGGCGATGAATTCCTGCAATTCTTTCAGCGCTGCGGCATCCTCCATTGCGGCCAGGTGCTGCCCGCAGATGTTTTCCAGCTTCTTGAAGTCCAACCGCGCCGGAGATTTGCCGATTCCCGGCAGATCGAACCACTCTTTGGCCTGAGCATCGGTGAAAAATTCGTCATCGCCGTGGCTCCAGCCCAGACGGGTCAGGTAATTGCGCATCCCGGCGGCCGGATAGCCCATGGCCTGGTATTCCTCGACCCCCAGCGCGCCGTGGCGTTTCGACAGTTTTTTGCCGTCGGGGCCGTGGATCAGCGGGATATGCGCCCAGACCGGCACGTCCCAGCCCATCGCGTCATAGACCATCTGCTGGCGCGCGGCGTTCATCAGGTGGTCATCCCCCCGGATCGCATGGGTCACGCCCATGTCATGGTCATCGACAACAACGGCCAGCATGTAAACCGGGGTGCCATCGGAACGTAACAGGATCATGTCGTCCAGCTGATCGTTGCGCACGGTCACATCGCCCTGCACCTGATCGCGGATCACCGTCACCCCGTCCTGAGGCGCCTTGATCCGCACCACATAGGGGGCGTCCGGATAGGTGCTGGCGTCAGCGTCCCGCCAGGGGCTGCGGTAGAGGGTGGATTTGCCCTCGGCGCGGGCGGCCTCGCGGAAGGCCTGAATTTCGTCCTGGCTGGCAAAGCACTTATAGGCCTTGCCCTCGGCCAGCAGCTGGCCGGCCACCTCGGCGTGGCGATCGGCGCGTTCGAACTGGCTGACGATTTCGCCGTCATGGTCCAGCCCCAGCCAGGCCATGCCTTTCAGGATTGCAGCGGTGGCCTCTGGGGTCGAGCGTTCGCGGTCCGTGTCCTCGATCCGCAGCAGGAATTTGCCGCCGCGCCCACGCGCATACAGCCAGTTGAACAGCGCGGTGCGCGCCCCGCCGATATGCAGATAGCCAGTGGGCGAGGGGGCGAAGCGGGTGACGACTTGGGTGGACATGCGCAATTTAACCTTTCGGTAACCATGGAGGGGTTAGCGTTTCCGCCTGTCTAGCGGTCCCCCGGATCGAGGACAAGAACAAGGACTGGCCGTGACGCGCATTCCGTTCATCAGCGACGTGCTGCTGGGGCAGCGTCTGCATCTGCTTCCCTGGGCACCCGTCTGTCTGGCGCTGGGGATCGGCGGGTATTTCCTGCTGCCGACAGAGCCCGACGGCAAGCTGCTGCTGATCGCGGCCGCCCTGGCGCTGACCGGGATTGTCGGTGGCTGGCGGCTGGATCCGGAAACCTCGCCTCTGTTCTGGATGGTGGGGCTGGCCGCGCTGGGGGTCTGTCTGGCCAGCGCGCGCACCCATATGCTGGAGGGGCCGGTGCTGAGCTGGCGCTATTACGGCGCGGTGCAGGGGCGGGTGATTGCGGTGGATCGCTCCAGCTCGGACGCGCTGCGGGTCACGTTGGACCGCGTGGTGCTAGAGGATGTCGCACCGCATAAAACGCCCACGCGCGTGCGCCTATCCTTGCATGGCGACTGGAGCCAGCCCGCGCCGGTGCCGGGCAGTGTGGTGAT
This sequence comes from Youngimonas ophiurae (nom. illeg.), assembly GCF_049803795.1. NCBI lineage: Bacteria > Pseudomonadati > Pseudomonadota > Alphaproteobacteria > Rhodobacterales > Roseobacteraceae > Thalassovita > Youngimonas ophiurae (nom. illeg.). The sequence continues at coordinate 822,570 of NZ_JBNAGJ010000001.1, forward strand.
GTTGACGGGCCATCTGTCCCCGCCCAATGGCCCGGCCGAACCGGGCGGTTTTGATTTTCGCCGCCACGCGTGGTTCCAGCAGATCGGAGCGGTCGGCTATACGCGCAACCCGCTGGTTTTGTGGTCTTTTGGCGACGGCGGCGGCGTGGCCGCGATCCGCGCCTACCTGTCCGCGCGTATCCAGCGCGCGCTGCCGGCTGAGGCCGGGGCCTTCGCCGCCGCGGTGATGACGGGCGATCGCTCGGGGATGGCAAAACAGACGCTAGAGACCCTGCGCGCTTCGAATCTGGCGCATCTTCTGGCCATTTCAGGCCTGCATATGGGGCTGCTGGCGGGGGTGGTGTTCGGCGGTCTGCGGCTGGGATTCGCTGCGGTGCCCTGGGTCGGCCTGCGCTTGCCGGCCAAGAAAATCTCGGCCCTTGTGGCCCTTGTGGTCGCGGCGGGGTACCTGGTGCTTTCGGGCGGCAATATCGCCACCGAGCGCGCCTTTATCATGGTGGCCGTCATGCTGCTGGCGCTGGTGTTCAATCGGCGGGCCCTGTCGCTGCGAGCGGTAGCCGTGGCGGCAATGGTGGTGCTGTTTCTGCGTCCCGAGGCGCTGTTAAGTGCCGGTTTTCAAATGTCTTTTGCTGCAACGACCGCGCTGGTGGCGGTGTTCGGCCTGATCCGGGATCATAAGCTGCGGATCGGCCCTGCGTGGGTACAGCCGGTGATCGCGGTGGTGATTTCTTCGGTTGTCGCGGGGGCGGCGACCGCGCCCTTTGGCGCTGCGCATTTTAATCAGGTCTCGCAGTTGGGGCTGATCGCGAATCTGTCCTCGGTGCCGTTGATGGGGGTGCTGGTGATCCCGGCGGGGGTGATTGCGATGTGCCTGATGCCGCTGGGGCTGGAATGGATCGCGCTTTGGGTCATGGGGCTGGGGATGCGCTGGATTCTGGGCGTGGCCGATTGGGTGGCGGGGCTGGAAGGCGCGGTGCGGTTCGTGGTCAGCCCGCAATGGTACGTGCTGCCGCTGCTGACCGTCGGAGCCCTGATCGTCGCGCTCTGGCAAGGAAAGGGGCGTTGGGCCGGAGCGCCGATCTGCGTGTTTGCTCTGGTGCTATGGTCGGGCAGCGCCCGCCCGCTGATGCTGATTTCCGAACAGGGGGCGTTGGTGGGGCTGCAAACAGGCGAGGCGCGGGCGCTCAGCCGGGCGCGCGGGCAGGGATTCGTGGCGCGGAGCTGGTTGGAAAATGACGGGCTGAGGCGGGATCAGGCGGCGGCCGCGCAGCTGTGGCCGGTGGTGCCCGTGGTGGACGGATTGCATGTGCAGGTGGTACGCGGCAAACGGGCGCAGGAAACGGTAAGCTGCACCGCGCAGGACTGGGTGATCTCGGACCGGGTGCTGCCTCAGGGGCTGCCCTGCCGGGTGACCGATGCGCGGGTGACGCGGCGGACAGGTGCCCTTGCGCTGTATGAAACCGCGCGGGGGATCGAGATCAGATCGGCCAATGCCCGCGCGGGCTGTCGCCCCTGGAGCCGGTGCCCGTCACGTCAGTAACTGCGGATCAGACCAACCAGACGGCCCTGCACCTTAACCTTATCCTCGGGCAGGACGCGGGTTTCATAGGCAGGGTTCGCGGCCTCCAGCGCAATGGCATTGCCGCGCCGGAAATAGCGTTTCAGCGTGGCCTCGTGATCCTCGACCAGGGCCACGACGATATCGCCGTTATCCGCGGCCGAGGTTTCGCGGATGATCACCACATCTCCATCGTTGATCCCCGCATCGATCATCGAGTCGCCCTTCACCTCCAGTGCGTAATGCTCGCCCTGACCGGACAGCATCTGATTGGGCACGGCCACCTGGCTGGAGGCATGAGAGATCGCCTCGATCGGGACACCGGCGGCGATACGGCCCATGATGGGCAGTTGCACGGCCTGAACGGCCTCGATCGGCAGGGCGGCGGACGGGGTGCTGTCGGGGCGGTCGCCCTCGATCACGCGGGGGCTGAAACCGGCCTCTCCGCCCATCGATTCGGGCAGTTTGACAATCTCGATCGCGCGGGCGCGGTGGGCCAGGCGGCGGATGAAACCACGTTCCTCCAGCGCGGTGATCAGCCGGTGAATCCCCGATTTCGAGCGCAGATCCAGCGCCTCTTTCATCTCATCAAACGAGGGGGGCACACCGTCGCGCTGGACGCGTTTATGGATAAATTGCAGCAAATCCAGTTGTTTTTTGGTCAGCATATGCCACCTCCAAGCCTGTCCGGTTTGGGTTTGTTCTACGCATGTTCTTGTTTTGTGTCAAGTCCGGTGGCAATATCCGGCGGTGCTGCTGCTAAAGAGCCAGGTAGTTTACCGTTGCGCCCGCCGGGCGGGCCGGATCCTCGGGGGGGCGTACGATCAGCGCGTTGGCCATGCCCAGAACCGACAGCAAAGAGCTGTCCTGACGGTCAAACAGCGTGATCTGCCCGGCATCCACATGCGCGCGCATATAGTGCTGGCGGGGGCCGTTCGCCGGAATATCAGCGCTTAGCTGCGCGCTGAGCGTCCGGGCAGGCTGCGCGGGCAGGCCCTGCATGGCGGCGATCATCGGCAGCACAAACACCGTTCCGCAGACCATGGCCGACACCGGATTTCCCGGCAGGCCCACCATCGCCGCATCTCCCATCCGGCCCGCCATCAACGGCTTGCCGGGGCGCATTTTCACCTTGTAGAAGCTCTGCCGCAGCCCCAGTTGCTGCGCGACTTGGCCCACCAGATCGTGATCCCCAACCGAGGCCCCGCCAATCGTCACAATCAGATCGGCGCCCTTGGCCAGATCGAATGCCATCTGGATCGAGGCCGGATTATCCCGCGCAATCGGCAGGATACGCGCAATCGCCCCGGCCCGATCGAACAGCGCCTTCAGCCCGAATGTATTCGAAACGATGATCTGATCGGGGCCAGGAGTATCGCCGGGCATGACCAGCTCGTCCCCGGTGGAAATCAGCGCGATGTCGGGCCGGCGTGCTACCGTCACCTGCGGAATATTCATCGAGGCCAGCAGAGCCACGTCATTGGGCCCCAGAACGCGCGGGGCGGTCAGGGTGAAGCCGGCGGCAAAGTCATTGCCAGCGGGGCGGATATTGGCGTTCTGGCCGGGATCCCGATCAATGGTGATCGTGTTGACAAAGCGGTCCACGTCTTCCTGAATCACCACGAAATCCACGCCCTCGGGGACGGGGGCGCCGGTGAAAATCCGCACGGCCTGACCGGGGCCAACGGTGCCGTCAAACCCATGTCCGGCGGCGCTTTCGCCGATGATCTTGAACTGCGCGCCCACGGCGACCTCATCCGCGCGGACGCCATAGCCATCCATCGCCGAGGCGGCAAAGGGCGGCTGTGTGCGTTTGGCCACGGCGTCTTTGGCCATCACCCGGCCAGCGGCCTGCGCCAGCGGCACCTCTTCGGTTTCCAGCGGGCGGACCAGCGCGAACAACTGCTCCAGAGCCTCATCTACCGTGATCATGTCGCCTCGTAACGTCCTGATTTTCCGCCATCTTTCAAGATAACGCGGATGCCGCCGATCTCCATCGCCTTATCCACGGCCTTGATCATGTCATAGACGGTCAGCGCGGCGGTGCTGACGGCGGTCAGGGCCTCCATTTCCACGCCGGTCTGGCCGGTGGTTTTCACCGTTGCCTCGATCTGCACGCCGGGCAGGTCCGGATCCAGCGTCAGATCAACCGAGACCTTGGTGACAGGCAGCGGATGGCACAGCGGGATCAGGTCGGGCGTCTTTTTGGCCCCCATGATACCGGCCAGTCGCGCAACGCCCAGAACATCGCCCTTCTTGGCGCGTCCTTCTGAAATGATTTCAAAGGTTTGCGAGGCCATCTTCACCCATCCGGCCGCCGTGGCAATCCGCGCGGTGACAGCCTTATCGGACACGTCCACCATATGCGCGTCGCCCTTGGCGTCGAAATGCGTGAGGCCAGCCATCAGACGCCCCCCGGCATCAGCGGATTGGCCAGCAGCGCGCGCGTCGCGGCGGAGACATTCTCCTGCCGCATCAGGCTTTCGCCAATCAGGAACACGCGCGCGCCATAGCGGGCCATGTCCGACAGATCCTCGGGGGTGAACAGCCCCGATTCCGACACCAGCATCCGATCGGCAGGGGCCAGCCGTGACAGGCGGCGGGTAGTGTCCAGCGTGGTCTCAAAGGTTTTCAGATTGCGGTTATTGATGCCGATCATGCGCGATTTCAGTTGCGCGGCGCGCTCCAGTTCGGCCTCGTCATGGACCTCGATCAGCGCGTCCATGCCCCAGGACGCGGCGGCCTCTTCCAGTTCCTGGGCCTGCGCGTCGCTGACCGAGGCCATGATGATCAGGATACAATCGGCCCCCAGCGCGCGCGCCTCGGCCACCTGATAGGTGTCATACATGAAATCTTTGCGCAGCGCGGGCAGATCGCAGGCATTGCGCGCGGCGGTCAGGTATTCCTTGGCACCCTGAAAGCTGGGCGTGTCGGTCAGCACCGAAAGGCAGGTCGCGCCGCCCGCCTGATAGGCCTGCGCCAGCGCGGGCGGGTCGAAATCGGGGCGGATCAGGCCCTTCGAGGGGCTGGCTTTCTTGATTTCCGCGATCAGGCCATAGCCCGCACGCGACGCCGTGAACAGGGCCTCGGCAAAGGGGCGCACGGGGCTGGCCTCGCGGGCTTCGGCCTCGATGGCCTCCAGCGGTTTGGCGGCCTTGTCGGCGGCGATCTCTTCCAGCTTATAGGCCTTGATCTTGTCCAGAACGGTGCCGGTTTCGGTCATGCGCTTGCCTCCGAGGTGATGCGGGCCAGGGTTTCCACGGATTTCAAAGCCGCGCCGCTGTCAATGGATTCCTGAGCGATTTCAACGCCTTCAGGCAGGGTGCTGGCCTTGTCTGCCACCATCAGCGCGCAGGCGGCATTCAGCAGAACCGCGTCGCGATAGGCGCCTTTGGCCCCTTTGAGCAGCGCGCGCATGGCGGTGCCGTTTTCCTGCGGAGTGCCGCCCAGAATCGCCGACAGAGGGTGCACGGGCAGGCCGGCGTCCTCGGGATGGATCTGGCGGCTGTGGATCTGGCCATTCTCCAGCGCGGCCACCTGAGTAGAGCCGGTGATCGTCACCTCATCCGTGCCGTCCGAGCCATGCACCAGCCACGCCTTTTCCGAGCCCAGAGCCTGTAGCGTTTCGGCCATCGGAAAGATCAGATCGGGCGCAAAGGCCCCGGTCAGCTGGCGTTTCACGCCTGCCGGATTGGTCAGCGGGCCCAGGATGTTGAAAATCGTCTTGCAGCCCAGCTCTTGCCGCACGGGCATGACGAATTTCATCGCAGGGTGATGCATCGGGGCCATCATGAAGCCGATCCCGGCCTCGGCCAGGCCTTTTTCCACCACGTCAGCGCCGACCATCACGTCAATGCCCATCTGGCCCAAAGCATCCGCCGCGCCCGATTTGGAGCTGAGGTTCCGGTTGCCGTGCTTGGCCACGGGCACCCCGGCACCGGCTACCACAAAGGCCGTCGCGGTTGAAATGTTCAGCGTGCCCATGCCGTCTCCGCCGGTGCCGACGATATCCATCGCGCCCTCGGGGGCCTTCACGGGCAGGCATTTGGCGCGCATCACGGCGGCGGCGGCGGCATATTCGGCCACGGATTCGCCGCGCGCGCGCATCGCCATCAGCAGCCCGCCGATCTGGGCGGGGGTGGCGTTGCCCTCGAACAGCTCGGCAAAGGCGGCCTCGGCCTGGGCGCGCGACAGCGGGCCTTCGGAGGCGGCGAAAATCAGGGGTTTCATCGCGTCGCTCATGCGGGGACTTTCATTACATTCAGGAAGTTTTGCAGCATCTGGTGGCCATATTCAGAGCGGATGGATTCGGGGTGAAACTGCACCCCGTGGATGGGCAATTCGCGGTGTTGCAGGCCCATGATGGTGCCGTCTTCCAGCTCGGCGGTGATTTCCAGGCAATCGGGCAGCGAGGCCCGCTCGACCACCAGCGAATGATAGCGTGTTGCCTGAAACGGCGAGGGCAGGCCCGCGAAAATGCCTTTGCCGGTGTGGTGCATCGTGCCCATCTTGCCATGCACGATTTCATGGCAGCGCACCACTTTGCCTCCGAATGCCTGGCCGATGGTCTGGTGGCCCAGACACACGCCCATCAGCGGTGTCCTGGTTTCGGCGGCGGCCTGCGTCAGCGCCAGGCAGATCCCCGCCTGATCGGGATCGCACGGGCCGGGCGACAGCAGGATGCCCGCCGGGTTCATCGCCATGGCGGCCTGCACATCCAGCGCGTCATTGCGGCGCACAACGACATCGGCGCCCAATTCGCCCAAATAATGCACGAGGTTATAGGTAAAACTGTCGTAGTTATCGATCAGAAGCAGCATCCGGCCCGTCTTTTCGCTTTGGCATGTCATTTTGGGGGCTAGAGACCCCCCGCGTGGTCGCGGTATACTTGTTCAGGCTTGGCCCCAAGCGTCAAGGGGGCAGCGGGCCAATCGCGACAAAGAGACGAGCAGAGCAAGAGGGCAGCAACGTGGCAAAAGGTATTCTCCGTGGGTTCGTGACGGGCCTGGTAATTGGCGGCGTCGGGGCAGGGGCCTATTCGCTGCTGTCGGATCCGCCACAGGGGGCGGTGCAGGGGGCGACTCAGGGCACGCCCCCCAAGGCCAGCCCGGTCGAAGTGCCCGCAGGCTCGGATTTCGAAGGCAAGCGCGAGGACCGCGAACCTGTGCTGCCCAAACCCGAGGATGCGCCTCTGCCCGGTGCGGCGCCCAAGATCGAAACGCCCCCGGAAACCGTTGAAACCGCCGAAACCCCCGTGGACGAGGATTCGCGCCAGCCCGCCGCCAAGCCCGAAACCGGCGGTCCGGAAAACACGCTGACCCCGCCCCCCGAGGATACGCCTGCCGAGGATGGGAAAATCTCGACCGATCCGGCCCAGCCCGCCGCGCCTGCGGCCCCCGAGGACAAGGCTTTCCCAGAAAACACCCCCGAAACAGCACAAGACCCCGAGACCACGCCGGAATCCCCTGTCGATGCCTCGCCCGCAGCCGAGCAGAACGAGCCGCCAGCCCCGCCCAAACGGGCCGCGCCCTTGCCCTCGGTCACGGATGAAACCCCCAAGCAGGACCGCCCCGGTATTGGCACGCCGGCAGGCAGGCTGACCGATAAGGACGATCCCGAGCCTCAGACCGACACGGCCCAGCCCGCCCCGCAGCCGCCCATCGTGGCCAATGCCGCCGAGTTTGAAAATCCCGAAGCCAAGCCGCTGATGTCGATCGTCCTGCTGGATGACGGCCAAAGCGACATGGCGCTGGAGGCCCTGGCGGCCTTTCCCTATGCGCTGACCTATGCGGTGGACGCGCTGGCACCCAATGCCGCCGAACGCATGGCCGCTTACCGCGCCGCCGGGGTCGAGGTGATGGCGCTGGTTAACCTGCCCGCCGGCTCAACGGCAAGCGACACCGAAACCCTGCTGCGCGGCGCGCTGGAGCGGATGCCGCAAACCGTCGCCGTGATGGAGGGCGATGACAGCGGGCTGCAAACGGATAAGGCGGTCTCGGATCAGGTGTCGGCCATTCTGGCGGAAACCGGCCATGGGCTGGTGCTGTTCCCCAAGGGGCTGAACACCGCGCAGAAACTGGCCACCAAAGAAGGCGTTCCCGCCGCCACCGTGTTCCGCGATTTCGACGCCAAGGATCAAAGCGCGCAGATCATCCGCCGCTTTCTGGATCAGGCCGCCTTCAAGGCCCGGCAAGAGGAAAACGGCGTGATCATGGTGGGCCGTCTGCGCCCCGATACGATCTCGGCGCTGCTCTTGTGGGGGCTTCAGGATCGTGCGGCCACGGTGGCGCTGGCGCCGATCTCGGCGTTGCTGCGCGCGGCGCAGAACTAAGCGTCGCGCCAGGTGCCGGGCGCCAGCCCGTCCAGCGTCCAGTCTCCGACCCGATAGCGGATCAGCCGCAGGGTCGGAAAGCCAACGGCAGCCGTCATCCGCCGCACCTGACGGTTGCGGCCCTCGGTGATGGTCAGCTCGATCCAGCAATCGGGCACGGATTTGCGATAACGGACGGGCGGCGTACGCGGCCACAACCCCGAGGGTTCCTCGATCCGGTGCACTTTGGCCGGGCGGGTCTTGCCATCCTTCAGAATCACCCCGCGCCGCAATCCCTCCAGCGCCTCATCGGTGATCACGCCCTCCACCTGCGCCCAATAGGTCTTGGGCGTCTTAGCCCTGGGATTGGCAATTCGGGCCTGCAACCGCCCATTATCCGTCAATACCAGCAAGCCCTCGCTATCGCGGTCCAGCCGCCCGGCGGCATAGACCCTGGGCACGTCGATGAACTCGGACAGGGTGCGCCGCGCGCTGCCCGCCGTCCCCTTGTCGGTGAACTGAGACAGCACGTCATAAGGTTTGTTGAACAGAATGGTCCGCATTCCGCGCTCCGTTTCAATTGTCCCCGCCCGCAGCCCCGGACGCCCGCCCGAGGCAGAGGCCAAAGGCCGATGCCGAGACATCCAGCGCGCGCGATAGCGCGCTCCGCTTGGGAACAGGGCGGCTATTGATTGCCGTTGCCAGTGAACCGCGCCGCATCCGCCGCCGCGCGCCGGATCGCGTTGGATTTATGCACGGTCTCCATGAATTCGGCCTCGGGATTGGAATCGTAGACGACACCGCCACCGGCCTGAATATACAGCTTCTGATCCTTCACGATCGCCGTGCGCAGCGCGATACACATGTCCATATCGCCCCCCGCGCTGAAATAGCCGCAGCCGCCGCCGTAAACGCCGCGTTTTTCCGGCTCCAGCTCGTCGATGATCTCCATCGCGCGCACTTTGGGCGCGCCGGACACGGTGCCCGCGGGCATCCCGGCAAAAAAGGCGCTCAGCGCGTCCTGATCCTCGGCCAGTTCCCCCACCACATTGGACACGATATGCATCACATGGCTGTAACGCTCGATGATGAATTCCTCGGTCGGGCGAACGGTGCCGATTTTTGAGACCTTCCCAGTATCGTTCCGGCCCAGATCCAGCAGCATCAGGTGCTCGGCCAGCTCTTTCTGATCGGCCAGCAGATCGGCCTCCAGCGCCTTGTCCTCTTCGGGGGTTTTGCCGCGCGGACGGGTGCCGGCGATGGGGCGAATCGTGACCTCTCGGTCAAAGACCCGCACCAGAATCTCGGGGCTGGCGCCAATCACCTGGAAGCCGCCGAAATTGAAATAGAACATAAAGGGCGAGGGATTGGTGCGCCGCAAGGACCGATAGAGACTAAACGGCGGCAGCGGGAAATCCTGCGTCCAGCGCTGCGAGGGCACAACCTGAAAAATATCCCCCGCGCGGATGTATTCCTTGGCTTTTTCAACGGCTTGCATATAGCCGTCCTTGGTGAAATTCGATACCGGAGCAGCGGTTTCATGGGCCTGTCCCAGATCGCGGCTGGCCTGGGGCAGGGCGCGTTCCAGATCGCGCACCGCATCCATCACGCGCTCGGCCGCCTGGGCATAGGCCGCGCGGGCCGATTGCCCATCGGACACCCAGGCGGGGCTGACCACGGTTACCTCGCCTTTCACCCCATCCAGCACCGCAACCACCGAGGGCCGCAGCATCAGCGCATCGGGCAGGCCCAGCGGATCGGGGTTCACATCGGGCAGATGTTCCACCAGACGGATCATATCATAGCCCAGATACCCGAACAGCCCGGCGCTGGAGGCGGGCAGATCCTTGGGCAGGTCGATTCTGGATTCGGCGATCAGCGCGCGCAAGGCGGTCAGCGGATCGCTGTCCAGCTTCTGGAACCCTTCGGGGTCAAAGCGGGCGGCGCGGTTCACATAGGCCTCGGTGCCGTGGCATTTCCAGACCAGATCGGGCTTCATCCCGATGATCGAGTAGCGCCCGCGCAGTTCTCCGCCAGTGACGGATTCCAGCATGAACGCATCCTTTTGCGCGCCGGTCAGTTTCAGCATCAAGGACACGGGCGTGTCCAGATCGGCGGCCAGACGGGCATAGACCACCTGGTTTTCGCCATTGTCATAGGCGCGCGCGAAATCGTCGTAAGAGGGGGTCAGTTCCAAAGCGGCGCTCCTTACTGGAAATTCGCGTGAACCGCGTTGATCGCGGCCTGGTCCAGAGAAATACCCGCGCGGTCCTGAATATCCTGCGCATAGGCGGCATAGATGTCCTGTGCCAGCGAGGCGGCGATTTCGCGCTCCAGCTGGGCCGAGATGGCCTGCACATCGGCGCTGTCTGCGTCGGGCGGCAGGATGTCGTTCAGCTGCACGATGGTCACCAGCGTGTCACCGGCCACAACGCTTGCATCGCCTTTGTCCATCGCAAACACCTGTTGCAGGAACCCGGCCGGCGCGCCGGTGACGAAATCATTGCGGGTGATGTTGGTTTCCACCTGCGCGGTCAGCCCCAGCGCGGCCATGTCGCCCTGGGTGGCCAGTTTGGCGACCAGATCGTTCGCCAGCGCGGTCAGGGCCTTGGTGGTTTCGGCTTCTGTCCAGGCTTGGGTGACTTCGGCGCGAACCTCGGCCAGCGGTTTCAGGCGCGGAGCAACGATGTTTTCCAGACGCAGGGCGGCAACCCCGCCATCGTCCAGGCGGATCACCTCGGGGTAATCTCCGTCCTGAACGGCGGTGGCGGCGGCGCGGAAGGCGGCATAGCCGTTGATCGCGTCCTCGGCCTGAAGGTGCCAGTCCATGGTGGCCAGCTGCATCCCGGCCTCGTTTACCAGTTCCTCGATCGTGGCGCCGCCGGCCAGCAGATCGTCGATGTTTTCCGCCTCGGTTTCGATCATCCGGCGGGCGCGGTCGGCGGCCAGCTCGTCACGGATGTCCTGGCGGGCGTCCTCATAGGTGGTTTCCTCGGCGGCCAGAACGGCGTTCACCCGGAACAGCGCGGGGCCCAGCGAGGTTTCGAACGGGCCAACGATGTCCCCCACTTCGGCGTTGAAAACCGCGGGGCCTGCGGTGTCCAGCTCGTCCTGGGTCACATCGCCCAGATCAATGTCCGACAGTTGCAGGCCGCGATCCGTCACAAGGGTTTCGAAATCCGTCTCGCCGGTTTCCATGCGGCCTTTTGCGGCCAGAGCTGCGTCCTCATCCGAGAAGGCCAGCCGTTCCACCAGACGCCGTTCAGGACGCATATAGGTGGCCGCATTGGCGTCATATTGCGCGCGAATGGCGTCTTCCTCGATGGTCACCTGGTCCAGCAGCATCTCGGGCGAGAGCCACACATAGGTCAGCGCCTTCATCTCGGGGGCGGTGAAATCGGGGGCGTTTTCGCTGTGATAGGCGGACAGCTCGGCCTCGGACGGGGCGGGGATGGGGGTGCTCAGCGCGGCGGCATCGACGACGGCCCAGGTAAAGTTCCGGCGCTCGGCGATATAGGTCATCAGCGTGTCCAGATAGGTGTCGGGCATCTGCGCACCGGCGATGATTGCGGTCTGCAGCAGGCCGCGGGCGGCCTCATCGCGCATTTCCTCTTCGAATTCGGCTTCGGTCATGCCGGCCTGGGACAGGGCAAAGCTATAGGATTCGCGATCAAACTTCCCGTCCGAGCCCTGGAAGGCGGTGATCTGCATGATCTGACGGCTGAGATTGGCATCGCCCAGCGACAGGCCCAGCTGGGCGGCCTCATTGTCCAGCGCGGCGGCACCGATCAACTGGCCGACCACCTCTTTGTCCAGCCCGATGCTCTGGACCTGCTCAAAGCTGATGGCGCGGCCGCCCTGGGCTTCGATCGCGCGGATCTGTTCACGCAGGGTGCGGGCATATTTCTGCACGCTAATCTTCTGATCCCCGACCTGGCCGATCGTGCGGACATTTCCAGACAGGTTCACCGCCCCGAACCCGGCCAGCCCCACAATGAGCAAAGCCAACAGAATCCAGACCAGAATTTTCGAAGTACCGCCACGCGCCATGAGCTTCCCTTTGCCGGGTAGATTGAAATCGTGGCTGCGTGTCTACGACGAGACCCCGCGCGGGGCAAGGGCTGCGAGGCGGTCAAACAGCTCTGTGATGCCGGTGCGGTCAATATTGGCAAAGGCAATCCGCAGCTGGCGCGCGCCGGCCGGGTCATCGGGGGGCATGAACATGGTGCCGGGCAGGGCCAGAATGGCGGCGTCCTCGACCAGATCCTGCGCCAGTTGTAAGGACGAGCGCCGGAACGGATGCTGCACATAGGCGAAATAGGCCCCCACGCCCAGCAGCTTCCAGCCCTCGGGGTCCAGCTTGGGGAAGTGTTCCTCGATGGCGGCGCGGCGGTCCAGAATCTCGGCCCGTTCTCCGGCCAGCCATTGCGACAGGTTCCGCATCCCCCACAGCGCGGCGTGCTGGGCCAGCTGATTGGGGCAGATGGCCACGGTGTCCAGGAATTTTTCCACCTCGGCCAGACGGGCAGGCGAGGCAATCATCGCGCCCACGCGGTGCCCGGTCAGCCGGTAGGCCTTGGAGAAGGAATAGAGCTGAATCACCGTGTCGTCCCAATCGGGATCGGCCAGCAGATCATGCGGCGCGCCGGGCTGGCTGTGAAAATCGCGATAGGTTTCGTCAATAATCAGGGCGATCCCGGCGGCGCGGGCGACATCGCGGAAGGCGGCGATCAGCGCGGGCGGATATTCCACTCCGCCAGGATTGTTGGGCGTGACCAGCACAATCGCTCGCGTGCGCTGTGTGATCATCGCCTGCGCCAGATCCGGATCGGGCAGCAAACCCTGCCCGGTAGACAGCGGAACGGCGGTGACTCCGGTCATGTCCAGCCACATTTTATGATTGAAATACCAAGGGGTTGGAAGAAGAACCTCATCCCCTTCGGCGGTCAGCGTGCTGAGCGCCGCACAGAAGGCCTGATTGCAGCCCGAGGTGATGCAGACATTCTCGGGCTGAAGCGCGCCGCCATAGGACCGGCTGAATTGCGCGGCCACTTCGGCGCGCAGCTCGGGCAGGCCCAGCACAGGGCCATAAAGATGCGCGGCAGGCAGATTTACGGCGGTCTCGGCGATGGCCTGGCGCAAAGGCAGGGGCGGGATTTCCACCGGCGCGGCCTGGCTGACATTGATCAGCGGGCGGTCTGGATCAAAGTCCTTGCCCGCGATCCAGCGCCGGGCCTCCATCACCGGAGAAGGGAAAGTCGTGGCGGTGCGCGGCAAAGTCATGAGAGGCCTCACAGTTCGTTCTCTGAGCCCGAGGATAGGCCCCCCAGCGCCCGGCACAAGACCCGATTGCCCCAATCGAAGGACCGCCGGATCAACCTGCCGTCTGGCCGATTCTCAGCAGCGGCGCGCGCCTAGTCGGTGCCGCGGTACGGTTCCACATATTGCAGAGCCATATCCCAGGGGAAGAAAATCCAGGTATCCTGGCTGACCTCGGTGATATAGGTGTCCACCTGCGGGCGGCCTTTGGGCTTGGCATAGACGGTTGCGAAATGCGCCTTGGGGTACATCTGGCGGACCAGCTCCAGGGTTTTGCCGCTGTCCACCAGATCGTCAATCACCAGAATACCCGTTCCATCGCCCATCAGATCGGCATCGGGGGCCTTCAGCACCTTGGCGTTCATCTGAGCCTGATGGTTATAGGATTTCACGCTGATCGTGTCGATCGTGCGGATGTCCAGCTCGCGCGCGATGATCATCGCCGGAGCCATGCCGCCGCGGGTGATGGCCACGATGGCGCGCCAGTTGCCATCATCGGGCCCATGCCCATCCAGCCGCCAGGCCAAGGCGCGGCTGTCACGGTGAATCTGATCCCAGCTGATGTGAAATCCTTTTTCGTGGGGCAGGCGGGTCTCGGCCATGATGTGTCCTTCGTGAAAGCGTTTGGTGCAGTGATAACGCCAATCGCCCGGCCGGGAAAGAGGCCGGGCGTCAGGTCACGCAGACGAAAACACCGGCAGAACGCTCTGCCGGTGTCAGACATGCCAGGGCCGCAGTGCGTTAAGTGCGTTACTTGCGGCCTGTCACGGCGTCGATGTCGGGGGCGTCCACGGCCTTCATGCCGACGACGTGGTATCCCGCATCCACATGCAGGTTTTCCCCCGTCACACCCGAGCCCAGATCGGACAGCAGATACAGCGCCGATTTGCCGACGTCATCAATCGTCACGTTGCGGCGCAGGGGTGAGTTCAGCTCGTTCCATTTCAGGATATAGCGGAAATCGCCGATACCGCTGGCGGCCAGGGTCTTGATCGGCCCGGCGCTGATCGCGTTGACGCGGATGCCGTCCTTGCCCAGATCCTCGGCCAGATATTTCACCGAGGCCTCAAGCGCGGCCTTGGCCACGCCCATGACATTGTAATGCGGCATCACCTGTTCGGCGCCATAGTAGGTCAGCGTCAGGGCGCTGCCGCCGTCTTTCATCAGCTTTTCAGCGCGCTGCATGACCGAGGTAAAGCTGTAGCAGCTGATGTCCATCGTCATCAGGAAATTGTCGCGGCTGGTGTCCACGTAGCGGCCGCGCAGCTCGGTTTTGTCGGAAAACCCGATGGCGTGGACGATGAAATCCAGCTTGCCCCATTTGGCCTCGATTTCTGCAAAGGCCGCATCCACCGAATCCGCATCGGAGACATCGCAGTCGATCAGCGTCTCGACGCCCAGTTGTTCGGCCAGGGGCGCAACGCGTTTACGAAACGCATCCCCCATATAAGAGAAGGCCATTTCGGCGCCCGCGTCGGCGCAGGCCTTGGCGATGCCCCAGGCAATCGACTTATCGTTGGCCAGCCCCATGATCAGACCGCGTTTTCCGGCCATCAGTTGATTTGACATATCGCATTCCCTGACGTGCTAATCTGGTTAAAACTGCTTTAGGGGATCGCAACGGGGGCTTCAAGTGCAGGCTTGACGCGACGTCGTCGTCGCTTAGCTGAAACCGGGACGCTTTCGCGGCCTCGGGCGGGCGGCTATCTTCTGGGCATTCAGACGAAAGAGCATACGAATCATGACAGACAGAACCGGAATTTTTGCAGGCGATGACCCATTCGAGATCGCGCGGAAGTGGCTGAGCGAGGCCGAGAAGACCGAACCGAACGATCCCAACGCCATTGCCTTATCGACGGTGGATTCGCAGGGGCTGCCGAATGTGCGGATGGTTCTGCTGAAGGAAATCGAGGCTAACGCCTTTGTTTTCTACACAAATTTCGAAAGCGCGAAGGCGCAGGAAATTGATGGCGCGGGCAAGGCCGCCTTTGTGATGCACTGGAAATCTCTGCGGCGGCAGATTCGGGTGCGCGGCACTGTCACACGCGAAGAAGGCCCCCAGGCGGATGCCTATTATCATTCCCGTTCGCTCAAAAGTCGTCTGGGCGCCTGGGCGTCGCAACAGTCCCGGCCGCTGTCTTCGCGGGCCGCATTGATGGCAGAGGTGGCCAAAATCACCGCGCAGAAGGGGCCAAACCCGCCGCGCCCATCCTTTTGGGGAGGTTACAGAATCGAGCCTGTTGAGATTGAGTTCTGGGCTGATGGGGCTTTCCGGCTGCACGACAGGTTCGTCTGGCGGCGGGCAAAGCCCAATCTAGACTGGGAAACTACGCGTCTAAATCCGTGACACTCGCGTAACGTGAAATGCAAGCAATTGAAAAAAAGTCAATTTTTGACTTGCAGCCGCATGAGAATTTGTTTCATGTCTGTGTCGGGGATGACGTTCATTTGGGTACCAAAGCTGTGAAGACTGAAGAAAGCGGCGCTCGCAGGGTACACGGGCACGTTAAATGGTTTGACCCTGTGAAGGGGTTTGGTTTCGTACTCGCCGAAGACGGCGGTCCGGATATCCTGCTGCACGCCAATGTTCTCCGTAATTTCGGGCAAAGCTCGATTGCGGATGGCGCATATATTGAGATCTCCGTTCAGGAGACTGGCCGAGGTGTACAGGCCACAGAAGTACATCTGATCGAGCCACCCAAGGGCACCGAAGGGTCGGCGCTTGCGGATTTCGAGGAGTTTGATCCCGAAATCATGCGCAATGCGCCTCTGGAACCGGCCAGGGTGAAATGGTTCGACAAAGCCAAGGGGTTCGGCTTTGCCAACGTGTTTGGCCGCGCAGAAGATGTGTTTGTGCATATCGAGGTTCTGCGCCGGTCCGGTTTGGCCGATCTCCAACCGGGTGAGGCCGTGGGCCTCAGGGTGATCGAGGGCCGTCGCGGACGCATGGCCACCGAAATCCTGGCTTGGGAAGCCGCCCTGAAAAATCAGGAGTCCGAATGATGCGGGCGGGGCAGCTGTTTCTTGCTGCCCTGCTGTGCGTCTGTCTGCTGCCGGCAGCCACTCTGGCCGGGGAATGCAGAACAGACACCGTGCATCTGAAAGGTGACTGGGGCGTCGCTCGGTTCCGGGTTGAGCTGGCCGACGACGCCGCCGAACGTGCACGCGGTCTGATGTATCGCGAATTCCTGCCCTTGGGCGGGGGGATGCTGTTCGTGTATCCCAGGCCGTATCCCGCCAGTTTCTGGATGCGCAACACGCTGATTCCCCTAGACATCATCTTTATGGATGAAACCGGGCGGGTGGTGCATATCCATGAACGCGCCCAGCCGCTGGATGAAACCCCGGTGTCCGGCGGTGATAATGTGCTGTTCGTGCTTGAGGTGAACGGCGGCTTGTCCCGGCAATTGGGGCTGACGGTCGGCAGTGTGATGCGTCATCCGTCGGTGGCGCGAAGCCTGGCGGCCTGGCCCTGTTAGACGCGGCTTAGAAATGCCCGTCGGGGGGCGATTTTCGCTTTTCAATTCCGGATCAGCCTTGTATGTCGGGCCACGGTCCGGGGCGTAGCGCAGTCTGGTAGCGCACCTGTTTTGGGTACAGGGGGTCGTGAGTTCGAATCTCGCCGCCCCGACCATTTTCCACCGATCAGAAATATGCAGAACGGCGCGGTGGTGCCGGGCGGGTTGAAGAACGCTCAAATCTCGGGCGATTCGGGCGAACCACTACATCTGGTAGGCTGTCTCAAGAGGATTGCTCCAGATAGATGAATTTTCTGTGTTTTTTCTGCCGCGCTGCTGAAATTTGACGCCGCAATGCGGCAGGTTCTGGCTAAGCAGGCCGGTTTCCTAGAGATTTCGGAAATATCCACAAAGCTACCCACAGGCCCGTTAACAGGTTGTTAACCAATTGAATCACCGATCCTTCGCCTCTGGGACTGGTCAACACCAAATTCCATAACTTTTCGTAAAAAAATCCGTTGACCCTTTGCCTGCCGATACGCCAGATTGTGTGGGCCAACCGAAAAATCCACAAGATATAGTGGCACCAAGGGCAGCAGACGGAATTCAGCAAATCAGGGGTCCAAGGCCCTGAAATCACTCGGCTTGCGGGGCCGGGGCGGATGGATTTTGCCTGTGACCAGGGCTTCGGAGGGCCCGGCGGAAACAGCCGGACGGAACAAAAGCTGAAGTATGGGGCAGCGCCAATGAAAATCGAAAGAAAGTTCACCAAGGCCGGACAGGACGCGTACGCAGACCTGGATTTCGTGACCACCGCGTCGGAAATCCGCAACCCGGACGGGTCCATCGTGTTCCGTCTGGATGAGGTCGAGGTGCCGCAAAGCTGGAGCCAGGTGGCCTCGGATGTGATTGCGCAGAAATACTTCCGCAAGGCCGGGGTGCCGGTCAAACTGAAGAAGGTCAAAGAGGCGGATGTGCCCGAGTTCCTGTGGCGCTCGGTTCCGGCGACGAAATCCACCGAAAAAACCGGCGAGACCAGCGCCAAGCAGGTGTTCGACCGTTTGGCCGGCGCCTGGGCCTATTGGGGCTGGAAGGGCGGCTATTTCAGTTCCGAGGAAGACGCGCGCGCTTATTACGACGAAATGCGCTTTATGCTGGCCACGCAGAAGGCCGCGCCGAACAGCCCGCAGTGGTTCAACACCGGCCTGCACTGGGCCTATGGCATCGACGGGCCCAGCCAGGGCCACTACTACGTCGATTATCAGAGCAAACAGCTGACCAAATCGGCCAGCGCCTATGAGCACCCGCAGCCCCATGCGTGTTTCATTCAGTCGGTCGCCGATGATCTGGTGGGCGATGGCGGCATCATGGACCTGTGGGTCCGCGAGGCACGCCTGTTCAAATATGGCTCGGGGACGGGCACCAATTTTTCGTCCTTGCGGGCGGCGGACGAGCCCCTGTCGGGGGGGGGTAAATCCTCGGGTCTGATGGGCTTCCTGAAGATCGGTGATCGCGCGGCGGGCGCGATCAAATCGGGCGGCACCACGCGCCGCGCGGCCAAGATGGTGATCTGCGATGTGGATCACCCTGACATTCAGGAATTCGTGAACTGGAAGGTCAAGGAAGAGCAGAAGGTCGCCAGCATCGTCGCCGGATCGAAGATGCACGAGGAACGCCTGAACGAGATTTTCGCCGCGATCCGTGAATGGGACGGCAGCACCGAGGACGCGGTAGATCCCGCCAAGAACGCCACGCTGAAAACCGCGATCCGCAGCGCGCGCAAGGTGCAAATCCCTGAAACCTATGTGAAACGTGTGCTGGATTACGCGCGTCAGGGCTATGACAGCATCGAGTTTCCCACCTATGACACCGATTGGGATTCCGAGGCTTACGCGTCCGTGTCGGGCCAGAACTCGAACAACTCGGTCCGGGTCACCGATGCCTTCCTGAAGGCGGTGAAGGACGATGCCGATTGGGAATTGCTGCGCCGCACCGATGGCGAAATTGCCAAGACCGTCAAGGCGCGCGATCTGTGGGAAGACATCGGCCACGCCGCCTGGGCCTGCGCCGATCCGGGCATTCAGTTCCACGACACCGTCAATGCCTGGCATACCTGCCCGGAAGATGGCGAAATCCGCGGCTCGAACCCGTGCTCGGAATATATGTTCCTGGACGATACCGCCTGTAACCTGGCCTCGATGAACCTGCTGACCTTCCTCAAGGATGGCGAGTTCCAGGCCGAGGATTACATGCACGCCACCCGCCTGTGGACCGTGACGCTGGAGATCAGCGTGATGATGGCGCAGTTCCCGTCCAAGGAAATCGCGCAGCTCAGCTATGACTTCCGCACGCTGGGTCTGGGGTACGCCAACATTGGCGGTCTGCTGATGAACATGGGTCTGGGCTATGACAGCATCGAGGGCAGGGCGCTTGGCGCGGCCCTGACCGCGATCATGACCGGCGTCGCCTATGCCACCTCGGCCGAGATCGCCGGCGAGCTGGGCCCCTTCGATGGCTATGCGCGCAATAAGGACCACATGCTGCGCGTCATCCGCAACCACCGCACCGCCGCCTATGGCGCCGCTGAGGGTTATGAAGGGCTGGAGGTCAAACCCGTCCCGCTGGATCTGGCCAATGTGCCCGATCAGCGCCTGGCCGAACTGGCCATGACCGCCTGGGACGAGGCGCTGAAACTGGGCGAGGAAAACGGCTATCGGAACGCTCAGGTCAGCGTGATCGCGCCCACCGGCACCATCGGTCTGGTGATGGATTGCGACACCACCGGGATCGAGCCCGATTTCGCGCTGGTGAAGTTCAAGAAACTGGCCGGGGGGGGCTATTTCAAGATCATCAACCGCTCGGTTCCCGCTGCGTTGGAAAAACTGGGCTATTCCAGCGCCCAGACCGAGGAAATCGTCAGCTACGCGGTGGGCCATGGCACCATCGGCAACGCGCCGGGGATCAACCACTCCACCCTGATGCAGCACGGGTTCACCGAAAATGAACTGAACAAGGTCGAAGAGGCCCTGGGCAGCGCCTTTGACATCCGTTTCGTGTTCAACCAGTGGACCCTGGGCGAGGATTTCTGCCAGAACGTGCTGAAAATCTCGGCTGCGCAGCTGAATGACCCGACCTTCGATCTGCTGCGCCACTTGGGCTATTCGAAAACCGACATCGAGGCCGCCAATGACCACGTTTGTGGCACCATGACGCTGGAGGGTGCCCCGCATCTGGATCCGGCGCATTACGCGATCTTCGATTGCGCCAACCCCTGCGGTAAGAAAGGTAAACGCTTCTTGTCGGTAAACAGCCATATCGACATGATGGCGGCCGCGCAGTCGTTCATCTCGGGCGCGATTTCCAAGACGATCAACATGCCCAACGATGCCACAATCCAGGATTGTCAGGCGGCCTATGAGCGGTCCTGGCAGATGGGCATCAAGGCGAATGCTTTGTACCGCGATGGCTCGAAACTGTCGCAGCCGCTGGCCGCCGCGCTGATTGAGGATGACGACGAGGCCGCCGAGATTCTGGAGAGCGGATCCCCCCAGGAAAAAGCTGCCGTTCTGGCCGAGAAAATCGTGGAAAAAGTCGTGGTCAAAGAGCTGGTCCGCAGCCACCGCGAGAAGATGCCGGAACGCCGCAAAGGCTACACCCAGAAGGCCGTTGTTGGCGGGCACAAGGTCTATCTGCGGACCGGCGAATACGAAGATGGCAGCCTGGGCGAGATCTTCATCGACATGCACAAAGAGGGCGCTGGCTTCCGTGCGATGATGAATAACTTCGCCATCGCGGTGTCGGTTGGCCTGCAATACGGGGTGCCGCTGGAAGAGTTCGTAGACGCGTTTACCTTCACGAAATTCGAGCCCGCGGGCATCGTGCAGGGGAACGACTCTATCAAAAATGCAACATCCATCCTGGATTATATCTTCCGCGAACTGGCGGTTTCTTATCTGGATCGAACAGACTTGGCGCATGTGAAGCCTCAGGGGGCCTCGTTCGACGATCTGGGGCGCGGTGTCGAAGAAGGCGTTTCCAACGTCGAGGAAATCAGCGAGACCGCCGCGAACCGTAGCCTTGAAGTGCTCAAGCAGATCAGCTCGACCGGCTATCTGCGCAAACGCCTGCCGCAGGAGCTGGTGGTTTTGCAGGGTGGACAGACCGCAGGCGGCATGGCCTTAGGCGGAACGGACCCCGAGGCAGCTTTGCAGACGTTGGTGCCTGAAACGGCGGGCGGCGGCGGCACGGCTACGCTGGCCAGCACCACGGCCGTCAGCTCGGGCGCGGTCAGCATGGATGCGCGCACCAAGGCCAAGATGCAGGGCTATGAGGGCGAGGCCTGCGGAGACTGCGGAAACTACACGCTGGTGCGCAACGGCACCTGCATGAAGTGCAACACATGCGGCGCAACCTCGGGTTGTAGTTGATCGGACACGGGGCGGATGCGTCCGCCCCGCGCGACGCTCAGGCCGCAGGCAAAAACACCGAGCGGTATCAATTATTGAGCCTGAGTGCGAAACTGGCCCTCCCTTTGCGGGGGGCCTTTTTCTTTAACCTTTGGCGCGGGCGGCCAGGATCCAGATTGCCATCAACCCGAACGAGGCCAAGGCGTTCCAGCTGGCCATCGAGATGCCGAACAAATCCCAGGCGACCTGATCGCACAAAACCAGCGTGGGCCCGTCGAATGACAGCAGATTTCCGGCGTCCAGGGCGCCGCCTCCGGTACAGCTGGAGGGGCCCTCCCACCAGCCGCGCTCGATCCCGGTATGGTAAACGCCCAGGGCCCCTGTCGTGCCCGCAGCCAGAGCCCCCAGCCAGCACAAAAGACGCGACGGCGTGGCCAGGGCGATCACTCCGATCACGATGGCCGCCGCGTGGGGCCAGCGCTGCCACAGGCAGATCTGACAGGGCGCATAGCCCAAAAACTGAAACACGAAAGCGCCGCCCAGCAGGGCCGTTGACCCGGCTGCTGCCAATGAAATCAGTGTTTTACGCTCAAAGATCATAGATATTTCACCAAGTAGAATCCGCCCAGCAGAATGATCACGAACAGCGTGAACATCAAGCCCAGTCGGCGCTCGATGAAGTCACGAATTGGTGCGCCGTATTTCCACAACAGACCCGCGACGATGAAGAACCGCAATCCGCGTGCGATGATTGACGTGGCGAAAAAGGTTAACAGCGGCAGTCCCGTCCAGCCGGACATGATGGTGATCACCTTGAACGGGAAGGGGGTGATGCCGGCGATCAGCACCGGCCAGAACCCGAAATCGTTAAAACGGCTGTTATATTCGGCCATGGCGTCGGCCTTGCCCATGGATTCCAGGATCGGGCGGCCGATCTGCTCATAAAACTGCGCGCCGATCAGATAGCCCAGCAGCCCGCCCGCAACCGAAGACACCAACGCCACCCCCGCAATCAGCCACGCGCGCGAGGGGCGTGCTAGGATCATCGGGATCATCAGAACATCGGGCGGGATCGGAAAGACCGAGGCCTCGATAAAGGCGATGAACGCCAGTAGCCACAGGGCGCGCGGATGCTCGGCCAGGGACATGGTCCAATTATACAGGCCTTTGATCATGGGGCGCTCCTGTCTGGTTTGCCCTGTTACGCCATGCGTGGGCGATAAGGTCAACACGCGATCGCGTGCGTTTTCGCTCTGGACGCGGGCGAATGGGTTGGATAGACGAATAAAACGTGCCCAAGTGGCGGAATGGTAGACGCAGGGGATTCAAAATCCCCCGCCGCAAGGCGTGCCGGTTCGAGTCCGGCCTTGGGTACCACCTTGATAAGGTGGGGTTTTTTCTGATTTTGGGCTTTGCGGCTATTTTTGCCGTTAGTCGTCGGTTAGTCGAGTTCGTTAGCCATATTCACGAGTCGTTCTATTTCCGTCCGACCTGGCGCAGTTTCACGACATTGTTTGCTGCTTCGGATCTGCTGCGAACATAGCGGTCTGTCGTGGTAATTTGCGTGTGCTGAGCAGCGTCGCGCAATTGGTATGGATCGACCAGAGACTTGGCTTCGGTGATGCCACCAGACCGCGCATCGCTGATTCTGAGGTCGTCTGGCAACTTGCAGTCTCGCAGCGCTGCTTTGAACCTGCGGGAGACGATCCCGTTTTTGGGGGGCTTGCTGCTTCCTGGGAGACATATGACAGGCCCAACCCGCTTATCAGGAGGTGTTAGTGAAAGCCTGCGCACAATCTCTGGAACGTCGGAAAGGTTAAAGTGGTATGGCTCTGTGAGCCCATCCCTCGTTTTGCTGATTACCTTTTCAAATGAACTTAAGTCAGGCTCAAACATTTCCCACGTCAATCCACCCTCCCACACGCGACCACCGTCAACAATTCCACCTTCTTTTCCATCGGACGGCGCCCAATCGCCGTATACATCAACACCGCGCAGCATGAACTCGAACCTAAACAGGAGAGATAAGGAGACATAGCCAAACCCGTCTGCATCGAGGCGAGCGACAATCTTTTCCACCTGCTCTCTGGTGATGAATTTTTGCCGCTTGGGAGGAGATTTGATCCGCATGTCAGATTTCACAGCCCTCAGCTCACGGCAGTGTTTGATGCCAATCTTTGATCCGTGTGATAGCAGGATGCTGAAATGGTTGAACCACCTGCTGATATAGTGCACGGAGCGCCCGTTCGCCTCCATAGTGCGCTTCCATTCCATCATCCTTGGGAAATCGGTGTCATCAATCGGTACATCACCAATTCCATTGGCGATTCTTGTCATCACTTTTTTGTAGCCCTCTCGGGTCGATGCGCGAACATCGTGAATCGCTGAGTATTCGTCAGTCATGTATCTGGTGATCAGCCAGCCCCACGTACCTGGCTCTTGTCGTTCGACGTTGCCTTCGTACCAGTTGACCATGCTGCGGGTCATTTCTCGGCAGGCCCGAGCCCTATCAAGATGAAGCCCGTCACCCTCTTGCCCGCCAAGTCTATAGGTTTTGATGCTGTATCCGGCGTCGCGGTATTTCTTGGGCGGAACCCAATAGTAGGTTCCTCTGATCCTGCTTAGGCAGGGTGAGTATGCTGGGTCGCTGTCGTCCCAAAGCGAATCCTTAAAGCTCATGATATTTCTCTTGGTTGTTTTCCGTCAACCGCTCGGCAGCCAAGTGCCTTCTTCTTATGTTCCGGTCACTGGCCCACGCCTCAATCGCCTCACGGTGACGCCTGCCGGTGGCGCAGTCAATCTTTGGGAAGCCATATTGTGCCTCAAGTGTAGCGCCATTTGCGCGCAGCCAAGCAATATCCCGACCAAGCAGCCGCGCCACTTCCGATTCCGTCAGATACAGCTTGGGAATGCTCATTGCAGGTGCCCCCGCTCGACGCTTGCAAAGCGTGTCGGGCTTTTCGAGATTTCAACGATTCCAGCGCTAAAGTGGCCAGTGTACCCTGGTGGAATCAAAAACATTCCGCTTGGTATTGGCTCTCCGTTGTGAGAGTTGCCAAAAGCCCAAATAAGAAAACCATGGTCTCTGCCGTCTACAATGATCGCCGGGCCATCATAATTCACATCCACATCAACTATGGTGAGTTCTTGGAGTGCGGGGTTTTCTTTACGGATTTTCCGGTATTCGTCCAGCGACTGAATTTCTTGTGCGGCATTCAGGGGGCTACCCAAATGCGGAGGCCAAGAGGCCTTTGTGGATATACTGTTGATGCGATACGGCTTCTTGACGCGGACCGCATCAATTATCCAACTTTTTTTGAACCAGTCAAAAATCATCGCACGTTTCCTTTTTGGCATTTGCAAAAGGTCAACCAGTGGAGACGAGGAATGCTGACTTGGCGCTGGCATCTCGGACATTGATAGAGGTACATCACTTGCCCTCCTTCACTGCGAGGCTTTCAGGGGTGTGGAGGGCGCTCAGGATTTCTGACCTCACTTGATGCGCCGCTTCATACGGGTCGGAAGGTAAATGCCCGTGGCCGTTGGCGGGGTAGCTTTCGATCAAGGCAATCACCTTTGCCCGTTCCTCAGCCCGAGCCTCGGCTTCGACGTCTGCGGCGCTGCGGAGGGTGATGGCGGATAGCACGTGTTGGGCGTGATACCCATCAACCCAATCCTTCGCATCTTTGTCTGTCGCAAAACCATGATCCTCGTTTGGGTATTTTACAAAAGAATCATCATACCCGTCCCGCACTACAAGCCAGCCAAGTCCATGATCCGTGTGAAGCAGGGTGTATTCCCCCAGCAGCGTTTCTTGCGCGGTAAAAGAACCGTCAACCTCGCGCGACCACTTCAGCGGCTTGACGACTGCGACCTGTTCGGCGGTCGCGGCTTCCAGCTGTTTCCGTAAGGCTATAACCTCCGCGCGTTCTGTGGCGATGATTTGAGCTGCGCCCTCCGCTGCAAGCTCGGCGGCTTCGAGGGCGTAGGCGGCTTCCTGCATTGCAGCATGCGCGGACTGTCGCTGTCCTTCCGTAACGATAGGCACCAGCAGGTGCAGCCGCTCAATCAGTTCCTTATAGTCAGTCATCATATTTCTCCGGCTTTGGAATTTGCGTATGGAAGGGTCATAGTCTGCCTTTCCCTGCCAAAGCGGCCAGGATTGCGAGGCCAGATCGGCCGTGGGCTATCGAAATTACGCGCGGTTTATGTTTCTGCTTTGTTGCGGGAGCCTGCCGCTGGCGCTCCTTGCGGGCTTTCGTGCGGTTCCGGCTGGTTTTCTTATTCTGCATGTTTCACCTCAAAACGAGACCCGGTCGGCTTCGAGTTCGACGCGGCGAACATCGTCTTTCACGAAGGCAACCACGGCCTGCATGACGTAGAATGTCTTGCCTGGGTTTTCGCGAGCGAGGCGCTTCGCCTCAGCTTCCGCGACACTCCGATCAAGGTGAACAACGCTGCTGGGGCCGTCACCTTTGACCATCCAAAACGAGTTTTCCATTCTTCTCTCCTTTTCAGGCCACCACGGCCAGCTCGGGCACGTTGGCGGATACCAGCGCCTCGGCCATCACCGGGGGCACTGAGTTTCCGCACATGCGGGTTTGTTCGGTCTTGGTGAAGATGCGGCCATCGGGTCCGCGCTCCAGATCGGTTGGGGCTTGCAGCAGGTCTAGGAAGGTGTCTTTCATGAACGGGCCTCGTTTCGTGGCAGTGCAATAATCGCCTCAACCCACCACCATTCCCCGTGTGCCCCGTGCAGCGCGTTTTCAGGATTAGTCACCCAATCGCCAGTGGCTGGGTCCGCAATTTGACCGTCAATCGCCACAACAGCATGACCCCAATCACCGCGCGGCGATTTCCCCGACAGCATGAACGGAACGCCGGGGCTAAGGTAGGCTAGGGTATGCAGGATCGTCTTAATCTCAGTTTCAGGTGGGTAGATGAATTGCATTAGGCCGTGTCCCTGCGCCGCCAGATATTCGCGGAGCGGCGCTACATGGTCGCTAACCCCTACATCCGCAAAATGTGGGAGGTCGCGGGCATTCAAGCCCATCAGCATCGCAACAGCAGTTCTGAGGCAGTCGCCGTGTACGCCGTTTTCAGGGTCGTGGCGTAGAGCCTGCTTTTGTGGAACAATCATTCTGCCACCTCCATCTGGTCAATGTTGCAGCGGTGTACGGTTACGGCGGTGGCTGTCACCCATGGATTAGCGTCCCAGCCTAGGCCGCGCTTGGAATGGCGGGTGTTCCAGGCTCTTTGGAATGACGTTCGGAACGGGCTATCCACAAGTTCTCGCAATGGGATGTCGTAGGGCTTGAACAGCCCCGTTGCCGCCGCTTGATCCTCGCCAATCTCCTGCACCCGCATGACTCGCACGTCCGTGACGATCAGCGTCAGGCGTGACGCCCAGCGGGGCATGTGTTGAGAGGAAATATTCCCTTTGGCCGCAGCCTTTGGAATTATCCAATCGCCGAAATCATCGTCTGAGGACCAGTCCCAGTGGCGCACTTTGCTGTCATTTGGATACAGGACGGCTACATGCCAAGGATCGGCTGCGCTGATTGATGGTCTCCACGCCTCACGCACCCACAGGCGGTCCCCGGTGGCTCGCCGGATCGGAATGCGGTCCTCGACGTTGCATGGCCACAGGTCGCCTGCCTCAGGCACCATCCATCCGAAGCTGTGACACAGGTCTGGGCGCGGTGCCTCGTGGCCGTAATAGCGGTACATCGCCATGCTTTCCGGGGGCTGTTTTGCCAGCGGCTCCACGACCAGAGACAACCGCCCGTCCAGTGCGGCGCGGACCTGCCAGTCGGTTAGGTTGATGGGGCGGTCAGTCATTCGCACAACCCGTATTGAGAGGAACATGACAAGCCGTCATCTGCCTCAAATGCGTGGCGCAGCATGTTGAGCTGCCGACCGCCGTGATCTGTTTTTGACCATGCAAAAGCCGCGTCTGCTTTCGGCCATTCAATCGACGCGGATAGATCGCGGCGGATTTTCCGCCCCATGCGGTGCAATTCCACCTCGCGGCCATCTTCCAGTAGGTCGCGGTGATTGCTGCGGATGGTGTGTTCGACCATGCGATTCAGGGCGCGCACCAGATCCGCCCCTTCCGGCGTCATATCTGCTGCGAAAAACGTGGCCGCCCCCCGTTTGCTGGCATCGGCCACCAGCACCTCCCATTCGCGCAGCTTGTCCTCAGTTTCTGGGAACCGAATTGCGATTTGGCCGATTTCGGCCTTATTCACATTCACGCAGGGAAAGCACCCGACGCGGCCCATACCAAGGGAATACAGCGGGTTGTGTTTCGCTCCCACTGCCGTTGCGTACGAAATCACATTCTGCGCCTTCCAGTGGATCAGCGGGCGAAACAGAAGCATGTCATGCGGGCCGTCGCGGCGCACACGCTGGAACATCTGCGCATTGCGGCGATTTGGGCTTTCATCACGCCTTACCCCGATCCACTGGACCACCGGGCCGACCTTCAGGGCCGGGCTGACAACATGATCCTCAATCGCCCGCGCCTTCAAAAATTCGGTGCAAAATTGCGCTCGCGCGCTGGGGAAACGCCCCTTCCACAAGCACAGGTCCAGAAACGGGATGCCGGTTGGCTGGATGATCTCTAAGGCGCGCTCGATGCGAGAAGGTGGAACCCCAGCATTGGCCCATTCTAGCGCGATGAAGGTCCGCTTCTTTGCCATCTTTTCCGTGAAATCATACCGCACCATTTCCAGAGGAACCCCGACGAACTCAGCCAAATAGTGCGCGTGTTCGATGGTCAGCTCGTTTTCGTTGCCTGTGTCCGCCATGACCAGCCGGAACGGCATACCGCGCTCAGCGGCTAGCAAGGCGCAGGCTTGGCTGTCTTTCCCACCGGAAAGGTTGACGATGTGCTGTGGGCTCATTCCGACACCTCCATCTGGTCAATGTTGCAGCGGTGTACGGTGAAGGTGGTGGCTGTGACCCACGGGTTAGCGTCCCAGCCGAGGCCGCGCTTGGCGTGGCGGGCGTTCCATGTGTCTTGAAGTTCTTCGCGAGGGGACACCCCGTCTTGACCGTCTGCCGATATGAAGCCCTTGAGGCCCGCCTTATTGGCGTCAACGTCGCCAATCTCCTGCACCCGCATAACCCGCACGTCTGTGACGATCAGGGTCAGGCGAGAGGCCCAGCGGGGCATGTGTTGGGGGCGACGGATGCGACCCCACATCGACAATGCGTCAGGCCTCCACCCCCATCGCTGCACAGTGTCGTCGCAGGTGTAAATCAGAGGCTCTTCACCCCCCATTTCTAACGGTGCAAGATCATCGTAACAGCGATCTGTTCTCCACGCCTCACGCCCCCACAGGCGGTCACCAGTGGCTCGCCGGATCGGAATCCGGCGCTCTGGACCAGCATCCTCAACGGTGAAACCATCTTTCGAAAGCTTTA